>NC_015416.1:2406900-3008626 GCF_000204415.1 Methanothrix soehngenii GP6 | reverse complement strand
CGAGCTCGGTACCCAGAATAAGGATTGATCTTAATAGCTTATTGTGTATCCGCATAGTTATCCTCTGTTATTTTCTATCGAACCATAAAATTAGTGGAGTGTGAAGGGCAACACCCACTCTATTTCATGGAGTAACCACTATCCCCACAGGATCGCTTAATTCACTCTCATTTCCTTCGCTGTTCACGGCAGAGACCCTGAAAGTATAGCTCTTCCAGAGTTCTCCTTTCATAGTATATTCGGGACTCTTTACTTCAGCAAGCTTCTCTGATGAGACACCTTTAAGGCGATACACATTGTAATGGTCGGCATCCTCTGAAGCCTGCCAGGTGAGACTTATATTGCCACTTGTCAAGATAGATGATACTGATTCGACTTTCTTTGGGTGATCAGCCTTCTCCTTTGGCAGCTCTGCCGTCATCTGTGCTACCTGCACTGCCATATCCGAACTGATATTGGCATCTGCGGTCGGCAATGGTGCCAGATCAGCGATCTTGATCTCTCTTTCGGTCACGCCATAGCTGCTTTTCGCTTTGATCTGGCATGTGCCGTACTTATGTGGAGCGGTCAAATTGATATAGCCTGATCCGTTGACCAGGTTCACTTTCTGAGATACGTTGTCGAATTCTACTGTAGCCTCAGCAGCTTTTTCAACCGGATTTCCGAACCGGTCCTGTAACTCCAAATCGACCGGAAATGATTTGCTGCGTTCGGTGATGTTATCGAAATTCAGACCAATGGATACAGGTTCTCCCGGCTCAACCAGCAGCGTAACTGGAACTGGTATCAGGTTTCCATCTTTTTCGGCAATGCCCAGGTAGGACCCAGACCGCTCTGGTGACTTGATATCAATTAGGCCATTGGCTTTAGCCTGATATCGATTTTTCAGATGATAAAATTCAAAACGGCCATAAGGATTGTTCATAAGAAGAAGATAAGTCCCGCTCTTGTGTATAGGTATGATATCGGTATGAGATGTATCAATCTCATCATATCTCCTCTTACCAAATATCAGTTCGTCGGCAGGGCAACTATCACTTGAGTTGAAGAACGCTCCTGGACCCCAATCCAACGTACCATTCTGATTTGAGTCGAAGAATATCTGTGGGAAATACTCTGTGTCATTGGAGCTGATCACAATCACATCTCCCTCCTCTGCCCAGAATGACCTTGAATTGAAGCCGAGATCTTCGCCTTTGATCTCGTCTCCCGTTGAGAAGCCGATTATACTATCCATATGAGTAGGTTGTATGGTCAATCGATCTACAGCCTTGGCTTTGAGTTCAATTGATTGAAAAGGCATTACGCTGACGTTTATGGTTACATTCTCTCCGTACATTTTTCCTGTAGAGACCACTTCATGCAAGACTATCAGGTTCAGCCCATCAGTAAGCTCGCCAGTAATGATTTCTCTGTTTTTTCCCGTGGATGTGTAAAATTTGTTGTAACTACCGCCAACACCTCGATCTCCATAAGGCAAGACATTGATTCCAGAGACCTGAGTACTGCGCCCATTCTCCTTTAGCACTTTCCGTTCAGGCACGTCTATGGGGGCCATTGCAGGAAATGGCCAAATCTCTGAGGCATTGAAGGTATTCTGCCCATAAAGATAGACGTCTATATCGGTATCCTGATCTTCCCATGTTACTTCGATGGACGCCAAATCGCGGCCCTCATGATATATCGGATAAAATCTTGTGTCCCAGAACTTACTAGGCTCAGCCTCGAACCTTCCATAGATCTTGGCGTTCTCATAAATCTCATTTGTATTATTTATTCTGATCTCGTCATGCCTGTATGTTGAGAAAGAAACAGGAATGCATTGTCTCTCTTTACCGTATTCTACGACTATCCTACCCTGATACACACCAGTGGTATTGGTTGTTGGTATTGAGATTCGGGAATGCTTCCCATTTAGATTCATTCCTATTTCCCATGTTTTCCAGTTGAAACCCTCCAAGATCACATTTATCTCATCGCTCTCGATCTTATCCCTTATTCTCAATATAGCGACGGCTCCGTCATTTGTTCGATCGTATGGATTATGGATCCTGGCCTCGGAAGTAAATCCCAGGCCCATATCCCTGGGCGGTGATACTATAGCTTCTAGTTCAGCATCTTGAGCCTCTCCATCGCCGTTGACATCTCTCCAATTGTAGAGATATAGGTCGTACCCTTCATATCTCTCCAATTTTGTGCTTCTTGCCTCCCTTTGATAATATGAGGAGATCTTCAGCAAATCGCAATCAAGCATGTCCTTTGGTAATTTAAAACGGATATCTTTGTTCGATGATTTCAGCGTTAGCTCCGATCTTTTATCTCTTATCAGCGTTTGGGGCCTTAGGTCGATCTTCTCACTGGAATAGTTTGTGATATTGAAATCAAACACTAGATCAGATCCGGCCTCGACAGGACTTGTTACCAATAGTGCCGGTTCAACCAGAACACCATCTTTTCCGGAAGCAATTTCTACTGCCCTCTTGGCATTTGCTATTCCGGAACCCTGAGCAAATATCTCTTCGTCAATGTCTGTAGCTGAGGACATGAGAATATCCCTGGCCTTTTCAGAGGTCGGGAATTTCCCGTGTGCATCTTTGTAGGCCTGGTAGATCAGAGCGACAACTGAGGCGACATGCGGCGTTGCACTACTGGTTCCACCACCCATATCATTCCATGCAGTTTTGCCATTGTGGGTTTCGAACAAGGGTAAAACTCTGGGTGCAAGATAACCAACCGCCAAAACATTCGGCTTTATTTGTCCCAGAGCGTTAGGACCGCGAGAGGAGAAGCTAGCTAAATCCCCGCTATACGATGAATTATTCCACCAGAGGTCGTAGATCGCGCCTGCATTGATCACATGTTCACTTGATGGGGAACTACAGGTACCATATCCAGATCCGTCGTTTCCGTTTGCAGTTACAATTGTCGTAGATGGCGAGATAATAGTAGTCAGATACTCCAGGAAGGCCGAGCCTTCGTCTGCCCCCTTGTTGAATAGGTACGAAAAGCCCCCGCTTCGGTTTACAACATCGGCCTCGTCTCCTGTATTTGGGACACCGTCAGATCCTATTGATGTGAGTAGGTAGAGAAGCATGTCACTTTCTATCGAATTTCGCACAGGCATTATTTTTGCATCCGGAGCGATGCCTTTGATATTTCTCCCCTGAGCAGCAATTATACCGGCACACATGGTTCCATGACCGGAGTCATCATACTC
Organism: Methanothrix soehngenii GP6; assembly: GCF_000204415.1. Taxonomy (NCBI): domain Archaea; kingdom Methanobacteriati; phylum Methanobacteriota; class Methanomicrobia; order Methanotrichales; family Methanotrichaceae; genus Methanothrix; species Methanothrix soehngenii. The sequence goes on along the minus strand of NC_015416.1, from coordinate 3,005,409 downwards.
AAATGCAATCAGTTCTCCATTCTTCGGTATTTTTGCCTTCTCCCCATAGAGTATTTCCGAGAGTGGCAGATGCGTTTTTCCATCCGCTATGAAATAAATCATGCCGCCAGACTCATCCGGATAGCCGTCATTTTCCCTGTCCCAGTATGAGATCTCATCGCCCTTTCTACAGGGTTTGTCATCTCGAAAATCATGATTATTATTCAGATCCACGTACACGGTGTCATAAGTGTTAGGAGTTCTTTCGTCTTCTAATAGGACCTTAATAGGCTGTCCGTAAAATTGAGCAAGGTGACTATCAGGATGGGCTCCAATATGATAGATGCCGCTTTTGCTGGTCCCGGTTACTTGATAGCCGCTCACATTGGTGGACGTAGTATCTGCATATTGGCTTTGGACAAGGAAGTTCTCCGAGCCTTGAATGTAATGGGCTAGAGAATCGATATCGATCACCAACGGCCATCCATAGTAAGGTGAGCTGGCATTGGTGACTCGGGCCTGAGTCCCGATAAGGTCAGGAGTGGCAAAATCTACGCCACTGTCCATTACAGCTACCTTCACACCCTCGCCTGTATAGCCCATATCCCAAGCATCTTCGACTCCGAGTTTGTCTAAGCCATTATATGCATTGTATAACGCAGGATTACCGCTCTCCATCGCGCCTGAAGGTAGTATTACTAATCCAATTAACGACAGAATAAGGATTGATCTTAATAGCTCATTGTGTATCCGCATAGTTATCCTCTGTTACTTCTATCGAACCATAAAATTAGTGGAGTGTGAAGGGCAACACCCACCCTATTTCATGGAGTAACCACGATCCCCACAGGATCGCTAAGTTCACTCTCATTTCCTTCGCTGTTCACGGCAGAGATTCTGAAGGTATAACTCTTCCAGAGTTCTCCTTTCTTAATATATTCGGGACTCTTCACTTCAGCAAGCTTTTCAGGGGCACCATCTTTGAGGCGGTACACGTTATAATGATCAACTCCCTCCGAAGCCTGCCAGGTAAGTCTTATATTGCCACTGTCCGAGAGGACCGATACCGATTGAACTTCTTTAATCGAGTCCTTCTTTTCATCTGAAGGCATAGTTTCTTTAGCTTCAGATATCGCTTCTGCGCTCCCTGGGCTGTTGATGCTGGTATTACCCGTTCCATTAAGGGCTTTATCAGCGATTTCAATATCTTTTTCCGCTATGCCATATTGGCTCTGCACTTTAACCTTATATCTTCCTGCTTTATTAGGCGCTGTTAAGTTGATCGATCCAATTCCTTTTACAAGATCAACCTTCTTCGTAGCGTCGTTAAACTCTACCCCGGCAGTTGTTGTATTTTCGACTAGGTTGCCAAATTTGTCTTGTACCTTCAGCGTAACTTCGAAGGGCAGGCTCCGATCAGTATGGTTCACGGCGTCTAAACAGATAGACGTCGGCTCCCCAGCCTCCACCGTCAGTTTAACAGGAATAGGAATGAGAGTTCCACCCTTTTCTGCTATCCCCAAATAGGCCCCTGCTTGTTCGGGCACTTTGATCTTTATTGATGCGCTAGAATTATTCTCGTATCGGTTTTTCATATGATATAATTCGAGACGGCCGTAAGGATTCATGACCAGAAGGAAGTAAGTTCCTTTTTTATGGATTGGTATTAGATCAGTATAAAATGGATTTATATCATCATACCTCTTTTCGGCGAATATTAGCTCGTCCATCGTACTACTGCCATTTAATCTGAAGTACATATCGTTACCCCAATCCATAGTTCCATTTTCGTTTGAATCAAAGAATATCTGTGGCGAGTATTCAGTATCGTTGGAACGTATAATTATCACATCTCCTTCTTCCGCCTGAAAGGCCTTCGGGCTGAAGCCAAACTCCTCGCCTTTGACCTCTTCAGCACCGGAAAAGCCTATTATGCAATCTATTCCAGGCGGCAGGAAGCTTATTATATCTCCAGCTTTTGCTTTGAGATCTATTGGCTTAAAAGGCGTGACATTGATGTTTATTGTCACGTTCTCTCCGTATTTCTTGCCTCCTGAGAACACTTGGTCGATAACGATAAGATTTAGACCTTCTGTCAATATGCCGGATATCACTTCTTTGTTCTCTCCCGTGGATGTGTAAAACCTGCTATAGCCTCCGCCAATATATTTATCTCCGCGAACAATAGCGTGGAATCCTCTGATCATCATGCTATGCCCGTTTTCTTTTAAGACTCTCAGTTCGGGCAGCTCTATGGGTGGGGTTGTAGGAAATTTCCAGATCTTTGAAGTGTTAAAATCATGTCCTCCATAGAGATAAACATCGATATCTGTATTTGGGTCTTCCCATGTAACATCAATGGTTGCTAGATCGTGACCATGGTGATATATTGGATAGATTCTTGAATCCCAGCACCTTTTGCCTTCTCCTTCGAATCTTCCATAGATCTTTGCATTTTCGTAGATATCCGCAGTATTGTTTATTTGGATATCATCATTTCTGTGTGTTGAGAAAGATACAGGGATACACTGCCGCTCGCCATTGTATTCTAAGAGTATTTTTCCCTGATACATTCCGGTGGTGTTAGGCATTGGTATTGAAACGTGGACATTATTACCATCGATATTTATTCCGATGTTCCAAGGTTTCCATTTGTATGTCTCAATCACCACATGAACCTCATCGTTCTTGATTTCACCTCTTCTTTTCAGGCCAGCTACGATTCCGTCACCCGATCGTTCCACAGGATGATGCATTCTCACCTCGGAAGTAAATCCGAGACTCACATCATCAGCGACTACAGCGATGGCTTCAAGTTCGCTTTCTTGTACCTCTCCATCTATGTCCCTATCTTCCCAATTATATAGATAGATATCAAAACCCTCATATTTATCCAACTTCGTGCTCCTGGTATCTCTGGGATAATAAGAGGAGACCTTTATCAGATCACAGTCAAGCATATCACTATGTATTGGAAAGAAGGCGTTTTCCTCTGTCGATTCAAATGACAAGTTTTTTATTTTGTCCTTTATGAGTATCTGTGGCTTTAGATCGATCGTCTTACTGGAGTAGTTTGAGATCGTGAAGTTGAACTTCAGGTTAGATCCAGCCTCAACAGGCTTTGTAACAAGTAGCGCAGGCTCAATCAGAACTCCATCATCCCCTGATGCGATTTCAATCGCCTTTCTGGCATTTACGATCCCTGAACCCTGGACGAAGACCTCTTCATCGATGTCTGTGGCTGAGGACATGAGGATATCCCTGGCCTTCTCAGATGTGGGGAATTCTCCGTATTTCTCTTTGTAAGCTTGGTATATCAGGGCCATAACTGCTGCAACGTGTGGTGTTGCGCCGCTAGTCCCTCCACAGTTATTGTTCCATGCAGCTTTGCCACTATGAGTATCCCACAAAGGTAAGACTCTAGGTGCGAGATAGCCAGTAGCCAACACATTAGGCTTGACCTGACCCAGGGCATTTGGACCACGAGAAGAAAAACAGACTACATCCTCGCTATAGGAAGAATTATTCCACCACAGATCATAAATTGCACCAACGTTGATTACGTGCTCACTCGATGGAGACTGACTGGTGCCGTATCCCGATCCATCGTTTCCATTCGCAAAAATCATGGTTGTAAATGGCGAAATGTTAGTAATTAGATATTCTAAGAAGGTTGAACCCTCGTCAGCACCTTTGTTGAAGAGATACGAAAAGCCTCCGCTTTTGCTTATAATGTCCGCTTCATCTCTCGTATTTGGAACTCCATCATAGCCGAGTGAAGCGAGGAAATAAAGAAGCATGTCGTTCTCTCTCGAATTTTGAATCGGTATGATTTTGGCATCCGGAGCTATTCCCTTGATATTTTTTCCCTGAGCAGCTATTATTCCAGTGCACATTGTTCCATGAGAGCCATCATCGTAATGGAAGGCAACCAACTCACCATTCTTAGGTATTTTTGTGTCTTCACCGTAAAGCATTCTGGATAGGGGCAGAGGCGTCTTGCCATCTGCTATGAAGTAGATCATGCCTCCCGATTCATCTGGATAGCCATCGTTATCTCTATCCCAATAGGATATCTCATCCCCTTTCCTGCATGGTTTATCGTCTCTGAAATCATGATTATTGTTCAGATCGACATAAACTGTATCGTATATATTGGGGCTTTTCTCATCGACCAGGAGAACCTTCACAGGCTGGCCATGAAACTGGGTGAGATGCATATCGGGATGGTCGCCAATGTGGTAGATGTCACTCTTGCTAGTTCCCGTCGTCTGGTAGCCTCTCACATCGGTTGAGGAGGTATTCGCATAGCGACTCCGAATAAACAAGTGATTTGAATCTTGCTGATATTGTATTAGAGAATCCAGATCGATCACGATTGGCCAGCCATAGTAAAGAGAGCTTTTATTCGAAATATGGGCCTGAGTCCCTATGAGGTCTGGAGTGGCGAAGTCTATGCCGCTATCTATTACCGCTACATTTACCCCCTTGCCTGTATAGCCCATACCCCATGCATCTTCGACTCCAAACTTCTCCAGCCCTTTATAGGCATAATAGAGAGCAGGATTGCCGCTCTCTATTGCGCCTGAAGGTAATATTATTAATCCTATTAACGATAGAATATAGAAAAATTTTTTACTCATCATAAAAGTACCTCCCTTGATATAGTATGCCGATGGATATGACCTTTAGACGATCTTCTTATGGGTTGATTCATTGCATATACTGAAACGAGCGCAAGCAGTGCTATTAATTCTAATATTGATAGCCTGCTATAGGCTTGTCCAGCTTCCGCTAATCCATTTCGTTCACTCATCAATACCACAATCACTACTTCGACATGTGATAGAGAGCTATCAAAATTACTCTACCTAAATATGCCATTTCAATTGTCCCCGACACTCTCTTGTCGCTTTGCTTACGGCGTTTGACGAGATACGATGCATAACGATATAAATTTTATGGTGAGTCATGTGGGCAAGCTCTCCTGACAACTACAAATAAAGATAATACGTCATTTATGAAAATATTGCTTTTGACAAAGGTACTTCGAAGGAATGATGGACGTGGTTTTCGCGTCTACTTTCCTGTCCTAAATCGATTATATTGCTGTCTTGCTCTATTTCGCTCGGATTATGTGTGATAATGATGATTGTTTTTTTATTCTTAAAGTTCTTAATGACTTCATTGATCGACTTTCTTGAGTCTGCGTCTACAGACTTCGTCACTTCATCCAGAAGTACTATCGGGGAGTCCTTCAAAACTGCCCTTGCCAATGCAATCTTTTGCTTTTCCCCGCTCGATAGCTTCAATCCGCCCTCTCCAACCTGCGTTTCATACCCCTGTGGCAAACTCGTTATAAACTCGTGCACTCTAACTAACTTTGCAGCTTTGATGATCTCTTCTTTAGACGCCAATAGGTTACCTATGTGAATGTTCTCATAAATGGTGCCATCAAACAGATAGGGATCGGAAAATATCATGGAGACGTTTTTCCTCAAATCTTCTCTCCTTACTTCGAAAATATCCTGTCCATCAATTGTGATTTTTCCTTGCTCTAAAGGATAAAAAGAACACAATAATTTGAGGATAGTAGACTTCCCTGTCCCGTTATCTCCTACTACATAATTCAAGCCCTTCTTAAAGGTAGCATTAAATCGCTGGAGGATGGGCCTATTGTCGTAGGAGAACCAGACATCATTAAACGTTACAGAGCCCTCTTTCACTACCAATTCTTTATCGCCTCCCTTGTCCTGCTCTAGCTCAAATATATTCTTTACTCTGTCGAAGGCGGGCGAAGAGCTCTTATAATACGACCATAAGAAAGCAAACTGTGAAATGGGGCCGAAGACGAGAGCGACATTGGTCATGAAAAGGGTAAACGTGCCTATGGTCAAAGAACCTTGTATTACCATCGGACCACCGAAAAGGATAAGCAAAGCTATAGGTACTCCGTAAATTAGAGAATTCACAGAGGATCCCATTGAATTATTTTTTGTATAATCTATGGATACATCGTAGTAATCCTTCATCTGTTCATTGAACTTATCTCGAGACCACCTTTCAAGGCCAAAGACCTTTATCAATGGTATCATTGTAAGACTTTCTTTTAGAAATGAATATATTGAGCCGGTTTTCTCGAGAGATATCTTTTGCGTCTGTTCCAATCTTTTTCCAAAAAATAACATAGGAAGAAGAAAGAACAATGCTGGAGTTGTTACAATAAGAGTTAGCTTCCAATCATAGAAAAGCATTATGGTAAAAGGTGTAATTATGCGTGCCACATTAACAACAAACTGTGGAACTATCTGAGTAAATATAATTATAGCTGATCTAGTATTGGCCACGATGCGACTAAGAAGGTCTCCTACCTTCATTTCTTGGGTTTTTTTAATATATGCAGACTGGACCGCATCGAAGGCCTCTTTGGTCACATCATTGAATAGAACCAAATCCAATTTTCCTTTGCCATAGCCAGAGAGGTAAGTCGAAACCGCCGAAATAATGTATGTTGCGGCGGTCCCCAAAAGGATGTAACCGAATAGCTCGGTCCTTCTGCCTATAAAGACATCATCTATTAGAGATTTTGCCAGCAACGGACTGACGAAAGTAAAGAGCATGCCAATAAACTCCAAGACGAGGAGGAACGCTAGAGTATGAGCATGCGGTCTAACAAACTTCATAAAGAAATACTTATAACTATGGTCCATTAATACCACTCTCCTTCTTTTGGATTGTAACTGCACAGCCGCTTACCATCTAATTTTCCTGTTAGATTTTCTTCCAAGGCCCTACAGTCAGTACAGGCGTATCTGAACTCGCAACCGGTACATCGATCTATTTTATCTAAATTTAATCCCCAAAATTCATATATGCTTCTCCATTCTTTCTCGAAAACAGTATAAATCTCACTATTTCTCACATTGCCAAATTTATGACGCCTCATTAGTGGACATGGAGTAACATTCCCGTTGTGACATATTGCTAATGTATGGCCTAGACAAGGGTGGTATTCTATATTATCCAAAAACTTATACATATTTACTGGCATAATCTTGTTTTTTGACGTTAATACTCGATTATTTGATAAGAATTTTCTGTTTCCGATAATGTAGTCCTTCATTATATTTTTCCTTTTTAAGCTATTTGTATCTCCCCCTCTCCCAGGTTCTACCACCAAGAGCATTAATAGATTTTCATATTGGGCACCATTTAAGTCATCAGTTTGGACTATCACTTTAGACATATTGTCCAAATTATCCAATTTCTCGGAGGATATGCTTTGCTGATGTAGAATCGTATAGATATTGCTGAATTTCCTACTTGCATAATCTAAAATCTCCAGAGTATTATCCCAAGCCAACGTCAAATCTCCTCCTGTTATAAAAATGTCTCTACAGCGTAGGTCCCTTAGCCCGTCTATAACAATTTTCCATTTTTCTATACTTAAAGCACTGCCATTCTCTTTCCATTTATTACAGCCCATGCAGCCTAAGCTTCTTTTAATCCCGTGATAACCGCAGAACCAACAATCTCTATTACATGAATTATTTATCTCTAAGAAGGCTCTATGAAGGTCCGGTGGTTCAATCGGGTTGAGCGGATTATATTTATTCTCACGAGAGCCTACCCTCAGTTTCTGTACATATATTTTATTAGGATAAAAATTTCCTAAACAAAGCTGTTTAAGCTCATTAAGTAATTTTTCATCCCCGCTAATTGGGTCATTTTTTTCACAAGCTGTCACTAACTTTGTTTCTTGTTGATTTAGAGCGTATATTTTGGTATCTATTAAATCGAAGATAGCACCGCATCTCTCCCCCCTTATGAGATAGCACTCTGGGTTAAGTCTGAAATACATTTCGATCATCACCATAGTATTTTTTTATATTTTTATGCTTATAATTACTTTCTTCAACAAATTCTGGATATATCTCGGCTATATTAAATGACCTAGCAAAAGAGGCTTTCTTAATAGATTCGATATTTTCGCAGACCGTTGAAGATGGTGAAAACCCATTATCAGTCATGAAATTCTGGTAACAATAGGTACATTTTCGGCTAACCTTACAACTTGGGCATTTATCCATGCTTCTAAGATAACCCACAATTAATTTGCTAATTTTTTCAAAATTTAATCCATCATTCACATTTCCAATAGGAAATGAGCTATTTACCCTCTCGCACGCATGATAATTACCATATACATCTACAAATAGCTTTCTTCCTGGTATACATGCGCCAGTAAATGGCATTATTAATGGCTGGATATAGATTGATACACTTTTAAAAAGATCCTCTCCAGGATCCAAACCGACTAATTTATCGAAAAATGAGAGTTTTTCTTTCCCTCTTTGAAGGTTAAGGTCCTTATAATAGCAGGATCTAGCTCTTTCTAACTGCCCTAAAAAGGCAGAATAATCTTTCTCCGTAAACTGCTCATAGTACCTACACCCCTCAATATTATTAACTAAAGCTATACGCGCTACAGAAGGGATGTCATTTCTATTGAAGAATTCTTCGCGCTTAAAAAGATCGCTTTTCCAATCAAAAACTGGCATACAATAGATTTCTTTATATCCTTTCCTAATAATTCGAGTCACATTCTTAATGACATCTCTGAATGATCCTTTTCCATTTTCATAAATTCTAAGCCTGTCATGCTCGTCTTCCGGTCCATCTAAACTAACAAATATAATAAAATCATGCTCCATAAGCCAATTTGCTCTTTTTTTATCTAGCATACTTCCATTTGTTGTAATAGTGTATATAATTTCATAGTCATTATAGATACTTTCTATATATTCTATACATTTTTTTATCAATCCAAAATTTAATAAGGGTTCGCCTCCGTAAAACCCCAATGCGGGTTTTCTTATAGGATTATATTTCTTTCCCTCATTTAATAGTGAGATAAAATAGTCTATTGCTTTCTTTGCAGTATCAAAATCCATATATTTATCGGAATAGCCGCGGTTATATTCATAAAAGTCGGAAAAGGAACAATATCTACATCTAAAATTGCAATCTTCAGTAGTGCATAATGAAAGTTGTGAGAGACAATGCGCAAATAAATAACTTTTTATTTCTGATTTGTCAATTTCCTTTGGGATTTGAGATTTATAGTCGGGAACATGAATTTTCTCCCATTTTTTTAACCAATTGTAACAAAAAGAAATATCATCACAATTAAAATCATCTTTTAGTCGTTCAATGACCATTTCTTTTGATACAGAGTTAAGTTTTGAAATCTCGCTTTTTACGGCCCTCATAGTTGATGAGAATGGAATAAACAGGCCTTTTTCATCGTCCCATGCATACATATTTTTTGCCATAGTCTCAAATTCCAACATGTTTCTTCACCATCCATCTCATAACTTCGATGTTTGAAGCCCATTTCAGGGGATCCGTATTCATTCGCACTTGTACAATAGCGAACCACAACTTCGTTAATTTGGTTAAATATAAGGAAGGAATATCTGTAACGATCGTTACAGATACCGTCCTCCTTATATTGCTCCAGGGTGCCTACCAGTTACCAGCATTCCATTGAGCGTTCATCTGGTTGTATCCAAGGCTACCACTGCAACCACATGAGAGACAGCAGGGTGCTGGGGCATTTTCTCCTGTTCCAGCTACTGTTTCTCCTTCAAATACTTCCATTTCTTCCATACTCCGTTCTTTTTAGTCGGGGATTTGACCCCGCCAAACTATCCAATTGTCGCACTCCTATATAAATTTTAGTTTTTGCATAAAAAGTAAAAGCGATCTATTTAAATAAAAGCAATTTTAGAGCCAAAATCCAGTAGATTATTATCGATTTTGCAGTTCAAATATGAAATATAAATCTTAAGTAAAATCTCATCCGAATCCAAATATTAATAAAGCATTAAAGGTAATATAAGTGATTATTAAGCCTTCTTTCTCCTTAAATATTCACATTTCACGTCAAAACTCAATAGGTGTTAGAAAGCCTTTACCCCATCACTTGAGTATCAGCATTTTCTCCCCTCTCTGCGCGCCTGGACATCTCTGGATCTCAAAGCATCGCTTATCAAGGCACTTCACCAGACGCGTGAACTGGGAGGGGCTAAGCCCCAGATCGCTCTGAAGCTGCTTGAAGGCCTGCGATCCCCCGTAATCCTTTAAAAGCTCCTCAAGCCTCTTGATCCTGTGTGCCGTCGCTCTGCCATGAGAAGTCCTCTTCTTCTCCTCCATGGCGCTAATTCTTTGCTCCAGGATCTGAATGGTCAGGTCCATTTCGAGCATCTTCGCAGAGACCTCAAACGGCACACCGGCTTGCTTGGAAATATCCCCCTTAAGATCTAGTGCGCCGTTAACAGAAGCAACAAGATCCCGATCGGGTTCCGGAGTGCTGCTCAGGTCTCTTAGCTTTGCCAGTAACTGCTGTCTCTCTTCTCTAAGATTAAGAAGCTCCTGAATCAGTCTCTTTTGAAGAGCAATGGGATTTATGCATATTTCGGAGTATTGCTCCTCAGCAGGCGATAAAGCCATTGTGCTCATCCCCTTGATATGCGCCCAATAAAAATGCCGCAGACGTTGGATTCCGTCTTTCCCTTGACAACAGCGTTTGGTTCCTCTAAAATTAGAATGTGTGCCAGCTCTGTCTTCTCAATCATTACATCCCACCAAATTGTTAAACGCCGCTTTCCCTGGCTCTATTTTTCATAGAGTTATGACAATATATGAACCTTTCGATATTATGTATCATCATTTATCTCAATAAGAAATTTAATAAGCTTACAGCATAACTCTGCCGAAAGCTTTGGCGAAGAAAGCATTGGCCCCTTCTCTGCGATCGATTTCATTGAGAGCGCCGCCTCTGTCCAGCCAGTGTCTTCTGAATGATGGGCACATCTCTGAGAAGGGGACTCATGAGGAGCTGATGGCTTTGAAGGGAGAGTATGCGCAGCTCTTCGGGATACAGGCAATGAACTACAGATGATAACCTACGATTAAAGCTTTCGGATAGCGGTTTTTCGGAGATCGTTCACTAAATGTGAACAAATTATTCATCAAATATGAGCAAAATAGTTTATTATTTGTGAACAAAATCGGCAAATATTTAATCTATCAAGTCTACTTAGTGTTTGGCGGGGTAAAACCCCGACTAAACCGAATGGAGCAAAAATCGTGAATAGCAGTCTCCTCTTGGCTGCAAGAATCACAATAGGGAGATGAAATATATGGATCAATCAGTCCAAGAATCGTCATCAGCACAGCCACAAAAGAAATGCTCAGCCTGTTCGGCGAAATCCTCTCCAGAGGGCTCAAAGACCAGTGGAAATGAAAAGAGCGAAAATAAGGGAACTTGCGGTTTGAAATCCCTCCCATATGTCTATGTTCTGGGACAGATTGAAGCTCGTTTCCCTAATCGATCGATAGAAAAAGAGTACGTTCAGATCCTCGAAAGATCGAAGTCTGCTAATTTTGAGCATCAGCAGGCCTTCTACTCTGTTCTGTCGCAGCCCGAAAACAGGTATCTAGCACGAAAGCTTTCCTGGATTCTCACCAAGGAAGGAGTGCCGATTTACATTCTGCTACCCACAGGCCCTGAAGATCTCGATATCTTATTGGATGCCATCCGACCATCTGCATGCTCCCTGGATAGACAGGTGGTAGTAGGTCGTAAAGGCCCGGTAGCTCCTCCAGAGATGTGCGGGCAAGAAGTGCCCATGGTACTTGTTGATCATCTCTATTCCCTTGAATACAACAACTTCATGAAGTCTATCCATCCAGAACTGGTCGCCGATGAGAAATTCAAAGCTGCTGCGTTAGAACTGTTCCGAAGGATGATGCAGATAGCAGATAACACTGGATCCACAGAAAAACATCGGGCACTCAACTACCTAGCTGTACGCTATCTCGCCATATATTCTACGGCTGCAGAAAAGCTTGAAAATAGCTTTTCACTAACTTCGGCAGAAGCCATTCCCTCCAGATTAAGCGATAGTCGCAAGATAATATCAGTGGTATTCTCTTTCACTAACAGAGAGACTGGTATCATGGAGAAATATTTCGTTAGAGTGGACGTGACTGAGGAGTTTCCATTCATTGTCACCAAGATGGCGCCATACTACGACAGGTGAATAAATAAACGGAGGTGAAAAAGGAATGGCAAATTGCTGGTGTCGCCTAGCCGAAGGCAGTTGCGAAGGCTATGGAAATGGATTTAGCACAACAGGTGAAGCCTGTTGGTATGCTAGAACGCACGCATACTCCTATGGTGTGCCGTGCACCTTACCTTCCTGGCCTAGCGTCCGCCAGGAAGGATGTATCTAAATCGAAAGGAGGGAAATCCTCCTTTCATCATTTTTTGACTATCTCTGCTAATAATTTCAGCAATCGTTCATCACTAACATCAGAAAAATAAAAAAATTAGCTCTGATGCATAGTTAGTGATCCAGAAATAGGGTATGGTTTTCAGAATGTGCCTGTTGTTAACGATCTCATAAATATGTTCCGAGGAAGACATCATGAGAAGATCGGTATCCAGTTAAGCGAACTTCAGCGGCAGATCTAAATTTCAACCCATAATTGATTCACTACCGATGCATAAGCATCTTTGCCTCCGAGAAGGCTGCATTTGCTTCAGAATTTCGACCTAAAGCCTCCAGTGCAAGGCCTTTGCCTTCCCATGCATAAGAAGCTTCTTTTGGAGCTATTTCTATGACCTTATTGTAGGCCTTAATTGATTCCTCGTACTTGCCTATGGCCTTGAATATATCGCCCTTAGCAGTCCAAGCGCCGAGAGCGTAATCAGGTGAAGACATCTCAATAACCTTATCATAAGATTTTATCGCCTCTTCGTATCTGCCCATCTTTTCGAGAGTAATGCCTTTTCCCTGCCAAGCTATGATGTCCTCGGGGTTTTCCTGGATAGTGTTATCATAGATCTCCAGAGCTTTATTGAAGGCCTTGATAGCCTCCTCGTGCCTACCTGTTTTATTCAGAATATCGCCCTTCTCTACCCAAGCTCTAGCCATATGGGGATCCATTTGAAGAACTCTATTGTATGCATTGAGAGATTCGTTGTATCTGCCTAAGTGATATAACTCATCTGCCATTGTACCCCAAGCCTGAATGCTCTTGGGATCGATTTCAATGGCGGTCTCATAAGCTTCTATGGATTCATTATGCTGTTCCAAGCCGCTTAAAATAATGCCTTTCGAGAGCCAAACCATTATATCCTTTGGATTCAGTTCGATGGCTTTATCATATGCTTTAACGGCCTCTTCATAAGATCCTTTTCTCTCTAGCTCTTGGCCTTTTTTATACCAATCTTCAGCAATCATCTCCTGCGCCACAGCAGAAACGCAAAGGATGACCAGCGCAATCATGACAAGAGCAAATCTGGCTCTTACTGCGAATTTCGGCGGTTTATTGCCAGTTCCTCTCGCTCCCACTCGCCCAATTCTTTCTTTCATTTAAATGCCTCCGTTTTCAGTACACACCCGCAGGGCGACTGAAAAATCAATTACCCCAAGTGCAAAGCTCTCACTGCCCCGCACCCCACTCTGCCGATATATATCACGGCATTTGACGTTGTTATGCTCAACGTATATAAATCATACCAATATTACGCCTGAGTTCTGCCTAAAATGCCATATATATCACAGATTATGATTAACTGCGGTTAGGCAAGGGCTGATAGCACCATTAGAAGATCGGTACTCTTTGGAAGTTTTTACATTTTCATATAAAACCTCGCATATCGCGATGTAAAACCTGGACTAAATCAGACTTCAATTAACTGCCCGATTGAGAAATTAACGTCTATTTATCCTCCTTCTGTAAAAAGAATTTACGATTTGCACAAAATTTTGCCGACCGCCAAGGCCTCCCCGGAGTTCCCCTGCCGCACCTCCCTCCACACCCCTCAAGGACCTGAAGAATGCACACGCGAGGATAACGTAGTTGCATCAATGGATATGATCTGGTCGTCTTGTCGCAGAGGATCAATATCCAGTCCCTATGAGCATGTATAATCCGCAGACCTGACAGTTCATTTTGCAGAGCATGAGGTTTTCAGATCTCAGATGCGAGAAAAGCGTGCTCTTCCAGTATTATGCTCAGTATAATCTCAGCCTGGCCGAGAACATATGGCTGGGCAGTGCCGATCGGCCTCTGGACATGGGCAAGGTAGCCAAGGCCGCGAGGGATTCTGGCGTGGATAGGATTCTAAAGCGGCTTGAGGCTGGTTACGAGACTACCTTAGGAAAATGGTTCGATAACGGCACGGATCTGAGCATAGGAGAGTGGCAGAAGGTGGCTTTGGCCAGGGCGTTCATCCGGGATTCCCAGATTATAATTATGGACGAGCCCACCAGCTCCCTCGATCCCAAAGCCGAGGCGGAGGTGTTCGCCAAGTTCAGGGAGCTTGCAAAAGGAAAAACGGCCATCGTCATAGGCCACAGGTTGTCCACCGTCAGGATGGCGGATTGCATATATCTTCTGAATGATGGACATATCGCAGAGAAGGGCACTCATGAGGAGCTGATGGCTTTGAAGGGAGAGTATGCGCAGCTCTTCGGGATACAGGCAATGAACTACAGATGATAACCTACGATTAAAGCTTTCGGATAGCGGTTTTTCGGAGATCGTTCACTAAATGTGAACAAATTATTCATCAAATATGAGCAAAATAGTTTATTATTTGTGAACAAAATCGGCAAATATTTAATCTATCAAGTCTACTTAGTGTTTGGCGGGGTAAAACCCCGACTAAACCGAATGGAGCAAAAATCGTGAATAGCAGTCTCCTCTTGGCTGCAAGAATCACAATACGGAGATGAAATATATGGATCAATCAGTCCAAGAATCGTCATCAGCACAGCCACAAAAGAAATGCTCAGCCTGTTCGGCGAAATCCTCTCCAGAGGGCTCAAAGACCAGTGGAAATGAAAAGAGCGAAAATAAGGGAACTTGCGGTTTGAAATCTCTCCCATTTGTCTATGTTCTGGGCCAGGTTGAAGCTCGTTTCCCCAATCGATCGATAGAAAAAGAGTTCGTTCAGATCATTGAAAGATCGAAGTCCACTAATTTTGAGCATCAGCAGGCCTTCCACTCTGTTCTGTCACAGCCCGAAAACAGGTATCTAGCTCGCAAGCTATCCTGGGTTCTCACCAAGGAAGGAGTGCCAATTTATATTTTGTTACCAACCGGCCCTGAGGATCTCGATATCTTATTGGAAGCCATCCGACCATCTGCATGCCCCCTGGATAGACAGGTGGTAGTAGGTCGTAAAGGCCCAGTAGCTCCTCCAGAGATGTGCGGGCTAGAAGTGCCCATGGTGCTTGTTGATCATCTCTATTCCCTTGAATATAATGACTTTATCAAGTCTATTCGTTCCGAATCGGTCACCGATGAGAAATTCAAAGCAATCGCAAGAGAGACATTCCTAAGAATGATGCAATTGGCAGACAACATAGGATCTACAGATAAACATCGGGCACTGAATTATCTATCTGTACGCTATCCAGCGATCTACGTCAAAGCAGCAGAAGAGCTAGAGCGCAACTTTTTGCTGACATCAGTGAACGCTATCTTCTCAAGGTTGAGCGATAACCGCAAGATCGTATCTGTAATCCAATCATTCACTAACAAAGAGACTGGTGCAGTAGAGAAATATTTCGTTAGGGTGGACTTAACCGAAGAGTTCCCCTTCATTGTCACCAAGATGGCGCCATACTACGACAGGTGAATAAATAAACGGAGGTGAGAAACATGCCATGTTGTACGTGCAAATGTTGGGATCCGGATGGATCCTACTACAACTATTTGATGTTGTGTGGCAGCAGTGTAACTGAGTGCCCAGATCCTAGAATGGATTGCGATGGGCCGCTCACTGAGTGTCATTGGTCTTAAGAGCGGGTTACCGAAGCCAATTCGATTAGAGATCTGAAATATCCTTTGATCGAAAGGATATTTCATATCTTTAAAAATTTTTTATCTTTAATGGCATACTAAAAAAGAAAAATCCCTTCGAAGGAATTTACCGCTTATGCGATTCTGCTAAACTTGCCTGTACTAGCACCCATCGTTGGTTCTCTAATTTAGGTATCTCCAAAGCAAATAGTTGCCCACTCCAATCCAACCCATCTTCATCCATGAAAATCCACGTGCTCCAGGCCAGAGGGCCATTTTGTCCACCACTAAGTCGGGTCCAATTTGCTTCTTTAAGTTGGTCAGAAAAGTAGATCTCTAATGCTGAGCTATTCATATCTGTATTTAATGTGGTTGATTCGATGGTACTTGTGCCCATATAATTGCCACTTGTACCGTACTGTCTAACACCAAAGGGTGCTACCAATTTGGGCAAAGGTTTCCTATAATCGTCGTCATCCCTAATACAGAGTGATTTTTCCTGATCGGTGTTCACATTCAGACGTACCTCAGTGGGACCTTCCCTGACAGTGTATGCACTAACGGTTAACGATGGGCTCAGGAGACCTCGACAGAAGGTAATGCGGTCACTGCCCCAGACGATTCCCCTAGATTGGCCAACTTCGCTCCAATTATTGTTAGCCAGACTTTCCCTATAGAAATCAAATACTTGTTCAGAAGTTTGATTAACGTCGAATAAGATATCTATACACGCTTCCTCAGTCACCATACTACCAAGTATTTTTGCATTTTTAGGTATGGGAAGTTCTACTGGCATTTTATCAGGAAGCTCTCCAACAAAGACTTGCGTATTCTCTACATTAGGAACATCAGAGATTGGAGTTAGGAGACGTATTGCCAAGGATAAAGGTATGTTGTCTGAAGGTACTTCCGTTGCTTGTACTGAAACGGACATAGAACAAGCTATAATTAAGATACAGAAAAGCATATGCATATTATAAAATGCCTTATCCACTCCTGCAAGAGTTATCTTTGCGCCAGACTCTACGATCCTTAATAGATTATGCTGCCTAGTGTCTATTAATCTATATTTTCTGTTCAAATAAATACCCCCTATTCAGTAACCCCTGAAGGATTACTGTCGAGTAGATTACTCAAGGCAACTAACTCCCACTAATTCTGCCTCGACTATTACAACAATCTCATCAAATATAAACTTAATCATCTCCTAGAATCGTAAAAACGGATTTGTCTCTATTTCGATATTTGCTTATCATGATGGGCAAAATATATAAGCTGGATGAGGACTGATAGCAGCATTAGAAATCAATACGCTCCTGAAGTTTTAACATTTTTTATATACAATTTCGAGCATCGCAATGTAAAATCTATACTAGATCAGGCTTCAATTAAAGGTCCAATTGAGAGATCAAAGTCTATTCACCCATCTTCTTCAGACAGAATTTACGATTTGCATGAAATTTGATCGACGACCAAGCTATCTTCAAGCTTCCCTGCCGCACCTCCCTCCACACCCCTCAAGGACCTGAAGAATGCACACGCGAGGATAACGTAGTTGCATCAATGGATATGATCTGGTCGTCTTGTCGCAGAGGATCAATATCCAGTCCCCATGTAAATCTGACCGTTCTTTTTGCAGAGCATGAGGATCTCAGATCTCAGACGAGAGATCAGCGTGCTCTTCCAGGATTATGTTCCAGTACAATCTGACTCTGGCCGAGAACATATGGCTGGGCAGTGCTGCTCGGCCTTTGGATATGGGAAAAGTCGCGAAGGCTGCGAAGGATTCAGGAGCGGACAGGGTTTTAAGGCGGCTTGAGGCTGGTTACGAGACTACTCTCGGTAAATGGTTCGATAACGGCACGGATCTGAGCATAGGCGAGTGGCAGAAGGTGGCTTTGGCCAGGGCGTTCATCTGGGATTCCCAGATCATAATTATGGACGAGCCCACCAGCTCCCTAGACCCCAAGGCTGAGGCGGAAGTCTTCGCGAAGTTCAGGGAGTTGGCAAAAGGGAAGACCGCCATCGTCATAGGCCACAGACTGTCCACTGTCAGGATGGCAGACTGCATATGTCTTCTGAATGATGGGCACATCTCTGAGAAGGGGACTCATGAGGAGCTGATGGCTTTGAAGGAAGAGTATGCGCAGCTCTTCGGGATACAGGCAATGAACTACAGATGATAACCTACGATTAAAGCTTTCGGATAGCGGTTTTTCGGAGATCGTTCACTAAATGTGAACAAATTATTCATCAAATATGAGCAAAATAGTTTATTATTTGTGAACAAAATCGGCAAATATTTAATCTATCAAGTCTACTTAGTGTTTGGCGGGGTAAAACCCCGACTAAACCGAATGGAGCAAAAATCGTGAATAGCAGTCTCCTCTTGGCTGCAAGAATCACAATACGGAGATGAAATATATGGATCAATCAGTCCAAGAATCGTCATCAGCACAGCCACAAAAGAAATGCTCAGCCTGTTCGGCGAAATCCTCTCCAGAGGGCTCAAAGACCAGTGGAAATGAAAAGAGCGAAAATAAGGGAACTTGCGGTTTGAAATCTCTCCCATTTGTCTATGTTCTGGGACAGATTGAAGCTCGTTTCCCTAATAGATCGATAGAAAAAGAGTATGTTCAGATCATCGAAAGGTCGAAGTCTGCCAATCTCGATCACCAGCAGGCATTCCACTCTGTTCTGTCGCAGCCCGAAAACAGGTATCTAGCACGAAAGCTTTCCTGGATTCTCACTATGGAGGGCGTACCGATTTACATTCTGTTACCCACAGGCCCTGAAGATCTTAACATATTATTGGAAGCCATCCGACCACCTGCATGCCCCCTGGATAGACAGGTGGTAGTAGGTCGTAAAGGCCCAGTAGCTCCTCCAGAGATGTGCGGGCTAGAAGTGCCCATGGTGCTTGTTGATCATCTCTATTCCCTTGAATATAACGACTTTATCAAGTCTATTCGTTCCGAATCGGTCACCGATGAGAAATTCAAAGCAATCGCAAGAGAGACATTCCTAAGAATGATGCAATTGGCAGACAACATAGGATCTACAGATAAACATCGGGCACTGAATTATCTATCTGTACGCTATCCAGCGATCTACGTCAAAGCAGCAGAAGAGCTAGAGCGCAACTTTTTGCTGACATCAGTGAACGCTATCTTCTCAAGGTTGAGCGATAACCGCAAGATCGTATCTGTAATCCAATCATTCACTAACAAAGAGACTGGTGCAGTAGAGAAATATTTCGTTAGGGTGGACTTAACCGAAGAGTTCCCCTTCATTGTCACCAAGATGGCGCCATACTACGACAGGTGAATAAAATTAACGGAGGTGAGAAAAATGGGAAATTGTTGTGCAGCATGTCGAGAACCTGATGGGACAATATACGATTTCACAAAGATAAAGAACGCAACTAGTTGCCCCCCACCGGGATATAGTAAGGACTGTTATCCTAATAGTACTGAGTATTGGTGGTGCTAGATGTAAATTGCCCTCCTATTTGGGGGGCAATTTTATATTTTGCGTAGCTTCGTCTTTTTGGTGCTGCTGTAAGGCATATTTAAGACCTGGATCTACAAGCCAGTTAGAAATAGACTTTGAATTTATTGTCAAGGTACGATCGTAAGATTTAGAGGATTTGTTATAGCTTCCCAAGCCTTCCACATCATGTATTGAAACGCTTAGGATCTGTTCTTTATCGCACCACAAATTCACTAAAATGGAGGCATTGTTCCCGGTCCAAACGGATTCCAGTTTCCTCGAGGCTCCCTTGGGCATCAATTCCGTTGCTTTATCAAAAGCCTCGACTGAATCGTTATACTCCGAAAGGTCGGCTTTTCTTATCCAGGCACCAATGGCCTTAGAAGAGTTTAGCTCAATGACCTTATTGTAGGCATTTATAGCAGCCATGCTTTTGCCTAATATTTCGAGACTCTCGGCCTTGTGCCACCAGGCATCTGCATCTCTAGGATTTCTCTCCAAGGTCTGGTTGGAGATTTCGATAGCTTTCTCGTATGATTTTATAGCATCATCATATTGGCCAAGATAAGCCAAAGCAGTGCCCTGCATTTTCCAAGCATCAATATTTTTTGGGTCTTTCTTCAATATATCATCGATTAGGTCAAGCGCCTTTTGGTGAGACTCCATGGACTCATTAAGCCTACCAAGGTATGTTAGGTTCAATGCTCTATTTATCCAGAGGCTATAATCTCCTGGATCGTTCTGTAATGCATCATCTTCGGCTTGATAAGATTCTCCAAAGGCTACATTGAATGTAGCATCACTTTTCATCATTCCAAAATCTGTTGTGTTCTCCTGTGCCAGAGTAGATGTACATATGATAGCCAGCGCTATTACGGCAAGGGAAACCTTATTTTCTAATATTCTTGGCAAGCTATCACCTACTTGCCTAATTTTAGCTAATATATATCTCTTGTTCAATTAAACACACCCCCTTATTTAATAGATCTGTATAAGGCAATCAAATCAATTATCTCGAAAGCCTCTACAACATCTTACCCTATAGCGTGGTATTATGTTCAATAGATATAAACCTTGCTAGAAATTATGCTATAAAAATTTTCGAATTAAGAACAATCGAATCTAGATGAAACTAATGGCAGCATTAGAAAAACTGACATTCTCTTGAAGTTTTTACATTTCCATACAAAATCACAAATATCGCGATGTAAAAACTGGATAAGATCAGACTTCAATTAACTGCCCGATTGAGAAATTAACGTCTATTTATCCTTCTTCTGTAAAAAGAATTTACGATTTGCAAGAAATTTTGCCGACCGCCAAGGCCCCCTCGGAGTTCTCCTGCCGCACCTCCCTCCACGCCCCTCAAGGACCTGAAGAAGGAGCGATAGGAGCCTGGTTTTTAAGCTAATTTTCGGCAATTCAGGAATCCAAATAATCAGAAGCATACTGAATGGATTGAGCATCGAGGATATTCTGGACAACATCATCCATTCAAAGAAGCTCAATGCCAATCAGTGAAAAACTCACCCATCTTCAGAACTTACCACGAAGTTATAGCCCTTTATTGAATGTTTAAGGAATCTGCTAAAGAAATTAGCTTTGTGGCTAGGAAGACTATAATGACTGCCTTTTTTTCGAAGCTGGGCAAAGTACATTGATGTATTTTGTATCACCATTTACCTAAATAAGGAATTTAAGAGACCTTCAGTTTAGCTCTGCCTAAAGCTTTGGCGAAGGAAGCATTGGCCCCTTCCCTGCGATCAAGTTCGTTGAGAGCGCCGCCTCTATCCAGCCAGCACGAGGCCTGATCAGAACGATCTCGATGCCCCTATCGCAGGTTGGGACTGCCCCTTTGGTCTGCCAAGCTCATTCTCGACATGAGCCTGCACTGCCAGCCTCCAAAGCTTGGGCGATCCTGGCCTCGTACTTGCACCGGTCGCCATTGAAGCTGTTCGCTCTCTCGGGATTCTCGGCCAGCTCATATTGCCACTGGTAGGGAATACTTGAATGGATGCCGTGCTCGGTGGCGATCTGAGGTTTGCCGGACTCAAGCTCGGATACTACTGATATCTTGAATTCTCTTTTCATGTGATTCCCTCCCTGAGTTGGCATTTCACTCAGATCCGTCATAACTTCGCTAAAAGGTCATTTCATTGGATCTGCAAAAAAATAAGTTTTACTTTTAATCTAAGTTTTCTATTACTATTTTTATTTAATAACATAATAGATTAATATAGGCGAAATTGTTATGAAAATAGATATGATTATTATGATTATATCGAAAACCTTAAGTGTTGTTAATGCTTTATAAAATTTCAAGGAGTTTTAATTCAACCTAGGATGTGGAAGGTATGATACACAATCTAATGATGCTATTTGGCTTAGTTAGTATGGTATCGATTGTGACTAACTCTATATCCCTGGACTTCAATGGCAAACGCATTTGCTCTTTAGGAGGCCTTGAATGAAGGTTGTGGGCTTATTTCTTTGTCTTTTGCATTGCGGCAGGATATTCAATCCCAAACTTTTGCCTTTGCGATGGACTTTGGTATAATCCTCCGGCAGCTTCTTCAAGAGGTCCAGGATCTTAGAGCGGAGAACCAGAGGCTAATAGCAAGAATTGAGGCCCTAGAAGCGCTCCATGAACTCTATCATGGTCCTATCCCTGAGGATAAAAATTGGCCCAGCCTTAAGGAAACTCTGGCCAGGCAAAAGGATGCATCACCTGTGCTTCTTGCCAGTGCATTGGAACAGGATGATGTTGTTCAACATCAGGGGCGAGGGATTGACGCCACAGCGAAAAAAGAGATGAAACACATCGGAAAGAAGACGAGGCGAAGGATAGAGAAGCTCAAGGAACTCCTAAAGGATTACGGTGGATCTCAGACCTTCGAGCAGCTTCAAATCGATCTAAACCTGTCTCCGTCTCAGTTCTCGCAGCTGGTGAGAAAGCTGGATAAACGCATTTTCGAGATCGTCTATCTCCCAGGGGGGAAAAAAGGCGAGAAGGTCCTGAAGCGAAGAGCGGTGATCGGAGAAAACGTTGAGGAAAAATAGAGTTCCTGTAAAGTCTCTCGAAAGTGAAGTCCAGATAAACCTTAACTCCCTGATCCGAACTTGAATCCAAGCCAAATTTAGCTCAATGCTGAATCCAGACCCTTTATAAGAATTAAGATTTTACATTTTTCTACGTAAAAACAGCTTGAGATTCCAGATATAATTAATGGAATGATTCAGATGAAAAAAAGAAATAATTAGCGCATGAATGCGCAAATTGAAAATATGTTGTCAATGATTTCTGAAGTAAATCTCGAAAATCCTGATTAATGCGCCCAACTGCGACTGGAAACTCAGAGATTGGGGTGGGCTTAATGATATTTCTCATGAATGTAAACTGCATATGCACATCTATCGATGTATACCTTTGGCAATATATGACAGAATCATACGTAAATGCTAAAATATGGCAAACATATTGATTTTTATGGCTTCATTTGTGGATACAGTGAACTTTCACAAAATTGGAACATTTTTGATGGTTATTAAAAGGTGAACGCCTAAATTCCGACCATGAACACCAATAATGTCGATCTCGATACGAAAACCTTGAGGGCTTTGTCCTCTTCGAACAGGCTCTTCATCCTACAATTGCTTAAATTAAGGAACATGAATCTAACGAATTTATCCAAAATGCTTAGTATTCCCAAGTCAAGCACCTACAAAAACCTGACTATACTTATTGAATCCGGTCTGGTAATCAAAGAGCCCACGAACAATAAGTGGCGCTACTATAAGCTTACCCCCAAAGGAGCTATGCTGTTCTCCAATGAATCGAAGATGCTCATAATTTCAAATGATATCTCCAAGAGCAGCGTTCGCTTTGCCCTTAAGCCCAATTCGATTCATGAAAGCTCCAAAGATCAATCTAGCTCAGAGTAGGCACCATAGGCTGCATGAGGGCGATTATACTGGAAGCGCTGCATATTTCAAAAAGGCTTCCTCATGTCCGGCGGGAAGACCTGAAAGATCTATGGCGAGCTGCGCTTTTAGTCTGGAAGAGTGCTCCAGGCTGGGCTGTGGCCAGTATAGCCCTGGTCATTCCCCAAGGTGTCCTGCCTCTGGCGTCCCTTTATGTCATGAAGTTAATAGTAGACTGCGTGGCCACTGGCTATAGCTCAGCCGATAGCGAGGCGGTCACAGGACAACTACTGATGTTCGTGGCCCTAGCCATACTGGTAGAGCTGCTCTCTATCTTAATTCAGTCTGCAGCAAATATCGCCAGCGAATTTCAATCGACCTTAGTCTCCGACCACACCCAGGATATCCTCCATGCCAAATCGGTGGCCATAGACCTGGAATATTATGAGAGCCCAAAATACTATGATACTCTTCACAGGGCTCAGCAGGAAGCAGCTTATCGGCCTATCCATATAGTCAGGAGCCTGACCCAGCTCGCGCAAAATGCTATCTCCATGGCCTCAACAGTGGCTTTGCTATTCCTCGCCAGCTGGGCTATCGTGGTAGCCCTGTTGATGGCATCTATTCCTGGAATCCTGGTTCAGATGATATACTCAGGGAAGCTCTATAGGTGGCAGGTTTCTCGTACCGAGAAGGATCGTAAGTCGTGGTATCTCCATTGGCTTTTAACGGACAAGAGCTTTGCCAAGGAGATTCGGCTTTTTGATCTGGGCTCTATCTTCAGGGACAGGTACACGGCTCTAAGGGAGCAGCTGAGGAAAGAAAAGCTAGATCTTTCAGTAAGCAAGTCCAAAGCGAACCTGGCTGCCCAGGCAATAGAGTCAATGGCTGTCTTCGGATCCCTTGCCTTTTTAGCGATGGAAGGAATGAAAGGCAACATAACCATAGGCGACATCACAATGTACTTCGGAGCCCTGGTCCAGGGCAAGGCTGTCATAGGAAGTTTGCTATCGAGCCTGACGGGCCTATATGAAGACAGACTTTTCATAACAAATCTCTACGATTTCCTCGATTTGGAGCCCAACATCAAAGATCCTCTGAAACCCGTTAAGGTCCCCCGGCCCATTGAGAAGGGCATCACCTTCGAGGGCATATCATTCAGCTATCCCGGTTCCAGTTCTGTTACACTTAATGACATTAGCGTGAAGATCAAGCCCGGCCAGGTAATCGCCCTGGTGGGAGGTAACGGCTCAGGAAAGACCACTCTGATCAAGCTTCTCTGCAGGCTTTATGACCCTCAGAAGGGAAGGATCGCCATAGATGGGGTGGATCTGAAGGACATGAGGGTCTCAGATCTCAGACGAGAGATCAGCGTGGTCTTCCAGGATTATGCCCAGTATAATCTCAGCCTGGCCGAGAACATATGGCTGGGCAGTGCCGCTGGGCCTTTGGATATGGGCAAAGTCGCGAAGGCTGCGAGGGATTCTGGCGTGGATAGGATTTTAAAGCGGCTTGAGACTGGTTATGAGACTACCCTTGGCAAATGGTTCGATAAAGGCACTGATCTGAGCATAGGAGAGTGGCAGAAGGTGGCCCTCGCGAGGGCGTTCATCCGGGATTCCCAGATCATAATTATGGATGAGCCCACCAGCTCTCTCGATCCTAAAGCCGAAGCGGAGGTGTTCGCCAAGTTCAGGGAGCTGGCAAAAGGGAAGACCGCCATCGTCATAGGCCACAGGCTGTCCACTGTCAGGATGGCAGACTGCATATATCTTCTGAATGATGGGCATATCGCAGAGAAGGGCACTCACGAGGAGCTGATGGCTTTGAAGGGAGAGTATGCGCAGCTCTTCGAGATACAGGCAGTGAACTATAGGTGACGAATTATGATTAAAGCCTTCTCGATAGCGGTTTTTCGGAAATCATTCACTGAATGTGGACAAATTATTCACTAAAATTGAACAACATGTTCCTAATTTGTGATCAAAATCGGCAAATATATATCTTTGCAAGTCTACTTAGTGTTTGGCGGGGTAAAAGCCTCGACTAAAATAAAAGGAGTGTGTAAACGAACATGGAGGTATTTAAAGGAGAAGGATATGGGATTAGCATAGAGACTCCTGCTGCGTGCGATTGCAGATGCTATATTCGCTGCAAGGGTTCTACCTACCCTAATGCCACTGCCTGGCAGGATTGGCAGGCACACCTGACTCAGTAAGTAGATATTAGTGCATCATACATAGAGATAACAGCATATAAAGATCTGTACGTATGTTGCTATCTCTATTATTTTGCACTACCCAGAGAATTCATTATAGAAATTAAAGATAAATATGAAATTGGTGAGAAAAAAATGTTAGAATTTCAATCTCCGATTGGAAACGCATACGCCTGGGATGATGAAACAGGCATATTCATCCCGTTTTCTCCAACTATGAAAGCGGTTTTTGAGGCCCTAAATCGGAAATCGTTATCTTTAGATGATATAGTCTTTCACTTATCAGATAAGTTTAGCAAAGAGGACCTCATTTTTTGCTACAATTGGTTAAAAAAATGGGGGAAAATTAGGCCTATGAAACAGAAATCTAGTACTTCTTATAAACCTAGCACATCTGAAGTAAGATCACTTTTGTTAAGAACTGGTTTTACGCAACTTACATTAAGCGTTACCGAGGACTGCAACTTTAGATGCAAATATTGCGCATTTTCTGATCTCTACGAATATACCCGCAGTCAATCTAATAAATATATGAAATCAGATACTGCGAAAAGGGCAATAGATTACTACTTTTCTTTATTAAAAGAAGGAGCGAGATATAATCCTAAGAGACAACCTGCTTTAGCATTTTATGGAGGAGAACCTCTATTAAATTTTAACCTTATTAAAATATGTGTAGAACATATAGAAAATGAATATGGTAACTGCAAAACACGATATACTTTGACCACAAATGGCAGTCTATTAGACAAAGAAAAGGCAAATTGGTTAATGGAACATGATTTCTCTATAGCAGTTAGTTTAGATGGACCTGAAGAGGAACATAACCGACTTCGAGTTTATCCCAATGGAAAAGGAACATTTAGAGAAGTTATGGGAAACGTTACTTCTATTTTAAAGACAGGATACACTAAAATCTATTGTCTTCCAGTTATTGATTGGAAGAGCGATTTATTCAAACGAGAAGAATTTTTTAGTGGAAAAGATACCCCGCCGGTATCATTTGCGTCTCTTGTTAGCAATGAACCCGGAAGTGGATACTTTGATCAATTTACAGAAGAAGATCATCATGCATTTTTAGAGCAATTAAAAAATGCAAAAAAATCTTACTCTATGAATCTTGATCATCAAAAACAGAGAGATAAGTTAACTCTTTTCGATTATTTAATCGGTCAATATTTAAAAAATATTATTTTTAATGGCATATCAATTTATTCCCCGCACCCACTTATGCCGTTTTCCAGCGCGTGTATACCTGGGAGGAAGATTTTCGTAGATGTAGATGGTAATTTCCACATATGTGAAAAAATAAATAGTTTTTTTCCAATTGGAAATGTAAATGAGGGATTAAATTTTGAGAATATATGCGAATTACTTAGTAATTATATCAGCAGTATGGACAAATGTCCTAGTTGCAAGGTAAGACGAAATTGTAGCCAGTGTTATCCGAAGTTTGCTATGAACGGATTATTTCTATGTTCTTCTGAAGTTTGCAGAGAAATGGAGGTAATTATGAAGAAGGCTTTTGCTGAGGCATTTGCTGTAGCAGAAATAGATCCTCAATTTATAGAGAAGGAGATTAATTCTAAAAAAGCAAACACAAAAAAGTATTACGGTGATTAAAATGTATTTCAGGCTCAATCCAGAATGCTATCTCATACGAGGTAAGAAGCTTGGAGCAATTTTTGATTTAATAGATCATAAAATATATGCTCTGAATGAATTGGAAACCGAAATTGTAACATCGTGTGAAAAAAATAACTCTATTCAGGGAGAAAGAAAATTCTTAAATGAGCTTAAACAGCTTTGTTTAGGAAATTTTTACTCCAACAGATCATATATACAAAAATTACGAGTCGGTTCTCCTACTATAGAAAAACAGTCCGATCCGCCAGAACTTCATAGAGCTTTTATTGAAATAAATAATTCATGCAATAGAAATTGCTGGTTCTGTGGCCATAACGGAATAAAGAGAAGTCTAGGATGTATGGGCTGTAATAAATGGAATGAAAACGGTAGACCTCTAAGCATAGAAAGGTGGAAAGAAGTTATAGATGAGTTGAAAGACCTAAATTGTATGGATATTTTTATAACCGGCGGAGATTTGACCTTAGAGTGGGATAGAACGATAGATATTTTAGATTATACAAACAGGAAATTTACCAATATATATATAACCTTACATAGACAAAGCCTATCTATAGATAAAATTAACGAGTTAGCTGGCAAAGCTAACATGATTATCCAAACGGAGGATTTTAATGATGTACAATCTCTAGATACAGCCAGTTTATTAGTGACAAGGCCTGAAAATTTCGAAAATATAGAAGGGATACAAGGTAAGAATATTATGGTAGATTTTATTATCGAACGCGGTAACCTTTTGCCAAAGGACTTACCAATAACATCCAAAAAGAAGATTCAACCCGGGAGCATGTATCAATTTTTTAACAATATTGAATATCACCCTTGTCTTGGCCATACATTAGCAATTTGTTTTAATGGAAATGTCATTCCATGTCCTATGATGCGGGGTCATAGCTTTGGCAATGTGAGCAACAAAGAACTTTATGCAGTCCTAAAAAGTGAATGGGAAAGAATAGATAACTTCTGGGAATTAAATTTAGATAAAATAGAAAAATGCTGCAGTTGTGAATTTAGATATTCGTGTGCAGATTGCAGATCTTTAGAAGAGAGCTTAACAGGAAAATTAGATGGAAAAATGCTCTGTAATTATGACCCAAGCGAGGGAAAGTGGTCATAATGGGAATAATTTTGAATCCACATTCCTATGAAAAAACCGAATTGCATATCGGTTTTTTCATTCTTCGGTCATGAGCCCTCGTCCTGGCTCATGAGGTTTCCGCACTTTCAATTCATCCCATAATAATTTTCGCTTCCTCTGCCCATCAGGCTAGAATTGTGATCTGCGTACCTGTCAGATTGACGCTGACTTTGATTATCGTCCCACCTGATGTAACAACCGCCTAAATTACCCCCATAAAGATCTCGAAGACCCATGTCAATGGCGGTCTAAAAGTGTCCAATAGTGGCGGGATAAAATTGTCCACCTGCCAATTCCCTGGATTGAAACCCAGGGGTCATGTGGATGATAGATATGGAGGAGTTCCTCACGTTGCGAGATTTATTCAACGAAGAATTGAGCATCAGCGAGATCGCCAGACAGACTGGACACAGCCGGGTGACGGTGCGGAAGTATCTGAACTCACAGGTTCCCCCATTACCCCAGAAGCGATCCAAAAAGCCGAGCAAACTGGATGGTCACAGGGAATACATAATTGATAGACTCAAAGAGTTCCCTCTTTCTGCTAGCCGTATTTATCGTGAGATCCAGGATAGGGGGTTCACAGGGAAGTATACAATTGTAAAGGATTTCGTGCGTGAAGTCCGGCCTGAGATTGGAGTTCCGGCGATATACCGCTACGAGACCAAACCAGGAGTTCAGGCTCAAGTTGACTGGGCAGAATGTGGTTACATCGATATCGATGGGGAGAAAAGGAGACTCTACTGTTTCACCATGGTTCTCGGTTATTCGCGAATGAGATATGCCGAATTTACTCTGCGAATAGACGTTTATACCCTTATCCAGTGCCACATAAATGCGTTTGGGTATTTTGGAGGTTATCCCCAAGAGCTTCTATATGATAACATAACGCAAATCGTGAAGAAGCGAGCCCCAAAATCATCGGATTCCACCTGGAATTCTCATTTCCAGGACTTCTTCGAGCACTACGGTTTCATTCCCCGGTTGTGTCGTCCCTATCGACCTCAGACCAAAGGGAAAATAGAGAGGACTGTGGGGTTCGTGAAGAAGGATTTCTTCATGGGTGGCAGGTTCACTTCGTTCACTGATCTTAACTCCCAGCTTCAGAAATGGCTGTCCAGAGTAAACTCGATACCTAACGGCACAACCCATGAGATTCCGATTGAACGTTTTAAGCAGGAAGGTCTCCAGAAGATCGGAAATGCTCCGTCCTATCATAATCGCAGAGATGAGAGCCGAAAGATTTCCAGGGACTCGTTCGTCTCTTACCTGGGCAACCTCTATTCTGTTCCATATCGATACGCTGGGATGACCGCACGATTGCAGATTTCTGACTTGACCTTTAAGATAATTGTTGGATCTGATGAGATCTGCACTCACGAGATTCAACCTGGCCATGGAAAAGTGATGCGAATCAAAGAGCACTTCAAAGG
Source organism: Methanothrix soehngenii GP6 (assembly GCF_000204415.1). Lineage (NCBI taxonomy): Archaea > Methanobacteriati > Methanobacteriota > Methanomicrobia > Methanotrichales > Methanotrichaceae > Methanothrix > Methanothrix soehngenii. The sequence continues at coordinate 2,975,693 of NC_015416.1, read as the reverse complement.
GCTTCTGAGTGAGATCCTGAAGCAGAACTGCACGCTCCGAGATAATAATCCGTCAATTCTTAAGTTTGTGGACACAGATGTCGAGCATCGACCGCTTTCTGTTTATGATCGACTTGGTGGGGGAGATAGCAGATGACAAATTTCGAATACGAAAGACTTCATCATAATCTTAAGCTCCTGAAACTGGGGACCTTTGAGTCGGTTCTCGACAACTATCTGGAGATCGCCGCTAAAGAGAAGAAATCAACTATCGAGATCCTCGATTATCTGGTGGACCGGGAATTAAGAAGCAAGGAGTCTCGGTCTTTGGCCCTCAGAACGCGAAAGGCGGGCTTTCCTATGGAGAAGAGGCTAGATGATTTCGATTTTGAATTTCAGCCGTCTCTGGATAAGAGTGTCATCAATGAGATCGCATCTCTAAAGTTATCCATAATGCAGAGAACGTGGTCTTGCTAGGTCCGCCTGGTGTGGGAAAGACCCATCTTGCCATCGCCTTAGGAATTGAAGCTGTCAGGGCGGGATTCAGAGTTCAATTCGCCAACGCTTCAGCTCTGATCGAGCGTCTTGCAAAAGCTGACCGAGAGAAGAGACTTGAAGAGATGATTAGGGAACTATCGAGGTTTCAGCTTATCATTATTGATGAGATGGGTTATCTGCCGTTTGATGACTTTGGCGCTCACTGCTTCTTTCAGCTCGTTTCCAGGCGATATGAAAGAGCTTCGATTATCTTCACCTCAAACAAGTCCTATGGCGAATGGGAGACATCTTCAAAGATCATGTCATTGCAGCGGCTATTCTTGATAGGATTCTCCATCATTGCACTACTGTCAATATAAAAGGCGATAGCTATCGACTTAAGGATCGCAAGAGGCAGGGGATAATTCCTCAGAGCTTTTCAGGATAAGGTGCGTTGAGATATGGCTGGGCAGAAGACTTAAGTAGAACTGGACAGTTTTATTCCGCCATAATTGGACAGTTTTATCCCGGCGTTGACACCCAGCGCATAGTTGGCCGCTGCGTGGGCTTATTGAGTTGATTGGGAACTGTCAGTCCCGATTCCTTGAGCCTCTCCCTGAGCCGCTACTCTGCAAAAGAGTAAATCAGAAGGCTGAGGGCCATGATCATGCATAGCGCTTCTATCCTTCCCTCCTTCTTCAGATAAACTTCAGAAACATGAAAGCACTTATCCTTCAGGAAACGAAAACCGCGCTCAACGGTCTGCTGCCCTTTATAATATCTGAGCATGGTCTCAGGATCAAGATCGGTATCGTTGCTGATAAATACAAATCTTCCCAGCTTCTTGCGTTCATCGTTTAGAGCCTCGCTCGTTCAGATCGATCTGAGCCTCAATTTTGAAGCGGACCTTAACGGGGCTCATCCTTTTTTGGCCTGCCCCGTCGCTTCTCAACCTTTTCAGCTACCGACAATACATTTAGGTTCTTGATCAGGTGATGAAAATGTGTAGATGTCCAGATTGTTACCTCTTTTTCAGCATCAGGGACACATGCGAACTTTATGCCCATGTGCTTCGTGAGGTCTTTTCAGCCAGTATCGTCTCCTTTTGGATCTTCCTTCGAAGGTCTGTTCGTCCCTCTTTTGCTTTTCTTCAGACCATACAACAACAGCACGCTGAGGAACGCCGCCATAATTCAGATCAGAAACATGGAAAGCATATCGAGGATCCGTGCCTTGGGTAAAATCCAGTTCTGCATCAAGAAGCCGTTCGATGTCATCCAATGTCTCCGGCGCACGAGTGATCCATTGCATATCTGTTCCCAAAAGTTTGATGTTGTCCTCTGTATACAAAGCGCTATCCACGATCCAGTATCTATTGTCGTCTAAATTGATCGCTTGCTGTGTTTTTTGGATCATCTTGATTAGGCTTTTCTTATCTGATTCGTTTCCTGAGAACGCCTCGGTAAAAAATGGTAACCCAAACTGGTTTGTTACTAAACCGAGAACGAAACGCTTCAGATCCGTTCTGCCATCTTTGGCATGACCAAAGGTGATCCTTATCGAATCCGTACTATCCGGCGCATCATTTTCGTACTTGCCATGAACGCTGAAGTTCGTCGTATCAACATGGATCAGCTGTGTTCCTAAAGGATGAGTCTTCATGATCTGCAAAGTGATCTCATTGAATAGTTCAGTTCAGTCACGCCGTATTCATAAATCGTATCAAGTGTCCTGCCAACTACATCGTCGTTGAGAGCAGAGGGAGGTGACGCCTTCTCCAAGCAGCTTTTCTGTTGGAATCGTCATGAAGAAGTTGGGAAACAGGTATAACCTTTGGTGAGTGAATCCTAAGCTGTTGAGAATCATAGCTTTAGTTGTTATCGAATGAGGCAGGTTCTTGGAACCCTGTTTTGGCAGGGCCCTATCTATCACTTCAGCAATTTTCAAGTCGTCAAAATTCCAGCCACGATTCCAAGATGACCTATATTGTACGATTGGATGCCTGCATCCACACTACATCCCTGCGGAAGAGCATAGTGGATATTTATTTAAAAATGTTTCTGATAATAAGAGGAGAAATTCAGAAACCAAGAGCCAAAAGTGCGGAACGTAGGTTGAACATCATCTAAAGCCGATAGTAGGTCAGCCAATCCCTAAATTGGAATCATATGCCTTTGCAAAGGGATTAATATACCAAACAGAGTCACCCATTAGCAAGTAGGGTGTCCTTCAAAAATAAATTTTGGGCCGTAGTATTAGCCAGCATACCCCAGCTCCTTGGCCTTTGAATAAGCTGCCTCCATTTCGGACTGGCGACCCAATGCTTTGAGGGCATTCCCTTTGCCTGTCCATGCTGTGGCGGAGAGATTCTTGGCATACAAATCCGCTAAAGGAGTTACATTGAATGGTGCAAATTTGATGGCCCTGTCATAATCCTCAATGGCCTCCTCGTATCTGCCCATATTATAAAGGACCATACCTTTGCCATTCCAGGCACTTCCATCTTTTGGATTCAGTGCTATAGCCTTGTCATAGGCCTTGATGGCTTCCTCGTATCTACCTATCTGAAACAACGCATTGCCCTTCCAGTCCCAGATATCGGGAAACTCAGGCATCATTTCAAGGGCTATGTCGAAGGCATTAATGGATTCATTATATCTACCGAGCGCATAGAGCGCGTAGGCTTTGCCAGACCAATTTGGCCAGCTACTTACATCTTTTGAATTCAGCTCTATGGCCTTGTCATAGGCCTTGATAGCCTCCTCATACCTACTTGCAGTACTAAGGGATTTGCCTATGCCGCTCCATATTGTAGATTGATTCTTAATATCGCTAGTGGGTATAAGCTGAGCAGCCGTGATCCAGGCCGCTATTGATTCATTGGTCATGCTTAGACCCTCAGAGTAGCATATGGCTTTGTCTATCCAGGCATATGCAGCCTTTGAGGGACTAAACTCAATAACCTTGTCATAGGCTTCAACAGCATCTTCCCACCTACCCATCCCAACGAGAACAAGCGCTTTATTTTCCCATGTATTGCCATCATTAGGATTCTTTTGAAGAGCCTGGTTATAGATTTCCAGTGCTTTCCCACGAGCTTCAAAGGCTTCAATATCCCTCCCTAGGCAGGAGAGGGCCACACCCTTATTGATCCAAGCGCTGGCATTCTGAGAATTTTCCTCCAAACGTTTGTTTAAGATTTCCAAAGCAATTTCATACTCTCTTTTGGCCTCATCATGCTTATCAATGCGACTGGAAATGCCGGCTTTACCAAGCCATGCGTCGGCATTTTCTGGATTTATTTGAATAGCCATATTGTACGCTTGAATAGCCTCCTCATAAGATCCATTTACCTGCAACTCTTGGCCTTTCTGACACCAATATTCCGTAGTGTTCTCTTGTGCCAAGGCAAAGATGCATAATAAAACCATCGCTATCAAGCCAATAGTGAATTTGGCCCCTAATATTTTTAGCTGCCTATTATTGATTTGCCTAATGTTCACTGATCTTTTCTTCAATAAAATAACCTCCTTTTCAGGTAATGTTGTATAAGGTAACCGAATCCGATCATTCTCCACATATCCTACCCTACTCTGCCGTTTCCACATACGGCATTTGACGTTGTTATGTTCAACAAATATAAATCTTGCCAATATTACGCCAGAGTTCTGCCTAAAAGGCCATATATATCACAGATTAAGATTAACTGCATTTAGGCAAGGGCTGATAGCAACATTAGAAAATCGGAACACTTTGGAAGTTTTTACATTTCCATATAGAATCCTCAAATATCGCGATGTAAAATCTGGACTAAATCAGGCTTCAATTAAAGGTCCAATTGATAAATTAAGACCTATTCATCCTTCCACTGCAGACAGAATTTACAATTTTCATAAATTTTGATCGATCACCAAGGTATCTCTGAGCTTCCTTGCCGCACTTCCATCCACGCCCCTCAATGACCTGAGGGAGAGACGATGGGGACCTGGTTTTTAAGCTAATTTTCGGCAAATCAGGAATTTACATAATCAGAGGCATACTGAATGGATTGAGCATCGAGGATATTCTGGACAACATCCATTCAAAGAAGCTCAATGACAATCAGGGAAAAATCCAGGATGCTGTACATGCGAACATATCACAATCGCCTATGTCGATTCCTGGAATCGGATTGACTTCCGCATCAATTACTCCTGCTGAAATTAGGGTATTTCAAGGTCGCATATGCTATATCAAGGACAAAAGCCGATTCAAAGCTGAAAGCAGTTCTATTTCAGGATCAAGAGCAGTTACGGAGCCAAAGTCGCTGTCGTCGCATTAGCTGGAAAGGTTATCTGCATCCTCCATCACTTGATAGTCAATCAAGAGATGTTCGAGGATGAGATTACGAACAAATCCAAACGAGAAAAGCCTGGCAGACCTTCCTCATCGCCTGAGATGACTATTGCGGACGCGATTCAGATTCTCATCAGATCAGGATATATTGTCCAAAAGGATCCGAGATAAAAGGAGGAAGACTGAATCTTCCTCAATGAGTTCACCCCTCATTACCCCAGCTTCTCTGCCACGTGAAATGACAGGCTTGCATCTCTGGCCCTTCCCAAAGCCTTCTGGGAATCTCCTTTGCCCTTCCAGGCCTCGACTAGCGTTGGATTTATCTCTAAGGCCTGTCTGAAGGCTTCCAGAGCCTCTTCATTCCTGCCCAATGCCAAAAGAGCTTTGCCTTCGCCAATCCAGGCACTTGGCACATGGAAAGAGTTTGGCGATGCTGTCTTGATGGCCTGGTCATAGGCCTCTCTAGCTTCATCGTATCTGCCAAGATTGAAGAGTGCGTTGCCTTTTAACAGCATGGAGCTCGTCTGTTCCGAATCGTTCAACAATGCTTCATCGGAGACTTCCAGTGCCTTTTGGAAGGCTTTTCCAGCATCATCCCCATTGCCGGTCTCGTTTAGAGCATCTCCTTTGTCAAGCCAGATCTGCACGATCTGTTCAAGCTCTTTGAGATCATCGCCCGGCATCAGCTCAATGGCTTTATCGAACGCCTCTTGAGCCTCGTCATATCTTTTCATCTCGACAAGCTGTCGAGCTTTGGTGCTCCAGGCTTGAGCGTCCTTTGGGTCCAGCTTAAGGACTTCTTCATAGGCTTCTAATGATTCATTGTATCTGCCAAGCTTTGCCATATCATATCCCATAAGGCTCCAGGCCTTTTTGTTCTGTGGATAGAGATCCGTGAGGTTATCAAGAAGGCTGAGAGCTTCTCCAATCTGGTTTGAACTGTGGAGCACTGCGACTTTGGCAAAGCTCCAGGCTTGAAGGTCTTCATCATTATCTGCCGGTATGGTCTCAATAGCTTTATCCAAGGCCAGCAGGGATTCGTTGTACCTTCCGATCATACCAAGAAATTCGCCCTTTCTTCCCCAGGCACCGTAATCTTCAGGATCGATCTCTGTAACTTTGCTGTAAGCCTGCAGGGCTTCTTCCCATCTGCCCAGGAAAGCCAGTACATCCGCTTTGCCCTTCCAGAGGCTGACGTTTTCCGGATCCTTATCAAGGCTATGGTTGAAGATGGCCAGAGCCTCTTCATTTGCCTCTTTGGCCTCGTCTTTCCTGCCCAGGCCGCTCAAAGCTATGGCCTTATTCTGCCAGGCTTTAGCATTCTGTGAAGTGTTCTTCAGGTCTTCTTCCATTAGCAGAAGTGCTCTCTCATAAGTCCTTTGACCTTCGTCCTCTTTTCCCAGAGTATATAGCGTTGATGCCTTGCGAAGCAATGCAGTCTCATTCTTTGGATCGAGCTTCAAGACTTCATCGTAAGCAAAAACGGCTTCCTCTTCCAGGTCTTTATGGATGAGCACGTTGGCTCTGTCCATCCAGTAATCTGTGGTATTTTCCTGCGCCTGGGTACAGGTGCATATCATGGCCAGCGCCAACATGACGGTAGACAATATTACTTTCATTTATAGACCTCTTTTTATGGCTCCTCGCGATTATGTATGGTTGAACTTGAATCGGAAAAACTCTATGTCTCTGTGCTTCTGTGGTGAACCGCTATGCTCTGACCCAACCACAGAGTCACAGAGGAACAGAGACCGTATTCTCTGCCCGAACTCACCCACATAAAAAGTGCTGGGGGTCATTCCTGATGCCCCAACTCCTTAGCCTTGGCATAGGCAGCATCTGCATCAGTCTGACGACCTAAAGCCTTGAGAACATTGCCTTTGAACAACCAAGCACTCGCTTTTTCAGGTTCCAGCTTAGTAATCATCTCATAAGCATCCAGAGACTCATTGTACTTCCCAAGGACATTGTAATAGGTAGCTTTCTCATACCATACGCTGGGATTCTCTGGATCTAACTGAATGGCTTTATCGATGGTATCAATGGACTCATTGTACCTGCCAAGGTTCAGAAGAATATTGCCCTTGGTGATCAAGGCATCAATCATCTTTGAACCGTTCAATTCGATCACTTTATCATAGGCGCTGATAGCCTCCTCACTCCCATTTAAGATGGAAATCAGCCCCGCCTTGAGAAACCAAGCAGTGGCATTCTTTGGATTATCTTTTATTTCTTGGTCGTAGACATCTATGGCTTTCTTTAGGAACTGGTTGGATTCTTCTCGATTCCCCAAACTTGCCAATGCCATCGCACTAGTCTGCAAAGCCTCGATATCTTGGGGATTTTTGGCTAATTTTGTCTCACTCAAATTGAGAATTTTACTATAAGTCTGTACGCTTAAAGTGTCGAGAACCATAGATTTTCCATTCCATGCGGTCATATTGTCAGGATTTATCTGGATGGCTTTTTCATACGATTCCAGGGCCTCTAGAGGGTTGCTTTTATTAAAAAACAGGTCGTCTCCTTTTGCTATCCAGTATTTTGCTGTATTCTCCTGTGCTGCAGCAGAAACGCATAATGCTGCCAGTGCCAGCAGGCCCAGGGCAACGGCCCACAGCCTGCTGTTTTTATGTCTCTTCCCCACTCGACATTTGTTCAATTCATTCACCTCTTTTCGATGCAACAAAAAAAATTTCAGACGACGTTCAGATCTGATTTTTCACAGCCGCCTTATCGCTGGCCTCTCCAGGAGTCCAGGCCCATCCCAGGTAAAAGACCCTGTCCGTTTGGGACTTGACATCCACAAACCGGCTCTTGTCCGCCCCGGAAGCTTGTTGGTCCTCGGCTTTTTCCCTGGATTCGTCTATCGTCTCCGTATTCAGACTCGAGGGCGCAATTGCGTCTGCAAGAATTGTGGCTGCAGGTCTGTATTGTGATGTATCCGGATTGATCTTGAACCCTGTAGCTTCTCCGCTGGAGACCTTCCCCTGGCTATCTCCTCGCAGGAAGCTGCCTCGAATGGTCTCGCCGTCTGCGTCTCCAAATATCGCCGTCTCCACAATGAGCCCGCTGCCGCTGCGAATAGATCGAGTCTGGAGTTCAACCTCATTTCCGGCAAGCGAGCCCATTACCACCGCATTCCAGGGTCCAGAGTCGCTTCCAGTGCAGGCTCCTATCAAACGGCTTTCATGCTGGCGGATCATCATGGTGACCTGCTCGCTGCCCAGGTTAATCGTCCAGATGCCCTCCAGGTTCGGAGGCTGGGCGGCAATTGCAGGATCCTCTGCCAGGGATAGGCTTGAGAGGCCTGTTATCATCACCAATGACAGTAGCATCAAGGATAGCGGCAGAAAAACGACTCTTGCCGCTGATTCTTGACTCAGTGGCTCCATCAAAGCATCTCCTTTCCGCTCCTCTCCAGGGAAGTGTTTCTGATCCAGCTGTAGTTAGCTGCCTCAGGTTCGTACTCAGTCCTCTCGGTGACATAAGGGCCGCTTCCGGTTTCTCTCACCACCATCTTCACCTCGTTTTGGCCCGACGGCGGATAGCCAAACTCGCCCTCTGCAGTCATTATGCCTGTGATAGAGCCATCGGACTCGACTCTGTACCCAAAAGAAGCCACAATCATTCCGGTTTCATCTTTCAGGATGATGTTTCCCGCAGTATCGTTAAGGGTGATGGCGCTGTTCAAGAAGACATCCGTCTCGTTGCTCTCGCCCCTACCAAGATGGATATTGATCCTCTCGTTAGGGCCAAGGGTGAGATCAGGCAGAGTTACGGACTGGTTGCTGCTGCCGTTCCTACCGTCACTGACATCAAGAGTCCAGCCGTTGAGGCTTTGGGCAGCTGCTCGGCTATTGGCTACTACCACGAACTCGTCCTCGCCTGTGGCCATAATCCTGGTGATGGCCAGCATTTTAGGGGTTGAAGAAGGCTTAGCGTCGCTCTCCTTCTGGACGTTGTACCCCAGATCCACAACCCTGGTGGAAGCCTCGTTCGCTTCCTCCTCCGCGGTTAGCAGGCTGCGGAGATGGTTATCTAGCTCCCCAGCCCTGGCATAGGCCTCGTCCGCCTCGGCCCGTCGGCCCAGCGCCTTCAAGACTTCTCCCTTGTAAAGCCAACCTGTCGGCTCTTGGGGATCAAGCTCTGTGACCTTCTCAAATGCCTTCAATGCCTCTTCGTTATTGTTCTGCCCCATGAAGTTAAAGCCCTTAAAGGTCCAGACCTCTGCTAATTTTCGGCTTGAATTGGCTGGGATCATCTCAATGGTTTCATCAAAAGCCTGGTCGGACTCGTTGTACCTACCAAGCATAGAGAGAAGCTCCGCCCTCTGCCAGTGAAAATCGATATTCTCGGGATTCAGCTCAACTGCCCTGTCTACGGCATCGAGCGCCTCGCCGGTCCTGCCCATCCACCTGAGAATAAAGCTTTTGTTGAGCCAGGCTCCAGCATTCTCTGGATAGATCTCCAGTACCTGATCGAAGTAGTCCAAGGCTTTTTCGAGGCTTTCATTGGCCTCTTCCCTCTTTCCAGGGCTTTTTTCACTGCCCGACAGCACAAGGAATGCCTCTCCTTTGCCCTTCCAGGCTTCTGCCAGCAGAATTTTATTCGAGCCCGCAGCCCCAATGGCCTTTTCATAAGCCTCAGCTGCTCCTTCAAAGGATTGGCTTCTGAATAGAGCCCTGCCAGTTTGAACCCAATCATCTGCAATTTTCACCTGTGCAGTCTCTTTAGAATTGGGGAAGCCATAATCCGCCCAGTTTGTGCTCAAGGCCTGCAGCGCCTCATCATGCCTGCCCAGAGGCTTTTCCTCGGGCGAGAAGCCTTTGCCACTGGTCGGCCTCTGCCAGGCTGCGGTGAAGTCCGAGTTGACCATCATGATATTCTCGATGGCTCCTGTGGACTGGTTGCGCCATGCTGAGGTGGTCCTGACAATCTGACCGTCTGCAATCCAGGCATTATGGTAGATGTCCGTACCTTTTGCCCACCACAGGCCCATGATGCTCTGCTTATCTTTGGTTGGCAGCAGATTGAGAGCGCTGTCAAAGGCTTCCACTGACTCGTTATATCTGCCCAAGGAAACGAAGATGTCTGATTTCCTTATCCAGGCACCAATTGCCTTCGAGGAATTCAGCTCGATGACCCTATCGTAAGCTTGTAGCGCTTCATTGCTCCTGCCAAGGTTGTCCAGGCTTTCGGCCTTCAGCCACCAGGCTTCAGCATCTTCGGGATCTTCTTCAAGGCTGCCATTCAAAACCTCGACTGCTCTCTCGTAAGCCTCCTTGGAGTCGCTATATTTTTCCAGGCTCAGCAGGGCATTGCCCCTACCAATCCAGGCCCTGGCCGACTCCGGATCGATCTGAATGGCCTTCTCGTAAGCCTGAAGAGATTCGTTGTAGGCTATGGCCGCCTCTTCAGCTTTATCTGGGCCCATCAGAGACTCGGCCTTGGACTTCCCAAGCCACGCATCCGCAACTGCCAAAGCGGCAGAGGAGTATCTGTATGTCGGGTCCCGTTCAACAGCACGGAGGACCTCATCGTAGGCCTGAACAGATTCGTTATATCTGCCCTGGTCTCTTAAGGCTGCACCTTTACCCGACCAGGCCGTTGCACGATTGGGATCGATCTTTAGGGCCCGGTCGTAAGCTAAAACAGCCTCTCGGTTCCTGCCTAAGCTCCTGAGAGCATGGCCCTTGCTGGTCCAGGCTCGGGCATCGGATGGGTCCAGCTGCAGGGCGCGGTCGTAGGCCTCTATGGACTCATCATATCTGCCCAGATCATTGGACAGAATCTCGCCCATCATCTCCCAGGCCATCACATACTCCGGAGTTATTTTCGTGGCATTGTTTAGAGCTGTAATTGCCTCCTCATACCTGCCCTGCTCCTGGAACAGAATTGCTTTGTTAACCCAGGCACCAGAGTTATTGAGATTCACTTCGATGCTTCTGTTCAGTTGCTCTATTGCCTTCTCGTATCCTGCAGCGGCTTCATCGCGTCTCCCCAGCTCTTTCAGTACTCCCGCTCGATTCTGCTGGGCCTCCTGGCCCACGAAATCCGGATCCAGGTCGATGACCTTGTCGTAGTTCTTTACGGCCTCCTTCAGCACAGCCCTGGATTCCTCAATCTGGCCTCTGGCTGCCAGATCCTGGCCCATATGGGAGAGAGCGACAGCCTTTCCTTCGTAAGCCTGAGCCAGGTTTCTGCTATCGTTGGTGGGTGCAAGCTCGATGGCCTTATCATATGCAGCTAAAGAATCGTTGTACCTGGCGGAGTCGTTGTTGAACGTGGCCAGATCGTCGCAGATCACTCCCTTGCCTGCCCAGGCCTCTGCAAATTTAGGATCAATCTCCAAAGCTCTGTCGAAGGTCTCTATTGCCTCTTCAAAGATCTGAATGCGCTCCTGGCCGCGCAGCCCGTTGACAGCCTGTCGCAAGGCAAAACCCTTCCACAACAGGTAGGTAGTGTTCTCTGGATCAAGCTCGATGGCCCTGTCGTAAACCTGGAGGGACTCATCGAATCTGCTCTGGTTCTGAGTGATCACCCCGGCTAAGTTCAGGCCGGAGGCTTTGTAAGCCCAGAGGGTGGCGTTCTCGGGATCGAGCTCTATGGCCTTATCGACCGCCTGAAGTGATTCTTCGAGAGATCCGTTGTTGTAAAGATCCAGGCTCTTTTCATACCAGTAATTTGCGCTCTTCTCGTCTTCCGCTACAGCGCCGATGCAGAGTATGGCCAGCGAAATCATAGCGAGAGCAAATCTTACTCCTACTACTATCATCGATGGCTTCTTGGCGTCTAATGTCTTTTTTCGTTTCATTTTTTCACCCACATCTCCTGTTTTTATTGCTCATGTTTGAGCGGCAATCATGTTTTTCAAAAAAATAGCCCGGATTATTCCTGATACCCTAACTTCCTGGCCACACGAAAAGATAGGTCGGCTTCAGAGAACTGGCCGAGGGCGCTCTGTGCCAATCCCTTGCCATGCCAAGCACGGCCAAATGCCGGATTGAACTCGATGGATTTGTTGTAAGCCTCTAGAGCGTCCTCGTTCTTCCCTAACGCTAGCAGAATATCGCCTTTGCCATTCCAGGCCTCAGCAGGGAATACTGGAACAGAAGATGGAGCGATCTCCAGTGCCCTGTCTAAGGCTTCTATGGCCTCATCGTACCTGTTTAGTTTGATGAGGGCATAGCCTTTTATGATACAAATGCCGCTGGCATTGCCTGCATCTTTCTGGATAACCTCATCAGAGATCTCCACAGCCTTCTCAAACGCCTTCAAGGCATCATTATGGTTATCCATTTTAGCCAAAGCATTTCCTTTTTTGTACCAGACTTCAGCCCATTTGGGATCTATCCGAAGGGCCTGATCGTAAGCCTCAATGGATACGTTGTATCTGCCTAGCTCGGAGGCCATATCGCCTTTCATGCGCCAACTGTGCCTGTCTCCGGGGCTTAATTGAGCATACTTTTCAAATGCTTCGAATGCCTCCTCTTCCTTGCCTAATTCCGCGAGGGCAAAGCCTGCGCTATTCCATGTTCGAGCAAGCTTTGCAGTATCGCTAGCAGGTATCAGCCCAATAGCCTGGTTGAAGGTTTCCTTGAACTCATCGTAATTGCCTTTGATAGCGAAGTCATATCCCTTAATTAACAGGGCATCTGCCAGCCTCGGCGTATGGTTCAGCTCTATGACCTTCTCGTAAGCCTGCAGAGCCTCGTCACTTCTACCAATCCCATAAAGTACGTTGGCCTTGGACCACCAGGCTTCTCCATCTTTCGGATTCCTCTCTGTGCTCAGGTTGAGAATCTCCAGGGCCTTCTCAATGGCATCGAGCGATTCCTCTTGTCTTCCCAGGCCGATCAAGGCATCACTTTTGGCCTCCCATGCTCTGGCATCCTGAGGGTTCTTCTTCAGATCATTGTCAATGAGATTCAGAGCCTTCTCATAGGCCTTTGATGACTCGCTACCATTGCCCATTATTCCCAAGGTTATGGCGATGCTTAGCCAGGCACTGGAGTTCTCGGGATCCAGCTGTATGACCCTCTCCATGGCCAATACCGACTCCTCCAAAGAGTCGTTTTCAAAAAGCTCAGTTCCTTTTTTATACCAGTCGTCAGCAGTGTTCTCCTGCAGCTCATCTTTGTTACTATGATTATGAGCTAACTCCGGCCCGATCTCCGTCCTCTCGGCGATAAAAGGACCAACACCCGCTGCCTTCTGCACCATCTTCCCCTGATAACCAGTCCCTGGATACTCAAGATCGTTTTCAGCTGTGCCTGAGTAGTGAGTGACCTGGTGAGCGATCGAACCATCCAGCTTGGTCCAGTAGTCCAATGAGGCTACTTTCGCTCCTGAGCCGTCTCTCAGGGAGACGCTTCCGACAGTGTCATTCAGCCCCAGATTGCTGTCCAGGAATAGGTCTGTCTCATTCTCCTGGCCGCTTCTCAGGTGAACCCTGACGGCTTTCCCTGGCAGAAGGGAATATTCCGGCAGCGATACTTTTGATCCCTGAATCTCCAGGCTCCAGTTCTGGAGACTGACGGCCTCCTTCAGGTTGTCGGCGATATCGATGAAATCGTCTTCCTTGGGATTGATTTTGGTTATGGTCAGGCAGGGAGGCCAGGCCTGAGGCTGCGCTTTTGGCTGGTTGAAGGTGTACATTTCCCAATTAAGGCTTGACCCCATGAGTGAGCCTCCATGTCTGCCTGGATCAACCGCCTTGCCTTTTAGCTGCAAGGCTGCAATATAATCGGAGTTGATCTGCTCTATCTCATCGAAGGACTTTGAGGAGATATTGTACAATCCGATAGAGACCCTGTGGATCTGGCCGTTAATGAGCCAGGCTTTTGTGAATATAAAGGTGTTCTCGCTCCGCCGCTGGAATCCTAACTGCGACTCGGATTTGTTAGCGGGAACCAGAGCCATTGCCCTGCTGAAGGACTCTACCGATTGGTTGTACCTGCCCTGAGCCGCCAGGATATCTGACTCCCTTATCCAGGCTTCCAGAGCGTGGGATGAGTTCAACTCTGCCACCCGACCGTAGGCCTCCAGTGCTTCCTCGCTCTTCCCAAAGAGATCCATCTCCTCTGCCCTCAGCCATAAGGCCTCCTGGTCTTCAGGGTTCTCCTGGAGCCTCTGGTCTATGAGCTCCATGGCCTTCTGAATTGACTGGTTAGCCTCCGCTCCGTGGCCCATGCCCGCCAGGGCCATTCCCCTATGATGCCAGGCAGAGGCATTCTGCGGGTCCGTCTTCAGGCCCTCGTCGAAGGCGCTTATTGCCTCCTCATTCCTGCCCATGTCAAACCAGTCCTCTGCGCTGTCCTCCTGCGCTAGGGCACAGGCGCAGAGCATGGCTACCGTTAACAACGCGATGGCAAATCTTGCTTTCATTCACAAACCCCCATTAACTTTACAAAAATGCTATGGTCATTCCTCATACCCCAGCTTCTGTGCCACTAGAAGCGACATGCTCGCGTTGTGGGTTTGGCCCAGCGCCCTCTGCGCCTCTCCCAGCCCGTGCCAGGCTGTGCTGAAATTGGGGCTCATATCTATGGCCTTGTTGTACTCCTCCAGAGCCTCCTCATTCCTGCCCAAAGCTCTGAGAGCATCTCCCCTGGCAATCCATGTGGTTATGTGAGTTAATCTTGGCTCGACGCTCGGAGTGGTTTCAAGGATATGGTCATAGATGGCTATGGCCTCATCGTACCTTTCCAGATTGAAGAGCACTCGGCCTTTCGCCTCCAGGAGGCTGACATCGCCCGGGTTCTCTGCTATCGCTTCATCATAAAGCTTCAGGGACCTCTGGAAGGCATCTGTTGCCTCCTCATTCCTGCCTGTCTTGTTCAAGGCTGATGCTTTGGAGAACCAGGTCTGTGCCAGCTCTTCGGTGTTGTTCTCTGCTGCCAGCTCGATTGCTTTATCATAGGCCTCCAAGGACTCGTTGTACCTCTTCATCTCGACGAGAAGGCTGGCCTTCCACTGCCAGTTGCCGATATCCTCCGGATTCTGCCCGATGGCCTCATTGAAGGCTGCCAGAGCTTCTTCCTTTCGATCAAGCTCTGTTAAAATAAATGCCTTGAAATGCCACCAAGTGCTGCTCCTGGGATTTAGCTCCAAAGACTTATTGACCGCCTCCAGGGCATCTTCCCATCTGTCCACAGAGGCCAGGTTCTCGCTCTTGGAGGCATAAGCCAGGGCAAGCTCATCTGTATCGTTGGCAGGTATCAGGCCGATGGCTCGATCGTATGCTTCAACCGACTCATTGATGTCCCCTATGCCGCTTATAACCTCAGCCTTTCTCCACCAGACATTGTAATCCTGCGGCTTGAGTTCAGTGACTTCATCGTAGGCCTCATGGGCCTCATCCCATCGACCTAGGTTCAGGAGAACATTGGCCCTGCCCATCCAGGCGTCTGCATCCAACTGGTTCCTCTCTATTCTCTGGTCGAAGACTTCCAGTGCCTTCTCATATGCCTTGATGGATTCTTCGTTCCTGTTCAGACTGTTCAAGGCACTGGCCTTTTTTTCCCAGGCCTCGGCATCGCTCGCATTCTTCTTCAAGTCCTCATCCAGAAAGGAGAGAGCCCTCTCGTATTCCTTGGCCGACTCATTCGCCATGCCAACTACGCTTAGATACCAAGCCTTGCGGATCAGGACGGTCTCATTTTCAGGCTCTATATTCAGAGCCTCGTCCAATGCTGAGATGGCCTCTTCGAAGGAGCCGTTGTGCGTCAGCCCTTCAGCCTTGTCCATCCAATAGTCTGTGGTATTTTCCTGTGCAGTGACACAAGCACATAGTCCTGCGACAGCCAGCATGCCCAGAGCAACAGCCCACAGCCCTCTGCATTTGTGTCTTTTCCCCACTCGACGTTTGTTCAATTCAATCACCCATTTTCGATGCAATAAAAATTATTAAGGAATCACTTTTCGTATCCCAGCTCCTTTGCCTTTGCGAAGGCGGCATCTGCGTCTGATGTGCGGCCCAGCGCCTGGAGAGCAATGCCCTTTTTGTGCCAGGTCTGTGCACCCATAGGCTCCGACGGGTAGTTCTCGATGGCATTATCGTAGGCAATGACCGCCTCATCGTATTTTCCCCAGGCGCTTAGCGCATCTCCCTTGCTGCCGTAAGCGTGAGCTATCAGCGCCTGCGAGGAGTCGGGATTCTGTTCAACGACTTTATCGTATGCAAAAGCGGCCTCTTCATATCTTCCCGACTGGTTGAGGGCATCGCCCTTTGCGAGCCAGACAAAGGCGGAGGCTTGCAGGTTCAGCTCTATGGCTTTGTCAAAGGCTTCAAAGGACTCGTTATACCTTCCCAGTTTTGCCAGGGCCGTTCCCTTGCCGCTCCAGGCATTGCTCAGCGATTCATTGTCAATTGCATTTTCGCCATCAAGATCGATAGCTTTATCGTAAGCGAGCAGGGCCTCCGCAGATTTGTTCAGCCTAGTATCGAGAACTGATGCCTTGTAGGTCCAAGCTTCCTCATTCATCGGGTCAAGCTCAAGGGCCTTATCAAACTCCTTGATGGCTTCTTCGTACAGGCTCTCATTCTTGTGCCCGCTCAAATCGGCCAGGTTGGCGATGAAAAAGCCTTTGTGAATATGCAATGTGGAGTTTCCTGGATCCAGTTCAATGGCTTTGTCCTGCGCCTTGAGTGATTCGTTGTACTGGCTGCGGTTGCCGTCAAAGGAGGCTGCAATGCCGAGGCTTGAGGCTTTAGCGTCCCAGAGCGTAGCATTTTGGGGATCAAGCTCAATGGCCCTGTTGAGGGCTTCGACAGATTCTTCATATGATGCCTTCTTGAAAAGTTCCTGACTCGTTTTATACCAGCCATCAGTTTTTTCCTGCATTCTATTGGCAGCTAAAGCTGCAAATTCGGCTCTTGTCTGTAAAAAGCCAATACTGTTGTCTCTGAACAACCAGGTGGAAGCCGGCCTTGAAACAATCTGCTGGATGAAATCAAATTTCTTTGTAGACTTGTTATAGCTGCCGATGGTTACTCTGAGGATCTTATCATCATCCCGCCAGACGTCCGTACGTAGAATAGAGTTCCCTTGATCTGAGACAACACCCCCTGCCCAGCTGGCATTGTCAGGCATCAGTCTAATTGCTTCATTGAAGGCTTCCACCGATTCGTTATAGCCGTTAGCTTTTGCGAAGAGTATGTCGGCTATCCTGATCCAGGCACCCACCGATTTGCTGGAGTTCAGCTCTATGACTTTTTCATATGCCTTGATGGCAGCATAATCCATGTACAGAGCCTCGTAGCTTACAGCTTTTTGCCACAACGAATCTATATCTTCCGGATTCTCCTCCAGCCTCTGGTCTGAAATCTCTATTGACCTTTCCAGGGCACCTATTGCCTCCTCATTTCTGGCAAGGCCGGCCAGAGCTACACCCATTGCCTGCCAGGCTTTCGCATCCTGAGAATCATCCTTCAAGGTCCCATTGGTCGCATCGAGAGCCTTCTGGAAATATTCCCGAGATTCAATCTGATTTCCCAGAATTTGAGATACCTGGGCCTTGCCCAACCAGGCACTGGCATTTCCGGGGTCCAGCTGCAGGGCGTGGTCATATCCCTGAACGACATCCTGGAAGGGATTGCGTTCCGATATGTTCCCACTTATTCCAGTCTGATTAACCGACATACTCTCCGCCATAGCAGAGGCGCAGAGCATAGCTATCGTTAGCATTACGATAGCAGATATCTCTTTCATTTACAAACCTCCTTCATTGGTCGAAAGCGGCTCCTGACACAAGTCCCGTGATCAATGAGAAGCTCTCTCCTCTGCTTCCCGGATTTATGGGCCTGATCTCGATATTCCATATACCCTTTGCGGGATTTCTGAGGAAGTAATAGTCGTAGTTCGTGCCAGTGACGTGTTTTATATTCTGACGGTCGCTATCCGGGAAAAGCTTGCTCCCATCAGGCTTGATCAGGGTAACGCTGAAGGGATTGCTCTGCCAGGCGAGGCCCACCATCTCGGCGCTCCCAGCTGCCTGACTTATTCCCTGGGCTGCAAGAGCGGCCTGATCGTAGCCGAGCTGTCTTGAGAATATAAGGGGCTGTCCGGCAACATATGTAACTCCATTCTCTACCTTTGCAGAGCCGATGGCTGTGACTGCCGTTCCCCAGGGCAGATTTATGGATGATCCGGGTGGAATCGTGTAGCTGCTCGGGGCAGCCCGAGGTGAGGAAATCGTCTGACAAACGCCGTTCACACACCTCTTTCCAGCTCCACAGACCACGGGTGTATGAGAGCACCCCCAATACGGATCACACTCATCGATTGTGCAGGGATTCCCATCATCGCAGTTCCTCCGCAGATGCATACATTTGCCCCGGCCGTCACAGGCATCGATAGTGCAAGCATTGCCGTCATCGCAGTTCTTTCCTCTATGGTAGCATTCTCCATTCACACAGGAGTCAGCAGTGCAAGGATTGCCGTCATTGCAGTTCTTTCCCATATGGTAGCATTCTCCATTCACACAGGAGTCGACAGTGCAAGGATTGCCGTCATTGCAGTTCTTTTGCCTATGAGTACATGTCCCGTTCTCGCAGGAGTCGGCAGTGCAGGCATTGCCGTCATCGCAATTCCCTGGGGTGTGAACGCATTCGTTTCCATTCCATGTGTCGATGGTACAAGCGTTGCCGTCATCGCATTTCTTTGAAGAATGGACGCACACTCCATTCAAACAATAGTCTATTGTGCTCTCGTTTTGATCATCGCAGTCTTTCTGCTTATGAGTGCATACCCCATTCTCGCAGGAATCGATTGTACAGGGATTGTCATCATCGCAGTTTACGGGAGTATGAACGCATTCTTTTCCATTCCAGGCATCTGCAGTGCAGGCATTGCCATCATCACAGAAATGAAGGAGGGCAGAGGACTCATTTCCAGTAATGGATTCATTGGTGCTGTTCATGGAGATTTCTGAGCTTTGCAGAATTGATGAATTCCCTTGTGTCGGCATTGATTCTATGAAGGAAGTATTAGCGTTCATATTTGGCAGAATTCCCGTATTCTGATTGCCGGATTCAGTGGAATTAATGATTCCAGATACATCAGCTCTAGCCGGGCCATTTATGCTTGAATTATTTGATGCCACATTGTTTTCCAAAATCCAGGTTGTCTTTGAAGCATTGCTAGCGAGATAGGTCCCGGATTCCCCCGATTCACTGCTATTTATCGGAAAGCCTGTTACCCTGGTTCCACTTGTATTCGTTTGGGAACTGTTTGTAACTTGGAAGCTGGCGGTTTCTGGACTCGTGATCTCCGGAGGATTGGTTATGTCGGGACTGCGGTTCTCTGAGGGACTGGTTATGTCAGGACTGGAGATCTCCGAGGGACTGGTTATGTCGGGACTCGTGATATCCGGGGGACTGGTTATGCCGGGACCCGTGACCTCCAGAGGATTGGCTATGCCAGGACTTGTGGCCTCAGGGGGACTGGTTATGCTGGGACTGGTGACCTCCAGAGGATTGGCTATGCCAGGACTTGTGACCTCGGGGGGATTGGTTATGCTGGGACTTGTGACCTCCGGAGGATTGGTTATGCTGGGACTTGTGACCTCCAGAGGATTGGTTATGCTGGGACTTGCGACCTCCGGGGGATTGGCTATGCCGGGACTGGTGACCTCCGGAGGATTGGCTATGCCGGGACTGGTGACCTCCAGAGGATTGGTTATGCTGGGACTTGTGACCTCTGGGGGATTGGTTATGCTGGGACTGGTGATCTCCGGAGGATTGGCTATGCTGGGACTTGTGACCTCTGGGGGATTGGCTATGCCGGGACTAGTGATATCTGGGGGACTGGTTATGCCGGGACTCGTGACCTCTGGGGGACTGGTTATGCCGGGACTCGTGACCTCTGGGGGACTGGTTATGCCGGGACCGGTAACCTCTGGGGGACTGGTTATTTCAATGTCACAGTCTATCGGCTCATGGACGCAGCCATTTGGCCCACAGTAATCCTTCGTGCAGGGATTTTTATCATCGCAATCTCCACACTTTGACAAAGCATAGGATGGAACTATCACAGCACAGACACAGAATATCACTATCGCTAATAATACAACTATGAGCCTCGCTTTCATTTACAAACCTTCTTTAGCCCTGCAAAAAGATTGGGGCTCATCTTCGAGGCCCCGTTTCCTCAGCCTCAGGCATCATCTCTGCCCTTTCGGCGACAATGAGACCGCTTCCGGCAACCGCCGTCACCATTCCAGACATGTATCCCAGATCCATGGCTTTTGCGGAAGCCTCCTCTGCCTCGGCATTGCCGCCAAGAGCTCGAAGCACAATGGCCTTGCCGCGCCAGGCATCGATATATCCCGGATTCAGCTCAATGGCTCTGTCGTATGCCTGCAGAGATTCGTTGTGTCTCTGCAGTCCCCGGAGGGCATTGCCCTGATTGTACATGACCTGGGCATTTCTCGGATTCTTTTTGATGACATCATCGTAATCCTTCAGGGCTTGCTCGTAATCCTCTTGTGCTTCGTCATATCTGCCCAGGCTGTCGAGGGCCATGCCCTTTCCAATCAAGGCATATTGTGGCTGTTGCGGCATCTCCGCAATTGCCCTGTCATAAGCCTGGATTGATTCGTTGTACATGCCCATGTTCCTGAGGGCATCTCCTAAGCCTTGCCAGGCTCTGGCAAACCGAGAATCGATCTCCAGAGCCCTGTTATAGTACTCTAGGGCCTCCTCGTACCTGCCAAGGCTTGCGAGAGCATATCCCTCTCCTCTCAGGGCTCCTATGTTCTTCGGGTCAATCTCCAGAGATTTATTGTAAGACTCGATTGATTCGTTGTACCTGCCAAGACGGTCTGCCAGAATGTCTCCCATGACGGCCCAGGCAAATGCGTCCTCTGGATTTGCCTTCGAGGAGTTGGCCACTGCCTCTAGAGCCTCTACGTACCTTCCCTGGTCGTCGAGGAGCTGTCCTTTAAAGCCCCAGGCAGCGGAGAGGTTCAGGTCTGTTGAGGTCTTGTACTCAGTCACAGCCTTATCCGCAAGCTCAAGCGCTCTTTCGTAAGCCTGAGCACTCTCCTCGTTCCTGCCAAGGATCGCCAGGACTTTTCCCTTCATCTCCCATTTGCTGCCTGAGTAAAACTCATCAGGCTCAAGCTCAATGGCTCTGTCCCAGGCGGCTATTGCCTCCTCGTACCTGCCCATGTTGTAGAGAACATATCCCTTGCCACCCCAGGCGAAGGCGTACGATTGATTGATCTCAATGGCTTTATCGAAAGCCTGGAGGGCCTCTTCATGAGAATCGTTTCTTTGCAGCTCCTGGCCCCTGTTGAACCAGTCCTCTGCGCTGTTATCCTCGAATGAGCCCTCCTGCAAATCAGCTGAGCCGTTAATGACGGGAAAATCGGCACTGGAGAAGTTGTAGACCACCCAGTTGGGGCTCGATCCTAAAAGATACTCGCTTGGCTTTCCTAGAGTCGTATCAAGGGGAGTGATGGCTCTGCCCTTGTTCTGCCAGGCGGCAAAGAGACCGGATTTGGTGCGGGTCTGGACCAGGTCATCGTATGCCTGAATGGATCTGTTGTATCTTCCAAAGTCCACTCTGACTATCTGGCCGTCGATCATCCACTCGTTCAGGATTATGGTATGATCTCCTTCAGGATACCAAAAGGAGATGAAGCTGGTGGAGTTGACCTCCATCAGGTCGACCGCTTTGCCGAAGGCGTCCTGTGACTGGTTATAGCCTCCCGGCTGTCCATAGAAGATGTCTGACTTACGGATCCATGCCCCCACAGCCTCAGAGGAGTTCAGCTCTATGACCTTATCGTAAGCCTCAAGCGCAGAATCGGTCCTGCCCAATAATTCCAGATTCTCGGCCTTCAGCCACCAGGCTTCGGCATCTTTTGGATCGTTCAGGAGGCTCTGGTTGAGCAGTTCAATGGATCTTTCAAAAGCATCTGTGGCCTCTGCCTCTCTGCCAAGGCTTGCCAGGGCGATTCCTTTGCTCTGCCAGGCGCTTGTATCTTCTGGATTCTCCTTTATGGTCTCGTTGGTTAGATTTAGGATATTCCTGAATGCCTCAAGCGACTCGTTCTTCTCGTCCATATAGGCCAGGCTTTTGGCCTTGCCAAGCCAGGCATCGATATTTTGAGGTTCGATTTGAATGGCATTATCGAACGCCTCTAAAGCCTCATCGATGTTGTATCCGAATCCAGTGGCAATCAAGCTCTGGCCTTTTTTATACCAGTCATTTGCTGTATCCTCCTGCGCCATAGCAGAGGCGCAGAGCATAGCTATCGCCAACAATGCAACGACAAATCCTGTTTTCATTTGCAAACCTCCATTATTCTCAGAAAAAGTGAGGGAGTCATTCCTGATACCCCAGCTCTTTTGCCTGGAAAAATGCCGCAGCCGCATCTGTGTCTTTCCCCAGGGAATGCAGTATCAATTGATCCGTTGTGGATCTTCTCTTTGAATTCATTCACATCGCCCTCTTTCATCGATCCACTTCTATTGATGAAAAGGATCTAATCGCTATAAGGCAGCCATTTTCCGGCTATCTCACTCAATGAACCGCCGAATTCTTTTTCGGCATTTGTCGGATTACGACAGTTAACGAATATAAACCTTGCGAGTGTTAAGTTTTAAACTTATTAACAGTATGCATCCATTAATACTGCTCATTTGCTCGTTTTAAACAATAGACAAAATGAAATATGAATAATTTGCATAGAGAATAAATCTTATTAGCTTTTTTTAAGAACTCTCGGCATGAGAGAGCCATATGATATATTCATAAATTTCTCTCATATCGTTATACCTAAATCAACGAGCCGGAGCCAGTGGGAGTTGAGATGGCAGGATAATCCCGCGATTCTGGAAAACCAGGATAATCTCAGGAGGAGCGCTCCTGGACGGAAAGGAACCTTTCCGATAACTCTATTACATTGGTCCTGCCCCATTCTTTCTTTGTTATGAGGTTTCGTCTCTCCAGTGAGACCAGTATCGTGGTGAGCGTGGATCTGGGGAGGTTGGTCTCATATCTTATCTCCGCCTGGGTCATCCTGCCGCCGCGTTTGATCAATGCCTCAACTATAGAACGCTCTCGAGGAGTCAGAGCATCCATGACCGCCATCATCTCGCTGCTGACTGCGATCTCCTTCTTCGGCCCTTCTTCGAGCGAAGGCATCTCTTCGGGTTCAACATCTTCCTCAGAGGCCTCCGGTTGATCAGATTCAGTTGATAAGGCATCGAGGGCCTGATCATCGTCGGGAAGATCTTCTGCTTCAGGGATCGACGACTCAGCGTTAGGTGAAACTGCTCTGCGTCGGACAATGAAAATAATCAGGCTGCCTATTGCTAAAGCTACGAGCAGAATCAGAAGAAGATAGGCCTGGCTAAGGTCGCTATTATCACCGTTTGAGCTATCTAGATTACTACTAATATTGCCTGTATTTCCTGTTATGCCCTCTTGCTCATTGCCCTCTGGCTCCATGTGCTGTCGATACTCTATTGAGATCGCTGGTTCATAGACTCCGTACCCATGAGATTCCACTATCAAAGAGTCGTTTGAGGTAGATACCAGATAACTCAGTCCCTTAGAGCTGTTGATCCTGCCCAGCTTCGAGCTGTTCGGAAGGTGAAAGATGACATGGTACTCGTTATAAAAACCGTCGCAAGAGAACATCAGGCTCCAGTTCTCTCTTTGCTTCGAGGTCAAAGCATCAGTCCAGGCATAAAGCTGATTGTCAAACCTGTACTTGGAGGTGTACTGAGCGGTATTGTCCGGAGCATAGCGAGCAGGCTCCAGAAAGGTAAGGCCCTCTATGCTATCCGCATAGCCTGCAACCAGGGCCTTGCCGCTATCATACAAGTAGACATCGAGGCTGAGATTCTTCCCAGCGACCTCGCTGTCGAAATCCTGACCGGTAGCCGATGCCATGGCCATGGAGGCCAGGATCAAAAGGAGGCTTGCTCTCACTAACATTCTTAGCAGCGCGACCGATCTCATTTTACCCTTCCAAGCCTTGAGATGAGTTAGAGGCTGCGTTTGATAGATCTTCTCACTTTTCTTATAGTTTGTGCCATTCGTCAAGGATTACCATGCCCCGCTTCCTTCTGATTTCTTAGACTCATCCCGATAATTCTTTCTTATAAAAAAAATGGGAAGGGGCTTAACCTTGATACCCCAGCTCCCGGGCCTTGGCGTAGGCTTCATCCGCTTCGGCCTGGCGGCCCAGCGCTTTTAGAGCATCGCCTTTATTCATCCAGGTCAGAGGGTCTTTGGGATTAATTTGCAGGGCTTTATCGAAAGCATTTACGGCATCATCATATTCTTTCAACTCCCTCCACAAGAGAACTCCTTTGACCTTCCAGGCCAATCCGTTCATCGGATCGGCATCAGTAGCATTACCCAGTGCCTTGACAGCATCCTCATATTTGCCCTGAGCTTGCAGAATGAAGCCCTTTGAAAGCCAAGCCTCCACCAGATCCTCAGTCGATTTTTCAGTTTCAATACTGGTGTTATAAAGCTCAAGAGCTTCGCTATATAATTTATCAGATTCATTTTGTCTTCCTAATTCGGAGAGGATGCCTGCCTTGTTCTCCAGTGCTCCTGCCGTCTGCGGGTCTATCTCTAGAGCCCGGTCGATGTACCGAAGGGCCTCTTCATATCTGCTTGTATCCTCTCTCGTCTGGCTTATGTAAACCAAGGCAATACCTTTACCATGCCAGGCATCGGCATCCTCGGGATTCAGCTCCAGGGCTTTGTCGAAGGCCTGCAGGGATTCGTTTAATATGCTAAGGTTATCTGTGAATGAGCCGATTTTAGCAAGGTTGTTGGCCTTGTAGGTCCAGACTGTGGCATTCTCTGGGGCGATTTCTATAGCCCTTTCATGTGCCTCAATAGCTTTATCAAAGGCCGTCATGCCAGAGGCTTCACGGTCTTTTATGCCCAGGTTCTTATTTTCCAAAGCGATCTTTGTGCCCAGACTCGTCAGTGCCATGCTCTTGAAAAGCCATGCATTGAGATTCTGAGGGTCCTGCTCAAGTGCTCTGTCGAAGGCTTGGGTGGCCTCCTCATAGGATTCGTTACTGGATAATTCTATACCTCTTTTAATCCAAGCAACGGGCGTGTTATCCTCCGCCGCCGCAGCCAGACACAGCGCAGAGAATACGGCCAGGACCATGGCAATCCCAGTCCAGGCCTTCATCTTTTTTGTATTCACTCTTTTTGCATTCATTCCCAAACTCTCCTGTTTCGCTCACTTTATTTCTTCAGCGGGCGTCTCTCATTCGAGCCGCCCGGCGATCCCCACTGGGCATGAACGATAGATAAAAGACGATGTGGATGGACGGTAAATGAAGATTTGTTTGGATGCAGATCGATGTTCAGGATTGTTCCTTTTTGGAAAAGAACGATTCAGACAGCTCTATCACATTGGTCCTGCCCCATTCTTTCTTTGTTATGAGGTTTCGCCTCTCCAGGGATACCAAAACCATGGTGAGGGAGGATCTGGGCAGGCCGGTCTCATATCTTATCTCCGCCTGGGTCGTTCTGCCGCCGTGCTTTATCAGGGCCTCTATGATCGAGCGCTCTCTGTGAGTCAGAGCGTCCATAACGGCCTTCATCTCGCTGCTGACTGCGATATCTTTCTTTTGGCCCTCTGCTGCCGGGAGCATCCCAATGGGCCCTGCATCATCCTCATCCTCCGCATCGTCCTCAGCTGCAACGGTCGGCGGATCAGCTTCGAAAGACGCGTAATCCTGCGATGCTGCCATCTGCGCAGCCTGCAAAGGCTCTGCCGACGTATCTGGGGCACTGACTTCAGGCTGGCGGTCTACAACCGACAGATCTGGTCGATCTGCCTGGCCGAGCGGCAGTCTTTCTCTTCGCCTGCCTACGACGAAAGCGAATGCTGATCCAATAGTCAGGATAAATATAAAGGCGGCAACCATGAGAAGGTTTTGTGAGCCGCTGCCATGGCCTTCCTCTCTCGCAGATGCGTCTTGCAGAGGCTCATTGCCCAAAGGCTGCTGGTACTCGATGGTGATTGCAGGGTCCTTAACACCGTGTGCCTGGGCATCCACCAGCAGGGATTCATTGGAGGCGGTGATCATGTAGTTCAGCCCGCTAGAACTGTTGATTCTTCCCAGCCTCAAGTCGCCTGGCAAGTGGAAGACGATATGGCACTGGCTGCAGAGTCCCCAGGTGGTGAAGGCCAGGCTCCAGTTCTCCCCATTCTTCCGGGTCAGGCCGTCTGTCCAGGCGTATAGCTGGCGAGTATCATTATCGTAGCTGTATCTGGGGACATATTGATTGGGATAAAGGGCATTGTACTGAGCGGTCCTCAGAAATGTCAGGCCTTTTGGGTCCTCCATGTAGCCCGCCACTAGGGTTTTGCCTGTATTGTATAAGTAGATGTCTAGGTCGAGCTTTTGTTCATCCGTACCATCGAACTCCTGTCCAGATGTCAGAGCGATGGAGACTAGCAGAAGAAGAGCAACTATGAGCTTTCTTGGTTCCTTAAGAATACCCTGCCCATACTTCAAAGCCACGATTATCAGATCCTTCTTCATTATATAAAAAAGGAAGCTGTCAACCTTTATACCCCAGCTCCCTCGCTTTTGCGGTGGCGGCCTCTGATTCTGCATTGCGTCCCATTTCTTTAAGAGCTTGGCCCTTAGTAAACCACGACGTGATATGGTTTGGATCCAACTCAGTAGCCTTATCTAAGGCACTGATAGATTCTTCAAGCCTTCCATACTGCATGAGAATGCCACCTTTAGTGCTCAATGCGTCTACCTTCCTGGGATGGTCTAGCTCAATCACCTTCTCGTAAGCAATGAGTGCCTCCTCGAACCTCTGGAGATTCGCTAAATTTTCGGCCTTATACCACCAGGCAGTGCCGTTCTTGGGATCTTTCTGGATCTCTTGATCGTATATTTCTATGGCCTTCTCGAAGGATTGGGTGGCCTCTTGTTCAATGCTCAAGTAGTTTAGTGCTACACCTCTTGCCTGCCAGGCCAATGCATCCTGCGGATTATTCTCCAATTTCTTCTCTACGATACCAAGCGCCTCTGTAGCTGTTCCTATTGTTATTATATCAAGAACTACTGTTTTTCTTAGCAAAATAGACTCATTTTGCGAATCCATTTGAAGAGCTTTGTCGTATGCGTTCAGCGCCTCAGTTAAGGACTCAGACGCCATTGAATTCATCAGATCATCTCCCTTCTTCACCCACTCATCTGCAGTCTCCTGTGCCGCAGCTACCAAGCACATCGCAGAGAGCACTATTAGGACCATGGCCACCCCGATCCAGGCTCTCATCTTAGATTTTCCATTCATTCCCAAACTCTCCTTCAAGTTGCTCACTTCGTCTAAAGAGGTGATAGCAAATAAGGGGCCTGCCCCTTATTGGCATAGAGTTGGCCCCTTATCCACTATTCCACTGAAACCTCCACGTCTGGAAGCTCGTCTTCGAGCCGCCCGACGACCTCTACCCGGCATGAACGATAGATAAAAGGTAATGTGAATGAACGGAAAACGAAGACCTTGTTTTAAAGGCAGGTTTTTGTTCAGAATGTTCAGGAATGTTTTTCTCCGGAGAAGAACCTCTCTGATAGCTCTACGACGTTGGTTCTGCCCCATTCTTTCCTGGTTACGAGATTGCGCTTCTCCAATGATATCAGAACCATGGTAAGCGTTGATTTAGGGACGCCGGTCTCGTATCTCATATCCATCTGCTTCATTTTGCCGCCGTTCTTTATCAGGATCTCCATGATCGAGCGCTCCCGTGGGGTCAGGGTCTCCAAGACCGCATTCAACTCGCTGCCAACCTCGATTTCTCCCAGGGACCTGACAGCATCTATTGGCTTTGAGGCATCCTGGGACTCAATGCCGAGCAGATGATCGCCTTCAAGCAGATCCTTCTTGACAGGTTGCATCTCATTTCTTCGCCATCTCATCATAAAGGTGAAGACAGATCCGATAAACAAAACAAGAAATAAAATGGCGCCCCCGACCAGCCAAAAATTGTTAGAGCTGCTGCCGTTGATATCCTCAAGAGATGCCTCTTCTGCTAAAGACTGCTGGTACTCTATGGTTATGGAAGGATTCCTGATATCATATCCCTGAGAAATAACTGTTAACGAATCATTTGAGGCTGAGACCACGTATTTCAGCCCCTCAGAGCTATTGATTCTTCCCAGCCCTAAATCGGCTGGAAGGTCGAATATGACGCGATACTCGGCATAAAAGCCCGGACATTGAAACATCAATCTCCAGGTATCTCCTTGCTTGAAAGTCAGTGCGTCAGTCCAGGCATACAGCTGATGAGTCTCGTTTTCATACCTGTATCTGGATGCATACCGAGTCGCAGCCGGGTCGGTATACTGGGTCGGCCTCAGAAAGATCAGGCCCCTGGGATCATCAACATAGCCCACGACCAGGGCCTGACCGGTGTCGAGCAGGTGGACATTGAGGCTGAGGTTCTTCCCGGCTGCCCCAGAATAGAACTCCTGTCCGGATGCCTGAATTGCGGCGACAAGGGATAGAAGAATAGCCGATCCCATCAGGATCTTCTTCAATAGTACCATAGATACCATCCTATCCCTCCGGTTCTTGAGATGCTAAACACGGTCATCTGTATTCCTACGGATCTATGCTTTATACCCTAGCTCCTTTGCCCTGGCAAAAGCTGCAGCCGCTTCAACCTGGCGTCCTGAGGCCTTCAGTGCATCGCCCTTGCCCTGCCAGGAGGAGGCTTTCAGCAGACCTAGCTCTGGACTCAGCTCAACAGCCTTGTCGTAGGCGCTTACGGCCTCTTCGTATCTGCCCGTATAATTTAGGGCTTCACCTTTGTTCTTCCAGGCAATCGGATTTGTCGGATCTATCTTTAGGGCGGCATTAATAGTCGTTAGGGCTTCCTCGTACTCGCCCATCTTTACAAGAACGCTACTCTTGTCCGCCATAAATGTGGCTGTGAGCAAGACAAGGTCTGCAGGCACAGACGAAATAGCCCCGTCGTAGGCCACAAGAGATTCATTGTACCTGCCCAGTTCGGAGAGGATACCAGCCTTCAATAATCGAGCTTCCTGGCCGGTGAAATCTGGGTCTAGCTCAATAACTCTATCGCAAGCCGTTAAGGCCTCTTCATACCTTTCTCTGGCCTCATCCTTCCTATCCATATCGTTAAGCATATTGCTCATGCCAACGAATGCAAGTGCCTTGCCCTCCCAGGCCAGAGCTGAGAATTGCCTGGAATCTTCAGCAGAAATAAGCTCAATGGCCCTATCGAAAGCCTCCAGCGACTCATTGTATCTGTTAAAATTCTTGCCATTGAACCTGGCGAGGGACAAGAGAGTATAGCCTTTATCATTCCAGGCCTTTCCATAGCCAGGATCCAGCTCAATGGCCTTGTTCAAGGCTGTAAAGGCTTCTTCATAGGTCTTGGCGCTCTCCTGTTCAGGTAGTTCCCCTGCCTTAAGGTTCAGAGCTGCGCCCTTCTGGTACCAAGCCTCCGCATACTTGGGATTCAGTTCAGTAGCTCTGCTATAGGCGTTGATGGCCTCATCGTTCTTGAAAATCCTTATGAAAAGCTCCCCTTTCACAAGCCAGCCCCTGGCATCATGGGGATTATCTTGGGTAGTTTTTTCTGCCATCTCCAAGGCGTTTTCATAAATCTTCAGCGATTCATTATAATCTCCCATTCTTACGAGCACATCACCTTTGCCCATCCATATGCTGGCGTTCTCGGGATCGATCTCAATTGCCTTATCGAATGCAATGAGCGCATCCCTATAGTTATCGTTTCCCATTAGCTTCAAACCCTCTTGATACCAGCTATCTGCAGTATTCTCCTGCGCTACAGCTGCCAGACATAGCACAAAGAGAACGGCCAGGATGAGGGGGATTCTCATCCAGGCCCTCATCTTTTTTGCATTCGCTCTCAGATCATTCACTCTTTTTTCATTCATTCCCAAACTCTCCTTTCTGCTCTATTCCTCGACTTCTTTCATTTATGCGGACATCTCTCGTTCGAAATGCCTGCCAACCTCTTCTGGGCGTGAACTGTAGATAAATGATTGATTGAATGAACGATGAACATGGGAGAAAATCTTGAGAGATGGAGCGTTCAGATGTTCATGAAGGTTCCTTTTTGATGAAAGACATCTCCTGAGCCATTAGCAAAGCTAAAAAATCCATTTTATTGGGTACTACGACGTTTAAGGAGCTATGACTGGGACAAGAATACTGGCGGCATTGAGTGTGCGTCATTGCCATAGGATCAAATCTCTGCCCATCATCGATGCAAAAGGTAAAAGATGGGCTTATATGCCGCCCAGCTCCTTGGACCTGGCGAAGAGTTCCTCTGCTTCGACCTCACGGCCCAAATCCTGCAGTGCCTTTCCCTTGTAGTAGTAGGACCTATAGTACATGGGAGCCAGCTCTATGACCTTGTCGAAGCACTGTATCGACTCATTGAGTCGTTCCAGATGGTAAAAGGCCGTGCCTTTGCCCTGCCAGGCCATTATACTCTTGGGATTTTGCTCGATGGCCTCGTCGCAGAGCTCAACTGCTCTTGTGAAAGAAGCGTTAGCCCCTTCAGTGCGATTGAGTCTGTTGAGAGCGCCGCCTCTGTCCAGCCAGTATGATGCTTGAGTGGGATCGAGCTCAATGGCCTTATCATAAGCCGGGATTGCCTCTTCGTGCCTGTTCAGTTCGGCCAGAACGCCTGCTTTCCAGTACCAGGCATCGGATGAGTTTGGATTTATCTCAAGAGATTTATTATAGGATTCCAGGGCTTCTTCAAAATCTCCATAGCCAGTCAGGGTTTTGCCTTTCTGATACCAGGCATCGGCAAATTGCGGATTGATCTGTATGGATTTATTGAAAGCATTAAGGGCTTCCTCATAATTGCCGAGGAAATCGATCTGAAGCTCTCCCTTCTTAAACCAGGCCGATGCCGATTGAGGATCGATCTCTATAGCCTTATCATAGGCCTCGCGGGCTTCCTGAAGAAATATCTCTCGGGCAGTCTGATTTTGCATTTCATTTATTGCCATTTCACGCGACTCGTTGCCCTTGTTCAGCCAATAACCGGCTGTGTCTTCCTTCGCCATATCTTCCTGAGAACTAGATGAAGCACATAGTACTGCCAGGGCTACAAAGGCCAGAGCTAAATTAGGCTCCTCGCTGTTTCATGTGGGTAAATTGAATTTGAGTTTCCCTGTCCTGATATAAATAATAGTAATGAAATTTTTTGTTGATCTGAAACCTCTGGCGCTATCCTTTGCAGCCTGAATCAGACTATTTGTTCCTTCCAGGATACCATTATCGATTTTTGTTTTAATATAATTAGTCACGCCATTCCAGTGATTCTTTATCATTTTAGCGCATTCGATCACAGGATCGAGTCTGCTATGCGTAGCCCAATAATACCAGCGTTTGAGGTAGTCCTCGGCGGATTTCCGATATTCATAGCTCCAAAAGTCGCGAAGGGCTAATTTAATATTATAAGCTCTCATCGTTTTTAATCGGATGCTTTTTAGTGGCGTTAGCATCTTATTCTGATTGGCTGTGAGGTTCTCGGGATTTTTGAGCCAGATATATCTTGTTCTTTTCAGCAAAGCATTGTGTGATTGTTCCTCACGTCTGACTTTATCAACAGCTTCATTCATCAATTTCATAACATGGAATTTATCAAACGTTATCGATGCATTAGGAAAACTATTCTCTATACCAGATATAAAAGCTGGCGACATATCGCAGCAGAAATTTTCAATATTTTCGCTAGATCCGTTATGCTGCTCTAGATCATCTTTAAACGATCCGATAGTTGAGGCATTTTTTCCTTCGCATACATGGATAACTCTCGACTCATCTAGATCTATAAATACTGAAACATATTTATGTCCTTTAGCTCTTGATGTCTCATCAACTCCGATTGATTTGACCATTGAAAAGTCCTCATTGGATCTAGCTTCTGCGACATAATGTTGCAGGACTCTCCATATCCGAGTATCATGTTCATCAATCATTTCAGCAATAGCAGTAACAGTCATGTATTGAGCCATAAGGACTATCAGAGAATCCATAAGCAAGGTGAAACCGCTACCTTTTCTTGCCCAGGGAACCTTTGACTGCTTCACTCCGCAGTCTTCACAGATCGTGCGAGGGACACGACAGTGGATATAGGTTTTAAACTGAAAGAAGTTCAAATGTCGCCAGGTTCTTTCGATAGTATCATGCACGCTGCAACCTGGATTGCCGCATTTCGCACAAGGAAATTTGCTGCCTGGTTCGAAGTCAACGTGTATATCAAGTTGCTTTCCTTCGGCACTGAAATCTATCGTCTTGATGTACCAAGGATCTTCAAGATTCAATGCTATCTTAAATAGGGCTTCCTGGGAGATTGACACGGCTAATTTTCTAGCATGAGTTGCTATAAAGACTTAACCAGCTACCCACAGAGAATAGCGAGGAGCCCTAAATTAGCTTTCATCATCTTATCCCCCTCACATGAAAAATTAATTGCGCCTCTATTTATATCCCTGTCCATGATGATATTGTGGATCTCTCAACCAGAGTCTTACAGCCACCAATCCCATATCAATGGCTTCTTTCTGCACATGAGGACGGTGTTTCTTTGATACCTGATGACGAAAGTCTCCCTAACACCGCTATCCTGCTGTGCGCTCCAGTTTGCCTCAGGGTCCAGGTACAGGGTTGGCTTGGGCATGAGGTCCTCGTCCAGGGGGGTGAAATTCGCAAATATAACTTCTGTGCCGATGACCTCTCCGGCGGCCGTAGTCATTTGGGTGGCAGCGAACTTCCCTTGCCAGAAGCTTCCCCCGCCGGAGGCGGTGAAGCTGCCCTGCAGCCCATCATCGCCTTGGCTGCCCGACAGCCGAAGGAACAGAGCAGGATTACTGCGGAAGGTGATGGCCGCCTGAACATCGCTACCCTGTCGGGATCCTATCAGGAAGCCGTCGCCGCGGCTGCCAAGGGTTGCCCTGCCCTGCAGAGTCGAGTCCTTCTCGCTTAGGGAGACCACGCTGCCTTCAGCGAACTTTTCGTCAGGGCCGCCGCTCTGAACAACATAGCTGATCTTCCAGCGACCGGAAAGATCCTCAGAAGCCGCAGCTGTTGCGACAAAGAGGAATGCCAGCAAGGCTGCAAATAAACAGCCACCGCTATTCGCCAATCTCATGCGTGAAAAAAGATTGACGGAGGTCACTCCTCATACCCCAGCTTATCCGCCACCAAAAACGACATGCCGGCGTTACCAACCTGCCCCATGGCCTTCTGCGCCTCTCCCCTGCCGTGCCAGGCATTGCTATAATGGGGCCCTAAATCTATGGCTTTATTGTAGGCCTCAAGAGCCTCCTCGTTTTTGCCCTGCAAGCGCAGCGAATCGCCCTTGCCTATCCATGCGCTAACAGCTGTTGTATCAAACTCGAGGCTCAGGGAGTTCTTGAGAACCTGGTCATAAGCTTCGATAGCCTCATCATATCTGCCCAGTTCGAATAGAACCAAGCCCTTCTGTTGCAGCAGACGGATATTTCCTGTATTCCCTGAAATGGCCGTTTCGTAAAACTCCAGGGACTTCTGGAATGCCGCTTGGGCCTCATCTGTTCTGCCGGTCTTATTAAGCGCCCATCCTTTGGAGAGCCAGTCGAGCGCCAGATCTTCGCTATTGTTCTCTGCAATCAGCTCGATGGCTTTATCATAGGCCTCTACTGACTCGTTGTACCTCTTCATCTCCACAAGGAGATTGGCCTTCCACAGCCAGCTTTCGGCATCCTCTGGGTTCTGATTGAGGACTTCATCAAAAGCCTCTATCGCCTCATCCTTACGGCCCAGTTGTGACAGGATATCGGCTTTGAAGCGCCAATTCACCCGGCTTTCTGGATCAATCTCCAGAGAATGGTTGATGGCTTCCAGGGCCTCCGCCCATCTGCCACCTGCAATCGCCAGCACTTCAGCTTTGGACATCCAGTAATCTGCCTGCTCCCGAGTATTATTGGCTGGAATCAGCTCGATGGTCCTATCGTAGGCCTCCATCGATTCGTTGATATCCCCTATTCTGCCTATGACCTCGGCTTTCCTGCCCCAGGCGTGGTAATCCTGCGGATCGACCTCTATGGCCTCGTTGTAGGCATCCCGCGCTTCATCCCACTTGCCTAGGTTCAAAAGGGCATTGCCCTTGCCGATCCAGGCATCTATGTCTTTTGAGTCCTTTTCAATGCGCCTGTTGAATGCCTCCAGAGTTTCTTCATAAGCGGCTAAGGACTCGTTCTGCCTGTTCAGACTACCTAAAACCGATGCCTTCTTCTGCCAGGCCTCGGCATCATCCGGGTCCTTCAACAAGATTTCATCCAGAATGCTCAGCGCCTTCTCATAGGTCTGAGATGACTCGTTCACCTTGCCTACAATGCCAAGGTACAAAGCCTCCCGGATCAGAATGGTCTCGTTTCCGGGATCTGTCTTCAGGGCTTCATCGAGGGAAGAAATCACCTCTTCGAAGGAGCTGTTATACGCAAACTCTTCGGCTTTGTCCATCCAGTAGTCTGTTGTAGTTTCCTGTGCTGTGACACAAGCACATAGCGCGGCCAGAGCCAGAAGAGTGAGAGCGAGCTTTGCTCCCAATTTTTTAGATATTCTTTTATCTCTTTTCATTTCTCTCACCACATCCCCTTTTCACAAAAAAAAAATAGTGGGGCTCACTTTTCATACCCCAGCTTATCCGCCGTCAAAAGCGACATGCCGGCATTGCCAACCTGTCCCAATGCCCTCTCGGCCTCACCTTTTCCGTGCCATGCGGCGCTAGAACTGGGAGCCAGCTCTATTGCCTCATTGTAAGCCTCCAGAGCCTCCTGGTTTCTGTTCAATGCCCGAAGAGCATCACCCTTGCCCTCCAATGCAGAAACGTCGATAACGTAGGGCTCTATTCTGGGAGAGGCCTCGAGTACTTGATCATAAACCTCTAAGGACTCCTCGTATCTGCCCAGGTTATAGAGCGTCAGGCCTTTCATCCTCTTCAGGCTGAGGTCGCCGGGGTCCTCCAAGATGGCTTTAACGTGAAGCTCCAGCGACATCCGGAAGGCCTCTTTTGCCTCTTTTCGCCTGCCGATCCTGTTCAGTGCCGTTCCTTTGACCAGCCAAATCCCAGCCAGCTCTTTGGTGTTGCTTTCTGCAATCAGCTCAAGGGTTCTGTCGTAGGCTTTGATGGATTCGTTATAGCATTTCATCTCCACGAGCAGGCCAGCCTTCCGCAACCAGCTATGGGCATCTCCGGGACTCTGCCTGAGGGCCTCGTCGAAGGCTGCCAGCGCTTCATCATTCCTGCCAATCTCCATTAGAGTAGAAGCCTTGAAATGCCACCACACGCTGCTTTTAGGATTCAGCTCCAGAGATTTATCAACCGCCTCCAGGGCCTCTTCCCATCGTTCGGCAAATGCCAGGTCTTCTGCCTTTGCAGCATAAGCCAGTGCCCGCTCCGCTGCATCGTAGGCTGGTATCAGGCTGATGGCCTTATCGTAGGCCTCCACGGACTCGTTGATATCTCCTATGCCGCTAATGACTTCTGCTTTCCTCCACCAGACGCTGTAATCCAGAGGTTTGAGCTCCGTCGCTCTATTATATGACTCACGGGCCTCATCCCACCGGCCGAGGTTGAGCAGCACATCTGCTCTGCCTATCCAGGAGTCGGCATCCCGCGAGTCATTCTTTATTCTCTGGTCGAAGATCTCCAGGGCCTTTTCATATGCCTGGTCGGACTCATCTTCTCTGTTCAGGCTGGCTAGAACTATGGCCTTCCATTGCCAGGCTTCGACATCTATTGCATTCTTCTTTAGCTTTTCATCCAGCAGGGTCAGCGCTTTCTCATATGTCTTTGCCGATTCATTCACCATGCCAATGATGTTAAGATACATGGCTTTGCGAACGATAATTGAATCGTTCCATGGTTCTTTTTTTTGAGCCATGCCGCATGCAGAGATGGCTTCATCGATAGAATCGTTGTGCATGAGCTCTTCTGCTCTATTAATCCAGTAGCCGGTAGTCTCTTCCCGCGCTACTGCAGAGGTGCAAAAAAATTTCAGCGATATCAAGGAGAAAATAAGCTTAAAGACGGCATATAATATATCAGGCAATTGACGGTGATCATGCCTGATCTCCGCTATCTTAGCATTATTCTCCATCGAATCGCGCTCCTCAATAGACCCCTCTCCATTGACAGAAACGGATCTAATCGCAATAATTCAGCCTTTCTTCAGGCTGTCTCCCACTCTAAGCAGCCGGCATTGAACTACGGCATTTGCCGTATTACGGCAGTCAACGAATATAAATCTTGTGGCTGTTCGACAATCAAACTGCGTGCTGCCACTCCACCCTAAACGCCCATGTGCCACAGGACAATGGCACATGCGAGGCAAATAAAAACCTGAACAGCGTGGCACTTACTCCCCACTAGAATTTATCCTTCTGTTAATGAGCCATTTCTGAAACTGATTTTCCAAAATAAGCCACTATATTAAATTATCCTCGTACCGAAATATACTTATGCTTGTAGGGAGTATACTCCCCACATGGCTATCAAAAGGCGCAAGCGAGGAGGTCATGTTTACCTTGAGGAATACAAAACCACAAGGGAAGAGGGAAAAGTAGTCAGTAAGTTCGTGCGCTATATTGGACGAGAAGATGCCAAATCCGATACCTATAAACCTCGTAAGAAGGTCATAGATCGACTTGATTTGTCCAGATCATATCGAGCAGGTGACGTTCAATTGCTCTGGTCGATTGCCGAGGATCTTGGTTTTATCCAGATAATCGACGGAATCTGCTGCTCCGATTCAGGCTTAAACGGCGTCTCTCCAGGGAAATTGCTGACTGTTTGGGCAATAAACCGTGCGATCGACCCAGATAGTGCTACTATGCTTGAGCGATGGGTGCAAACTACAGATCTCCCGCATCTTGCAGGTCTTCCCGCAGATGTCTTCACAAAGGATGCATTCCTTTTTGCACTTGATTTCGTATGCAAGGAAGACAAGACCGCAGCTTCTATTACCGATTTGAGTTCGAGGATAGATGACGCTCTGTACCATAGATGGCGAAAAAGCCATCCACTCCCTGCCGATGAAAAAGAGACATTAGCTTACGACCTTACAACTTTGCTGTTTTTCGGAGTTAGTTGCCCTCTTGCTGAGCTTGGATATAATCCTGATAGAATTCGTCGGCGTCAAGCTAACCTCGCGATTCTTGTGTCAAAACGAGATCGATATCCTCTTTCGCATTTTGTGTACAACGGAAGCCGTCACAGCATATCCACAGTGAAAAACCTGCTGAATCGCTTATCTAAAATGGCCATTGAACCTGGAACTCTAATATGGGATCGCGGAAACGTATCAAAAAAACATGTGCAAATGGTAGATGAGTCTGGGTGGAAACTGATATGCGGCGTACCTAAAACATCGAAAGAAGCAAAAGAAATCATCGGCAAAACCAAAATCCCAATTAGCCCTGATTCGCTTGTCCGCAGCAGTCATGCGGGGCATATCTATGCGATAAAGACAGAAAATGAACTTTTCGGAAAAGAACGCTCTACAATCGTTTATGCCAATCGCGAAAGAAGCGTGAAGGATGCTGATGCAAGAAATGAAGCGCTTTCCGTAATCGGAGAAAGCCTCAACGAGCTAAGCCAGACTGGAAAAGACTGGTCCGAAAAACGACTCCATGATCGAATAAAAAACATAGTCGGACAGTGGTCTGGCTTTATTGATGCCAGCGTGCGCAGAAAAAAAGACGGGCCTAGGATTGAATGGAGTTATGATCGACAGAGACTCCGATCTGCGGAAAAATATGATGGAAAATGGCTCATATTATCTACTGATTACTCATTAAATGCAAATAATGCTGTGAACATGTATCTGGAAAAGGACTTCATAGAGAAAGTCTTTCGTGTTTTGAAAACACATGAAGAGGTCGAACCTGTTCGACACAGATTGGAGCATCGTGTGAAAGCTTACCTTTTCGTCTGCATGCTTGCATATCGATTGTTGGCTGTGCTTCAATGGAAGCTCAAAGAGGCTTCTGGCAAAGAAGGATCTTGGGAGAGCGCGGATATGTTTTTGCGGGATCTGGCCGTGGTGCAAAGAGTCGAGGTTCGATTTGGCAACGAGGTCAAAACATGGTATCTCAATATGACCGATTCTGTTTCTGCAAGATTAAAGGAGATCGGAATGAGTGCGTTATTCAAAGAGGAGACTCGACTCGTCGGCTAACGAGAGATGTAGGGAGGAAGTCATCGCTGATCAGGTAAAAAACAAGATCTATCGACATCTTAAATCTTGCTTTTCATGGGAAAGGATGGGGTATTCGTGATTCTCTGTGCTCCCAATATAGCAAATCGAAATTCATGAATTGGAACGGCAAAAACATAAAGGATTTAATCTCTTAGATATAAGCACAGAATGTGAGCGATAAAGATTCCCTGCTTTGGGTTCTAGCATATCAATTATCTGGATGCACCATATTAGGCAGAACTGAATCAGAACCCTTAGGAAGCTTGCCAATTCAAATTAGAACCGCAGTTCTAGAGGTCGCACATGAGATCGACCCGGAAGATGTCTTAGTAAAAATTAATAAAAGACAACTTATAAGAGTGGTAGATCCAAGGCATGCAAATTATAAATGGGTCGAACAGTGGCGTTTCGCGAATAATGAAAAAAGGAAAATCCTTCGTAGCAATCATAGCAATCAAAAAATTCCTTTTAAATCCGTTGATGAGTTCATTCATGTGCATAACCTCGATAAGCCAGAAGACGATAGCTTTGATGAACATTATGCAGAGCGCCTCTTCCTTAAGGATGCGTTCTTGCCTGTTTTCGGTGTACACGGGCTGTCATTTTTAAGTCCTCAGTTTGCATTCCGTGACCAATCGGGTAGAGAACGCCGAGTTGATTTTGTTTTTCATGGAGTAAGAAAGTACGCCTTTGAGGTAGAAGGGTCCAAATATCATGATTCAGCAATAATAAACAGAGATCGATTCAGGGATGAAAAGAAAAGGCAAAGAAGCCTATCGGATCAAGGCTTTATTTATAAACCGTTTGCTTTGGACGAGATTAAGGGTGAGGACACTAGAGAATATCTAAGAAAGATGGCATTAGAAGATCCGATTCTAAAGGGCCTACTAGAACTCGAATTGAGTGATAAAGAGCACAGCCAAAAGCCTACGCTAATTTATATTATGGATCTCTTAAATCATTTTCCAAAGAAGTATCCCTTGTACCAAAAAATTGCGCTCACCATACTCTGCAAGGCGATACATCAGGGCAAGAACAAGATTGTGATAGCAGACTGGTCACCGATGTTGGCCTTGTTGTCTGTAGCCCTGTTAGATACCGTAGCTCTGATTGAAAGGGTAGCACGGCTATACGGTCTAGAGGTTGAACTGCCAAAGGTGGATATTCATATTGTGGGTCCGTACGACAAATATGGAGTTTACGAGGTTTTGAGAAAATACCTAGGCGCAGAGCCTGGTCAAGGGGACCAACGAGTCGACTTTTCTATGACTCCGGTAAATCTTTACTTTAACGACAATTTACCAGACGCAGACTACGTTTTTGCTGATGAGGCGATGAATCCCTGCAAATCTAAGGATTGTATATCTGGAGCATCGTTGGAGAGATTTCCTGATATGTTCTTAGAGATCGCAAATAGGCAGATTCAACTTGAATTGCCCAAGATGATTGACCGAGAGATACTTGATTATTTTGCAAGGCGTTACTTCTTAGTTCCCGAGCTTAAAGAACGGCAGTTTGAGCTCTTAGTAAAGATTCTGAATCAAGAATCAGTATTAGGTATCCTTCCTACAAGCTACGGCAAATCACTTGTCTTTCAGTTATACGCGTTATTAATCCCAAGAACCACACTTGTCATTTGCCCTCTCCGTTCGCTTATTCGAGATCAAATCCAAAACTTGCAACGCCAGGGATTACTTTGCGCCGAATCCATCACATCCTACGACAATCGTTCCGGAAAAGATAAGAAATACGAAGATCTTCAAGGCCATAATTACCGTCTGCTCTATATTTCTCCAGAACGTCTTCGAGAAAAAGAATTCTATTGCCAGATCAAATCTACTCTGGAAAATAGTCCGGTAGGAGCAATTGTGGTTGATGAGGCCCATTGCGTATCTGAATGGGGTCATGATTTCCGTCCTTCCTATCTTCAGATCGATCGCTTCCGAAAGACTATCGAGAAAGCCACCAGGCGTATGGTTCCAATTATAGCACTTACGGCAACTGCCTCAAAAGATGTAAAAGAAGACATCAGAAGGGTTTTGAACTTGCCTGAGGAAGCCGTTATTCAGAAAGAGAGCAGTGATAGGACCAACCTCAGCCTTTCCGTATGGAAAGTAGGTTCTAGCAGCACTGCCAAGTCGAACATGCTTAAGCATATCATTACTGAAAAAATTCCCAGAGCTTTGAACATGCCCTTCGAGGAGCTAGTGCCGGTTAACGGGAAACCTCCTTATGATAATGCCGGCATTATTTTTGGCATCTATGCAGCGCCGTCTGGGTATAATACAGCGCCGGAAGGAGTTCACTTCATTTCCCAAAAACTTGTAAAAAATTTGCTTAAGGACAATCGATTGATTAATGTATATGCCTCTGAGCCACCAAGGCTTTGTTCATCCTGCGATTCTCCTCGTTTAGTTGATGCAAGCGATGATGATCTCGTGCGGGCGGGTATTATAAGTAAAAAGGGCCTATGGCCCACTGAGGATCATCTTAAATGCGAAGACTGTGATATGGTCCTTCCGAAGCGTGAAGCGCGGAAGGATGCAAATTGGGAAAAGAAAATCCTGCAATGTCAGGAGGAGTTTCATCAATCTCAATTTCCGCTATTAGTTGCCACAAAAGGCTTTGGCATGGGCATTGATAAGCGCAATATCAGGTTTATCGTGCACCACTCCTTCGCAAGCGGTTTGGAGGGGTATTATCAGGAAGCAGGACGCGCAGGACGAGATGGCGATCATGCCCACGTTGCTCTCATGTATGTACCTCCGGACCAGCAGTGCGAAAATGATTGGCTAAAGGATAAGAGCCCGCCTAAGCCACCTTGTGCTTCTGGTAGGTGGAGATGTGCCTACAACTTACAATCTTTGTGCGACTACGGAAAACAGGCACGCTTCATTGAGCAATCGTATATAGGCATAGA
This sequence comes from Methanothrix soehngenii GP6, assembly GCF_000204415.1. Classification (NCBI taxonomy): domain Archaea; kingdom Methanobacteriati; phylum Methanobacteriota; class Methanomicrobia; order Methanotrichales; family Methanotrichaceae; genus Methanothrix; species Methanothrix soehngenii. The sequence goes on along the minus strand of NC_015416.1, from coordinate 2,934,708 downwards.
GAGAGATCTAAAAACTGTCATGAAGGTTTATCGGAGTTTAGAACAAGGAGAGAATATTCGCTCAAGAAAAGGTGAAAACAGATCTTCAAGAAGCAAGGTCAAAAGCGAAGAGGAAGACGAATATAAATTTATGGAGTTGGCCTTATACAGGCTGCAACAATTGGGTCTGGTTGAAGGCTATTCTATGCGCTATCTAAGCTGGAATGAGACTGTTTTCGATCCCGAATACAAAGATGACTGGAAACCAGGAGATGTTATATCTAATCTAATAGAAATATTGAACCGCACTGAAGCAGGGAAAAAATTCGATGATGAAGCCAGAGGACTCCAAAATATCTCCTTGATTGGAGAAAATCGCAATGTAAGAGGAGAGAATTTCATAACTGAGGCAGTTAGGATATTATTGAAACTTGTCTATGATACAGTGCCGAATATGCGCTACCAAATGCTCACAGATGAGAAGAATTATGCAGTGAGCAAACAATGCCGCCGTATAACATTACGTAGTATTTTTGATACTGAACAAAATCATTCTCGTCTGGTCGATTCAAATTACCATTGCAATTTCTGTGATGTCTGCGTTCCTGACCTGAGATTTCCGAGGTCAGAAGCTGAGATTCCAGTTTATGAAGCAGAATTAGACGAGATCGCAAAGAGTATCCATCTCATTCTAGAGAGATTTGATGTAGAAGCCATGAAAAAAGCTGTGCGAACTGTTTTCGAAAAAAAGGCAGATACAAGCCTTCTTGTCCAAATGACCTATCAGCTAGAGCAGAAATACAATGATCCTGGAACTTTGTTTATGGCTGGAACCCTTAGCAGGCATCGTGGAGAGCAAAAAGAAGCATTGCGTTATCTAAGGGATGGATTCAAATTTGGTGTACAACGAGAATTTAAGACGGATTCTCTTTTGGCCTTTTACCAAGAGGCTAGCGCTATAGATGCCAAAGAAGCTTTCTCCTGGATTGCTGAAGCTAAAGGTCCTTGGGATTCAACCGATGGATTGGAGTTCTTGGCAGAAGAGGCATTCCAGTGCTTCGGCAAGAGATCCCAGGAATACCGTCACACTTTTGCTCTTTGGAAGTTACGAAAATATGGAGAGATCTCTATGAATCTGGGAAATATTTTGCAGAAAGTTGATAGTCTTAGGATGTTGAAGGAGACTGCATGGCCCGCATAGACGACCTAGAACAAGTAAACTTTGAACTTGAAGACTTCAGAGCCAGGTCACAGGAAACCCTCAAAACACTGGATCAACTTGCCGATTTTATCTTGGAATTTTCTAAGCTAGAAAAGGACTTTGAATCCAAGCTTCGAGGTGCTTCTGAGAGTCTCGATAAGCTAGATCAGTACATAATCGAAGTGGAAAGCAGATGGTCAATCCTTGAGCCGGAAGCAAGAAAAATTTTAGAACAGCTTAAAGATACTGGGAATGATATTCATAATAGTTTTAATGAACTCAAACAAGAAACTGACCAACGCGGGACGAAGCTCCAGGAAGATACAGATAAGGCGAAGGTTGAGCTGCATGCAGCTCTTGATAACCTGGAATCTAAGTTGGATCAGAGCTTAAAGTATTTCCAAGATAAATCAGAGGATCGCTACACGGAGATAAATCAAAACCTGGATAATCACAGATCTCGACTTGACGAATTTGAAAAAGAGACTGACCAACGCTGGATGAAGCTCCAGGAAGATACAGATAAGGCGAAGGTTGAGCTGCATGCAGCTCTTAATAACCTGGAATCTAAGTTGGATCAGAGCTTAAAGTATTTCCAAGATAAATCAGAGGATCGCTACACAGAGATAAATCAAAACCTGGATAATCACAGATCTCGACTTGACGAACTTGAAAAAGAGATTGACCAACGCGGGATGAAGCTCCAGGAAGATATAACTAACGCGCAGAGTGACTTTCAAATTGCTAATCGCAATTTGCGCAACGAGCTAGTAAGAATGATAAACGATCTGCGCAGTGAGTCTGAAATACGCTTTTTAGAATTCAATAATAGTTTTGATCAGCAGAAGGATGAGTTTTCAGAAGTGACTACAGGATTAAAGGACAGCATTCAAAAGATGCATGATGAACTTACAGGAGATTTGGAGGTTTCACGCCAAGAGTACAAAGAGTTTTTCAGAAATGCAATCGAGAAAAACACAACTATCGAGAGCCAAATACACGAATTACGAAAGCAGGTAAGAGCACAACTAGCTTTTGTTGGGCTTATTGTTATTGTTATTTTGCTTTACATATTTAAGATAATATAAATAGCTACGATAAATACAGTGCTTTCGAAGTTTACTATACTTTCCAAGTTTTTCATTTCAACAACCAAAGCATCGGGACATTGCTATAAAATAATTTTGCGATTTCATTCAAGCAATACAACGTGCCACTTCAATGATTTGGCATCACACAAATAACATATCATGCATTCAGGAGGCTACTCTTCCGACATTCAAGGTCTGTCTATTTATCCCGGCCAGGAATAATCATGCGGAATAAACTGAGTATTGATTTGAGATTTGGGCTCAACCTATCGACTCTGCAGGCTCAATGCGGAGCTACCTTATTTCCTCGGACTTACTCAATGATAGACATCGATGATCTGGTCACTAATAGCTCGTGCAGGGCAACAGAGTAATGCGCTGACTCAGTGGAAGCTTCCAATCTCGGGCTCCTAGCAAATAGTATAGACGAAAATCTATTAAAAATTAACAGTAAGTAGGTGCCGGGGGCGGGATTCGAGCCCGCGACTTCGAGATGACTCAGGCGCGTTCTTCGCAATTACCCTATGAGTCTCGCGCCCTAACCAGCTAGGCCACCCCGGCACGGCATAGTCCCTCGGGTGAATAGCTAATTAAGGTTTTTGCTTAATCCCCTTCAAGGGAACGGGCATCCTTTAAAAGCTCAAAGTGCAAAAGGGATGAGTATGCCCTCTGATATCTCAGCCTCGGTGAGCGAGACCCTATCCGGAAAGACGATAGTGGTGGGAGTGACGGGCAGCATCGCTGCTGTCCGGGTGATAGACCTCATTCGCGACCTCATCCGCCGCGGGGCAGAGGTTCATTGTACCATGAGCCATGCCGCCGGACAGATACTGCATCCCTATGCCCTGGAGTATGCCTCAAACCATCCGGTGATAACCGAGATCACTGGCCGGGTGGAGCATGTCTTGTTCTGCGGCGTGGGCGGAAAGGCAGACCTCTTCCTGGTCGCGCCGGCCACCGCCAACACCATTGGCAAGATGGCCAATGGCATCGATGACACTCCGGTGACCACCTTTGCCACCACGGCTCTCGGAAGTGGCAAGCCGGTGGCAGTCGTCCCTGCCATGCATGAGGCCATGTACCGCCATCCTGCAGTCATCCGGAATCTGCAAATCCTGAGGGAAATGGGCGTGGCCCTCATCGATCCGCGCATCGAGGAGGGCAAGGCCAAATTCGCCGATAACCAGCGGGTGGTGCAGGAGGTAGAAAGACTGCTGGGCCCGGCCGACCTTAAAGGGAAGAGGATCCTGATCACCAGCGGCTCGAATGCCGAATCCATCGACCCCATCAGAATTCTCACCAACCGGGCCTCGGGAAAGACCGGTGTCGCCCTCGCCCTGGAGGCCCGAAGGCGGGGGGCGGATGTAACCCTGGTCCACCGCTTCATCCAGGACCTGCCCGTCCACCAGGTCTATGCCCAGAGCGCCAGCGATATGCTGGATGCGGTCATGTCAGAGCTCAAGAAGGGCTGCGACGCCCTGATCAGCGCCGCGGCAGTGGCGGACTACACCCTCGACCCGAGCGAGGAGAAGATCAAATCCGGCCTGGAATTGAATCTGCGTCTTAAGCCCACCAGGAAGATAATCAAGACGGTGCGAGAAGCCTACCCTGATCTGAAGATAGTGGGCTTCAAGGCCGAGACCGATACCGGCGACGAGGCGCTCCTGGCCAGAGCTCGTGCATCCCTGGAGGGCGCGGGTCTGGACCTGGTAGTGGCCAATGACGTCTCCAGAGGTGGCATGGGCACGGATGATAACCGGGTGCTGATTTTGAGCCGGTCCGGCAGCCATAGCGAGGTCGAGGGGAAAAAGAGCCTGATTGCGAGAAGGATCATCGACTCTCTGGCGGAGATTCTATGAATTCCCCCAATTCGAATCATTTGACAACCAGAGCCTGGGTCCCATCCCACATCACCGGCTTTTTCGCGGCCAGGCGTGAGGAAGACCCTCTGCAGTCCGGCTCTATCGGCTGCGGCCTGTGTCTTTCCCCCGGCGCCACAACTATCATAGAATCCTCTCCCGATATCGAGGATACAAAGATCATCCTCAATGGCAGAGCGACAGATGCTCCCGTCTCCAGGTTCGTCATCGAGCGGCTGGCCAGGAGCCCAGTCCGGGTGAAAACCGATATGAATATGCCCTTTGGTTCCGGATTCGGGGCCAGCGGGGCGGGGGCCTTGGGTTGCGCTTATGCCCTAAACCATCACTTCGACCTGGGCCTCACCGCCGATCAGGCGGCATCTGTAGCCCATGCGGCAGAGGTTGTCAATCGCACTGGCCTTGGGGACGTCATCGCCCAGAACACCGGCGGGCTGGTTATTCGTCTGGAGCCAGGAGCGCCGGGCATCGGCAGAATCGACCGAATACCCGTTGCACCACAACCGGTTCACTGCATGGTTCGGGGCCCGATCTCCACCCGGGAGGTGCTCTCCGACCAGAGCATCATGTCATCCATAAATGAGGCTGGCCGGGCTGCCCTGAAGGATCTATTGAGAAGGCCCACATTGGAGGAGTTCATGCGGCTCTCCCGCCGTTTCACCATGGAGACGGGTCTTGCCAGCAGCTGGGCCCTGGATATGATAGAGGCGGTGGAGGCGGAGGGCGGAAGGGCCAGCATGATCATGCTAGGAGACGCGGTCTATGCCTTTGGCGGAATTGAGGCCCTCCAGGGCTCAGGCCAGGTCTATACTACCTTCATCTCTCAGAGAGGTGCTAACCTTGACTGAAATTCCCAAATCCCATCCCAGATATGCTTCCCTGGTGGCGCGGGAGCGCGTGGCAGAAGGAGTGAAAAAAGGATATACCAGCACCCAGGGGCTGATTGCCCAGGGCAGAGGAGAGTGCTTCGACTATCTCCTGGGCGAGAGGACGACGGCTTCCGCTGCAGCAGCGATCCGGGCGGGAGCGGCATTGCTCCTCTTAGCCGAGAGGCCAGCGATCTCGGTCAACGGCAATGTGGCCGCCCTCGTTTCAGAGGAGATGGTGGCGCTGGCTAGAGCACTCAATATCCCCCTGGAGGTGAACCTATTTCACCGCAGCGAGGATAGGGTGAAGAAGATCGCCGATCTGCTAAGGGAGAAGGGGGCAGAAGATGTTCTGGGCGAGAGGCCGGACACTTCAGTACCAGGCCTTGATCATGCCCGGGCCCTGGCCACCCGGGGCGGAATCTACGATGCCGATGTGGTGCTCATTCCCCTGGAGGACGGCGACCGTTGCGAGGCCCTGCTGGCCATGGGAAAAAGAGTCATTGCCATCGACCTCAACCCCCTCTCCCGCACAGCAAAAAAGGCCACTGTAAGCATTGTGGACAACATACTCCGGGCGGTTCCCCAGCTGACGGAAGAGGTCAGGCAGCTCTCCAATAAGCCTCTCTCTGATCTGGAGAAGATATTAAATGAATACGACAACCAGGAGACTCTGGCCGGGGCGGTGCAGGAGATCCGGGACCATCTGGACGAGCAGTTCAGGAAAGGGAGCGATTAACCTATCATCGGAAACCTCCTGCGTATGAGCTTATGCAGCTCAATGGCGGCAAAGGCCACCAGGGCCACTCCCACCAGCTCCACCCACTGATACAGAGAGACGGGATGAATCTGCAGCACATCGGATAGACCGGGCATGTACATGGCAGCCACCTGGATCAGAATGGCGGCTATGGTGCCGAACACCAGCAGAGGATTTCTAAGTGGACTGGAGCTGAAAGCGCTCTTGAGCTCTGATCGGCTGGCGAAGACCACAGCATTCTCGAAGAGGACCATCATGATCATAGCGATGTTTCTCGCCTCCTCAATGCTCCGGCCCATGGACATCTGCCAGTGGAATATGGCATAGGTCAGGCCGCCTACAACCACTGCCACCAGTGCTACCTTCTCCACCATCAAACGGTTGAAAATCGCCTCGTTCGCCGGTCTCGGCGGCCGGTTCATCTCCCCGCCCTCGGCGGGCTCGAAGGCCAGGGCTACATCTTGAATCCCGTTGGTGACCAGGTTCAGCCAGAGGAGCTGGACCGCAAGCAGAGGGAGGGGCATATTGAAGATCAGGGCTAAGATGAATAGGAATATCTCCGCCACTCCGGTGGAAATAGAAAAGAAGATCACCTTTCGCAGGTTATTGTAGACGATCCTCCCCTCCTCTATCCCCGAGACTATGGAGGCGAAGTTGTCATCGGTGATGATGAGGTCAGCGCTCTCCTTGGCCACATCGGTCCCGCCCTTGCCCATGGCCACGCCCACATGAGCGGCATGCAGCGCGGGGGCATCGTTGGCTCCGTCACCGGTAACAGCCACCAGCTTTCCGTTTCTCACCAGAGAGTTGGTGATGAGCACCTTCTGCTGGGGCTCAACCCGGGCGTAAACCCGGCCCTTCCTGGTAAGAGCATCGACTGCCTCCGGGCCTTTGGCCTCAGCATCCTTCAGCTCCATTCCCGTGACCACCTGGTCGACGCTATCCGCCAGCCCCAGCTCCCTGGAAATGGCAAATGCGGTTGCTGGATGATCACCGGTGACCATTGCCACCTGGACGCCCGAGCTCTTGCATGCCTCCACTGCCGCTTTGGCCTCCGGCCGGAGGGGATCGATCATCCCCACCAGTCCTAAAAATGTGAGCCCTTCCAGCCGGTCCTCAGCGAATTCCTGGTTCTCTGGGAACCTGCCAGAGGCCAGGGCCAGGAGTCTGAAACCTGCAGTGGCCAGAGCCTCGGCCACTTTATCTGCACCCTGTGGATCCAGAGGAATCTCGCCATCGGGAGTGGCCATTCTGCAGCTCATCTTCAGGATCTTCTCTGGCGAGCCTTTGGCAAATGCAATCCTCCCATCCGGCCCCTGATGAAGGGTGGCTGAGAACTGGCGCTTGGATTCAAAGGGTATCTGAGCGATCCTGGGATAATTGCTCTGCTCCTCCTGTTGAGTGACTCCAGTCTCCTGAGCCATCATTAGCAGGGCCACGTCCACTGCATCCCCGTGGTAGTCCCAGCCGCCGTCTCGGAAGCCGGAAAAGGCCTCATTTGCCAGAACCGAGGCTCTAGCCAGGGCCTTCAGGGCAGATGTCTGGCCGGCTGACTGGCTCCCGACCGGGCCTTCTGCTGCCATCTTCCCTGCTGCTTCCTCTGCCACTTCCCGAGGGCTTTTCGCCAGATCGATCACATTCCAGCTATCCCTGCCGGGAATGACAGCTCTGGTAACAGTAAGCTGGTTGACGGTAAGGGTTCCCGTCTTGTCCGAGGCAATGAAGTTGCATGATCCCAGGGCCTCCACCGCCACCAGCCGGCGGACGATGACATTTCTCTTTGCCATGCGAGACATGCCTATGGACAGAGCCACAGTCATGGCCACTGGCAGACCCTCGGGCACTGCCGCCACCGCCAAAGCCACCGACTGCAGGAAGATATCATAAATTGGCTCTCCCCGGTAGATCTCAACCGCAAAGATCACCGCCACAGCCACGGCCACGCCCAGAGCGATCTTGGAGTTGAACTTCTCCATGCGCAGGATCAGAGGAGGCTTGGTCTCGGGCTTGCCAGCCAGAGACGCTGCCAGACCTCCTACTGCGGTATTCGAGGCGGTGGCGACTGCGACACCTCTACCCCTCCCTGATACTACAATGGTGCCGGCAAAGGCCATGTTCTCCCTATCGCCCAGTGGGGTTCTCCGATCGAGAATCAGATCGGGGTCTTTGGCATCTGGTATCGACTCTCCGGTGAGCAGAGACTCGTCCACCACCAGATCCTGGACCTCTATCAGTCTGATATCGGCTGGAACCTTTCCTCCTGACTCCAGGAGGACTATATCGCCGGGAACAAGCTCCTCAGAGTCTATCTCGAACTCCTCGCCATCCCGGATCACCCGGGTCTTGGTTCGGACCATATTCTTCAATGCTTCAGCGCTCTTCTCGGCTGAGTACTCCTGGATGGTGCCAATGATTGAGTTGAGCAGCAGCACAATCATGATAAATATGCTCTCCTGCCAGTCTCCAAGCAACAGGGAGATAGCGGCTGCCAGGAGGAGAATGTATATCAGGGGACTGTAAAATTGGCGGAGAAAATAGACCGCAATGCTCGTCGGCTTCGGTTTGGGAAGGCTGTTCGGCCCATAGATCCTCAACCTTTCTGCAACCTCGTCCTTTCCCAGTCCGCCTTCGGTGTTTGCCTTCAATGCCTCTATTGCATCGTATGCAGGAATTGAATGGGCTTCTATTATCGTATCCAACTCAATACCTCCACCAAAAGCTCCTGTCTGGCCAGGAGTTCCATGGGCTCAAATTCATGAAATTTTTGTTATATGATCTCGTTGATTACAGTTTCGGTATAAAAGCAAGATACAGTCGCCTTAATTTAATTATATGGTGTGGCAACGATCGGATTGAGCTATGACGATAGGCTTACATATCTGGCCGGATAATTCTCGAGTGGTGGGGTTAATTACAAAAATAATTATAATCTTGCTGGTTTGTCTCTCATTTGTATCCCTCTCGCCCTGTGAGGCACTACCGGAAGATGTCACAATCATGGGATCCTCAACAGTGATGCCGCTGGCCGAGGCTGCTGCAGAGGTATTCAATCTCGAGCAGAATGATTATTTGGTCAGTGTCACGGCAGGTGGAACCGGCGCGGGAATTTTGGGCATTGTGGAGCGCAAGTACGATATAGCCATGGCTTCGCGGGCTATAACTGAGGAAGAAAAACAGATGTTCGGGGACAGCTTCCAGGAGTTCAAGATCGGCATGGACGGCATCAGCATTGCCGTAAGCGATGAGATATACCAGGAAGGAGTACGGGACCTGAGCAGGGATCAGGTTATGAGGATCTATTCCGGTGAGATCACTAACTGGAATGAGGTGGGAGGACCGGATAAGGATATCTATGTTATTTCCAGAGAATACGGCTCGGGCACAAGAGACGACTTCAATGAAGCGGTGATAGGGGACATAGGGACAGAAAGCCCTGGAGTCGATACCGTGGCCTACAGCGGAGCAGAGGTCAAGACGGCAATTTCCGGAAGCGATAGGGCCATAGGCTACCTGGGATTCAATTATTTGGGAGGAGGCGTCCAGGGGATAGCCTTCAACGGCATCGTGCCCAGCTATGAGAACATAAAGTTGGATTTTTATGAGCTCAAAAGGAACCTCTACTTCTATACATTCGGCGACCCTACTCCTGGAGCCAGGGCATTCATCGATTTCATCCTGGGGCCAAAGGGACAGAAGATTGCGGCAGAAGAGGGTTTCATACCGGACTGATACTTTTAAGGAGAGAAAAGCACTCTAATCTTGCACAGGAGCAAGCAAAAAATAATAATACCAGTATGTACATCTACTATCTGGTGAACTTCCTTTGTGCATACCCGAGCCCAAGACCATCTGGTGGGATGAAGGCCTCTGGCTTATCGATCAGACCCAGCTTCCTCTAAAGCTTGTTCCCCTGAAGATCGAGAGCATAAGACAGCTGGTAGCCGCTATAAAGTCTCTTTCCGTTCGCGGCGCCCCTGCTCTGGGAGCCGCCGGTGCTTACAGCATCGCTCTGGCTGCAGAAAGATCCCATGCCACCAACGCTTTCGATATGATCGCCGAGCTGGAGATGGCCGCCGATATGATCCGGAACTCACGGCCCACGGCGATAAACCTCTCCTGGGGTGTGGACAGAGCCCTGCAGGCGGCCAGAGGGGGGGAGAGCACTGAAGAGATTCGTGAGGCAGCGCTACGATCGGCAGAGGGGATCGCCGAGGAGGACATCCGGGTCAATCGGGCCATAGGAAAGAACGGAGCAAAGCTCTTGGAGGACGGGGACACCATTCTCACCCACTGCAATGCCGGAAGGCTGGCCTGTGTAGGCTGGGGAACTGCTCTGGGAGTTGTGCGCTCCGCGGTTGAGGCCGGAAAAAAAATAGAGGTCTACGCCTGCGAGACCCGACCTCTGCACCAGGGCTCCCGCCTGACCGCCTGGGAATTGGCAGAGGATAAAATCCCCGTAACCCTGATCTGTGAGAGCATGTCCGGCAGCCTGATGCGCAGAGGGAAGATCGACAAGGTAATTGTGGGAGCAGACCGCATAACCAGGGATGTGGTCTTCAATAAGATCGGGACCTACAATCATGCCGTCCTGGCCAAACACCACAAGATTCCCTTTTATGTGGCCGCACCCCTCTCCACCTTTGACCGGATTTATGGCGAGGAGGACATCACAATAGAGGAACGTGATCCTGAGGAGATCTGCACCCTGGCCGGAGTGCGCCTGGCACCCCTGGGAATAAACGTCTACAATCCGGCATTCGATGCCACTCCTCTGGAGCTTGTCTCTGCACTGATAACCGAGAAGGGCGTCTTCCGGCCCCCGCTCATGCCCCCAGTATAGATTCTACAGAAAGGTAGTTTAAGTTTGAAGAGCAGCTCAACTCATGGATGCAGAAATCGCCGTCATCGGCGGAGTGGGCTTCACCCTGGAGGGGATAGCAGATGAAGTGGATACAGCTTACGGTCCCGTCCCTGCCTTTCGCAGCGGAATAAAGAGCCAGAGGCTCGCCTTCATCCCCCGCCATGGCACAGGGCACCTGCCGCCTCATAAGGTAGACTACCGGGCCATCATATCTGCCGCCAAGAAGATTGGCGCTCAATGGGTCATATCGGTCAATAGCGTAGGAGCAATGGCATCTCAGCCCGTGGGAAGCTTCTTTTTCCCTTATGATTTTGTCGAGTTCACCAAATGCCGGTCCAACACATTCTATGAGGACCGAGCGGTGCATATAGACCTGAGCGAAGCCTACTGCCCCCATCTCCGAGGCCATCTTCTTGCAGCTGCGAAGTCGCTTGATCTGGAGACCTCGGAAGGAGTCTACGTCTGCGCTGAAGGCCCCCATCTTGAGACGCCTGGCCAGATCAGAATGATGCGCCAGTTCGGGGATGTAGTGGGTATGACCGGCTATCCAGAGGTAGCTCTGGCCAGGGAGGCTGAACTGTGCTATGCTTCTATCTGCATTATCACCAATCCCGCCGCCGGAATGGGGGAATCTGAGAGCCTTTCCGCCAGCGATATCCCTGAGCAGGTGAAAAAGTGCCATCAGGATGTCCGGGAGATAATTTATCAGGCGGCTTTAAAGCTGGATGAAAAAAGATCCTGCCATTGCAGGGAATCCCTATCCAAGGCAGCGCTCTAGAAAAGCCCCTGGAACTGTAGCCCTACATCACCTCGACCTGGACGCTGCCCTGTCCGGATTTGCCGCTCTCATCCATGGCCTTGAGAATGATGATATGTCCACCCTTTTCAAGCTCTATTGGATTCTGCTTGAAGGACCGGCTGGTGGACAGCTTTCCATCAATGCTCGAGCTCCATTCGTAGCTCAGATCTCCTTCGCCACCTTTTGCAGAGCCTTCAAAGCTTATATCCTCATCACCCTTGATGATCTGCCCGGCATCAGGTGAGGTAATGGTCACTTTTATCATTTCAGTGTCAGCATGTCCAACTGGCTCTGAGGCCCCTGCGGCGCTGTCTTTTGCGCCGCCACTGTCTTCCTTCTCCATGCACCCTGCCGAGAAAAGGGCAAGGCATATTGCCAATATGATGACCAGCTTCATGAAACGAATGATCCCTTAGTGGAATATATCTTCTTCTATAGAAGATGTCTTTATCAGAATAAAAGCAAAGCTGACCACACTTATGGCCGAGAAATTCTCAAGCCAGCGCCCTTCCCGCAATGTACAAGAGGGGCGCCAAGCTGATGCAGATTCGATCCGATTGAATCATAGATCCAAGATGGATCTGGCCACAATAAGCCTCAGGATGATGCCGGCGGAGCAGCTGGTGCCGCTGGCTCAGGCACAGACAATGCGGGCTCAGTTCTGATCTCAGTCTTTCGTACCTCTACCCTTCTCAAGGGGTAGATCACCTTGGCTTCCTTATAAATGTCCAGAGAGATCTTTCCACCCACCACATCCTGGATCAGCTGATTTAAGTCCAGGTTCTTCGACCTCTCCATGACGACGCTCTTTGAGAGATCTCTAATGCACTTGACCTGGTTTGCCCGTGCCCTTTTAACTGTAAAGCAGCTGGGCTTGATCCTGACGGTGTAGCCGTCGGTCGTGGTTACATCTACGATGGAATCAATGCGAGAGGTTCTTCTCTTGACCAGAGAGCGCACATAATCTGTGGTCATCTCATGGCCCAGGAACTTCGTATATGCCGAGTCACCAGCTACACGGTCCACTCTGAACTTTAGCTTGGTATTCTGCTTGGAGAAGTTGTTGGTGAGGTCTCCTAAGGTGGTCTCGATGATCCTTCCCACAATCCTCTCGGGATCGTTGGCGATCGTCTCTCCAAAGGGAACCCTTCCGAACATCTCCGGACTTACAACCTTATACCACTGTTTGGCCTTTCTGCTATCAGCCTTTCTCTGCGATCTTCTAGCCAATAAACATCCTCCGAGATAATATTAATCCGAACTCCGTTCAAGCTCACTGTATTTAAACCGATCGCCCAAAACAGGCATGATCCTTACGAAGGCGGTCTTCGTAGCGGAACCTTTCCATTTCGAGATCGCCTTTGTGATGCGATTCCGCTGCTGTCTTTCACTTTGTGATCTGGATTGGGAATGATCTTCTTTCCAGAGGGATATTCTCCCACTGCCTCTTGTGAACCATGGTTATCTCTGTCCTTCCTGCCTTGATCGGGACAAAGGTTAATGTCTCTATTCCGCCGGATCCAACCGATTCTCCATCGGATTCTTTGAATTCCTTTTTCTTCAGCTCAAGAAAGGCTCTGTCGAATGTTGCCTCCCATACATAACCGGTAGTGGGATTCGATTCGAGCGATAAGGTGAACTCCACGTTCAAGCTCGCGTTCATTGGATCACCAGTGATAATAGGCGCTAAAAAGGGAAATATCTTTCTATATTATACATACTCAAACTGCCCGGTCTCAATCCATGATCCCTTTATGAGAGTCCACCAATCATCAGCCAGTCCGGTCAGAACATAATCATATGGCAACCATCCATATCCCTCGTCGCCCCATAGCTCTCCCCAGGAGTTTCTTATCATGAGAGCACCGGTGGTCTCGGCACCGCAATTGCTGTTCTTGATCTTCATCTTGTCATCATAGCCCACTGCAATTATAGCATGGCCGCCTTGCACGCTTTCATTGCTGCAGGGATAGGGGATCTTGCCGGTGCTTCCAGCCTGGCTGATCGAATCGTAAACAGTGAATCCGAATATTGAGGGAATTCCCGCCGCTATATTCGTCTTGATGTTAGACAGAAGCTTGGTGGGGGTGGTTCCGGGCGGATCGAGGTTCACATACTTGAGAGCTTTGTAATTGTCCGCGAAACCGAAGAGGAATGCTGAGGGCTCCTCATCGAACTTTGATATATCGTATGGCCAGTATCTCTCCGGTGGGACGCCAAATAGTGCCATCGCTCCCATGGTCGTCCGGATATAAGCACCAGTATCTCCTCTCTCCTGCATCAAATTTCTCGTCACCTTATAGAGAAACAGCCTCGAGGCATCGATATGCTCTCCGAATGCCCTTCGCTCGAAATACTCAAAGACTCCTACGCCAGCGTTTGCAGTGCATGAGCCCAGGTCGCCTTGATCCTCTATCGGTGGGAACCATTTTCTGAGATCAACCGATGTGGGAAGGGTGGAGACCGCCACTTTGGAAAGCTTAAGAGGGCCGAGGATATCTGCTACCTCCTTTGTCTGGAAGGTATAGTCTCTTAAGTCCGGAAGCTCTGGTCGCCAGCCCATTCCTTTTGTCTTCTCGCCGTTCTTTGATTTCATTCCCAGATCTTTCAAGAGTATCGTCATCATCTCAACCACCGCATAATGATTAAAGTTCTCCGATCCTATCGCGCCGTCTCATAGTCGATTCGATCTGAATATCTGCTTATTTTATCCAATCCCTGAGCCTTTATGGTAATCCTAATACTATTAAAATATTTCTAAGCATATGCACGTCTAAAATAGCATGAGCTACGATCAATTGCAGATCGCCCATGTTTTTCGATAAACCAATTGGAGAAGGAATCGTGAAAAGGATAACTCCTGATGCGGATTTATATTGTGCAGCCAACTGCAGGCTGAGAAATTATATATCGCATCCAGCCATATCATCCATGAATGCAAAAGGATACTATCATTGAGATTTGGGAGACGGGCACTGCTGCCGCCAGGGCCTTTGAAATAAGAATAGCAGTGGACGGGGAGGTGGTCATGAACAGACGGCTCAACCCGGTTGAGGCTATGGAGGCCAGAGAGATATCCTCTCAGTATGCGTCTTTCTTTTCTAACGGCAAAAAAGGGAAGAATAGCTACCTTCATCTCCTGGGCGAGAGCATCTTCCGCCTATTTTTTCAGCCGGGCTGGCAGGAGCTGGGGCCGAAGATCCTATCTGGGGGACGGCTGATTGTGGTATCGAGCATACCCCAGATCCTGCTGCTCCCCTGGGAGCTTCTCCGCCTTCCGGGATTTGAGGATATGGCCGATGGCTCATCCCCGGATTTTGCCGTCCTGCGCGTGCCAATGGAAGGTGGCCGGCCCGCCAGCTCATCCCTTCCTGCACCATTTCTCTCTCAGCCCTCTGAACTGAGAAGAGGCCCCTTGAGAATGCTCTTTTTCTCCACCAATCTGCAGCATTTTGAGGAGGAGGAGCTGTCCCTTCTCAAGGCGGTGCAGGGATTAGATATCCACCTGGAGATGGGCGAGACCGCCTCCTTCGAGGAGCTGAAAAGCAGCATTGAGTCTTTTCAGCCTCATCTGGTATACCTTTCCGGTGAGGCAAAACTGTCCGGCGAAGTCTCCGGGGGAGAGGCAAGGCTAGCCTTCATGGATCCTGCGGGCAAGCTTGACCTGAGATCTGCAGAGGAGATAGCTCCCGTTCTGAAGAGTGGCGGGGTTGAGTGCATAATTATTGGAGGGGAAGGGAATGGCCCTGACCCTGCCAGGGAGCTTCTCTGCCAGAGGCTGGCAGAAGATCTGCTCATGGCTGTAGCCTGGAATGGTACCGTCGCCCCTCAGGAGATCGTTCGCTCTCTTTCCCTGGGCGCATCTGCAGATGAAGCCATATGGAGGACCGGGCAGAGGATGCTGAAAGAAGGCTTGGAAGAAAAGGAGGAGAAGAAGGGAGCGATACAGGCCTATCCCTTTATTTATGCCGTCAGAGAGCCAACAGGTCTCTTCGATCCCAATAAGAAGAGAGAGGAGATAAAAACAAGATACCAAGAGCTTCCTCCAATGCCTGGGATGACGGAAGGACATGCCAGGGGTTTTCTTGACAGAAGAAAAGATTTGCTTCGACTCTATCCCGATTTGAGACAGGGTGCGGTCAACGCTCTGATCATCACTGGCGAGCTTGGCCGAGGGAAGAGCGCTCTTGCCAATTTCCTGGCCAGAATGCTGGCCGCATCAGGCTACTTTGTGCTGCCTCTGGGAGGCACTGCCCACAACCCCATAAGCTCTGCCCGACTGATAGAAGCAGCAGGCCTGCAGCTGGCAGCGGCAGGAGAGTATCAAGGACTGGAGGGGACAAAGAGGCTCTTAGATTCATCGCTCCCGGTTAATGAGAGGCTGGCTGTTTTGATGGAGCTTCTCCGATCCAACCGCATACTCATATTCTGGGATGACCTCGATCTTGAGGAGAAGACGGGCAGGATCTCGGATCCTCATCTTGGCGAGCTTTTCCATCAGATGACTAAAGGCCTCCATTCCAGCCGGGCGATCATCTCCTCACAAAAGGTCCCTGCGGATGCCTCCATTCTGCCCCGTCTGGCTAGAAACTGGAAGCTGGATCGGCTCTCTCAAGCAGCTTTCCTGAGGTTCATGCTCCAGGATAGAATTATAGCTGATGGCTACCGCAAAGGCGAGATCGCATTCGATGCCCTGTCGGACCTCTATTCCCTCTACGAGAGAGATCCGTCTAAATTAGAGCAGATCCGCAGCGCTCTGGCCAGAGGGCTGCCAAA
Organism: Methanothrix soehngenii GP6; assembly: GCF_000204415.1. NCBI lineage: Archaea > Methanobacteriati > Methanobacteriota > Methanomicrobia > Methanotrichales > Methanotrichaceae > Methanothrix > Methanothrix soehngenii. The sequence goes on along the minus strand of NC_015416.1, from coordinate 2,918,498 downwards.
AGATGTCGATCCCCTGGCTAGGCTCGCCGAGTGCCTCAGCCCCGAGTCTCTCCTGGCCCTCCAACGCATAGCGGTCTACGATGTAGCAATGAGCCCGGCAGGCTTTACAGCCGCAGCCGGGACCGATCTGGAGAGCATAGCCGAGAGCTTGCCCCTCTGGGAGGAGCTGTCGCTCTGCTATAAGACCGGCAATCTGTGGGCGGTTCATTCCTCCGCTCGCCCTGCCCTTCGAGAGGGGTTGAGCCCGGAGGAGATAAGAGAGGCTCATAAGAGGGCAGGCCGATTTCTGGAGGAGATGGCGGAATCGGGCCGCTCCCCGGAGCTTTTCTTGTTCCGTCTGGACGGCCTCTTAGAGGCGCGGGGGCACTATCTGGAGGCCGGCGACCTGGCTGAGGCGAGGAGGGTGACCGCCAGGATCAGCAGCTACCTGGATCGGAGGGGATACTACACCGAGCTGATAAGGCTGAACAGAGAGATACTGGAGCTGGAGCCGGACAAGGATTCAATGAATTGGATCGCCCAGGCCTATGCTCATCAGATGGATCTTGAGAATGCTGCCCAGTGGTACAAAAAGGCCCTGGATATGGCTCCGGATGCCTTCAGCTATCAAGGGCTGGGCATGATCCAGCTTGGCCGGGGAGAGTATGATCTGGCTGAGGAGAGCTTAGAGAAAGCTCTACAGATTCATCTGGGCCAGAAAGACCAGCGGGGAGAGGCAGCAGTTCTGCAGGCTCTGGCCTCCATTGATATGTCACGGAAGAGCGGCTCTGCGGCTAAAGATAAGCTGGAGAGGGCTGCCCGGATCCTTGAGGATCTGGGAGATAGGATGGGGGAGGCTGCGGTCTTGCAGGAGATGGCGAATATCGATATGATGCAAGGCCACTACGATTCTGCCTGGCCCAGGCTGGCCCGATCCCTGGAGCTGGCCAGAGAGGCAAAAGATCGAGCAGGTGAGGCGGTACTGCTCTTTTATCTGGCCGATGTTGACCGGGAGACCGGAGAGCTTGCTCGGGCAACAGAGGAGCTTGATTGTGCCCTGGCCATCACCAGGGATCTGGGCGACCGCAAAGGGATGGCCGCCAGCCTGCATGGATTGGGAATGATCAGCTCTCAGGCAGGGGAGATGGAAATGGCCGCGGAGCATTTCCGGGAGGCTTTGCAGGTCTATCAGGAACTGAAAGATCAGGCGGGTGAGGCAGGAGCGCTCTTTCAGCTCGGCGCCCTGGCGGTGCAGATGGACAGGATCCAGGAAGGGCTCCGCCTCATGGCTTTATCTGCAGTGGTCTTGAGAAGCATCAATAGCGATGAGGTCAAGAACATCGAGCCGGTGGTGGAGCGGCTGGCCTCGCAGCTCAACTTTAGCCAGGATCAGTTCGTAGCTATGCTCCAGGAGGTCATGCACAGCTATGTCAAAGATAAAGGAAGGGGCCTCATAGAAAGGACTTTTGGAGGATAAAGGGATATTATAGAGAAAAGATGCCGATGATATTCAGGATGAGGAGGATCAAATTGCCTCTGCACCCAATGCGGGAGCCTTCAGCGGAACCTCATCCACCGAGCAGGCAGCGATCTTCTCTGCCAGCTTCGCCAGGACCTCTTTTCTCATCCCACCTACGAACTTGATGGAACCAACGACGAGATGACCTCCTCCTGAGACCCCTCCATTGGGGATCTCCTCCATCAGCTCTTTAACCATCTGGGGGATGTTCATCCTCACTCCCCGGCTGCGCAACACTGCAAAATCCGGGCCATAGCCGATAGTGACCACCGGCTTTCCATCATATTTCTGGCATAGTCGGTCGTGCACCTCGCCTGAGGTCTTGCCAGGCGGGGGGAAGGTGAACTTATGGGCGAAGTTCTCCACATCCAGGACGTTCATGATGATGCCATTGGGAAGCTTTGTGCTCTTGACATTGCCCATGCTCGCCCGGAGCTGCTCGTCTATGGCAGCATTGGCCTGCTCGCAGAGAAGCTCGACGATCTTCTGGTGCCGGTCAAGCCTTCCCAGGCACAGGATGTCGTTTATCAGCCCCCGTCCATCGTTGAAGCGCTGCCAGAAGGCCTCATAGTCTAAAGCGAGGGCGATCTTTTTGAGGTCATCTCTCGGGAACCTGTCCTCGACCAGGCGGATGTATAGATCAGCCTCCGGGGCCTCGCTGCGGTCGCCCACCGCGGATACAGCCGGAAAATGACGGATCTTGTTCTCGACCTCGGGATGGATCATGCGGGCGATCTCCGTGGCCAGCATGCCCGTGGTCAGGCCGAAGTCCCCTCCGGCGTGGGCGGGATTGACATGGGCCACCAGGAACTGGTCTACGATCTTGTGGGGATGGTGATGGTCGACCACCAGCATCTCCAGGCCGTAAACCTGGGCCTGGCGCATGGCGGGAACATCCTCCTCGGTAGAGCCGTTGTCCATCAGAACGATCAGAGGCATCTTCTGACCGTGCCGGCTCTGATCCTCCAGGGCAAATGTCAGGTCCTTGGTTACATCCTCCAGCTCGTAAAATGGGGCTTTGCTGGGGGCGCGGCGGTAGTTGTGGTACTCGGCATCCGGGCCGCTGACCTCGGCAATCAGGGGAAGGATGGCCATCTCAATGGCCACTGCAGCGGAAATACCATCAGCGTCGGCATGATGGCGGACCACAATGGGCCGGGACTTGAGGACGGCGCGGCGGATCTCTTTGGCCACCGCCTTCATCGCCGGACGCAGCCGGTCCAAGATCTCGCTTTTGACCAAAAACTCCGTCTGGGCCGGCTCGGCCCGGAGGTCAATGGCCTTCTCTATCTGGTCTTTAACTACCGAGGCATCGCCTCCCCAGAGGCGTTTCATGGATTTTATCTCCACCTGAACCTGGTTATTGCGCAGGCTGACCTCGCCGATGACCCGGACCATCATATCGCTATCAATATCAGCGTACGCTCGCACTCCGGCCCGTTCGAAGGCAGCGCAGAAGACCAGGCCGCTGTCGTCGGCCAGGGTGAAGATGGTCGGACCGCCGGTCTGCTTGACCTGGATCACCTCTCCCTTGATCATGACCGTCTTGCCCACCTGGCTGTGCAGATCAGATGCCTTGGATAGAGGAAGGTCCTTTTCCACTTCGACGGTGTTGTACTCCTTCAGCTCTGCTGGCTCAAGCTCTATGTTGCCATTAGGCAGGATGTTTCTCACCGTCACCATGATGGCGTCGCCAGCTTCCGGCCGACTCTTGAGATATTTGTTGTGGGCCAGGCCGCGCACAGAATCGGATAGATCGACAAAAGCCCCGAAGTTTGCCAGACCGGAGACCTTGCCCTGGTAGATCTCCCCCACGGAGATATCTCTGATGTCGCAGGCCGGATCGAGGATGTGGACCAGCGGCTTTTTGGCACAACGCTCGCACAGCTCTTTTTTGCTGTCCAGCTTTGTCTTGCAGACCACGCACAGGTATTCCCGGCCAAGACCATGGCAATCAGGGCAGATCTCGGTGATCGGAATCTTGCCGCTACCCTGACAGACGCTGCATTTCGCCGAGCCGCTCTCGATCAGAGACTTCATGTCCTTATCTGATGCCTCTCCCAGGGAGATGGACTCGGTCGTTCCCTTGCCATTGCAGTTGGGGCAGGGCTTCTCTCCAACCGTGAGCACTCCACGGCCCTGGCATCTCTCACACTGATTCATCGCTCTTGGGATGTTTTGGAGGAATTTATAGCTTCGGGATGTTCCCGGTTTCGGGCACGAGATAGCAGGATCCTGGAAGGCTCTAAATAAGGGAGACCATATTCTTTTGGCCCGTGCGAGCAGTGGTTTTGCGTCTGGGGCATAGACCGGAGAGGGATAAGAGGATCACCACCCATGTGGGCCTGGTCGCCCGGGCTTTTGGAGCGGAGGGGATGCTTCTTTGCGGTCGCGATGCCCATGTGGAGGAGAGCCTGAATGATGCAGCCAGGCGGTGGGGAGGGGCCTTCCGTCTCACCCCGAATGCGTCATGGAAGGGAGAGATCGTTCGCTGGAAGGAAAGCGGTGGTCAGGTGGTTCACCTCACCATGTACGGCTCGAATCTGCCCGATGTGATCGATGAGATCCGCAAGAGCGAGGATATACTGATCGTGGTGGGGGCGGAGAAGGTTCCGGCAGAGGTGTATCAGTTGGCGGACTGGAATGTGGCTGTGGGCAACCAGCCCCATTCCGAGGTGGCGGCGCTGGCGGTATTCTTAGACCGGCTTTTTCAGGGCGAGGAGCTGGGCCGGGAGTTTGAGGGGGGGCTGAAGATAGTGCCCTCCTCTCGGGGGAAGGAGGTCATCTATCCGGAATTCAGCTCCAAGGATGAAGAAGGCGGAGATGAGAAGAGCGAGTATGGGAATGAGGCTGCAGATGATGGTTTGGACGAGGATGATGACCAAATCGCCCCTGGTGCAGACACCAGCCTCCTCTCATGGTGATGACGATCTTATGAGAGTCAGATAGGATGAAGCTTCTGATAATTGGAATCAACATTCGGCATATCGCCTGCTCCGCCAGACGGGCGGGGCATGAGGTTTATGCCGTCGATGGCTACTGCGACCTGGACCTGGAGAGCTGTGCCGAGGATATGGCGCTCTTGTCCAGGGATGGGATGGATGATCCCGGTGGTGCGGACAGAATCGATGAGTTGATCTCCGAGCACGTCGAGAGAGTCCTTCCCGATGCTGTCGTCCTGGGACCGGGACTTGAGGTGGCCAGGGTCAAAGGGTTGCCGGTGCTCAATAATCCTGCCGAGAAGACCGCCAGGATCTCAGATAAGCTCTATCAGGCCCGCTGGTTGGAGAAGAATGGCTTTCCCTTCATCAGGACGGAAACCTCGGCGGAGGACCTGAACTTTCCGGTCATGGTAAAGCCCAGGCAGGGGGCAGGCGGGGTGGGCTGCAGAATCGCAGAGGACAGCTCAAGGCTAGAATGGGAAGAGGGGTTGATCGCCCAGGAGGTCGTTTCTGGCCGGGCGGCGAGCGTCTCGGTCATCGGCGACGGGAAAGATGCGCGCGCGCTGGCGGCAAACGAGCAGCTGATCGGAGAGAGCTGGACTGGAGCCAAGGGCTTTCGCTATTGCGGCAATATCACCCCTCTGGAGCCGTTGCCCAAGAACGATATAGCGAACATGGCGGAGAGGATTGTTGCGCGACTGGGCCTCTTGGGAAGCAATGGGGTCGACTTCCTTCTCACTGAGGAGGGGCCGGTGGTGGTGGAGGTCAACTGCCGCTTCCAGGGGAGCCTGGACACAGTGGAGTGTGCCACAGGCATCAATGTATTCGAGGCTCATCTGAACTCCTTTCGGGGATTGCTTCCCTCAAGGCCAGCCATCAAGTGCACTGCCGGGAGGGCAATAATCTATGCGCCATGCTCCATGGAGATCAAAGAGAGCCTGCTCTTTCCCTGGACGGCGGATGTCCCCCGTCCTGGCTCGAGAATTGAAAGAGACGATCCGATTCTCTCCATCCTGACAAAGGGGTCGAATAGAGGGGAAGTCCTCGCCCGGCTGAAAGATAGAGCAGCAATGATACGGGAATTGACCACTTGTTCATCTCGCAGATAGCACTAAAATAGAGACTCTTTTCTGTGACTCGTCATATTGAAGAATTATCAGGGGAAGAGCATAGTCAATTCTTAAAGAGGGATGCTTTGGGCATGATCCCCGCCTGATGATCATGGGCTCTATGTGGTTGGGTCAGAAGATCGCAGTTCACCACAAAGGCGAAAAGATGCAGAGAATTTGCGATTCAAGTCCACATATACAAAATACGCAAAGACATTTTATGGGGCCACGGCGATTTGAACGCCGGTCACAGGACCCCCAGTCCTGTAGGATACCAGGCTACCCTATGGCCCCGCGCAGCGTTCGTTAGGATGCAGAAGTGGCATATAAGGGTTTCCCACTGAATGAGATCCGGCTCCATCCCTACGAAATATCGGCTGCATGCTCCCTTAGGCCCGAACTCTATCAGCCGTTTTTCACTCCCACATACATCATCCAGATCCCGACCACCACGGTGAATCCGAATAGCACCAGGCTCTCGATTGCAAATCCATTGGGCAGATCAAATAGGACCACAGTCCCCATTATGGCTGTGCCCGCACCAATGCTCACTACCCCCAGCCTCGCCGAGAAGGGATAGATCAGAAATCCAAGGCCTATCAGGGCGGCAGCGATCAAGAGCGGAGTTGAAAATAGGGGAATGGATATGTCCATATCCTGCAGTCCCCCGGCAGCGTACTTATAGTTTCGCGTTTGAGTTCGCCATCTATTTACCCTCAGCTCTCAATAGAAAAATGGATGAAGCGCATTTACATGGACCATTCCGCCACCACCCCAGTGGCGCCAGAGGTGCTGGCAGCCATGCTGCCCTATTTTGGGGAGAAATTCGGCAATGCCTCCAGCCTGCACCGATCAGGCCGGGAGGCCAAGGAGGCTTTGGAGGACTCAAGGGAGAAGGTAGCTGCCCTGCTGGGGGCGAGAGCTGAGGAGATCATCTTCACCTCCGGGGGAACGGAGTCAGATAACCTGGCTCTTAAGGGCATAGCCCGCAAAAATCGAAAGCTTGGAAAGCATATCATCACCACCCAAATCGAGCATCCTGCAATCCTGGAGACCTGCCGGGCCCTGGAAAAAGAGGGATTTGAGGTTACCTACCTGCCCGTAACCGGGGAGGGGCTGGTCGAGCTCTCCACTCTGGAGGCCTCCATCCGACCGGATACCATCCTCATCTCTGTGATGCACGCCAACAACGAGGTGGGAACCATCCAGCCCCTGGAGGAGATCGGCCGTCTGGCGGCGGAGAGGGACATCTACCTTCATTCCGATGCCGTGCAGAGCGTGGGCAAGATACCGGTCAATGTAGATGACCTCGGGGTCGATCTGCTATCCCTCTCCGCGCATAAGCTCTACGGGCCGAAAGGAGTGGGGGCTCTATACATCCGCAAAGGCACAAAGCTTGAGAGCATCATCCAGGGAGGGGGCCACGAGCGCCGCCTCAGATCGGGAACGGAGAACATATCCGGAATTGTGGGCCTGGCAAGAGCGGCAGAGCTGGCAGAGAGGGATATGCCCCGAGAGGCGGAGAGACTGGCAGGCCTGCGCGACCGCCTGGCAGAGCTGGTCTTAGGCAAGGTCAAGGATGCCTGGATAAATGGTACTATGAAAAAGAGGCTTCCAGGCAACCTGAACTTCGGATTCAAATACGTGGAGGGCGAGTCGCTTCTGCTCTTCTTGGACTCCAAAGGGATATGCGTTTCCACAGGCTCCGCCTGCTCGTCTCACAAGCTAGAGCCAAGCCACGTGCTCATGTCCCTGGGCCTCAAAGCCGAGGAATGCCACGGCTCCCTCAGGATCACCCTGGGGATGTCCAACACTCTTGATGAGGTGGAATATGTGGCGGAGAGCATAGTGGAGGCAGTGGAGAGGTTCAGGGGGATATCGGCGCTGGGAAGATAAGCGCTGCAGATAGCACTTTAAAGATTGGGATCTAGATTCAGTAGGCCAAAAACTATAATAACCAGGCATAAAACCAGATCCTGTTTCTGTCTGAGCGAGGAGAGAAGGTCCATAAGGTTGCCATCTATATCCGCCGCCCGGAAGGCTCAGGATCCTGAATGCTCGATGCCATAAATATTTCCACCATAGCGTTAGCTCTGGTCCTTCTCCTCATCGCCATCAGACAGCTGGGTGAGTTCAAGCTCCAGATCTGGCAGATAATGCTCCTTGGCGCCCTCTTGGTCCTTCTCTCGGGAGAGATCTCGCCCGTGGATGCAGCTAGTGCCATAAACCCAGATGTGATGATATTCCTGGCCGGGATGTTCGTGATCGGAGAGGCGATGCGTGAGAGCGGCTACCTATTTCATCTCTTCAACCGCATCTTCTGCCGGGCAAAGAACTTAGACCAGCTCCTGCTCCTCATCCTCTTCGCCATGGGCTTTCTCTCCGCCCTGTTGATGAACGACACTTTAGCTATTATTGGAACTCCTCTCATGCTCTACCTGGCCCAGGCCCTGAGGATCTCCCCCAAGCTTCTCCTTCTCACCCTGGCCTTCGCCGTGACCACCGGCAGCGCCATGAGCCCCATCGGAAACCCTCAGAACCTGCTCATCGCCATCAACGGCAGCCTGACAAATCCATTCCTGGTCTTCTTCCAGTATCTTTTCATTCCAACAGTGGCAAACCTGTTCTTAGCCTACCTTCTCTTAAGGCTCTTCTACAAGAGCCAGTTCCAGCAGACGGCCATCGAGATCCCAAAGGAATGCATCAGCGATCCCACCCTGGCCAATATCTCCCGGATCTCAATTATCCTGCTGCTCATACTCATTCTGGCCAAGGTCCTGGCAGTCACAGTTCAGAGCAGCCAACATTTTTCGCTGACCTACATCGCCATCTTCTCTGCCCTGCCCGTCATCCTCTTCAGCAGTCGAAGATGGGAGATCATGAAGCATATCGACTGGTGCACCCTGGTATTCTTTGCCGCCATGTTCGTTCTGATGGATAGTGTCTGGAGATCTGGATTCTTTCAGAGCATGATGGAAGAGAGCTCTCTTGGCTTTGGATCCATTCCCGTCATCCTGGCTCTGAGCGTCTTTTTGAGCCAGATCATCTCCAATGTGCCATTCGTCGCCCTATTCCAGCCGCTCCTGATTAACCCCTCTGCCCAGGATCTGATGGCCCTGGCAGCAGGCAGCACTATCGCCGGAAACCTCTTCATCCTGGGGGCGGCAAGCAACGTCATTATCATCCAGAACGCCGAGAAGAGCGGGGAGACGCTCACGTTCCTGGATTTCGCCAGGGTGGGAGTGCCACTAACCGCATTGAATGTCTTTGTCTACTGGATATTCCTGTGAGCAGGAAAATGAGATGCTCTTAACTGCAAAAATTAGGAGCAAATCAGATAAAGACCGGAACATGAGTTGAGCGATGGGGCAAATATTTATCCTCAAACCACAGGTTTAGCTTGGTGCCAGGTATGATCGTGAAAGCGATTTATGAGAATAATCTTTTGAGGCCTCAAGAGAAATTAGATCTGAAGGAAGGCGAGGAAGTGGATATAGAAATAAAGAGCAGAGGCATCTTTGGTCTCTTGAAGGATTGGAAGTTGGATTCGCAGTCTTTAAAGGATGAACTGAGAGAGACAGATGGTTAAGCTATTTGCAGATACCTATGCACTGGTGGAGATACTCAAGGGGAATCCCGCCTACGAAAAATACTCTCAAAAAGAGCTTATCACCTCTGAGTTCAATATCTTTGAGCTGGCCTATGCCATGTACCGGGATTTTGGGAGAACGGATAGCATAAATATACTCTCGTTCCTGAGAAGCAGGATCGAGGTGATTAGCCCCGAAGATCTCGATTATTTAGAAGCCTCAAGATTCAGGTTATCCAATAATAAAAAGGGCAAAAAGCTCTCCCTTATAGACAGCCTCGGCTATATTTGCTCCAAAAGATTAAAAATCCGGTTCCTCACAGGAGACCGGGAATTCAAGGATATTGAGGAAGTAGAATATATAAAATGAATAGGCAGCAATCCATCACTCCGCCATCTCCCCTGGGCTTATACAGACTGAGGCGGCTGGGGCCCGGACCATATGCCACTTTTGCCCATGGCATAGGCCCTGTTTTTGGGCGCATGCTTCGGACGAAGATCTTGCAGATCGCATCTGGTCGCCAAGTTGCTTGCCTGTTTCAGCCATGATGAGGCGCGACTCATATTGAGACATACACTGATCCTTTGATACTTTGATATACTTTAATACGCATCCCTTCTCAGAAAATTCCGCATTCCAATAGCATGCCGACCACCTTAGAGGAGAAGACTGAAATGGCGCTTGAAAGGGAGAGAGAGAGGGTCACTATAGGACTGATTCAGAGCACAGCCTCAGAGGACAGAGATCTGAACCTGAAAAAAGCCATCGGGATGATAAAAGAGGCTGCGAAGAAAGGAGCAAAGATCGTCTGCCTGCCTGAGCTCTACCGGACCCGCTACTTCCCTCAATGGGATCAAAAGGATGCATCCCATCTGGCGGAGACAATTCCGGGTGAATCCACAGATGCCTTCTCCATCCTCGCCCGGGAGCACGAGATAGTGATAATAGTCCCGATCTATGAAAAAACAGAGGGCGACTACTTTAACTCCGCCGCGGTGATAGACAATGACGGCAGCCTTCTGGAGACCTACCGCAAGATCCACATCCCCCATGATCCCCTCTTTTACGAGCAGAGCTACTTCTCTCCTGGCGACGAGATCCGGATCTATGATACCCGCTATGCCAGGTTTGCCGTCTTCATCTGTTATGATCAATGGTTCCCTGAGGCGGCCCGAGTGGCAGCCCTGGGCGGAGCCCAGATCATCTTCTATCCCACCGCCATCGGCAATATCATGGACCAGGGAGAGCCGGCAGAAGGAGACTGGCACGATGCCTGGGAGACGGTGCAGCGGGGCCATGCCATCTCCAACAGCATATGCGTAGCCGCCGTCAACCGGGTGGGCAGAGAAGAGAGCCTCAGCTTCTGGGGCAGCTCCTTCGTATCTGACTCATTCGGCAATATCGTGGCAAAAGCGAGCGGCGACAGAGAAGAGGTTTTATTGGCTGACCTGGATCTGGCCAAAAACAAGTCTGTCCGGGAGGGATGGGGCTTTTTCCGCAATCGCAGGCCTGATCTTTACTGGCCCATCATCGAGATGGTCAAAGAGCCTGCCCCTCAGATAAAGGCAAGAGAGGCGATGATGGAGGAGGTCGATAGGAAGGATGCTCTCTGCCTGGTGGATACGCCCCTGCAGCTGGGCTTTCATATGCCTGCAGAATGGGAAGAGCATGAAGCGATATGGCTCTCCTGGCCCTATGATCAGGAGACATTCTTCGATATAGAAAAAGTGGAGGACGCATACATCGCCATCATCAAAGCCATGCATAAGAGCGAGATGGTCAACCTCCTGGTCAGAGACGAGATGATGCTCAGCGCTGTTATTGAGCGGCTGAGAGAGGAGAAGGTGGAGCTGCTTCGGATCAGATTCCACCAGATAAATTATGCGGATGTCTGGTTCCGGGATTATGGCCCAACATTCGTAGTATCTCGGGGGGAAAACAAGGGAATGGATAATATCGCTATGGTCGCCTGGACCTTCAATGCCTGGGGGGAAAAGTATCCCGGATTGATGAGAGACACCAGAATCCCCTGTCTGATAAATGACGACCTCAAGATGGAGTGCTTCATTCCAGGAATAGTCCTGGAGGGCGGATCCATCGATGTGAACGGCTCGGGGACGGTCCTGACCACAGAGCAGTGCCTCCTCAATCGCAATCGCAACCCAGGCCTGAATAAGGAGGAGATCGAGAGCTATCTCAAAGAGTATTTGGGGGCAAGGAAAGTTATCTGGCTGAAGGAGGGGATAGCAGGAGACGACACAGACGGACATGTGGACGACATCGCCAGGTTCGTCGATCCGACCACAGTGCTCTGTGCCTTCGAGGAGGATCCTGATGATGAGAACTATGCTCCTCTCAAGGCGAACTACGAACAGCTCTGCCAGGAGACCGATCAGGATGGAAATCCCCTGAAGGTCATCAAGCTGCCCATGCCTGGTCTGGTGGAAAATGAGAGTGGACGGCTGCCTGCCAGCTATGCCAACTTCTATATCGGAAACGATGTGGTTCTGGTTCCCTTATTTAGGAATGAGAACGACCAGAAGGCGCTTAAGATAATCCAAGGAGCCTTCCCGGATAGAATGGTGGTGGGAATCGATTGCCGCGAAATGGTGGAGGGGCTGGGGACGATTCATTGCATCAGCCAGCAGCAGCCAAAGATCAGATGATTGCGATGGCAATCATTCGCACGCCATATTCATAAAATATTAATAAAATATGAAAAGTAAAGAAATGGCGGTGTGAGATCGCCTTTGCAGATCGGCCTGTGTTATTGGCCACTGCTATTCGCCATTTGCCTGCTGATAGCGCCAGGGAATCATAGTGACCACTCCCATGAATAAATTCACGGGCATCTTCGGACTTTCAACCGATGGCATCTAAAGAATGTTAACACAAGTTAAAGATAGTATTAAGTTCCATTAGAGCCAATGTCATCGTGTGAGATCATATGATACATGGTAAGACCTTGCTATATCTAATCGCATTGAGCATATGCTTGTTTGTGGGCATTACAGGCGGACAGGACTGGCTGGTGGGGGGATATGTCAGTTCAATTGGCCCATATGATGGAGATCCTGCCATTTCTGGCCTTAAGCGGTGGCTTGATTATCCCATTCCCACTGCTACCTGGTACGGCTCAAATGGATCGGTCTATTACGTGCCTTATGGCTTGCCTTATGGCACATACTCGACATATTCTGCGGCCTATTATCCCACTCCTGGCTGGACGCCGGTTTATGGCACAGGATGGCAGATATACAATAAGGAATGGGCGAAAACCCTCGAATATGCCCAAACCAGATCCTCTTTGAGGGTATATCCGCGACAGACCGTCGCTTACCCCCCAACCCAGTCGGCTGCGCCTGTATCTGCCACGGCGCAACCAGCAATCACTACCACGCAATCAACGAGCGCGAGTGCTCAATCCATAAGCCCAACCACCTCACCGGCAATTACCCAAACTGCCGCTCCAACGGCCGGTGACTCCACCGCCATAATAGTCTCCCAGGGCATGCGCGGCTATCAGGTATACCTGGATGGAGTCTATATTGGTACCGAGGGGACGGGCGGAGATCCTCTGGATGGCAGATTCAGCTTCAAGGTAGTTGGCAACCAGAACCATGAAGTGAGAGTCTATGATGGCCAGTTCAACTATCCAAAAATCATGTGGTTCGATGCAGGTGGCTCTAAGACTATCTATGTGGAGCCAGGAACAGCAGTCTATATCTAGACCGCCAGTTTAACCCTGTCCACCATTTTAAGCTTCTCCTTTTTTCTTCCTTTGGCTCTTCGCTGAATTATGTGGGTGAGTTAAGTCAGAGAATATGGCCTCTGTTCCTCTTTGTCTCTGTGGTTTGGTCAGAGCATCGCGGTTCACCACAAAAAGGCACAGAAGATACAGAGAATTAGCGATTGAAGTTCACCCATACAAAATAGCGAGGAGCCCTTCCTTTTTTATACTTGGAGCCTCTCCTCTCGTGATCCTCATCCGCTTTTGCCAAAAAGAGGTTTTTTGATCTCAGCTATGAGGCCAGGGATCATTTGGCCTGCTAACAGGCAAGCATTCCGAGAATACTTTTTTAAAACAATAAAATACAAAATATATTCAGTAAAAGAGATTGCTCACCTATCAGCATTCTCTATATACCGTCTGCTCCTGCATGCTCTCAATACTTTTTCGGCCTTCATTTCATCAAACTTGCGTTTACGCTTCATCTTCCTATCTCGGGCTTCACTCATAGCCGCAATCCTACACCTTCTAGAATATCTACTTTCTCATCGTAAAGCGCCCAATCGGCGGCAGAATACATCATGAGAATGCTCCTCCTTCCCCTCTCATTTTCCTCATCTCTTATGTAATTGGCCAACAGCTTTATTAAGTGAATTACATAAGAAAAACCGTGATTCCGAAAGCCTTGAGAGATCTCCTGAAAGAAGAGGATCTCTCCACTCTCTATGAGATCAGGGATCTATTATCTGATATGATCTCCATGAGAGAAGCGCCCCTCAGCAAGATAGGCCCCACCAGGGATCGGGGCAGCAATAGAGAGGTCATAGAGGAGAGACACTCCGGGACGATGACCTTTCGATTGGAGCGCGTCTCCTGCGGCAAGAACTGCAAAGGCTGCCCGCACGGACCTTACTGGTATGGCTACTGGCGGGAAGGCGGCAAGACCCGCTCCAAGTATATCGGAAAGAATCTCAATGCAAAGAGGCTAAAGAAGGAGTAATATGTCAAGCAATTTTAAAAAATTCTCGTTGCTCATCGTTTTCTTAGTGGCTGCAATCCTTTCCGGCTGCATCTCCGAGGATACAGAACCATCTGAAAAGATGCCAGCAGACGATATTGCAGTGAATGCAAGCCAGTCAAATGATGACATCCAGGATGCCCGAGATTCCCAGGCTGAATCCCTACCCATTAATGGCACAGGAAATGGCTTGAAGAAGTACGCGAATAATGGCTCTGATGTCATCTCCGTCGCCACGACCATCTCTCCCCTGGCAGGGCTTATCTCTTTGATCGGTGGTGACAACGTCGAAATAGCGACGATAATCCCGCCTGGAGCCGAGCCCCATACCTACGAGCCCACCCCCTCTCAGATGAAGGAGATCGCCAATGCGGACATCTATATCATGAACGGTGCGGGCCTTGAGTTCTGGATGGAAAAGGCGCTCTTGGTCAATGAAGATATGTTGGTTGTGGACTCCTCTGAGGGAGTGGAGCTGTTAAGCGAAGAGGGCGGAAACGCCGATCCGCACATCTGGTTATCTCTGCAGAATGCTGCCATTCAGGTGGACAATATATGCAATGGTCTGATCCAGGTCGATTCTGCAAACAGAGACTATTATCTCCGTAATAAAGATGCCCTGTTGGAGGAGATGAAAGCGCTGGACAGAGAATTTAGCCAGACCTTTGCCGCAAAAGAGAATAAGACCTTCATCGTTTTCCACCCTGCCTGGAGCTACCTCGCCCGGGACTATGGCCTGGTCCAGGTGCCGATCATGGAGGAGGAGAAAGAGCCCGGTCCCCAGTACCTGGCAAGCCTGATCGATATGGCTAAAAAGAACGATATAACCACCATATTCGTTGATCCACAGTTCAATCCCAAATCTGCAGAGGTAATAGCGAGAGAGATGAACGCGACGATTGTGGTCCTTGACCCTCTGGCAGATGACTATCTACAGAATATGCGTCGCACAGGCGAGGAGATCTCCAAGAGCCTGAAATGACCGCCGAGATCGTCTCCATTGATAACCTCTGGATCTTCAGGGAAGAGCATGCTATCCTGGAGGACATAAACCTGAAGCTGGAACGGGCGGACTTCCTGGGTTTGATCGGCCCGAACGGGGGAGGAAAGTCCACCCTTCTCAAGGTGATGCTGGGTCTTATAAAGCCGGATAAAGGGAGGATCAGAATATTCGGCCTGGAACCTGAGGCGGCGAGGGGAAGGGTGGGCTACCTACCCCAGAAGACCATCTTCGATCAGAACTTCCCGATCAAGGTCCTGGAGGTGGTCCAGATGGGAAGGTTTGGCAGGACTGGCCTCTTCCGCCGTTACGGTCCTGCCGACCGCAATGCTGCCTATTGCGCCCTGGAAGCGGTGGGGATGGAGGATCGGGCTGACCGGGAGATCGGCGCCCTTTCCGGTGGAGAGCAGCAGAGGGTCTTTGTTGCCCGCTCTTTGGTCTCAGATCCAGAGCTTCTCCTCTTAGACGAGCCCACAGCGGGCGTTGATTCCTCCCAGCAAACGGAGTTTTATGAGCTTCTCTGCCACCTCAACCAGGACATGGGAATAGCCATTGTGCTTGTCTCACACGATATCACTGCCATATCCAAATACGTGGGCAAAATCGCCTGCCTAAACCAGAGGCTTTATTACCATGGCTCAAAGGAGCTAACGAACGAAGATATAGAGAAGGCCTACGGCTGTCCGGTGGAGATGATTGCCCATGGAACGCCCCACCGGGTCTTGAGGAAGCATGATTGAGTTGCAGTTGGACCTCTTCCAGTACGATTTTATGCGGGTGGCCCTGGCCGCGGGCCTGGCGAGCGCCGTCCTCTGCGGCATAATCGGGATCTATGTCATTTTGAATAAGATAGTCTTCATAAGCGACGGCATAGCTCATGCCGCCTTTGGAGGCATCGGTCTGGGCTATTTCCTGGGCTTCGATCCCCTGATATTCGGAGTGGGCTCGGCCGTATTGACCGCAGTCGGCATAGGAATGGTGAGTGGGAGGGCACGGGTATCCGAGGACACCGCCATCGGGGTTTTCATGGCCACGGGAATGGCCCTGGGAGTCATGCTCCTCACCCTCTCTAAGGGCTATGCCAGAGACCTTTATGGCTACCTTTTCGGCAATATTTTGGCTGTGACCATCAACGACGTGCTGCTGATATCCGGACTCACCCTGGCCATAATGCTCCTGATCTATATCCTCTACAAGGAATTCCTGATAATGAGCTTCGATCCGGTCTACGGGGAGGCCATCGGCCTGCCGGTGAAAAGCCTCAGGCTCCTGCTTTTGGCAATGGTGGCCTTCAGCGTGGTGGTGTTGATCAAGATCGTGGGGATCATAATGGTAATAGCGCTTCTCACCATCCCCGGAGCCATAAGCAGGCAGCATCTAAGGGGATTGCCCTCCATCATGGCCGGATCCGCAGTTCTGGGATCGATATTCGTGACTGTTGGCCTCATAGTATCTTACATGCTGGATGTGCCGTCAGGCGCCACGATAATTCTCACCGCGGCGATATTCTTCTTCCTGAGCACGCTGTATTCCAGATGAGGATTCCCGGAATTATTGCAGAAAAGCGATATTGGATCTAA
The DNA here is from genome assembly GCF_000204415.1 of Methanothrix soehngenii GP6. Taxonomy (NCBI): domain Archaea; kingdom Methanobacteriati; phylum Methanobacteriota; class Methanomicrobia; order Methanotrichales; family Methanotrichaceae; genus Methanothrix; species Methanothrix soehngenii. Next base: position 2,902,031 of record NC_015416.1, on the reverse strand, counting down.
AAGCTGTCTGGTTTGGGAGCATGCTGCCTTCAGATAGACTTAATTAAGGATGCAAACTCAACCGAAATCATATGGAGCTGCTGAAGATCATCTGCATTCTGCTGATCCTGGTCGGCCTGGGCCAGGCAGAAGATATCATCTTTTTTGCCGATGATCACTACAAGTCCATCAGCCATCTGCAACTCAATGCCTCAGCTACCAATCCCGCACTCTCGCCAGGTGACGGTGTCCTGAGAATAAGCATTGCCAACCAGGGCAGAATCGAGGAGCTGATACCTATAAGCAGCAGCGATTCCCCCGACGATATCCTGCAAGAGCAAAGAGAGGAGATGAACAGCTCCGTGGCCATGGATGTCAGAGCCGCTTTGCAGTCGGCCGGCCCCATTCAGGTGACCTCCGGCGTGCAGCATATTGCCATTCTCCCAGCGGGAGAGGCAAAAGAGCTGCAATTCAACATCAGCATCGATCAGAGGGCCAGTGGTTGGTATGACCTTCCCTTGAGGGTGGATTATGTGCGCCAGGTGGACGTGAGCGTGAGCGATGGCGAGGCCTTTCCCCTCCGCCAGCCATCAAACCAGAGCCTGAATCTGAGGGTCTATGCATTCGGAGATAAGGATGACCTGCGCATTGCAGGAGTGCAGTCTCACCTTTATCCAGGAGAAGAAGGATCTTTAATAATCGCGGTGGAGAACATCGGAGAGGATATCCTCCCGAACTGTTCGGCCAGCCTTATAGCTGCTCCTCCCTTTCGGGTGAAAAGCAGAGACCTTCCTCTAGGAGACCTGTCGCCGGGTGAGATGGCCTCCGCCAGCTTCCTGGTCGGGGTGGATAGAGATGCCAGTCAGGAGGAGTATCAACTCGGCATGGGCCTGCGCTCGGAAAAGATGGATCTGGTCCTCCCCTTTGAGCTGAGCTTAAAGGGATCGGGTCGCCTCATTTCCAGTGGGACCATTCTCTTCATTGCTCTATTGGCCTTTCTTGTTCTGCTCGCCATCATCCTGCGCAGACAAAAGCTTCTTTATGGCCGGAAGAGAAGGATCAAGCGGCTATAGGCAAAAAGAGAGAAATGCAGAAGAAGATCGGGAAGATGAGCGAAAAATCGGTCCAGGCTAAGGGGATATGCAAGAGCTATAAGAGCCTCTTTGGCTCTGCCAAGACGGTCCTGGAAGGAATATCTCTGGATATAGATCGAGGAGAGATCTTCGGCCTGCTCGGCCCAAACGGCTCGGGGAAGACCACTCTAATCTCCATATTTTCCACTCTGATCTACCCGGAGGAGGGGAGCCTGTCCATTCTGGGATTGAATGCCAGACGGGACAGGGGAGAGATCCGCAAGATAATCAATATCAGCACTGCCAAACCCAACTTCCCCTGGAGCCTGACGGTAAGAGAGAACCTCGTCCACTATAGCATGCTCTACGGCCTTTATGGACTCGGCCTCAATCGGACGGTCGAGGACCAGATCGATGCCTTTGAGCTGGGGGAGTACAGGGATGTGAAGTTCGAGAACCTCTCCACCGGCTTAAAGCAGCGCCTGTCCCTGGCCAAGGCCATGCTAAACCACCCCCGTCTCCTTTTTTTGGACGAGCCGACCACCGGCCTGGACCCGGACATGTCCGCCAAAACCCACGATCTGATCAGGAGAATTCATGATGAGGAGGGGATCTCAGTTATAATGTCCACCCACTATATGCCCGAGGCGGAGCTGCTCTGCGATAGAATTGCCTTTCTGAGAAAGGGCAGAGTGGCAGCCCTGGATACCCCTCAGAACCTGAAAAACCACCTCGAACTGGGAAAGAGGGTGAAGATAACCTACCGGGGGCTGGCGAACCTTGATGCCCTGAGAGCTCTGGAGGGGGTCATAGCAGTCAGGGGCAAACCCGGAATAGTCGATGGGCGAGTGGATATACAGGCGAATGGGCAGGCGGACATAGAGGTGACAAAGCCAGCTGAGGGACCGGTCGATAGACAGTTGGAAATCCTGATGGACAGTAACGAGGATAGCCTGGACAGGATTCTGAAAAGCTTTCAAGATGCTAAAATTCTGGATATCAATATAGAAGAGCCCGATCTGGAGGACGTATTCCTTGAATTGGCAAGGTGAGCTGAACAAGTATCTGGCCTCCGCCTACAAGAACTGGGTGATCTCCAAGAGGAACGTCTTCACCCTCTTCGAGCTGTTCTTCTGGCCCCTGGTCAACCTGCTCTCCATCGGCCTTCTCACTCGATTTTTGATGGTGGATGAGTCCATGGTCTCCTTTCTCCTGGTGGGCTCCATCGCTCTGACCATTCTCCAGGTGGCCCAGATGGATGTGGCCTATGTCCTCCTCTTTGATATGTGGTCCAAGAGCATAAAGAACACATTCATCGCCCCGATACATAGCCGCCATCTGATCTTTGGATCCCTGTTCTTCGGCATCATGAGGGGATCGGTGGTCTTTGCCATCCTGGCATCGATCAGCTTCTATCTGTTTGATTTCAGGTTTCAGGCGGGCGGCCTGATCCCCCCGTTGATATTTCTGGCGGGTGTCTTTTCCATGGCCGCGATCATAGGAATCACTGTCTGCATCTCTATCCTCACCTTCGGCCAAAAGGCTGATGTTGCCGCCTGGAGTCTGAGCGGTCTGATACTCCTTTTCAGCGGGATCTACTATCCGGTGGATGTCCTCCCATTCTTTCTGCAGGTCTTGGCCAGGGCCATCCCTCTGACCTATTTCCTGGAGTATTACAGGTCAATATTTATCCCCGGACCCCATCATCTGGCTGTAGGTTTATCTCTGGCCGCGCTATATCTGCTGCTGGGGCTCATCCTCTTCGACCGGGCGATCCGCCGGGCGAGGAGAACGGGAATCCTGCTCTGGCTCTCGGAATAGGGAATAGGATCATTGAGCTAGTGGTGTTGAAAGTGATTGAAGGCTTGTTGGGTTGGGTGAAGGTTGGAGATATTCAGCCCGTGCGGCTGATGGGGGTCATCAACCTCAGCCGGGAGTCGTTCTATAAGGGCTCAGTGGCCAGCTCGAATGAGGCTCTAGCAACTGCCAGGCGACTGCAGGATGAGGGAGCTGATATCATTGACCTGGGTGCGGTCTCTACCGCCCCGGGATCTCCCCCCATAAGCGAAGAGGTGGAGAAGGACAGGCTCTTTGCCGCCTTAAAGGAGATCACGGATAACCTGGATATCGTGGTCTCCGTAGATACCCAAAGGGCGAAGATTGCAGAAAAGGCCCTGTCCTGTGGAGCTACTTGCATCAACGATGTCTCTGGCCTGCACGATCCTGATATGGCCTCAAAGGTAGCAGAATATGACGGCTCTCTGATCATCATGGCATCAGATCAAAGGCCTGGAGACCTGCCTTTGTTGAATCAGATCATTCCCCTCCTGGGAGACAAAGTGAGGCAGGCAGTGAGAGCAGGAGTTGCTCTGAATAAGATCTCCATAGATCCAGGGATCGGCAAGTGGATTCCCGTGAGGACGGCAGCCCAGGACCTGGCCATCCTGGATGGCTTTGACCGGTTGCGCGCCATCGGGCGGCCGGTAGTGGCTGCTTTATCCCGTAAGACATTCATCGGGGAGAGCCTGAATATTCCCGATCCTGGAGGGAGGCTTGCCGGAAGCCTGGCAGCAACGACAGTAGCCGTCTATCTGGGGGCACATATCGTCCGAACGCACGACATCTCCGCCAGCCTGGATGCGATCGCCATGGCTGGTGCCATCCGCGGACGGCCGATTGTGACCAGCGATTGCAGTATGGATTGCGATGTGGATGAACATGCAGTTGGCGATATGCAGGTCGAGGTTTTGGGCTATCTCGGCCAGGGAATGGATCTGGCAGAGCATCTGAAGCGGATACAGGTGGATGAGGGGGCATACCAGCTCCTCTCCCGGAAGGGATCTTTTCGGATCCTGGCGGTGCGGGGCCTGAGCAGCATGGAGGCCCTGATAATAAAGCAGGAGATGCTCGCCCGGGGAGGAGATGCCGCCATTCCAAAGATGGCCCTGCGCTGCGATAAGCGGCCGCAAGAGATTTTAATCCTCGGCACTCATGCTCAAATATCAAGCCTGGTCAGGAACCTGAAAGGGCAGCCTTTCCGGCTCGGCCATTTGGCCGCTATCATTGAGGAGGCCCTGGAGCTGATCGACAGACCAGAGCGTTACAGGTGATTTATTGCAGGTTTTGGGAATTAAATCGGACTTGTTGATGCCGGGAGACGACCTTGTGGAGTTCCTGGTGCGAGCAATGAATAGGTCTGGTCAGGCCTTCCAGGATGGAGATATACTGGTCGTCTCCGAGAGCATCGTCGCCACCTCTGAGGGACGGGTGGTCGATCTGGATGAGATCCAGCCAGGCGATCTGGCCATATCTCTGGCTGGCCAGTACAAAAAAGACCCTCGAGAGATGGAGCTGATCCTCAGGGAGTCGGACGAGATCGTGGGAGGCATCCCGGGAGTGGTCCTGACATTGAACAATGGATTTCTCTTTCCCAATGCCGGTATCGACAACTCCAATGCCCCACCGGGTCATGTGGTCCTATTTCCCGCCGATCCCAAAGGCTCTGCCATAGCCATCCGGGAGAGAATGGCAAACGGAAAGAAGATCGGGGTGATAATCGGGGACAGTAGAACTCATCCTCTCAGGCTGGGCTGCGTTGGGGTAGCGCTGGCTTGCTCCGGTCTGGAGGCGGTGGTGGATGCCCGGGGGCAGAAGGATCTCTTCGGCAGAGAGCTCAAGATCACCCGCAAGGCCGTAGCCGACAATCTGGTATCCGCTGCTCAGATCGTGATGGGAGAGGGAGACGAGGGTATTCCAGCAGCGATAATAAGAGACTCCGGCGTTCCCATCAAGGAGGCTAGCGGCGAGATTCCCACCATTCCGCCAGCGGAATGCATGTATATCGGCGCTCTGGGGATCGGCCCCAGGCCATATGCCGGAGGATACGACCAATTGATCGAATGCGCCGGTCAGGCCATAGCCAGAGCATATGCTCCTTACTCCCGCTTCAGGGTCGGCGCTGCCCTTCTCACTAAAAAGGGAAACGTCTATTCCGCAGGGAACATAGAGAACGCCTCCACCGGCGCGGGGATATGCGCAGAGAGAGTAGCTATTTCTCAAGCTATAGCCTCAGGAGAGAGGGAGTTCGAGGCGATAGCGATAGTAGGAGACGGCTGCCAGCCTATATCCCCCTGCGGCATATGCAGGCAGAGCCTGATAGAGTTCGGAGAGGATATCATGGTGATAATGGCCAACTGCAAAGGAGATGCTCTGACCGCCTCCTCCCGTGACCTTCTTCCCCGGGCCTTCACAGGAAAGTGGCTGGAATAGAAATTTTTTTTCAAAAAATGTGAAAAAAAAGATGTCCGGAACTCCGGGCATCCTGATCTTTTCAGTGAGCCTCGCCCACCAGATCCTTGCCTGGCGCCTTGCGTTCCACGGTATCGATCTTGCACTCGACCGGGCCGCAGACCAGGACATCCTGCTCCTGGTATTTGGTGTAGGGATTCTCGGGGATGGTCATGTCCAGTCCCATGGATGCTGCCATCAGCTCCACCACGTCCAGGACCTTTATGGAGGACTTGGCATCGTTCCTGCCATCCATGATGTTCCTTCTGCAGAAGGGACAGGTGGATGAAATGACATCTGCCTTTACTTCCTCCCCATCCATCACTCTGGCCTTGGCCATATCCAGGGCCAGGTCGGGAATGCCTGCCTTGACGCCTCCGCCTGCGCCGCAGCATCTCTGCAGTTCCCTGTTACGTAGCATATCTTTGAACTTCAATCCGGGTATGGATTCAAGGCATTCCCTGGATGCTTCAAAGGCCCAATCCTTTCCGATCTCGTGCATCAGATGGCGGCCGTTATGGCAGGGGTCATGGTAGGTCACGGTGTAGTTCAGAGGAATTTTGTACTCCACCTCACCCTTTCTCAGCTTCTCCCTCAGGAAGACCGAGAGGGGCACGTTCTTGTAAGGGATGTAGCCCTCATACCACCTGGGCCAGTCAACGGTGGAATTCCTGATGCAGCCAGCACAGGCGAATAGCACAGTCTTCGCTCCCGCGTCCTTGAGGGCATCGACATTATGCACCGCATGCTCAGCCATTACCTCTCTCTGGCCAGTTCTGACCATGGCAGAGGCGCAGCACCATTCGTCCTTGCCCAGCATCGCGAAGTCCGCATTCAGCTTATTCAGGATCCTGACTGTGGCCACACCCAGGGCTTGCTGTCTGTATGCCGCAGTGCAGCCTGCGAAATATACGATCTCGCCGGATTCATCGACCTTTGCATCCTTGGGAACCCAGCACAAGCGGTCTTCTTGCTTGCCTTGATACGGATTTCGGTCTGCTTTGACCAGCTTGGGGAAGAAGGCTTGCTTGCCATAGGGCCCGTCCCCGCGAGCTACGAGGTTGGGGCGCATGGCCTCCCAGAGATCGACGGTCTTTATTCCCGCCTCGCAGACCGTTCCGCATACACCGCAGGTGGTGCAGTAGTACACATCCTCGGTGAAGAGCTTCATCTCGTCCTCTTCCAGGGGCTTGCCGCCGAAGATCTTAGCCCGCAGGCTGTGGTTTTTGGCCATCAGCTCTCTCCAGCGGGCGTTCTTGTACATGGGAGTGATTCCGGGACGATCCGGTCTGACGGCGAATGTCGGGCACCACTTCATACACTCCTGGCATCTGTTGCAGCCATCTACCTCCAGGAGCTGGGTGGAAATCATATAGCCCGTCATCAAGGGCTTTGATTCTTTGTTATCAGCCATTTTACTCTCCTCCTCGATTGGCTATCAGGGTCATCGGCGTGGCAATCACGTGGATGTACTTGCTCCAGGGCAGAATTAAGGCGAACAGACCAAGGGCGAGCAAGGTATGAATCAGAGCGAAGTGGGGCGCGTAGATGGGATACTCAAACATGTTCCCTACCAGGAAAGAGTTGCCGCGCATCCATTCAGCGTAAAATCCAGTTACGGTGATCAAGAAGACTGCTCCGATCAAGAGGGCATCGTATGCGCTGGTGTTGTCTCGCACGAACTTGATCAGGATCCTTCTGGATATGGCAATGGTGGAGCCGAATAGCAGAAGATATCCAAATACATCGAAGGGCAGCGCCATCATGCCTTTGACCATCTCAGCCTCATGAGCAAATCCGGCTAAATTGAAGTGCTCCACGATATCGAGCATGAGTCCAAGGCCGGAGAGTGCCGCCAGTGCCAGGAATCCATAAAACATGGACATATGCATTACCCATCGTACCGGGCTCCTGGCAAGAGTCCTCCTGAGAAGAAGAACATCAAGCACCACTGTCCTCAAAAATACCCAAATGCCGTCCTTAAATGCCTCATGAATCCAGGTGGCAAGGAATAACCAGAAGCTTCTGCGCAACGGGTCGTGGTAGCCGGTGGATCCGAGGCCCCATTTCTTAAAGTTAAAATATATACCATATATCCAAACAGCAAGTACAATAACTGTCAGGAGTATCACAAGTTCAAAGGTGAGGCCCAACGTGTAGAATGCCATCTCATATCCTCCTCGTTATATTTATCACTATATCGGTGCGTTACGACCATCATTTGTGACCAATTTACCTGTGAACTAATACTTAAATAATTCCCTAGCTGTAGGCCGAAATTCGTCTCAAATTAGAGCGAATGCTTATTTTGAGCAAGAACGAGCCTTCCTCATGAGCACAGAAAACGCATCTATTCATTCCCTTCCTGCCATCTTCAAAAACCAGCATAATAAGCCAGATCAAATGCAAAATAGCCTGCCCATATAATGCGAATTGGCATGGATGCTCGCGCATTAATGACTGATCCTAAAACGGAATTTCGGCTGCTCTGCGGACCATTTTGGCGGATCTGGGCAGATATTGCACCAGATCCATTGGCTTTGCAGGATTCACACCTATTAAAAAAGAGGTTTTTGACCTTTTTTCACGGAATTTGCGGCTTTTTCTTCCTGGGCAGTTGTGGACCCGGTTTTGGACCTGGAGGAAGATCCCAGGATCCTATTCTAACCGCTGTGCTGATTTCCATTCTATCCTCAGACGATACATCAAAACCTAGTCTATGCAAGGTTTTCCTCCCTAATTTGGAGATTCACTTTCTGCTATTCATATCTTTTCGGTATTTAACGAAATATTCCAAGACAATGATCGAATATAAAGCTTTCTCCCTGTTTTCCTCCATGTCATCTGCAGCCATCTTCTCTCAGGCATCCAGATTCTCTAATAAGACCGACAATATCCAGGGAGAAATCCTGCACCTTTCAGCATAGATTGAGGAAAACATGGAGGAGATAAGGTCCACAATCCATAAAGCTGGGAATAGGATTATACCTTTTTAAATTTTAAGCATACAAATTATCCATAAATGTATCTCATATTAGAAAAGCTCTTAAAATATGCGAGTATACTATTTTATCATAGGAGAATACTGAATGAAATTCACAAGAATTATGAATATGGCAATCGGGCCTCTTTGCAGCAGGGAGCATTCCGGCCTTGTATTGGCTGCTATGGCCCTGACGCTGCTAATGCTTGTCACCGCTCAGGGGTCGGATGATGAGACGGTCGAGACCCTCACCATAGCCGACTCCACTGGAGACTGGGGCTACCCATCGCCCTACGGCCATTACTCCCGCGGTCCGGGCTACATCCGCATGAGCCTGATATTCGATACTCTCATCTGGAAAGACGAGAACGGATTTGTCCCCGCTCTGGCAGAGAGCTGGGAGTACCTGGCAGATGAGAAGGCCTATGTATTTCATCTTCGCGATAAAGTGACCTGGAACGACAAAGAGCCATTCAGCGCCCAGGATGTGGCCTTTACAATCGATTATATCCAAGATCATCCCTATCAGTGGGTCGATTCGAGCACCATAGAGTCAGCAGAGGTCTTAGACGACCGGACGGTCAAGATCACTCTGACCGAGGAGTATGCCCCCTTCCTGGATCAGGTGGCAGGGACTCTGCCCATCCTTCCCGAGCATATCTATGATGGGGTAAGCGATCCGGCCAGCTTCATGGATTCGGAAGCCCTGACTGGAACCGGTCCATTCATGCTGAAGAGCTATGATAAGGCTCAGGGCAGCTATCTCTATGAGGCAAATGAGGACTACTACCAGGGTGCTCCCAGAACCAAGCAGATAAAGTTCATCAAAGTGAGCCAGGAGATGGCATCAGCAAGCCTGGAAAAGGGAGATGTCGATGCGGCTGCAGTTCCCGGAGAGACGGTAGACAGCCTCAAGGATGATGGCTTTGCCGTAATAAAAGGCAATCATGACTGGGTGGCCAAGATCATGGTCAACCACAATAAAGAGCCATTCTCCGATATCAAATTCAGGCAGGCCCTTTACTATGCAATAGACCGGGATGACCTGGTGAAGACAGGCCTGAGAGGCTATGGCCTGGAGGGAAGCGCGGGACTTTATGCCTCCGACAACGATTGGCATAACCCGAGCCAAGAAGAGTATGCTCATGATCCCGCCAGGACAGGAAAGCTGCTGGAGGAGCTGGGTTACGCAATGGACGGAGAAGGAGAGTATTATTCTATCGATGGCTATCCTGATGGAATAGAGCTCCTGGCTACAGCGGATACCGAGCGCCAGGCTGAGCTGATCAAAAAGCATCTCGAGGATGCCGGCATCAAGATCAATCTGCGTAGCGTTGACTCCAAAACCCTGGACAGCCTGGTCGGAGAGTGGAAATACGATCTCGCTCTCAGCGGCCATGGTGGCCTTGGTGGCGATCCGGCGATCTTGAATAAGGTAGTCTCGGATATGGTCAGCTTCAACAGCGCCCGTTACGACAAGAATTCGGATCTCAATGAAGCTCTGAAAGGTCAGCTGGCTGAGATGGATCCCGCCAAGAGAAAGGATCTGGTCGATTCTGCCCAGGAACTGATAGCCGAGGATATTCCCGCCCTGCCCCTGTACTACACCGATAGCTATTGGGCATCGAATGATCTGGTCTCCTTCTACTTCACCTATGGAGGTGTTGGAAGCGGTGTTCCCATCGCTCTGAATAAGATGGCATTCGTCTAGCTGCCAGATCAGCTCAGTTCGGAGATGATATCTCGAATACCCGTGATCTCCGTCCGGATTGGAAGGCTGCGGCAGATCGGTCGCAGCAGACTCTTTTTCTCCGGGGCTGCAATACGCCCATCAATCGCAATAGTCTTAAATGATAAACCAATTCATGTTGCAGATAACAATCAATCCAAATAAAGCATGGATATTAGCACGAAAAGCGTTGATGATGATTTAAATGGCTGAAGAAATAAGTCCCATGCTGCTCTTTCCGATGGGAGTGATTCACACCCCGTATAAGAGACGAGGGGATATCCCCCGTCAGGGCAGGCTCTCAGAGGAGATATGCCAGATCGAGGTCTTTCCCGAATATGAGGAGGGCTTGAAGGATATAGAGCAATGCACCCACCTGTTCATCCTGTTCTGGCTGCATCTGGGGGACAGAAAGAGGCTGCTTGCCACCCCGCCCACCAGCAAGGGAGAGCATGGGGTATTTGCCACCCGTTCTCCCAACAGGCCAAACCCAATTGCTATTGATATCGTCCAGCTGCTGAAGGTCGAGGGAAACCGGCTCACGGTAAAGGGAATGGATGCCCTTGATGGCTCAGTCCTTCTGGACATCAAGCCTTATTCCGCAGAGATGGATTCGTTCCCTGATGTCAGGATAGGCTGGCAGAACGATAAGGGCAAGAGTTGAATGGAATGGCACTAGCCGGTCGATGTTCGATGGCGAAATGATGGCGGATTTCCAGTGAGGCACGAAGATGTCAAATGAGGGAAGAAAGAGGGGAGGGGCTCTAAGCTACATTATAGCTCTGCTGGCCATATTCGCCCTCAACTTCATCCTGCCCCGTATGATGCCCGGCAACCCTTTGCAGGCCATATATGGAGACGAAGCCCTGGTAGCCATGACTCCTCAGATGGAGGTCCACCTAACCGAGCTCTTCGCCCTGGACAAATCCTGGTCGGAGCAGATGGTCGCCTATGTCCTCGCTCTCCTGCAGGGCAACCTCGGCTTCTCTTACTACTATAAGGATGAGGTCTCCTCAGTCATCATGGGTGCTCTTCCCTGGACTCTGCTCCTCGTAGGCCTGTCCTTGCTGATAGCCACCGTGGTGGGCGTGATGCTGGGAATCGAGTCCGGATACCGCCGGGGTGAGAGAATAGACAGGGGACTGTTAGCCGGGCTCATGCTCCTGGGCGGCCTTCCCGACTTCTTTTTAGGAATTGTCCTCCTGCTCATATTCGGGGTTAGCCTGAACCTTTTTCCCCTGTCCGGCGCTCTCACCCCCTACTCCGGCCTGGAAGGCTTCCCTTTGGTCGCAGATATCGCAAGGCATCTCGCCCTGCCCCTGGCCGCTCTGGTTTTAGTGGATCTGGGCGGCATCTATCTTCTCACCAGAAACACCGTTGTCACCATATTAAAGGAGGGATTCATGCTCACCGCCCGGGCCAAGGGCTGCTCTGAATTCTGCCTGCGCTATTCACATGCAGGAAGAAACGCCCTCTTGCCCGTGACCACCGCTACCGGCCTGCGCATTCCTCAGCTGATCACAGGCGCGCTGTTCATCGAGATAATCTTCTCTTATCCCGGCCTCGGACTGATGCTCCGAACCGCTTTGGATGCGCGAGACTATCCCCTGATCCAGGGAATACTCCTCTTGGTGACGGTCACCGTTCTTTTCGCCAATCTGTTTGTCGACCAAATCTACAAGAGGCTTGACCCGAGGACCAGATATGCACATTGACCTCGGCCATGAAATCAGGCACGATAGGATGGCGCTCCTGGGCATCCTGGTGCTGGCAGCGATCTTGCTTATGGCCATATTCGCGCCCCTTCTCTCCCCCTATTCACCCACCGAGTACACCGGCAGGATATTCAGTTCCCCCTCGAATGATCATCTTCTGGGCACAGACTCCATGGGCCAGGACATCTGGACCAGATTGCTCTTCGGGGCGAGAACCTCCCTCTTGGTGGCAGCATCTGTGGCCCTGCTTGCCTCTTCCCTTAGCGTCTTGATCGGAGCCTCCTCCGCGCTGGTGGGCGGGCTCTATGAGCGCTTCTGGATGAGAATAGTGGATGTGATGATCTCCCTTCCCACAATCATTGTGATGATTCTGATTGCGGCCTACTTCAGGCCAAACCTGCCACTATTGATCTTGCTGATATCTGCCTTCTCCTGGCCAGGAGGAGCGAGAATCGTGCGCTCCCAGGTCCTCACCCTGAAGGAGCGGATGCATATCTATGCCGCAAGGACCTTTGGAGCGGACCAGAGGCATATACTCAAGAACCATATAGTGCCCGATATCTCTCCCATCATCGCCTCCATGATGATCCAGGATGCCAGGAGGGCGGTATTCATGGAGGCGGGGCTGGCATTTCTTGGAGTCTCAGATCCGCTGATCATCAGCTGGGGGAAGATGATGCACCAGGCATTGGCCTTCACCTATCTTGATGTATGGAAGTGGTGGCTGCTTCCCACTGGCATCTTTCTGTCGCTCACCCTGGTGAGCCTGAGCTTTTTGGGAGTGAGCCTGGAGGCAGCCATGGACCCCAGGCTGTGCAGACATGAGCACGAGCACGGACACGAGCATGTGCATGAAAACTGGAATGATGATGTGAACGAGCGCGAATATGGGAATGAAAGAGAAGAGAATGAGAATGGGGAGGTTGGCTCTTTGGAGGCTGGCGGATGCTGAGCATCAGAGGCCTTAGGGTCACGATGGCGAGGACGGAGATCCTCAGGGGAATAGATCTGGATATCGATAAGGGCGATTGCCTGGCCATTATCGGCGAGTCCGGAGCGGGAAAGAGCACCCTGGGCCTCTCCATTATGGGCCTCCTCTCAAAGGGAGCAGCCAGGGGAGAGGTGCTGCTGAATGGCAGGGATCTGTTCCGGATCACAGAGGATGAGCTTCGCCAGCTGCGGGGAGGAGAGATGGCCATGGTATTTCAGAATATCGAAGATGCTCTTGATCCAGTGCAGCGGGTGGGGGATCAGATCATAGAGGCCATATCCATTCATCAAAAAGGACTGCAGTGCTTGCTGGAGTTAGGAAGCCTTGGGAGATTGAAGGGGCTGAGAGGATTGAAGGGAGGGGAGGAATCGAGGGGAGAGAGAAGTTTCCAGTCCGGGATGATCCGTCTCCTCCGGGCGGTAGGCCTGAGCGAAGAGAAGGCTGTTGCCTACCCCCACCAGCTGAGCGGGGGAGAGAAGCAGAGGATCTCCATCGCCATGGCCCTGGCCAATGATCCCGATCTTCTGATACTGGATGAGCCCACTGCGTCCCTGGATGCCATGACCAAGATGGATATCATCCGCCTACTCCAATCAGCTCTGCACTGCAGGATGTCCCTTCTGATTACCCATGACATTTCGCTGGCGCAGAGGCTGGCTAATCGGCTGGCGGTCCTCTATGCCGGCAGGATAGTAGAGACCGGAGATGCACAAGAGATCATGAAAAATCCCGCTCATCCCTACACCCGCGGCCTTATCCGCTCCTATCCGGCCATGAACCGGGCCAAAGATCTGCAGGGCATTCCGGGAATGATGAGCCATGGCCTCGAAGGCTGTCCATTTCACGATCGCTGCACTCAGAGGATAGAGATCTGCAAGACCCTGGTCCCGCTCCTCCAGGAGGTGAAAGGAAGGTTCGTCGCCTGCCACCGGGGTGGGATTGTGCCCCTGCTTGAGGTCCGGGACCTGGGCGTCTCATTTGACTCCTATTCCGCTCTATCCGGAGTGGATTTGACTCTTTATGAGGGAGAGACATTGGCGGTGGTGGGGGAGAGCGGCTCAGGAAAGACCACTCTCTCCAGGGCCATCATGGGCCTGTGCCAGCAAAGCTCTGGCGAGGTCTTCCTGGAAGGGAATAAGCTTGGCAAAAGGGATGTCTCTTTTTACAGCCGGGTGCAGATGATCTTTCAGAATCCCAAGGAGTCTGTGAGCCACCGCATGACGGTATTGGATGCAGTTCTCGAGCCCCTGAATGTGATGCGCAGGGGAAGCCCTGAGGAGAGGGTGGACAGGGCAAAAGAGGTGATAAGACAGGCGGAGCTGCCAATAAGCGATCGATTTTTGGCGAAGTATCCCCATCAGCTGAGCGGGGGAGAGGTGCAGAGGGTGGCGATAGCCAGGGCCCTGGCCCTCAGGCCAAAGCTCTTGATTGCCGATGAGCCCACCTCGGCGCTCGATCCCAGCGTGCAGGCGAAGATCCTCAAGCTCCTCATGAATCTGCAGGAGAGGATGGGCCTTGGCATTCTGCTTGTTACCCATGACATAGCAGTGGCCAGGAAGGCGAGCGACCGGATAGCAGTGCTGCTGAAAGGCAGGATTGTGGAGGAAGGGGCTACGGATGATATTCTCTCCAATGCTGTCGATCCCTACACCAGAGGGCTGATAGAGAGCGCCTGTGGGGAATTTGACATGAGAGAGAAGAGAGGCTCGCTGAAAGATGGGACGATGGATGGTCGGGTGGGCAGGGAGATAGATGGTCAGACGGGTGGAGTGATGGAGGACCGAGCTGCTGGCAAGATTGGGGATGAAAATCAAGATACCGATAAAGAGGAGTTATGGACCACGACTTAAAAGCGACAGTTGAGTTTCACGGGCGGATCATCAAAGCTCCAGATGATGAGCTGCTCAGCGCGGATACGGTCCAAATCCCTCCGCCCAGGAAGGCTCAGATTCATCCCACATTTGGATGCCAGGTGTGTGGCGAGGGATTCACGGAGATCTGCGGCCGGACCGCAAGTGGATTGGCAGTATGCATGGATTGCTTTAAGAAGCTGACTGAGAGAAATGCATGGCCAGAAAGGGTATGACCGGTGAAAGCATAACCGGTCATGACTTTTGAGCCAAGCTTATGGATTGAGCACCATTATGTTGTAGTTCAGAGCCATGGCAAAGCTCACCCAGAGGATGTATGGGACGAGCAGCAGGGCGGCGTTCCTCGAGACCTGCCAGAACTTGAATATGGTCAGCAGTATCATCAGCCAGAGCAGCACTATCACTATCAATCCGTAATAGGGAGACCTCAAGCCGAAGAATGCACCCGACCAGGCGATATTGAATACGAACTGAAGGGCAAATATGTAGATCGCCGCCTTCACCTCCGGGCGGTCAAGGCCCTCCCGCCAGACGAGAAACAGTGAGATTCCCATCAGTGTGAACAGGATTATCCATACCACTGGTATCAATCCGTCCGGTGGGGCAAACCAGGGCTTGACCATGGTGGGATACCAGGTCTTCACCGACATGTTGGTGAAGACCGAGCCGGATGAGCCCACCGCCTGGCAGATGATTATACATAAGATAAGCTTTAGGATATCGTTCTTTCCCATATTTTTCATCGCTTCCTCCTTTGTACTTCACGCACACACGCTTTTTTTGCTTTGATCGGCGGGATAGACTGTTGGGTAATATTAGAATGGAAGATATTTATAGGTAACCGGGATATTTTAAAAAGGGGGTGTAATGAAATGAGCGCATGGAGGGTTTAAAAGCTCTGCAAATGAGGATTCATTTTGACACTACGCTAGTCGTATGTGTGCCAGAACCAGATATCATTTCCAAAGAGATCGAAGAGCCTTCCTCCTCGGACTTTGATCTTTGGCAAGCTTCTCCGCTGCTGCACCTTTATCAATAGAGACGATCCTGTCGCCCTCGCTATCGTCCTCGACATCAGTCCCCTGGGCTAACGCTGATCCGATCATCAGCGCCATACATGCGATTACCAGACCAAAAATGCTCAATCTCGTTTCAGTCAATCCTGTGGCCTCAAATTAGAGGTCGGCAATTTAGATCAATAGATAATCTTTTTGTGTAGTGCGCCCAGCTTTAAGCAGCCGAATCTGGGTGGAGCGAAAGGAAGAGGTGTGCCCTGGCTATGGCAGACCTGCCAGGGTATAACAACAGTTAGTTATTGGTAAAGGAGGCCTAACTGGCTGCTGTAGCTCTTCAATGAAAGTTAATATTACTTATTAATAAACCTTTCCGTTATTGTAATATACAAGTCCGGTATAGTCTAAATCCTTTTCGAGCGGTGTTTTCTGCGAATAGATCAAGCTGCTTCAGGTCATGATTTGAGATATACCACTACCAGATGTCTGAGAAGCAGGGATCGCATGGCTTGGTAATATTAATTAGACAAAAAGACATAAATATTCATAAGACTATAGCTAATATAACGAAGGGCCTCTTGACTTAATCATCAGGGAGAAGTCAAGCCCCTCCCAGCCCTTCGCCCTCCTTCACGTGACAATGGGATGGCGGCTTTCCTTCTCGGCCATTATCCCATTGGCACCTTGGACTGTCTAGGAGAGGCTAAAATGAGGGTAAGGAATTGGTATAAGAGCGACGGATGGGGCGCGTTCAGAGAATTTTGCATTGAGAACAGGTACGACCTGATCTCAGCAAAGCAGATCGATGAGCCTGAGCCAGTCAAAGGAGCACTTTACGACTATCGTTTCTGGCCCATATCAACAGCAGGTGTCTTTATTCTCTTGGCATATACGGTAATTCATCCTGCATTCTACCCTTGGGACGAGCTGGAGAGTCTGCATTATATGGGCCCATCTACAATGTGGCCCTCAAGCTATCTATGGCCGGACCGAGCCAAACCCGGATTAATAGAGCAGAATTAATGTGATACAACACTAACCTATTTATTATAAAGGCGAAGAGGATGAGCTACCAGATCTAGTTCCGAACGGTCATCGAATGCATCAATTGGCCCTCGACTTTTGCCGCTTTGGCTCGGCTGCAGATTGCTCGCATATCTATAGGATACTTTCCCTATATATCTAATTGAGATCTACGTCCCAGAGATTCTCCGGATACCAACCATTTAACCTTATAATTAGCCTCGATTGCGCACATGCAGACGGGCTAGGATCCAGTAAGCTAGAAAAGGCGCTGCCCTGCCAGCGCTAGATCTGGGAGAGGCCATTTTCTTCTATCATTCTCTGTCTCCTCCGCATCCCGGACAGAGTTATATAAATACCTGATTCGTACAAGAATTGAATATCTATAGGATCCAAGTAGGAGGGCGAAGAGAATATGATAGGTCAGAGATTGCTCATTTGTTTGCTGTTTATGGCTGCACTTTTTCCGGCGGCAGCAGGTGACGAGACAAGTCCACCGGAAGTGTCATCTCCGGGAGGCTGGATGGAAGACATAAATCCCGCAGACTATGCGCTGCTGGCAGCGGACTTAAAAGATCCCTTCAAGTTTGAAGGAGAGATCAACGCCCAGGCCAGCAGCACTGGCTTTGCGATCACCACCAGCAAAGGGCTGGAGAGACAGAACGTCTCCTTTCTGGAGCTGACGCAAGAGGTTAGCATCGAGGGCATGCCAGAGGATTGCAGGGGCTTTCTGTCGCTTTACGTTGCGGTCTTCGATAGCTCAGAGAAGGCTGAAGCATTCTGCCAGGAGCATTTCCAGGACTTCGGCTTCACTGAGGACTTCTCCGGCTACACTCCCGGCTACAACGGCCTGGGAGATCCGCGGTTAGAAGGAAAGGGAGCATCGAGCACAGGAGGCCATATCGTCCAGTTCGAGAACATGGTGGCCAGGATCTATGAGCTGGGTTGTATTAACGAGATTCCGAAAGGAAGCGTGGACGCCTTCGCCAGGCTGTGGCTGGACAAAGTCAGCAAGATCAAATCTCCTGAGAAACCAGATCTGCACCTGGACCCGGATCACATCTACCTTTCATATCATAAGGATAACAATCTCCTGCAAACGGAAATCTCTGCAGACAGCCAGGCAGTGGCAGTAGAAGTCAAGAACATGGGGACAGTTGAGGCCAAAGACGTGCGTGTTCAGCTATACCTGAAAAAGGGCGAAGATCTACAGCCCATAGGCCAGCCGGCTTATGTGGGAGACATCCCCGCCGGGTCCACCAAGTCAGGAACCGCATTCTGGGACCTGGAAGGGAAAAACGCTGAAGGAGCGATTCTGCAGGCCCAGGCCTTCATGCTGAACGAAAAAGATGCTATTGAAGAGGACAACAACGCCTCGATTACAGTCAACATCTACTATGCCTATAACGGCAACAGAGCTTACAGCTGGATCGATGATACCTATAGGTTCGACAATTACGGCTTCGAGGGCAGGGAGACTGAAGAGATGGTAGAAGGGCTCTTGGCCACAGTAGTAGGAAACATGCAGGCAGATGGGAATTTCCTTTCGGCCATGCAGAGGCTGCTCTTTCCCTCGACCTTCATGAGGTTCTGGAACTATTCAATAGAGAGCATGGATGTGGGCGCTGGAGGGCACTGCTACGGTATGGCCGCCACCTCGGCCCTGTATTTCACGGACAGGGGATCCAGCCCTCTATCAAAACCCACCTCGCAGATGAGCCTGGAGGAGGCATCCACCAACATTGCCATCTATCACCGGGCGCAGATGCTGCCCCTATGGACGGCTATGATCAGCGACTTCCGGTTCTTCCAGAGGGATCAGTCGCCGGCCAAGTGTCATCAGGCGGTGAAAGACGCCCTCAAGGACTCGCGTGAGCCAGTGATAATCGAGTTCTTCGGCCGGATAGGCAACAAAACTGCCGGTCACGCCGTCTTGGCCTACAAGCTGATCGAGGTACAGGGGCGCGAGCCGGTGATCTACGTCTATGACCCCAACTTCCCAGTGTCCAAGGCCAAGCCGCCCCGGTCCATGCCGCAAATAACCCTGGAAATCTCCAATAACAACTGGAAAAATCCAGCTTACATGGGCTACATGTGGGCTTATGCCAGCGCCATCTCCGCCCATCCGGTCTTCAGGCAGATTCCGCTGGAGGATGTGAATGCTCTGGTTCCTTCCCTTAAGAAGAGCCTTTACGAAATGGCAGAGGTTCTGAGGAAGGCTAACGCCATCATGGCGGTGCTGAGATGTCCTGCGGACGCGGTCTTCACGGATGTTCAGGGCAGGCAAACGGGCATTGTTGACGGCCAGATCATAAACGAGATTCCCGGCGCAGAGGTGCTGGCCGATGGCGATGTGGAGATCTACATGCTCCCGGCAGAAGGCAGTTATTCTCTCTTTATCGACGCTACCGATCAGGGCATGGTGGATCTGGATGTGATCAGGACCGAGGATGAATCAGCGGGCATCACCTCCTTCCAGGACATGGCTGTTCAGACCGGAGCGCAGATGACCGGCACAATTCAGGCCGGAGGAGAGATCGCAAACCTGCAGTCCGGCTCGGAATCGATACCGCCAAGCCTGGACACAACTGTTGACCTGAGCGGCTTTGCTGGCGAGGCCCTAGATAAGGATCCGGCCGAGGGCTCCACCTCAGACAGTGAGGTCGAGGCCCAGGAAGAGCTGATAATGGAGATCAATACCCTGGGAGGAGTCGGCAACGCTCCCACCAGTCCGGTGCAGTTCACCCTGGACCGTCCCTACACGATCACCAGGATTCGCACCTATCACTGGAACTACGGCTCCGGCCAGACTCCGGGAACAATAGCCATTCAGGATGCTTCCGGCAATCAATACGGGCCGTGGGCGGCCACCGGAGAGCTGGGAATGGGAGGAGTTCAGGATGCCTATTGGGTGGTAGAGCCCGGAGCGGTACTGCCGTCCGGCGTCTATACTCTGGTTGACTCCGATCCCGATACCTGGTCGCAGAACAGCGAGACGGGCGGCAGGGGAGTCGCTCATATCTGGGGGATTCCCAGCCAGAGTGAGGAGGGGACCGTCCAGTCCTGCGACTGGAGCGGCACCTGGAACACAGATTGGGGGACGATGCAGCTTCAGCAGTCCGGCGATAAGGTGACCGGGAACTACACCCACGATCAGGGGCGAATAGACGGGACGGCATTCGGAAGCCAGCTGGTTGGCACCTGGTCCGAGGCTCCCTCATACAGCCCGCCGGATGATGGCGGAGATCTGGAAATCGTGATGTCGGAGGACTGTCAATCCTTCTCCGGCAGCTGGAGGTACGGATCGGAGGGCGGCTGGTCCGGAGGCTGGATCGGGTCACGCCAGTGAATCTCAGGGCCTGGTGTTTCAGAAGCCGGGCCCAAATTTTTAGACTCCAATGATCGCCAGACGGCGGCTGACGGATGCTGGCTGGCCCTGATGATGCTGGGAATCCTTGTAGGAGAATTTGGTGTCTTCACAGGCTGTCAGGTGCTCCTGCATGAAATGGAGCCATTTATGCAACAAGCTTTTAGAATATGGCTATGCCCCTGCTATCTGTTGCTCCGATCCGGATGATGAAAGCAGTCCCATGTCTTCGAGCCCCTTCCTGATGACCTGCACGCCTTCCTCGCAGTCATTTACAGTTTTGCCTCCTGTTACCACCAGCTTGCCGGAGCTGAATACGAGCACTACGACCTTGGGCTTCTTGACTCTGCAGACCACACCAGGAAACTGCTCCGGCTCATATTCGACGTTCTCCATGCCCATGCCCAGGACGACGGCGTTCAGATTCAAATCGACCTTAAAATCTGCTGTGGCCACAATGTTCTGAACTATTATCTCGGGCTCTGAATAGATGTTCTCGATGCCTATGGACTTGAGCGTCTCGGCCAGGGTGATGATGACCCTGCGAATATCCTCAATGTTCTTGGCTCCGGTGCATACTATCTTGCCAGAAGTAAATATAAGAAAAGCAGCTTTAGGGGCCTTGACTCTATAGACGAGGCCGGGAAACTTCTCTTTTTTGTATTCGGCACCCTCAAGCTCGGCCTCAATCTTATACAGATCAAATTCATCTGCCAGCTTGGTGGATGCCACCACGTTCTCTACATTCATTGTGGACCCCATAGACAAACAATTTCGAGGTCATCTTAAATCTTCGTGTTGGTCCTGAGTCACATAATGGTCTCGCTGATGAGAAAAAGTTTTGGGTAGGAGCTTTATCGAGCTTAGCTGCAGAATAGAAGACTGGAGTGGAGCATGGACGCATCCAAGGTCCTCAAAAAACATGCATTTCTCAGGATAGACATATTAACAGTGCGGCTCTATCGCTCTCTAATGGCGGACGAATCCCTGGGGATAAAAGTTGAGCGAAAGAATGGCGAGCGATTCAGGCGGGCTCTGGTGGATTTGAAGGCATTTGACCCTGGCCGAAAGATTTGCTCGGATGGGTCCCAGATCTATCTGCCTGTGCGGGAGCTGTCCGAAAAGGAAGCAGAAAAGCTGCGGCTGGTAGCAGATTATGATGTCGTGAATTTTGGATTCGTGCCCGAAGAGAAGATCCTGACCCCAGAGGACATTCTGGGCTTTAGGCCCAGCTTTGAGATCGTGGGCGATATCGCCATGATAGAGGACCTGGAGGAGGGAGAGGCAGAGAGGGTTGCCTCAGCCCTTATGTCCTCCAGCAATAGCATCAAGACGGTGATAGCCCCCATCTCTGATGTGGAAGGAGAGTACCGCACCCGTCGCTATCGGCACGTAGCAGGGGAGGAGAGGACCACCACCACCCATAAGGAGCACGGGCTGCGCTATCGTATAGACCTGGAGGGAGCCTATTTCACTCCCCGTCTGGGAACGGAGAGGCTGAGGATAGCGAGCCTGGTCGGGCCCACTGACGTCGTCCTGGACATGTTCGCCGGGGTGGGGCCGTTCTCCATTCTCATGGCCAAGAGATGTAGGTGGGTGGTGGCCATGGACAAGAATCCGGTAGCTGTTCAATATCTGCGAGAGAACGCCCGGCTGAATAAGGTGGAGAACATCGATATCCTGGAGGGGGATGCAAATGAGATCGCACTGCGATACCAGAATGCAGCGGATCATGTTATCATGAACCTCCCCCATAGTGCATCCCTCTTCCTGCCTGCTGCCATCGGGGCGGCAAAGCCGGGAGGGATCGTCCACTACTACTGCATTTCTCCTGAGGACGACCTCTACCGGGACGAATTGCTGATAAGGGAGGCAGCGGAGAAGATGAGCGCGGGGATAGAGGTGCTCTGCGAGAGCATTGTGAGAAGCTATGCCCCTCACAGGCTCAATGTGGTGATAGACTTCAGGGTCAAGAAGCTTTAGTGAAGCTCTGTTTGGTTCCCTGCTCATAATCTTTAAAGTGCTTGCTGAAAGCGTCTACTGGTCGTTTAAATATCATCGATCTCATCAAAAAGGTAGTCCTCCCACTTCCTCTTACCCACCAGCACCTCGAACTCAGGAGGGGTGAGGACGGGGATACTATACTTGGCAGAATCATCCAATGCTACTCTGGGGCAGGCGGTAGAGACTGCCGCTCGGGCCCCCAAATTGAGCAAACGGTCCGGCTCGATGTTGTCCAGATAGACCAGGAACATCTCCCGACCCCGGGCCTCGCCCAGGGCCATCATCCTTCTTGCCAGCTCCATCCTCTTCTGGCCGGACTTTTTGGAGACGAGAACGGCAAAGCTCTTGGCATCGGCAGCTCTGCTGATGGCTGCAAAGCGCCTGCGCAGCATGGGATCCGGATCGATCTCTAAGATCTCGCAGGTCACCGGATCTGCTGCCAGCACCCTCTTTCCTGTGGCAAGAGCGATCCCCAGGGGATGAAACTGTCCCGTGCCTATGAAAAGATACTCGTCCACATCAAGCGCCTTGGCAGAGGCATAGCAGCATCCCAGGACCTGTCCAGGATACTTGATCCTTCCGGATGCAGGACCTAAAAGGCCCTCGATTCCGTGCTCGGCCAGGACCTCCAGCGCTCCATCGAGCTTATGGACATGCTGAACAGTAGTGCTGACCCCTACCCTCTTTGATTTTAGCTCTCCGATCGCCTTTTCCACCACGCCTCTTAGGTCCTCATTCATCCTGGCTTCCAGGAAGATCACCTTCTCCGGCTCCTCTCCAATGCCAGCGTGGCCCAGGTGGAGCATCAGATCCACCTCACCTGAGAGCCTCGTGTCCACATCGCAGGCCCCAAAGCAAGGGTCCCCGGAGATGATCACCTCTGCCCCGGTCTCCTCTGCGATCCGAGCCGCTACTATTGGCGTTGCCCTTTTCAGCCCCTCGGGAGCCTGCAGGCCTACCCGCGCCGCACCGCTCTTCTTGATCAAATGAACTGCCAGATCGAGGTCGAGCTCATAGCCGAAATCGACAAATTCAGAACCAGTGGTCGAGAGTGCTCTGTCCACTCCTATAGACCTCCTCTAGCCTTTTGGCTGTCTTCTCCACCCTCTCAGGATCAAAGTCCCTCTCATCCACCAAAAAGGAGACGATCTCTTCTGGCACGGGCTTTTTCAGGGCGATCTTATAGTCATCAGTGACCGGAGGATGGAGGAAGAACTCCCTGATCTTTTCGAAGTCCTCGATCTTATCATCTCTGTCCGCCAGGATGCTCTCCAGATCTCCTTTCTCCCGAATGAGCTTTAGAGCGGTCTTGGGCCCCACCCTCTCCAGGCCGGAATTAAAATCTGTGCCGCACATGATGCCGATCTCAACCAGCTGCTTGTGGGTGATTCCAAGGTTCGCCAGCCCCACTTCCAGGTTGATCACCTCCGGCTCCACATCCACATAAATGTTCTTTCGAGGCAGCTTTCTCTTGCCGGTGATGGCCAGATTGCGCACCACCAGGGGCGCTCCAAAGAGGAGGGAGTCGTAATCCTGGCTGCCGGCATAGTCCACATCGCCTCGAGCGGCCATATAAGCCGCCTGGGCCTCGCCCTCTGATGGGGCCTGGATTACCGGCAGCCCCATGGCCAGGATGAGCCTTCTCCCGTCCTCGATAATCTCGGAGTTGATCCGTGAAGCCGCCTGAGCATATTTGAATCCGTCTTCACCGGCTGCTCGAGCCTCCTCCCAGGCCCACGCCGCTTTATCCCTTATCTCCGACCTCTCGGCCAGGGTGACAGCCTTGAAGGTTGGGGCCTCGCCATCGAAGACGAAGGCCACCTTCACCCCTGCCTCAATCAGGTTTGTGGTGCGATACAATAGGCCAGAGAGATGAGAGGTCACCCTTCCCTGGCGGTCCATGAGAGGGGTACCATCCCTCTGCCGGATGATGGATAAAAACTGATAGAGGGTGTTGAAGGCATCTATCGCCACCCATCTGCCGGACAGATCCTTAATCTCTATCTGCTTTCTCTTTAGCAGCTCCCCTAAATCAACGCCCATGATTGTCACATACCACTGCTCTATGATAAATCCTCTATCCTATGCTCGGATTTCCAGGCTCCAATTGCAGATGCATGCTACCTTTAAATATCAGTTTTGTGCAGATAACATTTGGAGTGCTATTCATGATTGAGATTACAAAAGAAGCGGCTGATATGCTTAAAAGCAAGGTGGTGGAGGATAAGGTCATAAGGATGTTCCTGGCGGCAGTCGATCCATCTGGCGCGAACTATGGCATGACGCTAGGCGACGCAGAGAAGGACGATGTCATATTCGAGAGCAGGGGGATTAAAATCCACATGGAGCCCAAGGATGCTGAGCTTTTGGCAGAGACCATCATCGATTATGTTGATGATGACCGTGGAACTGGATTTATTATTCGCGGCCCAGAGGACGAGCTTTCCGGTTGCAGCTCATGTGGCAATGCCGGCACATGTGATCATGATCATGACAGCTGTGACCACGATCATGGAGGATGCGACCACGGCCATGGCGGAGGCTGCGGCTGCAGCTAAACTATTTTTTGCCAGTTGGTTTCGATTTTTAAACTGCAATACTGCATTATTCAGGGAAAATGTGTGGGTCGACTCGGGGTGCCAGTCAATGGCCTGATCGTATCTATGGCGCAAAACCGTGAATCCAAACGATTGCTATCGTTTATTGCTACAGACCGCTCCGAGGTCGGACTTTGCAGGATATCGAGCCCGGAACTTCGGCTTCGATATCCTGAGGGTGCTCATAAAACCCACATTCCGCACTTCGCATAAAATAATCCAAGAAATAGCCTATGATTAAAATAGGAAAGATTATTTAATAGCAGCTGCATCTTCTTCCTAGAAGGGAAGCAGCATGGAGATGGATGTCCAATCTTACTTGATAGGCCACCTTGGCATAGTAGCAGGCACGTTCGATGCATTGAATATCGCGGATGTAATTGATCAGGTCCTTCCAAAGAGAGGCTCGCGAAATCTTCCTCATTCAGTAATTATCAAAGCTATGATCCTGAATGGCTTGGGTTATACTGGTCAGCGGCTTTATCTCTTTCCGGCACAATCTCCTAAATAAGTGATGTAGGCAGGGCACATTCTATCACAAGTTATTAATATTATGATAATCATGTACCCTGTGTGACCCTACAATGACTGAGATGCAATTAAGCTTGATAAATTTTCCGTATCGTGAAATGCTTTCAAATATCTTCCAGGATTACTCAAACGACTTTGAATTTACTGCGAGCGGTATTTTTCGGAAAATAGTGCCGCCATTATGTCCCGAATGTGGCCATCCAATGAGCCATAATGGTTTTAACACCTGCCAGAAGAGACATCTCGGAGGGGCAAACGTCGGGAAATATTTATGTGGCGCTTGCGGGAAGTCAACCGAAGAAGATCGAGACTTCTGGATCAAGCTAAAGACAGACTTCTTCGGGATTGTCACGGAAATCTGCACACGTCTGAGGCTTAATCACGTATCTTATGAAGTGATAGAATCGATAATGGGCTATCTGTATCCTCGGGATAAAGATACCATCCGGAACATGGTCCAGTGCGCGATTGAGGAGACAGATGTCCCTTCGGTCAAAAATATCCAGTTCGTGCATTATGACGAGCAACATCCCAAGGCAGGACGAAACCAAAAGTATCGTTTGACACTCCTTGATTCGGTAACAAGGCAAGTAATCGCGGATGAGCTTTTCGATTCAAAAGATGCCGATACTATCGAAGGTTTCCTTCGAAGAAATCTCGACACTCAAAAGCAGATATTTATTGTCACAGACCTTTACAGAGGATACAGCAATGTTTTTAAAAGAGTATTCGGCAACAAGGTAATCCATCAATTCTGTTTGCTCCACTTGAATAAGCTCATAGTCAATGATTTTCCTCGAAAAACAAGCATCGAACAGGAATTGCTTAAATACAAAATGCTTAACATATTTTTTAACCGTGAACTTGAGATTGAATTCCTTTCCACCTTGATCGAAGAAGAGAAAATGATGAGACAGAGAAGCAACAAGGAATACAAATCATGGATTGCAGAAGCCAAGCACCTATTTTATGATTTTGTTCGACGTCTGGAATTGAGACGTAGAAGAGAAAGCAAAAACCTTGAGCAAAGAACTTATCATGAAGCTTTAAATAATTTTAAATTTTTAAAGATGCAATCCGACTCGTTTATGATATCCGTTAGAAAGAGGCTGGATAAAATCGAAGAGCTTTGGCCAAACCTTACAGCATTTTACTTTACCGATAATGCCCCGGCTACAAACAATCCCATAGAAAATTACTATTCAACAAGTCTCAAGACTCATAGAAAAAAACAATTAGAGGAACCAGGAATCAAAGAGCAGATAAAGCTCTCTGCGCTAAAGAGAGCAGGAGTCTTTGGAAGGCCTCAAAAGTCTCTACTCAATGCATTCTTTATGTTCATTCCTTTTCTAGATACGGGTTAAAAGATTCGGCATCGCCTAACCAGATTCTAAAACAATAGCGTTAGCTTACTGTACTTTCCAACTTTTTAACAGATTTATAATATTCTCCTGTTAACTCAAACCATAAATTTCCCATAGAAAATTAAAGCTTTTATACTTGGATCAGAATCCCTTCTTCGGGAGTAAAATGATCAAAATAGTAAAGGTACCGTTGCAATTGGAGCCGTTTTTAGATAAGTTTAGGGATCTCTTCACAAAACCGAGTTACGGATCATTTCGAGATCTGTGTGGCGCGTTGAGCGTATGTGATAAATCCAAGACCGTTTCTAACCTTTGTGATACTATGGCAGATTGCAGCAAAGGGAAAAAATCACGTTCTTCATATAATTGGTTCTTTAGCGATGCGAATTGGGATGAAAATGAAGTTGCACAACGCAAGGTGGATCTTTTCATCGATAGTTTATGTTTGAAAGAGAACGATAAACTATTATTAATAATTGATGATACATACAATGAGAAAGAAGGAAACCAAACAGATGGTGTGGGCAAATTTTACGATCATAGTAAAGAAGCCTATATTTGGGGTAACAATTTCGTTACCTCTGTTGTCCAATCAAAAGGACTATTTATTCCACATAAAGCTAAGATGTATATTAAGAATGATGACGAAAATGAGAATTTTAAAACAAAAATGGAGATTGCCTTTGAAGAGATCATCAAACCATTAGTTGTACCAAAAAGCATCGATCTTTATATCGTTTTCGATAGCTGGTGGTTTTCTTCTGATCTATTTAGCAAGTGCCTTAAGCTAGGGCATAATATCGTATGCCAAATCAAGTCTGATAAGAAAGTCGGAATAAATAGGGATATGTATTTCCAAGTCAGAGATCTAGCGAATCAAATTGAAGATAAATTTTTTATTAAGACAACAGTTAGTGTTCGTGGAAAAAAGAAGACCTATTATGCATTTGAAAAGAAGGTAATCATAGACAAGGTAGGCGAAGTTAAGCTTGTTATCTCCAAGAGAAAAAAAGATAGCACGACAAAATATATAATCAGCACTAATGGATCGCTTTCATTGAAAGAAATACTCTCAATTTACGAGGACAGATGGGATATAGAAACAGCTCATAGAGAGGCAAATCAAAAATTAGGATTTAAAGATTACCAATTAAGAGATAAACACTCAATTGAAAGATTTATTCAAATGGTTTTTTCAGTATGGACTGCAATTCTCTTATGGGAAATAGATAATCCGCCACCTAAAGATGGCTCAAAATCAAGAACGATGGGCGACATGGTCGATAGAGTAAAAATGCAAGCTGTTGGAGAAACATTTGAATTTGTCATGACATATTTTAATTTGCCTGTACCTGATGGGGGATTGCTATATATACTCAAGAGCCTTGGAATGAAGATATGAATAATAAGATAAATTAAAAATTATAAACAAAGGAGAAACTTGGAAAGTACAGTAGCTTAGTAATTTTTTTTAAAATACAAAATTATTTTATAAATTATTCTGATAAATTTGCTTTAATCAAACCAAATGGGCCGATTTGTGTAACCACATTAGCAATAATATCATAAATGAGACAATCTATCGCTGGTAAAAAACAAATTTCACTTGATTTCTAGATAGTGCCACTTCGAGGTGTTGGTTACAGCTCGTGAGGCTGCACTTTGTATCAACCAGGCCTGCATGACCTTCCCGATTGTGACCCCAGGTCAGTGCTCAATAACAACAGATTCATCGGATCAGATTTGCATCATCGATGATAAAAATCACAAATATAGCACAGAAAGCACTCCCGGCCAGGTCAATCAGCGCTGGTGGGTGTTCAAGCAAGGCGAAGTTCCTGAAAATCTGGAATACAACGGCAATGCCGATTCCAAGGTCGGAGATGGGTCCAACATAAACATCAAATGGAATGAATGGGCTGAGAATTCCGGCACATATGTTATAATGACAGGGTACTTCGGCAAGAAATCACCCTATGTTTTCCAGGGATCATGCCAAAAGCAAGTTGTGATTGTGGATGTGCCGCTCAATACGATAACTGTAACGTGATGCAAATTATGGGCACCAGGGCATTGCCTGGTGGCTCATTTTTATTAAATATTGGACTGGCCTGGCAATCGGCTGCCGATGGGCAAAACGCATGATGATATGTTAAATATAAATAATTATTTAAAAAAGTGCAGGATATAGACTATGAAATCCATCCTCAGCAATTCCAAAGAGACTATCTGCCTCTCGGCCATTTTATGTCTATTTTTCCCATTTATCCTGAGCTCTGCAGCAGGATCAGATTGGCCTGACTGCAATTTTCACTGTCGCGCCAAGGATGTAACGATAACCGATCTCTGGCTGGGGGATGCTCAGGGAAATTTGCTATCTGCTTGCGCTCAGAATAGCTCAGTAGATGCCTATATATGGGCCAGATTTAAGAACAATGCCAATAGTCCTCGATATGCAGTAATTCTCTTATGCGACATATATGTGGATGGTGCTCTGCAGGAATCCCATTACGATGATGGAGGCCTCTGCGTTCTGGATACCATTCCCGCAGGCTCTGAGAATTCTCTCTCCTTATATGGATTCTCATTTAGCTGCGGCCAGGAGGTAAGGATAGAGAATCTGGTCATAAACTGGGAGACGGCCAATGGCATCGATTGCTCCAATGCTAATCGGAGATGCAGCAATCGAAATACCAAATGCTATCGTGAGACTGGCTCCATTGATCTGACACCTCCGAGCTGCCAAATTGAAGGGCCGAGCATTCCTTGTGAGAGCATCATCGCCACATATCTGCCCCAGATCACGAGGGCACCCGAATTAAAGCCCCAATTGGTTTGGAGAATAGATGGAATGGATGCAGAAGACGAGTCGGCAGAGGAAGGCCTTCAGGTTGATTGGAGAGACTATGGAAGTGGGTATCATATTCTGCAGCTTAGCATAGATTGGAATGATGACCATGGCAGGCTGGTTCAGAGCTGCACGGACAGCCTCAGGATTCTGGTTGTTGAAGTGCCAAGCAATGTGATCGAACTGACCTCAGGGACTGAGACGCTCAATGATTAAGCTTCTGTGCTTGCGCGCGCCTTCCTCCGGAAGGTCAAAGAGTCCAGAAATCGCCCATATGTGTACATGGCTATCACTAGCTATAATCTTGGCACTAATCCTTCCCGTCAGCGCAGAGCCGAATCAGATCATCGGTGGCGTATCCTATACGATCTCCGCACCTTTAGCCCCTGAGGGGCAGAGCTACAATTATAGCTGGTCAGCAACTGGAGGCACTCCACTTAACGCGAGCCAGAGCTCATTTCAGTGGACAGCTCCCCTTGTAGAGAATTCTACCACCGTTCTGATCGAACTGAAAATAGAGAGCAACGTAAGCGGCTGCATTAATGAAAACCAGATTGAGATGCTGGTCTTGCCCGCAGCAAAAGCAGAGATTCGCCTAAAAAAAGACTGCAGATATAGCCCACCAGTGAGGGTGGGCGATACAGTCGTTTATACATATAACGTAACCAATACCGGCGGAGTCACTCTTTATGAAATAAACCTCACCGATACTCATGATTGGGGGCCGAACTGCCATCCAACTCGGGTTGGAGGTGGGGGAGGTGACGAAGCATTGGAGCCGGGCCAATCATGGCAATATGAATGTCTTTACGAGATTCATGATCCTGCCAATTATACCATACTGCGCATCATGGCTAGCACTGGTTACAGGGAGCAGGATATGATTGAGAAGCTACTGCGGCTGAGAACTCGCATGGAAATCAATCTGGAGAAGATGAGAAGACTGCAAAAAGAGTTCGATCCGCATGCGGCAACGCTAACTATTGAGAGCATGCAGATGGCTGGCATCAACTATACCTCCTACTACTATGTCAATGAAGTGACTGAGGAGAGCCTGAAGAGGATTATAGATCCGCAAGGGAATTTAAGCGTCACTTACTATAGAGATCCCGTCTCGCAATTGAATTTGACCACTCGATACGATCCAAAAGGAAAGATTCTCTCGGAGGAGGAATACTACTATCCGCATCCGGGAACGAATGAGTACATGAAGATCGAATACGATAATCCATCTGTGGGCTTGAAGACCATTACCATTACGGATTATATTACAGGAGATACATTGATCATAATAGAAGATTATAACGGAGTTATAATAAGCAAAGAATACAAAAAAACGCCGGGCTACATAGTTTACGAGGAGAAATATATCCTCAAAAACATCGCCACTGTGAAGGCGAAGACGGGAGCTGGCCAAGAGGTATCCGATTCAGATACATATTCTTTGGAGATATTCAAGCAAAATCCAATTTTGAGCGTTTTTAAAGATGATGAGCCAGATCCAGTGCAATTCAATGGTACTATTAATTATACCATCGCATATAAAAATAACGGCGGTCAGGATGCTCACGAGGTAATGCTAAAAGAGACCTACAATGAGAGCCTGGAGTTCATATGGGCAAGCCCTGCTCCGGATCCGGGCACAATTGATGCCTGGACCATTGGAGATCTGGATAAAGAAGAGTCCGGCAAGATAGCGATCCAGGCCAGATTGAAGGATATTCTAACACCGGGATCAATAATCACCAATCGCATTGATATGTGGTGTAAAGAAGGATCGCATGCCGTTGCCTGGGCCAATACAACTGTAACCGGAGAAGGGCTGGTAATTGGAAAAAGGGCCTCATCCCGCATAATTTTCCCAGGGGAGCATCTGAATTACACCATAGACTACAGAAATAATGGCTCTGTGAAGCAGACCGATGTTGTGATCCATGATTATTTGGATGAAAAAGTCGATTTTAAGTATTCTCTATCAGATCCACTTCTCATCAATGAGAGCTCAGGAAGACACCACTGGTGGTATGTTGGAGATCTGCTGCCCGGATCCGGAGGGACCATCGAGATCTTCGTGAAGGCCAAGGGCAAAGACACATTCAAAGACAACGCTGGTTCGGTCTTCAACACATATCAGATAAACTCTTCGCAAACAGAAGGCACGAATAAAACACTGGAGACCTACGTCGTCCATTCATTATGGATCAAGAAGGAGGCAAATGCGACTGCCGCCGCTCGAGGTGAGAATATCACCTATACAATAAAATATGGAAACTCCGACACCGATTTTACCGCTGAGAATGTGAGCATAACGGATATGCTTCCAGAAGTTGATTTTCTCGGAGCAACTCCTCATCCTAACATCATAAACGGAAAAAATCTCACCTGGATGATCGGCAATCTGACTCCGAGGGCAAACGGCACGATAGTTCTCGATGTTCATATACCCAAGAAGACGCAGATGGTCTTCGATGAAACCTCATCTGTAGAAGGCGATGGCTTTATCCGCATGCGAAAGAGTCTATCCACGGAAGAAGCGGAGCGCTCGCTCACAAACAGGGTCGAGATCCGGGGGTACTATGAATCTATGCCAATCCCTGTCAGTAGCAGCTCTGTGGTGGTCACCATTCTCGGAGCTGCCGGAACAAGGATCACTACTTCGGAGCACGGGAGCGGCCACTACGAGGAGGATGAGAGTTCGCGCTTGGTATCAAAGAACAAGAGCGTGAGTCTAAAAAAGGATATCTTTGCCAGCTATGGGCGTTCTACTTTCCAGCTGCCCGGCAAACGAAGCATAGACTACCAATCCCTGTGGTCGGACAGAACATCAGCGGCAAATTATATTCGAGGAGAAGTGGTCACAGAAAATTACCTTTATGTCCACAGCCTGCAAAAAGACAGCAGCTTTGATGTGGACATGAACCAGACAGTATATCGTTCAGACGCCAGCCATGATTCTGGAATAGCTCGAATCAGTTATAGGAAGAATGCACAGGACAGCTCCCATAGCATAAAAGAAATGATAGATGAAGATTATCATGGCAGTTTTAAAGTGTTTCAATCTATTGACTCTTATGGAGAGAATGTAAGACAAGATAGGTCGATCACAGGCAAAGGGCGAGTGTCCTCGGACAAGCGAACAGAATCTCAAAGATCCTTTGAGCATGGGAGCGGTTACTATTCAGCTCAGGAATCGATGGATTCAAGCAGCATCACAAAGAACGTCAAGATGCTCTACTCGCCGCAAAAAGAGACCCTGGGATCCATGAACACTAGCGGCGGAAGCCTATGGCGGGAAGGCATGCAGACCAAAGATCCAGAGCAGGAGCTCATCATAAGCGAAGAGATTCGATCCGCCTCTTACATCGAAAAAGAGGCAGAAATGGATTTGTCATCATTGAAGTTTATAGGCTCCTTCAACGGGTCCATGGATACTGCAATCCTCCAGGGAAATGGCCCAGATTATGAAAAGGTGCGGCTAGATCAGAGCTTTGTAGGCAAATTCAACATTGATACCGCCATCAGCCTGCATCCTGAGCCCTTGCACCGCTATGTGCATGTGAACATTGAGAAGAAAGCCATTATGCAGGATGATAATATAGTCCTCTTCCTTATCAATGTCACCAATGACGGCAGCAGGCCGCTCAAGAAATTGGATGTTTCGGACAGGCTTCCTCCGGGCCTGAGCTTCATCGACTCCAGCCAGAGGCCAGAAGTTGATGGCCAATTCATCAATTGGACTATCTCGTCACTGGACATTGGCAGAACGATGACCATAAAGCTGAGAGCCAGGGTCGAGAACGGCCGCCAGATATATGATAATTACGTGAGCGTGTCAACCGGCTATAATGACACTAGAATTGAAGCCGAGAACCATACCCTCTTTGAGGCTTACTATCAGCCGCTCTCCTGTTGCCCGGAGCTGCCAATTGAATGGAATTATTGGAGCTCTGGCTCAAATGCAACGCTAATAAATGCAGAATGGGGCAGCTGGAAGCCCGCTCCATGCTTCAATGTAAGCACGGAGGTTATTGACTGCTTTTTAGAACAAGAGAAATACTATGATGAGTTGGAGCGAAACCTATCGAGCTGCTGTGCATCAAATTATGATATCCCTTGAAAGAATAGTTGGCTCCTCGCTACTTAGCACGGGTGAACTTTGAATTGCAAAATCTCTGTATCATTTCGCCTTTGTGGTGGACCGCTATGCACTGACCCAACCACAGACACGCAGAGGAACAGAGACTATAACCGCTGCCGTACTCACCCAAATAATTCAGCAAAGAGCCATAAACCACAAAGCACACAAAGGACACAAAGACAGCACCAAAGGATTATTGGGCTATCAAGAACTGGATTAACCTTTGCGAGGCCTTTGTGATCTTTGTGCTCTTTGTGGTTAAAATCCGTTATCTGTAATCAATTAGAGAACTCCTCGCAGACTCATCTGATCGATAAGCCGATGTGAGGCGAATCGCCAATAATGTCCTCATCAGCCATTATGAAGCTCTGGAGCTGATGGAGGCGCCTTTACTTGTGGCTTTGAGTCTTCTATTAAAATATCAGCCAATCCCGGCTCCACACCGTTTGGCGTCATCTCATAGACCACATCATCAAGCTTCACAATAACGCTGTCACCCTTTGGCTCAGCATTAAATCCATGAGTCACAAGTAAGAATGCTAGATCTTGAGCATCTATTCTGACATCCTCGCTATCTGCAATCAGCTTCATGAGGTCGGTATAATCGTCGGCTGCTGTGGGAGAACTCATCGACATGACTGCAAAGCAGAATATGATCGCCACCAGGCATGCTGAATTCGTGCTCTTAATCGATTTCATATCGACGCCCTGTGAATAGGAGCCCTAATTCTCATATATCCCTAAGAGGGCTGTGGTATCTGTGCTGACCGCAATTTTTCGAGACCCTTTTGCAGATCCATGCTCATCTTGGCTCCTTGGAGATTGGAAATAGAGAAGAATTGAAGTGCTATATCATCATATTTGATTCCCTCGAGGTTTGCTCCACTGAAATCACATTTTTCAAAGGCAGTTTTCTCAATGATAGCTCCCCTCAGATCCGCACCCGAGAAATTCAGATTATTCATAAAAGACTCGGAGAAACGGGCATTTTTCAGATCCGCACCACTGAAGTCTACATCCGAAAAGACCATCCGAACCATTTCGGACGATTTCAAGCTTGCTTTGTGCCAGGAGGTTCCCTTTAGGTTCATTGAATTGTAATAGGATCCTGCAAGATCCGCTCCAGAAAGGTCGGCGTTGATCAGATGTACGTTCGCGAATATGACGCCATTTAGATCTGAATTTCGCAGATCCACACTGCTAAGATCTGCAAAGTCCAGTTTGGCACCTCTTAGGGTGCAACCCGATAAATTAGACCTCACTAAGTAAGCTCTTGTGAAATCTGAATTTGACAGGTCGCAATTGGTTAGATTTGCCCCAAAAAGTTCCGCTCTGGAGAACTGGCTCTCTGTAAGGCTGCTGCCGCTCAGATCCGCCCAATTCATTCTGGCACCTACCATATTGGCACCGCTCAGATATGCATCTTTCATAGTTGCAAGGCTGAGATCCGCTCCCAGGAGCCTGGCTCCATTTAGGTTTGCGCCGATGAGGTTGCATCCGCCTAGCAATGCATTGGTCAGATCTGCCCTTTCAAGATTGGAATTGGATAGATCCGAATCTTCCAGATGCGCTCTGGGAAGACTGGTGTTTACCAGTTTGGCCTCAACAAGCTTGGCTCGATTCAGAAATGCACTCTCTAGGTTCGCATCGGAGAGATCGGCACGTGTGAGATTCGAATTAGCAAAGACTGAAGCGGAGAGATACGAACCAGAGAGGTTCGCCATACTCAGATCTGCACCATTTAGGTTTGAGAAGCCCATAGTTGATCCAACCAGCCTGGAACGGGATAAGTTAGCTCCCATACAACGAGCTGCGGAGATATCCGCTCCCGATAGGTCTGCATCGGTGATGGTGGCATTGATCAGGTTCGCGCCAACCAGGCTTGCGCCTGTGAGATTTGCGCCTTTTAATTGGGAATTAACAAAGGTGGAACGTTCCAGAAATGCGTTTATAAGGCTTGCTCCAAACAGATTTGCATCGCTGACCTTCGCAGCCCACAAGCTGGCGCCATCCATCTTGGCATCAACCAGAGTTGAATTATCCATCATGGCCTGATCCATAAGGGAGCCTGATAGATCTGCTCCGGTCATATTCGAGCCCATCAAATAATTGCCAAGCAGGGTGGCTCCTCTGAGATCAGCACCGGAGAGGTCAGAACCATCGAGAGCAGCGAGTGGCATGAATGCGCCACTGAGATTGGCTCTGATAAGCGTGGAGTTTGAGATGACAGCCTGTATCAAAAAGGATCGGCTCAGGTTCGTCCCGCTGAGATCGGATCCTAGCAGGTCAGAATAACTCAAGTCTGTCTCGGACAGATCCAGGCCGCTCAAGTTCCTATTATTTAGATCAGCTCGAGGTTGAAATGGCTGATTAACGAACTTGCTCCCAGAAGGAAGTATCAAGAGGCTGGTATTGAAGCGGCGCAGCTCCAACATATCGAAAATGTTTGTGCCGGGAGGCTCATTTATGGCCGGAATATCATCTGCAGGAGCATCCTGCAAGATGAGTTGTTCCATGTCGGCTGCCGATTCGCCTTGGACTTGATCGGTGGTGATCGCTTCTCCAAGTACATCGAAGTCCATCTGGACGTCCTTAGTACCATAGATTGGAGCCGAACTTGCACTTCTCTGGACGCTGATATTGAAGCGGCGCAGCTCCAGCATATCGAAAATATATGAGCTGGGAAGCTCTTTTATGACCGGAATATCATCCGCAGGAACACCCTGCAAGATGCGGTGTGCCATATCTGCCGCCAATCTGCCCTGGACTTGACCGGTAATGATCGCTCCTCCAAGCACACCGAAGCCCATATAGACATCCCGGGTACCGTAAATTGGAACCGAGCTTGCGCTTCTCAGGATCCATGCGCTCTCTTCGTGGGTTACTGCTCGTCCTTCCCGGTCATTATTATAATTAAGAAGAAGGATCAGGCTGCCCTCATGCAGAGCGGAAGCATTCCTCTGCAGTTCTTCTACTGTCATGTCATTCCAGATGACGAAGCTGACAATTGTATTGAATCTGGACAGGGTCTGGTTCATGGCCTCTTGGCTGGCCTTGCTGGTGGCAGTCTGGTCATCGATTATGACTATTTGCTTTGCATCGGGATGCAATTTTAGCATAAGAGAGATTGTACCTGGTATATCAAAGGCCTCCACCACGCCGGTGAAATTCTTCCCTGCCGTCAGCATCTGGTCTTCGAAGAAGTCCACTCCGCAAAAGACAACTGGAGTGCTGGAAAACAGCTCGTCTCTGTTGTTGAGCAGGAACTGAAATGCATCATCGTCCAGACAGGTGATGACATCATAGTGACGATCTTTATATTTATTTTTATATAAATTCTTCAATTTATTCAGTCTGGCTTCAGTAGGCTCCTGCCTTTTGGTATCCATATACTCAAAAGAGAATTCTGCTCCAGGATAGTAAATAGATAGCTGATCTTTAATCTCATTGCCTACGGAATCGGTCCATGGCGATCCGGGGTTATACGAGGCAAAAATTAGTATTTTCTGGGAGGCTTCTTCCTCCAGTGCGGAGGATGATGCAACTAGAGTTATAAAAAGCAAGCAGAGTCCAGGAGACAATCTGAGCAGTGAACGAGCCATAACAGACCTTTTCCAATTACTACTATAATTAATTTGTTCTTTTCTTAATTTAAAAAGACAGTCCCTTTCAGAACATCAAGCGGCTCTTTGTAGTGATTTGAGGTCAGAGCGCAGATCCTCGGAGATCTTGGCTCCATCCAGTTCCGCTCTGGACAGCGATTGAAGGGTGAACTGGTCATACTTGATTCGCTCCAGATTGGCGCTGCTCAAATTGGCTCCGGTCATCTCAACCTGAACCAGTGTCGCATCTCTCAGGTCGGCGCCGGCCAGATCCGTCATGGCCATGAATACTCCTGTCAGGACAGAATTCTTAAGGGATGCTCCCCCCATTTCCAGTCCCCTCAGGTCGACTTCACGCAGATTAACTCTATCGAGCTTCGCATTCCTGAGTGTCGCTCCTGCAAGAATAGCTCCATCCAGATAGGCTTCGGATAAATCAGCTCCGGTAAAATTCGCTTTGGTAAGATCGGAGTAAGGCATTTTGGCTGATTTCAAGCTTGCACCAGTTAAGACGGCCTCAGTCAGGTCCGCATAGGCCATATCGGCCCAATCTATGTTGGCGCCGGTAAGATTGGATCTCATGAGATAAGCTCTGGTAAAGTCTGCATCGCTAAGGTCCGAACCGCTCAAATTAGTACTATAAAGCTCGGCTCTTGAGAACTGACCTTGGGATAAATAGGCAACACTCATATCGGCCCAGCTTATATGAGCTCCAATCATATTGGCACTGGTTAGATAGATTCCCTTAAGCTTGGCACCACTCAGATCCGTTCGAAAAAGCCTGGCATCCGTGAGATCAGCGTCGCTCAGATCGGAATCGGATATGTCTGCTTCGGTTAGATCTGCTTTCACAATGCGAGCCCCGTTCAGCTTGGCTTTGGACATTTGAACCCGTATTAGGTTCGCACCAGTTAAATCCGCTCCCGTGAGATCGGCTTCCGTAAGAACAGCGCCCGTGAGATCTGCATTCTCCAGCGTTGAGCCATTCAGATGAGATGCCATCAGCCAGGCCGATCGGAGATACGCCCCATCCAGATTCGACCCGTTGAGGTTGCAGCCCTGCAGATCAGACTGATTCAAATGTGCTCCGGCGAGATCCATTGCCGAGAGATTCGCATAGCTCAGATTAACACGATCATCGATATTGATATCGAGCTCGGCAAATCCTGCACCAAGAACGCAATTCATCGCAATCAAAGCGCATAATGCGATCCTCACCAGCGAATCAATTCTCATCGAGCCCTCGTTATTCCCATACTAATAATTTATAATTATGTCAGTACCACATTTCAAGTTTCCGGTAGGACTCCTGACACAATGTCATGCCCGGATTCATCATCGATCCTTCAGCAAATGGCTTCAAATAGCGGAAATGCACGCCGCACGGTCTCAATGCACTTATATTATATTAGGCCAGCCTCCATTGGGGATTGATTGATTCGAGGTATTTGAAATCCGCAAAGCTATACTGAGCCTGGTAATAATAATCGTCCTCTGTAATAGGCCCGTAATAACTATCCACTGCCAGCCAGGTATCGGGAGCATCATTGTCCTCCACAACCACCCAGAGATGTCCCCGGCTGTCAAATCCACTGGGATCGTACATATAAACTGAGCCATACCCCAGGCTCTTATAGCTCTCTTGCAGCTTTTGGGAGCCATCATAACACATGCCCAAGGGCGTTACCGGAAATATATGATATCTGCTGATGGTTTTTATAAAGCTTTCATTGTCTGACCTCCTATAAGTGAGATTGATCCTTATGGCATCGCTGGAGATCACCTGCACAGGTCCGGATTGCATATCGGGAGGAGACATCCACATATCACCGAGCCTGGGAGCGGCTCCATTAGGCGTGACATATACTTCCCTGCTATCGTTGAGCTTGACCACCACATAGGACGGCTCTGGTCGAGCGGAAAAACCGTGCGTGGCCAGAAAGAAGGCCAGGTCCTTAGATGTGATGCCGACATCCTCATAGCTGGATAGGAGCAGCCATAGATCGTTTTCTTGGGTTGCCTGGCTCAACCCAAAACAGGATAACAGAAATATGAGCATAATAGCTGAGGCTCTCTTCAATCCAGCATCACCGCTGACCGATATCTGAGCTCGGTCTCATATAATGAAGAGTTACAGATATTTAATAAGATCCATCCGGTCCAACTGGCGTTAGGACTGAGAAAGTTGAAATGGACGAGTTATGGATTTCGTGGGGAGAAAACGCTGCCCAAGAAAGACGCATTTATCTCGGTTTTTGGATTCAATTAATTAACACAGCATCTAATTATGAAAGGAAGTGGCCCAATTGAAACATCAATCTCATCAGGCGCCTGCCCGATGGCCTTGAGATCATTGCAGGCCCTATCCCAACAAAAAGGGAACTACGCCAAGCCTGTTCCTCATCGCAACATTTTTGCCCTGTCCGATCCGTCTCCCTAGCATGGGTGATATATCACTATCTCAGTTCGAGGCAAAAATTTTATTCGACTCCGACGCGGACCTCTCCCGATGGTCGGGAAATACGCTGCGCAGTGGCTTTGGAGCCCACCTCAGATCTCTGGTATGCATCCAGAGGAATGCAGATGGCGCAAAAGAGACTGCAGCCTGCGAGAACTGCCCGCTTCAAAAGGCATGCGTTTATGATTACTTCTATAACAGCCACCCTCCGGAAGGGGTTAAGGTGCTGAGAAAGCAAAACGATATCCCTAGGCCTTTTGTATTCGACCCACCCATATCTGGGAGGCATTCTGCCGGATCGGCAAATGACTTCAGGTTCACCCTGATCGGGCGGGGTGTGGAGTATCTCCCCTACTTCCTGCTTGCTCTGCGGAATCTGGGCGAGAGCGGAATGAGCCGGGGATACCGTCTGGGCTATGGCAAGTATCGCATAGAATCAGTGGACTCCATCGGATACGGTGCCCGCAACAATATCTTCTCTGCAGACACTGTATTCAACCGGGCCATTCCTCTGAGCTACCAGGAGATGATCAAAGGCTCTGCAGAGCATAGGGGAGACCTTATAGTGCGCTTTTTAACCCCCGCGCAGATCAAGGAGGACGACAGGTTCACGGCCGCCCCCAGCTTCCGGGGGTTGATCTCCCGATTGCTCTTCCGGGCCAATGCCCTGGCCGAGTTCTACGGATCTGGGATGCTGTATGACAACGAGCAGGTGCTGGCCATCCTTGGCGCCTGTCGGTTGGTGAGCATTATAAAAGCGAACACCGAGGAGGTCATAGCAAAGAGATATTTCCACAAGCAGAAGATGAAAAAGCTGAGTCTTCCCCCATTCTTCGTCGGGGAGATCACCTATCGAGGAGAGTTCTCCCGTGAGGTCATGGCACTTTTGGAGCTGGGCAGGCTCATCCATGTGGGGAAGATGGCAACCTTTGGGAACGGGATGTATGAGGTTAAGGTATGAGGGAAAGCAGATTTTTTTATAGTGGCATTCTCTGCAGACGGGCCTGGAAACGCGAGCTAGCGACAGGACATCTGGCATTTACAGGTACTCTGCAAATTCACCTGGATCGACCTTCGCGAGCTTCAGAACGCTTCTCAGTGTTCCTGGCTTAAGCTCATCGTGCATCGGGACGACTGTACCTATCTTGCCTTGTGCCGTGACCTTCGAGAGCCTGACATGGCTCCCTGACTGTCCTGAAACCATGAACCCAAAGTGATTGCATAAGACTTTGATAACGATTTCTCCGGAGATGCCTCTAAGTTTCGGCAACTTCGGTTACCTCAAAGGTAGTTATGAAAGATCTATCAGTGATCTTTAGCGGAAACTCCTCTAAATAAAGCTCGG
This sequence comes from Methanothrix soehngenii GP6, assembly GCF_000204415.1. Lineage (NCBI taxonomy): Archaea > Methanobacteriati > Methanobacteriota > Methanomicrobia > Methanotrichales > Methanotrichaceae > Methanothrix > Methanothrix soehngenii. The sequence continues at coordinate 2,861,113 of NC_015416.1, read as the reverse complement.
TAGCCTCCTTGAGGTTTTTTACTGCCTCTTCAATGGTCTTCCCCTGACTCGCCGTCCCCACCTCCGGGCACTCAGCAACATACATATCCTCGTCTCTTCGAATTACTGCAGTTAGTGTAAGCATACGCTTTTTATTAGTGTGGCTGACTTAAATATTCTGCGGAAAAATACAATCCATAGGCCCAATCCAGCACAGTCTAAGCAGATTTCGAATCGGCCTTACCGCTCAGGGGCTTGAGTGCGCCGGCACCAGGGGGCGGCCTGTGATGACTCCTGGTATTTCAGAGCGGATATTTTTTATTTCGGACCAGATCCCAGTTGGTGGTGATTTGTAGGTCGATTGAAGAGGTATATATTTTATTATATTTTTTAAATAATAGTTGCATTATGGTTAAGACTGATCTAAACAGGCCGTCTTTTTAGTGGATGCCGCGAGTCGGCCCTCCGGGCCTCCCGCGGTAGTGCTCTAGCCCCCTCAACGCCGGGGAGGCTTGGATAAGTATGCCCTTGCCGTTGACGGACTAAATTATATATTAATATAAATATTCGCCATACTAAGCCTAAAGGTAATTCGCCTCAACGCCGGAAAGAACCCATGAGGGATGGATCTGTCCCCGAGGCTATGGGCCTTATAGATATCGATTGCTAATAGTCTTTCGCCAGAGTTTAAATACCTCCTTGCATTCGATAGGCTGGCGAAAAGACCCCCATTAAAAGGACCATTCAGGCGCAAGATTTAAGGCAAATCGGCCCTTTTAGGGGGCTATTGCAGAGCCTATCCCGATGAAAAGGGAATTGAAACACGGTCACCGTGATGCTCTGTCCGAGCACACGAGCAGTAATATTGCAGAGCCTATCCCGATGAAAAGGGAATTGAAACTCCTCCATAGCTGTATCCGGGTCAATATCAATGGCAGTAGGATTGCAGAGCCTATCCCGATGAAAAGGGAATTGAAACAATCAGTCTCCGGATCTATCCTGGAATCGTAGACTCCGATTGCAGAGCCTATCCCGATGAAAAGGGAATTGAAACGCGGCACACGAAGCATTTCCTGCGAAAGATATCGCAATTGCAGAGCCTATCCCGATGAAAAGGGAATTGAAACGCGATAACCGGGCCTAAGAATGATGCCAGAGCACTAAATTGCAGAGCCTATCCCGATGAAAAGGGAATTGAAACGATGGACTTGGCGGAGGAACCCGCTAGAGCCCCGCAGAATTGCAGAGCCTATCCCGATGAAAAGGGAATTGAAACTTTTAACGAAAGTTTTAGACAACACAATGGCCTCATTTATTGCAGAGCCTATCCCGATGAAAAGGGAATTGAAACAGACGAGAGAGGAAGCTATCCGAGAAGGCATTGAATTGCAGAGCCTATCCCGATGAAAAGGGAATTGAAACGCCTGTGGTTCCCAATGCCCAATTCGTTTTGACGTTGCATTGCAGAGCCTATCCCGATGAAAAGGGAATTGAAACCCGGAGACTTCCCACGCCAGCCTTATCCTCCTCTTGATTGCAGAGCCTATCCCGATGAAAAGGGAATTGAAACTTATTTGTTTGGCCAAGGAGTGTCCAAACTCAGTGTCGCATTGCAGAGCCTATCCCGATGAAAAGGGAATTGAAACGAAATGGTAGCAAGAAATATTCTACCACGAAGAGAAGTATTGCAGAGCCTATCCCGATGAAAAGGGAATTGAAACTAAATGTGTGTTACGTCTTCGATGGATTCCACATCAATTGCAGAGCCTATCCCGATGAAAAGGGAATTGAAACAATACTGGTCACATAGCACTACAATCTATTTAAAATAATTGCAGAGCCTATCCCGATGAAAAGGGAATTGAAACGGTGTTCCGGCTTGATGAACATCACAACCAGAAAGATTGCAGAGCCTATCCCGATGAAAAGGGAATTGAAACTGATCCATTTGTATTAGAACCTGGTGACGCTACGTCATATTGCAGAGCCTATCCCGATGAAAAGGGAATTGAAACTAATTGACCACAAAATCATTGTGGTTGTACCAGTTAGTGTATTGCAGAGCCTATCCCGATGAAAAGGGAATTGAAACTGGTAGTTGGTGGGTTTGGTAGATAGAACCACCCTATCATTGCAGAGCCTATCCCGATGAAAAGGGAATTGAAACTAGATCCAAGATATACTTCTCGTACATGTTCCGAGTGTGGATTGCAGAGCCTATCCCGATGAAAAGGGAATTGAAACATGTTCCCGAGGCAACATACACGGCCACAACTATTATTGCAGAGCCTATCCCGATGAAAAGGGAATTGAAACGGGTAGATGTGGGTAGTGGATATAACGGGGAACAAGATGGATTGCAGAGCCTATCCCGATGAAAAGGGAATTGAAACTGGTTCTAATTCCATGAGGGGATAGGCTCTTGGCCAAAATTGCAGAGCCTATCCCGATGAAAAGGGAATTGAAACTGGAATCTATTTCAGCTTGGCAGGCTTCGGATGTTCCGATTGCAGAGCCTATCCCGATGAAAAGGGAATTGAAACAACGCCACCTTAAGAAGCTCTCTGGTCGGATGTCTCATTGCAGAGCCTATCCCGATGAAAAGGGAATTGAAACACCAGAACCGGAGCAGGCCGCGCAGTACGACGTGACCAATTGCAGAGCCTATCCCGATGAAAAGGGAATTGAAACGTCACGCTGCATGAGCTGGCGATGACTCAGCACATCTCCAAATTGCAGAGCCTATCCCGATGAAAAGGGAATTGAAACCTGAATTAGCTGAAGGGATAAACATCCTGCAATTATAATTGCAGAGCCTATCCCGATGAAAAGGGAATTGAAACTGGATTCTCCAGCCACATATAGAGGCCCCCCGTATGAGTATTGCAGAGCCTATCCCGATGAAAAGGGAATTGAAACCATACCGGGTGACGATCGAACCACGCGGTTGATTTTATTGCAGAGCCTATCCCGATGAAAAGGGAATTGAAACCGATTTCCGAAGTAAATATGGGTTCCTGGCCGCGGTTCAAATTGCAGAGCCTATCCCGATGAAAAGGGAATTGAAACTCCATCAAGCTGTTCAGGTACTCATCCATTTCATCAATTGCAGAGCCTATCCCGATGAAAAGGGAATTGAAACATGGGGACGGGCTTACATGGTGATGTACTATGACAAAATATTGCAGAGCCTATCCCGATGAAAAGGGAATTGAAACTGAGTTCCTGGCTGGTGGTCAGATCGCGCAAACGAGGATTGCAGAGCCTATCCCGATGAAAAGGGAATTGAAACACAAAAAGTGGTTCGGATACACATACACATACCGTTTCGATTGCAGAGCCTATCCCGATGAAAAGGGAATTGAAACTTTTCATAGAACCAACTAGTGGAAACACAGGTATTTCATATTGCAGAGCCTATCCCGATGAAAAGGGAATTGAAACCAAGATGCGACTTCCTGGATCGCAGGGGCTTATTGCAGAGCCTATCCCGATGAAAAGGGAATTGAAACATCTAAGTCCGGGCAGGTCTCGAGTCTGTTTTATTGTATCATTGCAGAGCCTATCCCGATGAAAAGGGAATTGAAACGAAGTCCTCTCTGCCTAAGCTCAATGACTCATCTAATTGCAGAGCCTATCCCGATGAAAAGGGAATTGAAACATGTCCAGCTGTTGCTTGAGGTGAATCCTGTCTGAGCCGCATTGCAGAGCCTATCCCGATGAAAAGGGAATTGAAACGAGAATCTTGGCAATAGCCCCTCAAAGAGATCCTTCATTGCAGAGCCTATCCCGATGAAAAGGGAATTGAAACTGTTACCAGGCTCTACCATGCCTTTAACAAGACCTCTAATTGCAGAGCCTATCCCGATGAAAAGGGAATTGAAACAAGAGTTTATCATACTACGTTGTTAAATCGCTTTACATTGCAGAGCCTATCCCGATGAAAAGGGAATTGAAACGAAATATGTGAAAAAACAACGTATTCTTGTTTTGGTATTGCAGAGCCTATCCCGATGAAAAGGGAATTGAAACAAAATAATATTGTTTTGTAAGATCCTTTTTTAGTTCGATTGCAGAGCCTATCCCGATGAAAAGGGAATTGAAACTCATTATTCTGAGATGATCAGATATACGATCTGCAGCCACATTGCAGAGCCTATCCCGATGAAAAGGGAATTGAAACACCGCCATCTTCTTGGCCATTGTCCGGGGTGCGGCCAGAGCATTGCAGAGCCTATCCCGATGAAAAGGGAATTGAAACCCGGGCGGGCATAATACTAATTCAGGTAGCGTGCCATATCTGCTGTAATTTCACAGTGGCCCTGTATCCTGATTCCACTCTACTCTTCCAATGATAAATACCTTTTACCTGTTATCCAATCCTCGTTAATGTCCATCATGATGCAAACCGCCACCCTCAGAAGCGACTGATCATTTGAATAGGCTCCAGCCACACGACTTCTTCGTTTCAGCTCCTTGTTGATTCTCTCCAGGACGTTAGTTGTTCGGATCCTTTTCCAGTGCGATCTGGGAAACGATTTATAGTTCCAAAGGTCAAATCGGAAGCTATCAATCGTATCCGCCGACTTTTTGAATCCTTTATCATCAAGAATGACAGCCAGCTCCTGCATCTTGAACTCATCTTCAATAGCATCCTTCAGCATGTAGGCGACCTCCTTTTTCTCTTTCTTAGGTATGTTCTTGAGCACAGCACGCATAAAGTGAACATTACACATTTGCCAAGATGCTCCAAGAAATGACTTCTGGACGGCTGCTTGTATCCCTTTATGCGCATCAGATATCACCAATTTGACTCCTTTAAGTCCTCGAGCCTTCAAGCTTTCAAAACAGTTTTCCCAACAGGATTCATCTTCGCTATCATCCACCGTGGCACTGAGGATCTCGCGATATCCATCATCATGAATGGCAACGACAACGAGCAATGCCTTATTTACGTATCTGCCATCTGTTCGGACCTTGAAGTAGCTTGCATCCACGAATATGTAGGGGATTGATCCTTCGATGGGCCTGTTCAAGAAATCTTTGACCAATTTATCCAGCTTTTTAGCAATTCTTGAGACTTCAGATGCAGATATGTTCTTTAATCCAAACTTCGAGAATACTTTCTCGACTTTTCTGGTTGATACTCCCTCAAAATAAGATTCTGCTACAGCAACTCTTAATGAGTCTTCCACACGAGAAAATCTCTCGAATACTGCGGTTTCGAATGGGAATTCTCGGATTTGAGGTTTATCAAGCTCTATCTCGCCGTAGATGGTCTTTAGTTTTCGCGATCTCGTTCCGTTGCGGTGTGCTCGTCTCTTGCCAGTCCGTTCATAGGGACGGGCCTGGATTTGATTTTCAGCCTCAAGCTGCATTACCTCATTCAGAAAACCCGCGGTCAGCTTCTTCATGCCCTCTTTTCGATCGATAAGATAATCATCTGCTATGTCGGATATATTCATGGCTCTGTGTCCCTCCCAAAGTTTCGACGACTTGGGGATACAGGGCCAATTATAATATCTCATGAAGAAATAACTTGCTGTTATCTCGTGAAGAGCAAGTCAGTTCTTGTTACTGATATTTCTGCAAATTTTACAGCAAAAATGATACGCTACCCTAATTCAGGATTGATGATATGATTGCAGAGCCTATCCCGATGAAAAGGGAATTGAAACACCATCTTGGTTAGGGCATCCATGCCGTATGAGCCGATTGCAGAGCCTATCCCGATGAAAAGGGAATTGAAACCTTTTTGAAGCCCTGGCTGGCAGAATCGTTGATCAGCTATTGCAGAGCCTATCCCGATGAAAAGGGAATTGAAACACACATCCGGGGCATAAAGAGAAGCCCCCGGCGGTATGATTGCAGAGCCTATCCCGATGAAAAGGGAATTGAAACATCACGATCGTCCATGCCCCAGGTCATACCTGTACCCATTGCAGAGCCTATCCCGATGAAAAGGGAATTGAAACGATTCCTTCAAACCAATGGAACGATCCTCGTCCAGACCAAATTGCAGAGCCTATCCCGATGAAAAGGGAATTGAAACTATGCCAGCCGATCAGTATCTAGAGGGAGCTGCTCGATACATTGCAGAGCCTATCCCGATGAAAAGGGAATTGAAACGTGATGACAGCGATCCACGCACCGAACTGGATTCCTTTATTGCAGAGCCTATCCCGATGAAAAGGGAATTGAAACTATTTGGCAGGCTCGTAATACTTCTCAGCCACTTTATACATTGCAGAGCCTATCCCGATGAAAAGGGAATTGAAACTGGGCGGTCGTTCTGTCGGTCACCTTGTCGCTATCGTGCATTGCAGAGCCTATCCCGATGAAAAGGGAATTGAAACAATGTTCTCAGAGATGTTTCGCGGGATGTCTTCGAAAATTGCAGAGCCTATCCCGATGAAAAGGGAATTGAAACCCAGCTAGCGGACTTGCTGGAATGCTCAAGCCGTTGGGATTGCAGAGCCTATCCCGATGAAAAGGGAATTGAAACGGAACACTTCCGGCCTGGGATCGACTAGTTATCCCGCCGATTGCAGAGCCTATCCCGATGAAAAGGGAATTGAAACAGGAAGAATGGCTTGGTAAGCCTCCAGGCCAGCTGCGGAAATTGCAGAGCCTATCCCGATGAAAAGGGAATTGAAACATAATATAATTCATGTAATGGTAATTCATGATTTTGGAGATTGCAGAGCCTATCCCGATGAAAAGGGAATTGAAACGTAATCATCCTCAGTGCCGCCACCACCTACCCAGATATTGCAGAGCCTATCCCGATGAAAAGGGAATTGAAACCGATGCCTGGTTAGCAAAATCCTGGAGTTCGTCTATATATTGCAGAGCCTATCCCGATGAAAAGGGAATTGAAACGCGTTCGCACTTTGCCGGACCACCAAAGGCCGGATTCCATTGCAGAGCCTATCCCGATGAAAAGGGAATTGAAACGTGGACTGCACCCCTGATAATGGACAAATAGTTAAGCAATGGTATTTAAGGCAACCTCCACTTCGAACTGAACCGGAGATCTGTAATTGAGAGCTGAATGCAGCCTCTTATGGTTGTACACATTTTCAATAAAGTTGCATATGTTCCTGAATGCATCTTCAAATGTCTCATATTCATTGAGATATACCTCCTCGACCTTCAGTGTTTTTATAAAACTCTCAGCAAAAGCATTGTCATAAGGATTTCCTTTTCTCGACATGCTGATCTGGATGTCATGCGCCTTAAGACAGTCTACATAATCCTTGGACGCATACTGAACGCCTTGATCAGAATGATGAATAAGACCCTCAAGGGATTCCTTGGAACGGTTCTTCAATGCCTTTGCCAGAGCACTCATGGCCAGATCGCTTCTTATGCTCCTGCTCAGCTCCCACCCGATGCACTTTCTGCTGTAGAGATCCAGGATAACCGCGAGAAAGATATGCTCGTGCTGCAGCTGGACATAAGTGATATCAGAAGCCCATGCCTGGTTCAGTCCCGTGATTTCCCTGCCTTTTAGAAGGTTAGGATAGACCGGCAGACCATGAGTGGAATCGGTTGTTACCGGCTTGAACTTCTTCTTATAGCAAAGCAACTTCTCCTGGCGCATGAGCCTCAGCACGCGCTTATGGTTGACCGCATAGCCGCGATTTTGAAGTTCTGCTGTAATTCTCCTGTACCCGTAATAAGGAAACTCCAAAGCTATCTCTTGAATCTGGTTAACCAGATCCGAAGATTCGCTATTCTCCGCAGTGAACTTTTCGGACCGCTTCAACCACTCGTAGTAACCGCTGCGACTCACATCCAGCGCCAAGCAGGAGTGAGATATTGGCAACAGAAGGCCATCTGATTGAGCTTCCTGAATGATCATATGTCGTCCCTCAACATCGGCTTTCGTCTCTCCTCGCGGACCTTCTTCTGGGTCATGGCGAAGGCTTTTTTTAAAAGGTCAATTTCAGCATGAGCCTGGCCCAGAAGTCTCTCCAATTCTGCAATCTTCGCCTGATCTTTGTACTTGTTTCCGTTACCCATGAATGCTTTTTCGGGATTTTCAGCCAGCTCTGCCTTCCATCGGCAAGGAAGACTCGGATGGATGCCATATTCGCGGGCGATCTGAGCAAGTGGCTTGCCTGCCTCAAGTTCGGCTAATACTGATATCTTGAAGTCCCGGTCGTAACGCCGCCTGGTCTTCTTCATGCACTTCCCTCCATGAGTCGGCATTGCTTAACTTTTTGTCCACTCGGAGGGGTTCACTCCAAACGCAACGCTAGATCTGCTATGGATTTTTCCAAATATATTGCAGAGCCTATCCCGATGAAAAGGGAATTGAAACTCTTGTAATTTCTGTATCTAATGTTGATAGTAGGTCTTCATTGCAGAGCCTATCCCGATGAAAAGGGAATTGAAACTGACGGCATTTGCCAGGACGCCAAGAACTATTGGTTCCCGATTGCAGAGCCTATCCCGATGAAAAGGGAATTGAAACTTGGAGCGTCCGCAAGGTATGAGATGTACCGAGGGAATATATTGCAGAGCCTATCCCGATGAAAAGGGAATTGAAACACGAGGATCTCCGAACGGCCCGCATAGAGATGCATGATATTGCAGAGCCTATCCCGATGAAAAGGGAATTGAAACTCATTATTCTGAGATGATCAGATATACGATCTGCAGCCACATTGCAGAGCCTATCCCGATGAAAAGGGAATTGAAACACCGCCATCTTCTTGGCCATTGTCCGGGGTGCGGCCAGAGCATTGCAGAGCCTATCCCGATGAAAAGGGAATTGAAACCCGGGCGGGCATAATACTAATTCAGGATTGATGATATGATTGCAGAGCCTATCCCGATGAAAAGGGAATTGAAACACCATCTTGGTTAGGGCATCCATGCCGTATGAGCCGATTGCAGAGCCTATCCCGATGAAAAGGGAATTGAAACCTTTTTGAAGCCCTGGCTGGCAGAATCGTTGATCAGCTATTGCAGAGCCTATCCCGATGAAAAGGGAATTGAAACGTGTGAGTGTGACCCAGGCCCCCGCCAGCATATTCTGTGTATTGCAGAGCCTATCCCGATGAAAAGGGAATTGAAACCCCGCTTGGATTTCTCCAATGGTGATACCTTCCGCTTCATTGCAGAGCCTATCCCGATGAAAAGGGAATTGAAACATTCGGTGCCGTTCCACATCTCGATTGGGATATTTTCGAATTGCAGAGCCTATCCCGATGAAAAGGGAATTGAAACCAAGCATTATGATCCAATAATAGGCGAAAGACAAACTGATTGCAGGGCTTGGTTTACATTTTCCCGATTGCTTTCTTCTTGCAAGACATCAGCTGAGTTGGGGACTATTCAGCATCTTGACATCTGTATGGATTCACATATGCAGTGTATCTGTTAGAGCTTTTCTCCATTTTATAGGGTATATATGTAAGGACAAATATTCTATGTTTGCCTCTTTCAATCTTCTTATTCGAAAATGTATTTATATGATCAAATAAGTCTTTTGAGTCTGTCTCCCCAATATCATCTAGCGGTTGAACTATCTCATATCCCTTAATATTTCCTTCTGGATCTGTTGATTTCACTGTGAAGCCAGGTGGCAAATCTGGAATCGTTCTACTATTCGTATATTGGAAAAAACTTCCACGTTTTCCAAAATAATTTATATGAGCTGCTAATTCTTTTATTTTTTCAATATTTATGTTAGGGTAATTGGTCAGAGATAAAGCTATATTAAGCATTCCCTGGAAATAGCAAAACTCTCGGTAGGCGATCGTGGATTGATAGGGATCTGAATTTTTATCCCTGCTCTCATCAAGAATTTTTATAAAGGTGTTAAGAACATATAACCTCTCTGGAGGAGATAAGCGAATATCACAACCCTTGATATCTCCGAATATCTCCCTGGCTAAGCCCTCTCCGCCGATACGGAAAGCTGCATTTATGAATGATAGCTTAATTGAATAAGGTGTGGGAACGAAAAGCGTTTTCCCTCCTTTATTTGTGGCCGTTGAAATTTTAAGAGTGAATAAGCTAGTAGGCAAATATTCCAAGACCAGCCACTCTTGATTGCTCAGAGTCATGCTCATATCTCAATTGATTCTATTATTTCTTTAATCTTTGATGCGAATTCAGGTAGTCCCCCCTAATTAAGTTTATATTCCTTCATTGCATATTTAGCTTGGGGAATGCAATGAAGGCAGGTAGACTGGCAATTGCTGGTTCGTTTTGCTGGAATAAAGACTGTCCTGACTATGGCAAAGTGGATCACGGAAACATAGTCCGATACGGCCGCACTTCCAAGGGCACGCAACGTTTGAAATGCAAAACATGTGGCAGAGTATTTGTAGGAAATAAAGGGACTATCTTTTATGGCCTGCATCACAGCCCAAAAGAGATCCTCGAATGTCTGGCTATGCTTGCGGAAAGAAATAGCCTTGCCGCCATCCATAGAGTGAAAGGAATAAAGGAAGAGACTATTGTGGATTGGCTTCGCAAAGCATCGGCTCATGTTGAAGAGATTGAGGCTTTGCTTCTGGCTAACTACCATCTGACCCGAGTTCAGCTCGATGCGATGTGGACCTATGTAGGACATAAGGGGGAAAAAGCAACCATCCTGAAGAGGTCGATCGAGGCACATTCTGGCGAGGTACCGCGATAGATGTCGATACCAGGCTGAGAGTGGGACGTGCGATAGGAAAGAATGAAGAGGAAGTTGCAGTGGCTATGATGCTGCAAATAAAGAATCGCTGCAATCCGATTGAACCTCCTGCAATATCGAGCGACGGAAATGATAGTTATCCTGAAGCAATGCTTGAAACCTGGGGGAAGTCGCCTGAATACGCTGGCAGGGGAAGACCTCCAACTCGAAAACAACCGCAGCCTGGATGGAGATGTCTCCAGGTTACAAAGCATCGATCAGGTGGAAGATTGATTCGCATCACTCACAGAGTAGTCTATGGAGATCCTAACGAGGTACCAAGTTTTTTGGGATTGAATACCGCATATGTCGAAAGGACCAATCTAACTTCGAGACAAATGAATGGAAGAATGGTTCGAAAAACCTTATCATTCTCAAAAGAAGAGGAGATGCTTAAGGCTTCTTGTGCCTTGGAGGATATGGTTTATAACTATGGAAGACCTCTCAAATCCTTGCGAGAAGAATCCAATAGCGATCAAAGACAATGGGATCCCAGATCTCCAGCTATGGCAGCTGGCATAACTGATCATATCTGGACTATTGACGAGATGATGATGTTGCTAGTGGTTCCTGAAAGTATCAACGCATAAGGGGGTGACTACCCGAATTCATTAAGGCTATTAAAATCCCATTTGGTTATTGAGTTTGGGCTTAGTTCATTCAATGTAATGCATATGCCATCTATTTCTCCCAGGTAATTCTCATTAAGGGCGCTCACCGTTGGAGCGGGAAGCATCGAAGAGCTTGCAGTAATGCAGCCCTGGAAATTGACGATATGCGGATTTTGCGTGTTTCGGTGCGCTCCAGCTGGCTTGAGGATGGCTGCAAGTATGCTTTTAAGGGCAATTGCGGTCCTTCTCTTGCGCTCTTCGGTGTCTATTGAGTAGGTGCAAGTGATATCATTGAAACGCCCATGAGCCCAGGCAGGGGCTCACACGTGACGGATGGAAAACCAGATATTTTAATCCGTCCATGTTAAGTCTGATATGGGCAGTGAAGGCTGACAAGTTTATGGGACGCTTGATCCCGCGATTGAAACCAGCCAATATCCCTCGAATACGGGACTGCGTCATAGAACGCGTATGGGAAATTATCCCATATAAGGGAATGATCATCTGCCCATATCAGGCAGAGACATATATGAAAAAACGAAGAGAAAGAGTTTGCGGTGCAGATGTCCATAAAGATCTGATCGTTGCCACAATAACTGGCGACGAAGTGCCGTCGATTCGAGAGAATTTTGGGACAACAAAATCCGAGCTTGATAGATTCAGAAACTGGCTTGCAGACAACAAATGCGAACAGGTTGCATTTGAAGCTACAGGAGTCTATTGGATCCCGATTTATGATGTTCTGAGCCGAACCATAGATACCATTGTTGCCAATCCGCTGCAGATAAAGTCCATTCCAAACGATAAATCAGATTCAAAAGATTCAAAGCGTATTGCAACTCTGTGCTTGAATAATCAAATCAAGAGATCTCGGGTTTTTTCCGATGAAGACCGAGAGCTCAGGAACCTAACGCGAGCCAGGTCAGGATATGTCAAGACACGAACTCAGTTCAAGAATCGGATACACAAATATCTCTCATCAAACGGCATTAAACTCAGCTCTTCTATGGACGACATATTCTGCAAATCAGGAACACATATCATAAGAGGTCTGGCTGAAGACAAGCCCGTCGAAGAGATCCTGAAAGGCATACCCTCCGGAAAGATCAGGAAAAAGCAAGACGAGATCAGATCAGCACTTGCCAATGAACTGAGCGAGACAAATCGAATGCTGATCAGCGATTCTCTTGAAATCATGGACAATGTCGAATCCAAAATAGAGAAGACAAGCCTAAACATTCTGAAAAAGATTCAAAATAAGAGCAAGGATCTGGCTATCGTTATGTCCATTCCTGGAATCGCATTTATCTCAGGTTCGGTCATCCTGTCAGAGATCGGAAATTACAGAGATTTTCAGACCCCTGAACAGCTGGCGAAATGGTGTGGCCTCAATCCTGGAGAAAATGAATCTGCCGGCAAAAAGAGGAAATGCGGGATCACAAAGCGCGGTTCCAAGTATATCCGAGTTGTACTTGTCGAGGCTGCCCAGACAATAGCTAATATGAAAAATACAGGGCTGTCCAGATTCTACAAGAGGCTGAGCAAAAAGAAGGAGCACAATGTGGCAATCGTTGCCGTAGCCAGGAAACTCATCTGTCTGATTTATCATCTTCTGATCAACCAGGAGTTCTATCAAGAGGTTGATTGCAGAAAGAGGAAAAAAGGTCGAAATGAGTCCTGCCATGAACCTTCTTTGAAGGATGAGCATCTGACGGATAAGGTAGCTGCAATTGTAGATGCCTTTTATGGAATGAGCGATAGTAGCCGGAAGAAGGCTCTCTTGCGAGCGCTTGAAGATATTTCTGTGAACAAGCCCGACCAGAAAAGGTCATCTGATGGAGGTGGATAGCTAGCCTCTTGCATTTGATTTTTTTTGGTTTTCCATGGGAAACCTATTCGACATAAATCGGCATTTAAGATTATTGCATATCTGCCGCTTGACGCGGGCCTGTGAAAAATATTTTGCCCTATGTTGGCGCCAGTACTCTCATCTCCTCTTCCACTGGCTCTCTCGGTCTGATCAAACTTGACATGAAAATAAGACTCGGTTTTTGTTTTCTCCGGCTCACCAACCGCCCAACCGAACTCTATTATCGATTTCCTGCCGATGGCTCTTTTTTTCTTTCCTATCTCCTGCGTGATGAGAATTCCCTCGATGTCATCTCCTGCACATTTTTCCAATAATTTATCAAGAATTTCTGCATCTTTTGCTCCTTCGGAAAATCCTTGGACAAAGCCACTATCAACATTTATTCTATTTGGATTGTCCTTCGAGCAGCCATCGCAAAGGGATATGTTTTCTTCACGTGCAAGGGAATATAGATGATCGGCCTGAATATGTTTAAACATGTCTCCCGAGATGGCATTCACCGAATGAGCGATTCCTTTTTCATCTACTATTTCAACCATCCTTGTCTGGAGATAGTTTCCTTCACTGCCCTCATTATTTAATGCATGCATATTAAGGGTTAATAGTCCAGATATGCTTATAGAGTTTATTTTCATTTGATTTCACCTTCTTTAATTTCAGTACTATTTGATTCATCCGTTTCTTTGACATCTCTTGCATATCCGTAGGCTAAGAGAAGCATTCCAACCAGGAATGAGCCGTAATTCTTGATTAAGTTTAGAACTTGGTCCAGATCTCTTGTTGTTATATTTTTTCTTCTTTCTTTATTCTCTTCTGCATGTCTTGCATTTTCTGCGTTATATTGTTGGACAAATTCCGATATAGCAATAACCAGCTTGTCAGGCTGCTCTGCTACTCGCTTCCAATCCTGGGCTAATCCATACTTGATATCCCAATCTCGCCTGCCTTGTGCTTTACGATATTGTGCATTAACAGTGGCTCTTCGTATAGCGGATGCCAAATTCAAAAATCCTTCATCAGATATTATCTCAGAGTAATCCTTATCGACCATAAAAATCCTCCTTAGGTTTTGAACTGTAAATTGCATTACCCATTTGTTTTTCTCTCTCCTCTGCATGACATATGTTCCAAAAAGTGATAAAAACTCCAGAAAATGCCTATAATCTCCTGAGGATAGAAAATTACGATAATCCTGGAGAAGGGGAATATCACTGGAGATCTCTTCTTGAAGAGCACCAATGCATTTTCCGTGCTCATCTAAAATATCCATAAATTCATGCGCGGTTTTATTATCATCGATTGTGAACCATCCAGGCAACCCGATGAATGAATAGTTCATCAGTGAAGCAGCCGTTCCCATGCTTTTAAAATAGGCCTGATATAATCCTTCGATTACCTGGTTGGGACGCCTATTTAGCATCTTGAAAGAACCTTTTTCTTTATCGTATTCTTCTGAATGATTGACTAGAATTTTAGCAAGACTGAGCGTAGCCTGAATATCCAGTTTTATTCCGCCCCATAAATTCATTTTAAAGAGATCATTATGTATCGATACCACGGAATTATATGAGATATCCTTAGGAACTATAACTAAAAACTTAAAATCATCTCCATTCCTATATGGAAGCAGGAACTTAAACATGCCACGATACTTCATCCATTCTGAAAACCAATCGATGAAATCAGACGGCAGTCCAGACTTGCCTGTAGAATCTGGCTTTGACCTATTGACACCTTTACCGCCAATTGGTAGAAGAACCTGAGATCCAGATACGATTTTGTCAAGATCATCAGAACTGCATTTCTCAAAGCATGGATCTGACAGGTGCCTAAGGTTGATCATCGCTAATTTTGATATCTTCTCTCTATTGTTAATAAAGTACTCATGAAACTCTTTGTCGCTTTTCCAACCTTTGCGCATAGATGCCAAAATTTTGTGAAGCTTGAGATTAGGATCGGGTTCATAAGGCTTATCAAATCCAGAATCAATCATTTTATTGCTGATTTTATTTTTCCTTTTTCCAGATGTCTTAATGAATTTATTATATGCCTCTTCAATTTCTTTATTCTTTTCATAATCAAAAACATCGTCTACGCCGTTAGGTATTATCTCATCATTCTTTTGTTTTACAAAAGGATATCCTATGTCAAGTCGCGTAAAAGTATCTAAAAACTCTAAACCTTTATCGCTCGAGACTTCGATGGAAAGATTATCACCTCTATCCTCTATCGTAGTTCTGGCCTCATCTCCATAAATCTCATTCAGTAGGCTCGCCGTACCCAAGGCCATAAGGACATCGGCATAAGTATTGGTCTCCCTTGGGATTTTAAAACAAAGTCTCTGGCTCATTTCAGGCTCCAATCTTAGATGTTGCTCTTTGGTCAGCTAATCGAATGATTCTTACTGATAACCAGTATAGGAAAATTCCATTATCTATTTCGCTAATTTTTAAATACTGCCTGAATGAATCGATTACATCCTTGTTTGGTGTTTCGCTAATTTCCATATCCCCTAAGTCAATCTCCAACGTCTTCATAGCATCATTTAATACGTTTTTCGCTTGCGGAATCAGCTCAAACGGTTGAAGATTAGATGTCCTAGGCCCATGATGCCTGGCTATAGCTGCCATGATGCCAATTGCCATATTTTGTGTATCGTCGCCGTCGCCAAGCATAGTTTGACTTCCTTTAAATATCATTGTAAAAACTGCATATGCTCCCTCTGCAGCATGCGGACCTTTCTGTATCTTCAGCTCCTGCATTCTTATCCAATCTTTGACTGGATCGTAAGTCGTATGGGCTAAGGGCAATCCTTTGATAAATTGCTCTGCATTTGGATTTGAAATTCCTTGCCATCTGTTCATAGCGCCCTGCCACCTGACGCTTAATTTTCCAGTATCATGAAGAGCACAAGCAAGAAGGATCATCTTCTCAATGGAATGATTTCTGTCCAGCCTCATCTTTTTGGAGAGTTTCATTATTCCTTTATCAGAGAGAGGAATTAAAGATCTTGCCTCTGCGATGACGCGATGGGTATGTTCCTGGAAGGATTCGCAAGAATATTTATAGCTTTTATACGGGGATTTTTTATTTAGGATAATGCACCTCGTCCCCTCTTCACCAAATATCAGGCCAACTTCCTGAGAATACCTGGCAAATTTGGGATTCAATGCAACCAGCCAGGAAATATCTCGGACAGATTCCACCTTTTCCCATTTTACGCCTTTGAACTCTTCATCATCGCTGAAGATAGGAATCTTGAAGATCCAATCATCTGCACCCTTCTTTTTCAACTTGTATAATGTTGATCTCGGAACAGATAGCATCTCGGGCCATGAAATCTCCAAATTTTCGCTATGAGGATTTGGAGTGAGAATAATATTAACGCTGTCCACCTCTCTTATCAGCTTTTGAATGCTGGAAGAATGACCGTGATCCATTGCCTCATTCACTTCACCGCGACGATTCTGAAGAGAATCAATTAGCCTTGAATCATCAAGAGGAGCATGAACTCGTTCAACCAAATCCTTCTCAAAATCTGGATCAAGCTCTTTTTCTCTGAAATTCTTTATCTCTTTTCTGGTAGCATCAACTTCATTTTTAGGGTAAGGAAGTGGATTAGATGGATCCTCTATTTCATGAATGAATACATTACCCGTTCCTGAATACCTTGCACATCGCCCAGCACGCTGGATAAGAGAATTTGCGGGAGCTAACTCGGTATGCATCGTATTGCACGAAATATCAATTCCTGCTTCAACAACTTGGGTTGAAACCAGTATTGCATTTACATCCTCAGATCTTTTACCAAACCAAAGCTGCAGATTCTTCTCTATCTCGCTCCTATCCCTCTTAAAAAAGCGACTGTGCAGAAGAGCTATTTTCGTATCTGCATTTATGAGCTTTTCCTTGAGCTCTGAATAGATTTGTTGGGCTTTATCTACTCTATTACATATGACCAACGTCTTTTGTCTGTGATTCTTGATTACTGTGTCTGAGGATATCGGACTATTTTCAAATGAATAAACTCTGCTCCTTTTCTCATAGCCGGGTACGCTCTTTAACTCATTTATGCTACAGGTTATGGGTTCAGCCTTTATTTGCTTTGCCAGCCATTTCTGCGTGGGCTCAGTCAAAGTGGCAGTCATAACAAAAAACTGGGCCAAGCCCTCGAATCTATTCATCATCTCTGTTGCAGTTAAGAATGATCTTTGAAACTCCATCAGATGTACTTCATCAAATACAATTAACGACCCAATTATTGCACCTATATTTATATTTCCGAGTCTATCTGGAAGCGATACGGGCAATGTTAGATAACCAGATAGCAGTTGATCAATAGTTGTGAAAATTATATCTCCTTCAAAAAAGTGATCGTTTTGGAGTTCTCCCGTCTGTATTGTTATGCAAATCTCCGAATCTCTGTCTTCGCCGCTCCTTTTCTCAGGATCTTCTACTACACAAAATCCGGCCTTTTCGGCTGTCTGTATTGTCGAATTATAAAGGTCAAAAGCCAAAGCACGCATAGGTAAAGCGTAGATTATTCTATCCGCCATTTTCTCATTATTTTTTCTGAGATATAGATAAGGCATAATAACTGATAGAGTTTTTCCTGAGCCAGTGGGGGCTCGAAGAACTACGGATTTTCCACGATCAAGCAATGAGAAGACCTTCTCTTGATATGGATATGGGCAATAACTTGTGATTTCCTTGAAGAAGGAAGCGTATCCGTCAATCAATGATGGTTTCAGCATTGCACTCCAATCCTGGCCTCAAATGAACCCATAGCACTTTAAACTTTTTCCTTGCCATCCGAAAGTAATATCCCCTATGAAACCAATATTTCTCAAATGTCTCGCATCATCCTCTCTGACCGGGGGACATTCTTGGGCAAATCCAGCGAGCAGTTTCGCATCACTAGAAAGGATCTGCCCGATGTGCTCGTGCCTGCTCGGGGAGTGGAGCAGATATTGGTGCTGGGCAGCGGAATCTCTGTCTCCTCCGATGCCATTCAGATGGCAGACGAGCTGGGTGTCGAGGTGGTCTTCGCCAGCTACTATGGCAAGCCCATGGCCAGGCTCATCCCGGCAAGCCTGGGAGGAACAGTGAAGACCAGAAGGGAGCAGTACAATGCCTATAACGACTCCCGCGGAACCAACCTGGCCAGATCCTTCGTCCGCGGCAAATTGAAAAATCAGGCCTCCCTCTTAAAATCATTCGCAAAAAAGTGGAAGGGCGAAAGGCAGGACCTTTGGGGAGAGTTCCGCAATAATTCTAATCAGATAGAGGAGCTCATCCCCAGGCTCAATCTCATAAAAGGGAAGGTGGATGATGTCCGGGGAGAGATCATGGGAGTGGAGGGAATAGGGGCGGAGATCTACTGGAGGACCTGGGCCAAGCTGATCCCAGATGACTGGAGCTTCCCCGGCCGAGACTACCCTGCAGCCAGGGACCAGATCAACTCTCTCTTGAACTTCGGCTACTATCTCCTGGAGCAGGAGGTCTGGGCAGCAATCCTTTATGCAGGACTGGACCCCTACGCCGGCTTTCTTCATGCCGACCGGCCAGGCAAAGAAAAGCTGGTCTACGACATGATGGAGGAGTTCAGGCCCCTGGTGGTGGACAGGGTGGTGGTGAGCCTAGCCAGGGAGATGCGGCAAGGCCACTTTCAGGATGACTGCCGCATGACTAAGGACGGCATAAAGATTGCCTCCAAGGCATTCTATGGCCGACTGGACGAGAGAATAACCTACCGAGAGAAGAGCCAGATCCTGAGAAACATCATCCGTTCTCAGGCATCATCTGTTGCTACCTTCCTCCGCGGAGAGAGGCCATGTTACGAGCCATTCACCCCAAGATGGTGATGGAGTTCGTGATGATTCCTGGGAGGTGCCAGTGGATACCATAATCATCTACGATATCAGTGATAACAGCCTGAGAGCCAGGGTGGCCAAAGTTCTGCTGGACTTCGGCTGCATCCGCATCCAGAAGAGCGCCTTTTGGGGCATCATGAACCACAACACCAGAGAAAAGCTTCGCCTGCGGCTGGAGAGAATGATGCACGAAAAGGAGGGAAACATTCAGTTCTATCCGATGTGCAGCAAATGTTTCTCCCTCAAAGATAGCATCGGCGAGATCTATGAGGTCGAGGAGGAGGACGTGTCCGTCTTTTAGCCATGAGAGAAAGCGAAGACAAGCAGAGACAAGTGAAGGCAAGTGATGGCAAGTGAAGAATCGTGAAGGAAGGATATGAGAGATGATCACAGTAAGCGACGTGAAGCAGTACCTTTACTGTCCAAAGATAATCTACTTCGACCATGTCCTTCACATTCCCAAACCTCCTGACCAGAAGCTGCAAACGGGCATAGAGATGCACGATTCAATCACCGCCAAAGAGAAGCGCCGCAAGGGAGCGATCTTCTACGATCCGGAGCTGGACCAGGCAGAGAAAATGTTCAGGGTGGAAATGGAAAGCAGCACCCTCGGCCTGAGAGGGGTCTTAGACTACCTGGTGAGAACCAACCGGGAATTCATACCTGTAGACTACAAGTTCGGCCAATCCCATAAGGGAAGCATCCACCTGAACCACAAGTATCAGCTTGCCGCCTATGCCCTTCTGGTAGAAGAGAGCTTTAAGACCATCGTCCGACGGGGCTTCATCCATTACAGTAGGGATCAGAAAAATGTGCAGATTGACTTTGGCGATGAGATCCGCAGACGCACTCTGAAGATGATCGAAAAAATAGCTCAGATAATTGAGGATGAGATTGAGCCAGCAGGAACCAGGAATTCCGCTCGATGCATAGACTGCGAATATAGAAAGTACTGTGTTGGAAATATTTTGCCCAAACCACATACAGAGAAATAATATAATTATTCCAATACATTATTGGAGGGTGCATGTATTTCTTTTCCGAAGAAGAACGCAAATATCTCTTAAAAAAGCTTATTCCGAGCACACGAGAGAGAGGAATAGCAGAGGACCTCAGGGGCTGGAACTGGCACTGCTCTGAGCTATCGCCGCCACATGATATACTGATGCCCGTCTGGGAGGTCTCTGACAGGTACTGCGAGACCGGTCGGGACACTTATCTGAGACATGTGCAGAAGGTCAGCGTCCCGGCCAGCGAGGAGATGGTGGCAGGGCGCATCTACCATCAGGCTATGGCAGAGCTTTATCCCACTGCCAAGAGGCTCATCTACAAAGAAGGCATGAGCATCTGTGCCGAGCTGCCAGGTATCTTGATGGAACGGCTTGATGACGCCATAGTTGAAGCTAATGAGCAGCTCTCGCAAACAAAATTCTCACCCTCTGCAGAGGCCGGCCAAAGCGTCAGCGATAACCTGAGAAAGCTCTGGTCATTCGAGGTGAGCAGAATAGTTTCTTCCATCTTTGCCTATCTTGCCAAATATAAATACCTCAGCGATGATTCTCTGATCAATCATGCTCTGCCTTTTGTTGTAGAGCACAAGCTCGATGGTAAGTACTTGGGCTTAAGCCGCAACCTCTCTGCTGATGCCATCAATATGGGCGGGATGCTGATATGCGATCTGAAGACCGGGCAGAAGAGGGACTTTCATCGGCTCTCTGCCACCGGCTATGCCTTGGTCTACGAGAGCCTTTATGAGGTTCCCATCAACATCGGCTGCACAGTCTACCTGAGCTTCCCAAAAAATCACCCCACACCTCATATCGAGAGGGATTTCTTCATCATCAGCGATGAGGTCCGTCAGTGGTTCATTGAGGAAAGGGACAGCAAACAAGACCTTATATTTTATGAGCGCGATCCTGGAAGGTGCCCAAATCCAGGAAGCTGCAGGTACAGAGAATTCTGCTTTTAGCAGTAAACAGAGCAACTATGGCACTTCGTCCTGGCTATGGGTTTGTAGTTTAACCTCGTCAATTGTTGTTATCCAAGCCACCCCGGCGTTGAGGGGGCCAGGGCACTACCGCGCGTTTTTTTTCGCGCGCGACGCCACTGAAAAACAGCCTTCTCCAGTCATATCGTCCACAATACAGATCGGACTTTGGAAATCAACTGCATATTCTGACACGATTTCCCCAAAGAAAAGGAGAGGATAGCAACCAGAGGGACAAGGACCGGCGGATTTGCGGTAGAAGAGGCGTTGGCTGAGGCAGCGATGGAAATCAGCGAGTTCCAAGAGGCGGTAGAATCCGCAGCACAGACTACTCCAGGCTTTGGAGCACTGCTGGTTCTAGCCATGATCAGTCTGGGGATGGCAGGTGCCCGGAGGAGACGGAAATAGATTTGGCTCCTCGCTATTTATTATTGGTGAACTTAAATCACAAATTCTCTGTCTCTGCGCTTATGAGGTGAACCGCGATCCTCTGACCCAACTTGAGAGGCGCAGAGAGACAGAGGCTGCAATATCTGCCAGGCCAGCACACATAATTCAGCAAAGAGCCGAAAATCTGTTACTATACCAAAATTGTAAAAAGTGGCAACGATCAAAAGGGAAAAGGCTGTCCCTAAACGCAAATTAGATATACGTTGGAATGAGTTAGCAAGCAGAGATAATGATCACTGCCGTTCTTCCAGGATGGCAGTAATTATGGACTTGGATGTGAACAGTTTGGCTGATCGTGCAGCAGTCTTCATCGATGGTGCGTATCTGACTAAGATTTTGGATGTTGATTTCGGGAAGCCGAAGATCGACCTCGCCCGTTTTTCTGACATTCTTTGTGGCAACTATGAGCGTCTTCGGACCTATTATTATAATTGCATGCCTTACCAGAGCTGTCCCTCCACTGACGAGGAGAGCCGCAGGTTTGCCTCCATGGACAAGTTCGTCTATACTCTGCGAAAGCTCCCCAGATTCGAGGTTAAGCTGGGGCGGCTGGGCCGGGTGGGAGGAGAGTTTGTGCAAAAGAGGGTGGACATCGCCCTGGCCGCGGACCTGGTCCGGCTGAGCTGCGGGCGGATGATCGGAAAAGCGGTTATCGTCACTGGGGACAGCGATTTTCTCCCCGCCATCGAGGCGGCAAAGGATGCAGGCGTCCTGGTGACCCTATTTTACTCAGAGAGCTCTATTCACGATGAGCTCCTGTCCGCAGTGGACGAGAGAACTCCCATCGATCAGGATCTGATAGATCTGGTGGCTCGATAGAGGAATCGAGCAGTATGATTTGCTCTGATGTCTGGATAGAGAGCCAAATTCCATTTATGTGAAAAGATATGTACATAAGCAATTGGCCAATACAAATATCAGTGTGATATAAAATGGACATCCTGGCCATAAACGGAAGCCCTCACATGAACGAGGGAAATACGGCGAAGATCTTGAATCCATTCCTGGAAGGCTTGAAGGAAGCGGGAGCAAATGTTGAGCTGATCTATTCCTGGAAGCTGAACATAGAGCCCTGCAGCGGAGACATGAGCTGCTGGTTTGTGAATCCCGGCACCTGCGCCAAAGACGATGACATGAAGACCATCCTCCCAAAGATCAAAAATGCAGATGTCATCGTCTGGGCCAGTCCGGTCTATTATTCGGGAATTACCGGCCCTCTTAAGACTCTGATGGACAGACAGCTACCGGCCTATGTGATGGGCCAACCCAGATCAAAGATGCAAAAAGCGGTTCTCGTCTCCACCTGCTCCGCCTGGGAGATTTCCATGTTCGATCCGCTTCTTGTGCAGATGAAGGCCATCTACGACAACCCACAAGATGGCTGCGAGTTTGCCGGCGCGCTTCTCAGGCCCATGGCAGAGGGCATGAATGAAATGATAAAAGCCGGTGAGACAGCACTGATCGAAGGCATCTTCAAGGCAGCAAAGCAGGCTGGCCACCAGCTGATAAAAGACGGCAGGATCTCAGAGGATATGGAGAAGGCGGTGAGCAGAGAGCTGATGCCCAGGGATGCTTACTACAGAGCTGCTCAAGAGATGATCGAACAGATGAGGACCAGCCAATAGATTGCTAATACCCTTCTGAAGTGTGCTCTCGAAAGGATCAAATCCTTGTACGTCTTTAGCCCCCGAGGAAGAAGGTATGATCATGAAGGTTCTTGTCAGTGATTCATTAGCAGAGGACGGCGTGAAGAGACTGCAGTCGGGTGCTGATGTCGATGTTATCACCAACCTCTCTCCAGAGGAGCTCATCCAGAAGATCCCAGACTACGATGCCCTGGTAATCCGTAGCGGAACCAAGGTAACGGCTGATGTCATCAATGCCGCGAAAAGGCTCAAGGTAATAGGCAGAGCCGGTGTGGGCATAGACAATGTGGATGTAGAGGCCGCGACCAAAAAGGGGATCATCGTTCTCAATACCCCCGGCGGAAATACCATCTCCGCAGCCGAGCACACCATCGCCATGATGCTGGCCCTGGCCAGGAACATACCCCAGGCAAACTCCGCCCTGCACCAGGGCGAATGGAATCGCAAGAAGTACACAGGTGTCGAGTTCTTCAACAAGACCCTGGGCGTCGTCGGTCTGGGCCGGGTGGGAGCAGAGGTTGCCACCCGCATGAAGTCCTTTGGCATGCGAATCTTAGCCTATGACCCCTTTGTGACTGAAGAAAAGGCCCAGCAGATGGGGCTGACCCTGGCGAACCTGGAGACCGTTCTGCGTGAGGGCGACTTCATCACCGTCCATACTCCCCTTACCAATGAGACCCGCAACCTGATCGACGATGACGAGTTCAAGATCATGAAGGACGGGGTTCGCATTGTGAACTGCGCTCGAGGCGGTATCATCAACGAGGCCGCTCTTGCCAAAGCTGTGGCCGAAGGAAAGGTTGCAGGAGCGGCGGTCGATGTCTTCACCAAGGAACCTCCCACCGGAAACCCCCTGCTCGGGCAGGAGAGGATCATAACCACTCCCCATTTGGGAGCTTCTACCGCCGAGGCCCAGGTCAATGTCGCCTTAGCAGTGGCAGACCAGATCCTGGCCATAGCTAAAGGCGGACTGCCCACCAATGCCATCAACATGCCTGCCATATCACCGGAAACGCTGGCGGTCATGGAGCCCTATATGATGCTGGCCGAGAGGATGGGATCGCTGCTCGGACAGATGGTTGGCAGCGGTTTTGAGAGCTTGGAGTTGATCTATAGCGGAACCATTGCCGAGAAGGATACGAGACCCGTGACCATATCAGCCATCAGGGGTCTTTTGGGCTGCCTGATGGGAAAAGACAGCATCAACTTTGTCAATGCCACCACGACGCTCAAAGAGATGGGCGTGAAACTTCTGGAAAGCAAGACCGAGTCGATAAATGGATACAGCAATGCCATAACCATGAAGCTCACCAAGAACGGCGTGATCAACATGGTTCAGGGCACGGTCTCAGGAAACAAGGAGAAGCGCATTGTGCAGCTTGATCTCTACCGGACCTATATTCCCACAGAGGGTGACATGGTGATAGCAGTCATAGATGACAAGCCGAATATCATTGGGCCCTGCTGCGTGGTTTTGGGTGAGGGCAATATCAACATCGGCTCAATGCATGTAGGGCGTATGGACGAGGGTCAGCCTCAGCTCATGGTACTGAGCGTCGACCAGATGGTACCCGATGATTTGATGAAAAGGCTATTGCAGGTTCCAGGGGTGAAGAGCGCCAAGATGGTGGAGCTGTAAAGCCGACGAAAGCAAGGAGATGTCGGATGATATTAGATGCAGCAGAGGTTCTTGAGAGGGTGAGAAGGGATAAGCCCCTGGTATGCCACCTGACGAACTTCGTCACCATTTACGATTGCGCCAATATCGTCAAGGTCTTTGGGGCTTCTCCGGTAATGGCACATGCCAGGGAAGAGGTAGCCGATATGGCAAAGATAGCCTCTTCTCTGGTCCTGAATATCGGCACCCTCACCACGGAATTCGTTGAGGCCATGCTGCTTGCCGGAATTAGCGCCAATGAAAAAAAGATACCCGTGGTCCTTGATGTCTGCGGCGCCGGAGCGACGAGGTTCCGGGACGAAAAATGCCAGGAGATCTTAGATGCAGTCGAAGTAAGCATCATCAAAGGCAACTCGTCCGAGGTCGCCCGCATCGCAGGAGAGGATGTCAAAACCAGGGGAGTTGATGCCGCAGATATCGAATCAAACCTGCTGGGGGTGGCCCATTCTCTTGCCGGGGAGCGAGGTTGCACTGTGGTCATCACCGGCAAGGATGATATCGTGGCCGATATGAAGAGAGCGATATGGGTGCATAACGGCCACCCCATGATGGCCAATGTAGTGGGCACAGGGTGCATGGCCACATCGGTGATTGGAGCATTTGCGGCCGTCGAAACTGATCATGTCGTTGCTTCCGTCTCCGGGCTGATCTGCTATGAGGTGGCAGCAGAGATCGCGGCCCTGGTTGCGGCTGGACCGGGATCATTCAAGGAGAACCTATATGATGCAGTCTACAACCTGGATTCCGAGACCATAAGGAGAATGCAGAGGATAGAAGATTGAAGGGATACTATTTCATTACCGATTCGAGATTGAGCCGGGCGGGGAACATCAGCGATGTGATGGAGGCTGCTTCTTGCAAGGTTGATGCAGTGCAGTACAGGAATAAGAATGCTGAAACCCGGGAGATGTATGAGGAGGCCCTGCACCTGAGAGAGATCTGCCGGGACCTAACCTTCCTGATAAACGACCGAATAGACATCGCTCTTGCCGTGGGCGCAGATGGCGTCCATCTGGGCCAGACGGACATGCCCTGCAAAACTGCCCGCGAGATGCTGGGGGAGGAGATGATCATAGGGGTGACCGTCCACAGCTTGTTCGAGGCTCTGGTGGCAAAGAGAGATGGAGCCGACTATCTTGGTGTTTCGCCGATATTTCAGACGGCGACGAAGTCCGACGCGGGAAAGCCCGCAGGGATTGCTCTCATCGAAGAGATCCGGCGGAAGATTGACATACCACTGATAGCCATTGGAGGAATCAATCTCTCCAACGCCCCGGAGGTCATCGGGGCGGGAGCGGACGGCCTGTGTGCTATATCCTGTGTCGTTGAAAGCGATGATGTGAGCGCCCAGATCAAGAGGTTCCAGGATCTGTTTTGAGCGATCCATCGCCCCATTCGACTGTGAAGAGCATAGCAGAGTGAGAGCGGCTAAGCAATAGGCATCCCGAATCCCAGGCAGATCAATTGCATCCAACGGCAAAATCATGATATCCTTAGATTCTCTTCCTCATCTTCCCGGATGCTACCTTTTCCGGGACAGCCCTGAAGAATGGGGCAATATCATATATGTGGGCAAAGCCAGAGACCTCAAAAAAAGGATTTCCAATTATTTTCAGAAGCAGAACCACAGCCCAAGGACGGCGGCCCTGGTGGCAGCCATAAAAGGGGTGGACTTCATAGTCACAAATACTGAGGTCGAGGCGCTTCTCTTGGAGAACACCCTCATTAAAAAGCACCAGCCCCGCTATAATATCAAGCTCAAGGACTCCTCCCGCTATGCCTCAATTCATCTGACCGATGAAGAGTTCCCCCGGATCAGAATCTCCCGCAAAGCCCAGGGCCCGGGCTCATTTTATGGTCCCTTTGTATCGGCCAAAGAGAGGGGATTCGTCTACCAGATAGTTCGCAAAGCCTTTGGCCTGCGCACCTGCAAGCGCCTTCCCAAGAGGGCGTGTCTTCGCTATCATCTCTGCCACTGCTCAGGCCCCTGCATAGGCAAGATAACGAAGAAGGACTACCAGGCAAGGGTCCAGAGAGCTAAATCAGCCCTGAGCGGCAGGACGGCTGAGCTGATCAGCTCTATGAAAGAGGAGATGACGGGCCGGGCCAATCGGCAGGATTTCGAGCGGGCCATAGAACTGAGGGATGAGATCAATGCACTTGATCGGCTTCAGGAGCGGCAGAGGGTTGAACAGAACCGCAAGTATGACCAGGACATCATCAGCTACTTGATGGATAAAGAAATCGTCTATCTCATGCTCTTCAAAGTCTATCGGGGCACACTGGCGGGAAAGGAGGAGTACCAGTTTCCCTCCAGCGAGGACTTTCTGGAGGAGTTCGTTGTGCAGTACTACTCGGAAAACGAGCCTCCAGAGGAGCTGATCGCACCGGAGCCATTCGATGATTCTCTGGAGGAATTCCTAGCTCACCTGAAGGGTAAGAAGGTTCGGGTCACCGTCCCCAAGCAGGGGGAGAAAAAAGAGCTTCTCTTGCTCGCCCAAAAGAACCTGGAGATCAGCGTCTTCGGCGATCGGGCAAAGCTAGTAGCTCTGCAAGAGGCACTGCACCTGCCCAAAAAGCCCGAGGTCATAGAGTGCTTTGATATCTCCCACCTGGCCGGCTCATTTGCCGTGGGCTCGATGGTCCAGTTCCGGAGCGGTAAGCCGGACAAAAGCAACTACCGCCGCTTTAAGATCAGAGATGTTCAGGGTGGAGACGACTTCGCCTCCATCGCCGAGGTGGTGCGCAGGCGCTACTCCCGGCTGAAGAAGGAGAATAAGGAGCTTCCGGACCTGATTGTCATCGACGGTGGCGCAGGCCAGCTCAGCTCAGCCTTAAAGGAGCTGCGGGAGATGAGGGTTAAGGTCCCCATCATATCTTTGGCCAAAAGAGAGGAGGAGATCTATGTTCCAGGGCTGGACGGGCCACTGGATATAAAGAAGAATGAAAAAGCATCACTCTATCTCCAGGAGATCAGGGATGAAGCCCACAGGTTTGCCATCGCCTATAACAGATTGCTTAGGAAGAAGGCATTGACAGAGTGAAGAGGGTTAGCCCGGCCCCAGGTTCCCTCTATCCCGCAGTCCGAAAAGGAGGATAGATAAAGGAGAGCCATCCGTGGCAACCTCCTTCATCGAACTGCAATCACAGCATAGATCATGAATCCCACCTCATTCGCTTATCGTTATCCAGGCGTCGAGGATTGCCTCTGCCTCGTCGCGGTAGGCATTCATCACATAATCTATTCCTGAGACCCGGGCCGCCTCCTCAGTGAGCGCCATCAGATCCTTTCGGGAGACGGTAGAGAGACGGAAGTTCCTCGATCCGGCCATAAGCTGCTGCATTCCCGTCTTGAACTTCTGGCAATAGGTGTAAAGGGCCACTGCTCCACAGGGGATATCCTTCATATCATTGCCATACTTGGCATGAAGATCCTCGTAGGAGACGAATATCTCCTCCGGCCGGCTGCCGTACTTGGAGACGCTGGCCGGCAGCTCTCCTTTCTCGAGCCATTTGCCGATGTTCTTTCCTACCATTCCCGGAATCATCAGCGCCCGGCCCATGCATATCGCTTTTACGAAGGGCGCGCCCATGGCAATGGACTTGAAGACACCATCCTCAGTGGAAAAGCCGCCGGCCATAGCGATATCTGGCACCTTCTTCCCCCGACGGGATAGCTTGGTGGCAAACTCATAGACCAGCGCCTGCAGGTAGAAGGTGGGAATGCCCCATTCGTTCATCATCGGCCAGGGGCTCATGCCCGTACCTCCAGGGGCACCATCGATGGTGAGAAGGTCGATCTTGGCCTCAGCTCCATAACGGATGGCCATGGCCAGCTCAGCCATGCTGTAGGCCCCTGTCTTCAGGGTGATGCGCTTGAATCCCAGGCCGCGAAGCCGGTCAACCTCATCGAAAAAGCCATCCCTGGAGACGAAGCCCAGGCGAGAGTGCCTCTCGAACTCCTTTATCGCTCCGGACTTGTAGGCCATCTGCACCTCCAGGTTCCCTGGATCGGGCTGAACCATATAACCCCTGGACTTCAGTTCCAGGGCTCTTTCCAGGCGGTCCACCTTGATCTCCCCGCCGATGCACTTAGCTCCCTGGCCCCACTTCAGCTCTATTGTCTCCAGGCCGTGCCGGGAAGAGACATACTCTGCCACCCCCAGGCGGGTGTCCTCTACATTCATCTGCACCAGGATCTCTCCCCAGCCCTCATGGAAGCGCCTGTAGGTCTCGATCCTCCGGTCCATCTCCGGAGACCTCTGCACCTGACCATGACCATCCAGCACCAGCTCGGGGTCCACTCCGCAGACGTTCTCCCCGCAGACGATGGTGATGCCGGATATAGCGGCACCGATGGCGAAGTGCTCCCAGTTCTTCCGGGCGATATCCGTAGACCCCAGAGCACCGGTGAATATGGGAAGCTTCATCGAAACCTTGTCAGACCAGCCATATTCGGTGGAGACATCCACATTGGGAAAGATGGACGTGTCCGGTCCCGGTTCCACCCCCTCGGGAAGGCCGAAGGCTCCCACGGCATAACCCTGGATGTTGAGGTGGGAATAGTCGAGGGGGTAGTTCTTGTCCGCTCCAGCGGTCATATCTCCGAATGGTCCTGGATACAGCACCTCTCTTCCCCTGAAAGAGGCCAGCCAGGTCTCGCAGCCACCTTTGCAGCCATCTATGCATCTGGTGCAGATTCCTGACATCGGCACCACATTTCTTGATCGGTTGAATGTTCCTGTTGCTTCATTGGCATTCGGTCTTCTTAGATTCATCCTTGATACCTCTGATTATAAATATGCAGACTGCTTGGCTTATTCATTAAAAAAAATAAAATTTATTGGCGCTCAAACAAACACTTTATCCGGCCTTTCTATTCTGGATCTCACTGGCAGCAAGCTGTTATTTGCTGCATCTTTCTCAGATAGATGCATCTCATGAAGCCTCCAGAAGGGCTCCGGGCTCCTCAGCCTCTCATCAATTCCCTCTTCCGGCAAAATCAGATCCCAGGGCTTCATGCACAGCCTGAAAATATTCGTATTCATCATTGCGCTTGCTTTTGGCGAATAACCTGCCCATGTGGTCCAGCCTCTTGCTCTCATGATCCATTCACCTGAGCAAATCTCTCTCTGGCCTTTACTTAGTTATTTTTGAGAATTGATCATAATTATTCATATCATAAATCTTATGAATATTTCGTAAAACATCATAATAAAAAATTGGTATATGTAAGATGCCCGAGAAATCAAAGGCACGGGGATAACGAGGGCGGGGATGAGCATATGCTAGCGGACTGGACTCATAAATGAAAAAAGCGAAAAAGAGCAGATACAATTATATTCCCTGAGGGATTGAGAAAAGCTCCATGCCAGGCAAAATCTCCCACAGCTATGCATTTCGCGGCTCAGAAAAACCGCTTATTGGAAAGACCATTGGGGATATGTTCGACGAGATTGCTGAGAAATATCCGGATAATGATGCACTTGTCTCCATTCACCAGGGAAAGAGATACACCTATCGCGAGCTGCAAAAGGAGCTAAACCGGACGGCAAAGGGATTCATAGCTCTGGGGCTGAAGAAGGGCGACCGCCTGGCCATATGGGCGACGAACATAGCAGAATGGATCATCACCCAGTATGCCACTGCCAAAGCGGGAATCATTATGGTGAACATCAACCCCGCCTACAGGACCCATGAGCTGGAGTATTCCCTCCGCCAGTCCGAGGCTCAGGTCCTCCTCCTCATGGACCGGTTCAAGAGCTCGGATTACGTCAAGATGTTCTATGAGGTATGCCCTGAGGCCCAAACCAGCAAACCGGGAGAGATCCACTCCGAGAAGCTGCCCTTCCTGAGAACAGCTGTCCTGATCAGGGGAGAGAAGCAATCCAGCATGTACACCTGGGAGGAAGTGCTCCGCATGGGAGAGGAGATTCCAGATGAGGTTCTGGCGGAGAGGCAGGCGAGCCTTGACTTCGACGATCCCATCAACATTCAGTATACATCGGGCACGACAGGATTTCCCAAGGGCGTGGTCCTGACCCACCATAACATACTGAACAACGGCTACTTCATCGGAGAGTGCATGAAATTCACGGAAGAAGACCGGCTATGTATACCGGTCCCATTCTATCATTGCTTTGGCATGGTTCTCTCCAATATGGCCTCTGTGACTCACGGGACCGCCATGGTCCTGCCGGCAGAGCACTTCGACCCCGTATCCACCCTTTCCGCGGTAGAAAAGGAGCGCTGTACCGCGGTGCATGGAGTTCCCACCATGTTCGTGGCTGAGCTTGAGCACCCCGATTTCAGCAAGTTCGATCTTAGCAGCCTGCGCACGGGAATCATGGCCGGATCGCCCTGTCCCATTGAGTTCATGAAAAAGGTGAGCACCCTGATGAACATGCGTGAAGTGGTGATAACCTACGGCCAGACCGAGTCCTCCCCAGGGATCACCATGTCATCCACCGATGACTCCCTGGACCTGAGGGTCTCGACTGTGGGAAAGCCCATGCCCCATACAGAGATGAAGATCGTGGATCCGAAGACGGGAAAGATCGTTCCCCGTGGGGAGACGGGCGAGATCTGTGCCCGAGGCTATATGATCATGAGGGAATACTATAACAATCCCGTGGCTACGGAGCAGTGCATAGACGAAGAAGGCTGGCTGCATACCGGAGACCTGGGGACGCTGGACGAGAACGATTACTGCAAGATAACCGGCAGGCTCAAGGACATGGTGATTCGAGGAGGAGAGAACATCTATCCCCGAGAGATCGAGGAGTTCCTCTATACTCACCCCGCCATCAGCGATGTGCAGGTGATCGGCGTTCCGGACAAGAAGTATGGCGAGGAGCTGATGGCCTGGATCAAGCTTAAGAATGGCGCATCTGCCAACCAAGAGGAGATCAAAGCCTTCTGCAAGGGCAGAATCGCGCACTTCAAGATTCCCAGATATATCAAGTTCGTGGACGATTTCCCCATGACGGTCAGCGGAAAGATTCAGAAGTACAAGATGAGAGAGGATTCGATCAAGGAGCTGGGTCTGGAGGAGGCGGCGGAGATGAAGACGGCCTGAGCGGGGGGGTGGACGCTCTTTTGCTCCTCAATTTTTTTAAGCCCTCGGTGGCCCATCTCTCTTTCTTTCCTCTTCATCATTTATGCTCAAGGCTTTGAAGATTTAGGGGCGCAAATATTTCCCGCAAACAATAATATCCTGCAAATTTCACTGTAAGATCCTCACGCTACTTACTTCTGTCTGGAATGATAAGCCAATTGTTATATCTCATAACGAGATACACTACTTCTCAATAATCGAATCAATTTCATTTATCTGCAAAAACAGAATGGCATTAGACTGGCAAATCGCCAGGAGGCGGGATGAACAGGATAGTTCGGCGAGAGGAGATGGCAGGGGGGAGGATGGTGCTCAATGAGATTGAGGCGCCAAAGATCGCCCGCACCGCCCAGCCCGGGCAGTTTGTGATGCTCAGGGCAAATGAATTAGGGGAGAGGGTGCCGATGACGATCTCGGATGCCAATCCGGAGATTGGGACCATTACCATCATATTCTCCGTTGTGGGCTGGTCCACAGCCCTTTTCAAGACCCTTCAGGTGGGAGACTCCTATCAGAATGTGGTTGGACCCCTGGGCCGACCTACTGAGATGGAGGCGGTGGGGACGGCGATATGCGTTGGCGGGGGCACGGGCGTTGCCGTTCTCTATCCTATTGCCAGGAAGCTCAAAAGCAGAGGAAGCAGGGTGATTAGCATCATCGGAGCAAGAAATGAGGAGCTGATCATCCTGAGACGAGAGATGGAAACAGTCTCCGATGAGCTGCTGGTCTGCACAGATACCGGCACCATTGAACGTAATGCTCTGGTCACTGACCTATTGATGGAGGTGCTGGATAGGGAGACTCCGGATGTGGTGGTGGCTATCGGACCGGTGCCCATGATGAAGAGGGTTAGCGAGATCACCAAGCCCCTCGGGATCAAGACCATAGTTAGCCTGAACCCCATCATGATCGACGGCACGGGAATGTGCGGCAGCTGCCGGGTGGAGGTTGACGGCCAGATGAGGCTGGCCTGTGTGGAGGGCCCGGAGTTCGACGGCCACAAAGTGAACTTCGATCTGCTCATGGAAAGGCTGCAGTCCTTCCAGGAAGAGGAGGTGCAGGCCCTGGAGGCTCACGGAGTGACTGAGCTGCACAGCTGCAGGATGGAAGAAGTGATCCGGAAAAAGGAGAGGGAGCTGGAAAAGGACTGAAGAGTGACATAAATCTGCAAAAAGAGCGCTCAGCCATCCAGCCGGAACTCCCGCGGCCAAAGACCATCTCCCTTCGAGCGATCAGGGATGATTAGAGCCTCTTCTAAACGGCCCAGAATCATCTCATCCACCTCCGACGTCCTGATCCTGAAGACCTCAGCCAGGATCTCCTTTGCCGTCTCCAGCTCCAGAGCCGCATGGTCTGCTTGGCGGGAATTGCTGCCGACGAGATATTTCTGGGGGCGGGCCAGCTTTTCCATGATGGATGACAGTGCTTCCATGGAGAACAACTGCTACGTATAAGATTAAGTACTTTTGCCGAAAAACAATATCTATAAACCATTTTTACATAATAGAACGTGTGAATAAGATACATCACACTTTATTTAATGCGCCGTTGACCGAAATGAAGCGATTTCAAGGATTTGCCAAGCACAACGATCGAGGTCCCTCTACTAGGCGCAGGAGTACTGCAAAAAATTATGAGATTTCAGGGAACACCAGCGCATTCTCTGAGGTCTCAAATCTGGCCCGCAAATCTATCTGGTATCCCAGCCAAGCCGCCTTCGATCTCAATAGGCGGATAAGCAAATACTCCATGCTCATTTAGGTCATAATCCAGATGCTGGAACCTGCTGAGGTACTCCTGATGAATCTTTTCTGGATTCAAGTCCAGATCGGGATAGATCCACTTTGCTAGATATGCCGCCCCTACTATCATAGACTGGCTGTAGGAGAATAGCTTGTACTCCATCATATAGACCCGGCCGTTCTTAACCGCATTGACCTCTGCCAACTCTGGTCGGCTTAAAAAGTCCTCCCTCTCTCTTGCCATCTGAGATGGATCGTCCAGATCATAACCGGCAAATGAGCCTCCCCCTTTCGCCTCTATCAGATTGGATGCAATGATGATGATATCGGGATTCTGCTCTATCACCCATTCCGTATCTACCTCCTCATAATCTTTCGTCGGCAACAGCTGACCGATGGAGTTTACGGGTATCAGTGTCATCAGATCATCCATTCCGGTTGTGCCTCCCTCTCCTCTGTATACGCCAAATACGCCGCCGGGCTTGGGAAGGGCAACGAGGACGCGAGGTCTATCATCAAGGGGTATCTCATCGACCTCCTCCTTGATCTTGTTTATGCAATTATCATGCCATTTTATATATTCCTCTGCCTCATTCTCCTTGTCCAAGATATAACCGAGCTTTCTGATATCACGGGAGGAGTTGAGGCCCCAGAGCTTTGAATGGATCAGATTGATTCCCGGTAGCTTCTCGCGATCCTCTTTGTACCATCCCAGAAAGATGTCGGGATTCATGCTTAGGATATACTCGTTATCAAGCTCACTGGTGCGTGTATCTGCGACGTAGGGCAGACGGCTCAGCTCAGGAAAGAAAAGTGAATTCTCCTGAAAATTTTTGCATCCCACGGCAAGTATCATATCGGTTGAATCAAATATGCGAAGAACTTCAGCAGAGTCAAAAAACCGGGTCAAGACGGTTTTAACCGGTTTTTTAATCGTCACTGCATTATATTCATCCCAGTTGCTCTCCGAGACGACTGTAAGCTCCTCCTCTTCCCCTCTTATTATCTTCTCGATCTGAGTTATGTCATCTTCATCGATCTTGCCATCATAATTGGCATCGGTTAGGTTGTTAGACGTCATTCTACCAGCGATGACCTCCTGAGTGTATGCAATGTCTTTTTCATCTATCCTGTCATCCAGGTTGGCGTTACCAAAGACTCCTAATGCGGGTCTCTCATCATCCCGATCGCCCGAGGTCGCACTGAAGGATGCAACTAGGGATATCAGTATGCACAGTATGCTTCTCCAATGTCTTCTCATGCCATCACATTAGACATTTAGTGTTAATTAGTATTAATTTTGCAAATATTATTAGTATATATTATAGCTTTCGGTTGCATTCTCACATATTCAAGGGAAAGATGATGGAAGCATTGAGTTAATAAAGATCTGATTTTTCAGAAGAAGGAAGATCCCGAGCATCACGGGAATTTGAATCAGCTGATCCCATTAAAAAAAAAGTGCAGTTCTCCGACTGCAGCCTACGATTTCAGCCTCAACTCATATACTCGTAATGCCGGTATCCCTGGTGGTCGATCTGGGCCAGAGCGAACTCCCCTGAAGGCTGGATCAGGCTCTCCTTTCTCACTCCCTCATGCAGCAATTCATACTCCTCCAGGGATATTTCCCTTCTCTTCTCCAGCCTCTCAAACAGGTCCCTTGACGGTACAGAAGAGAACTCCGAGCTGACCCGCGCCGAGAAGACCAGGGCTGAACATCCGCTTCCGTAAGCCCCAAAGCAAAGCCTCTCATGCGCTCGAAGCTTCTGCAACTCCAGGAGGCTGGCCAGGCCCAGATAGATCGAACCGGTATAGATATTCCCAATGGAACGAGAGAGAGCTGCCGAATCTATAACCCTGGCATTATAAGCCTCCAGAAACTGCCTGGACCGAGCAAAGCTCCGGGCATAGCGGGCCAGGTCGAGCCGATACCTCTCGAGATCATCATAATTTCCAGCCTCGGGCTCCGGTCCGATCTCCGCCTCAACATCACTCCACCGGCTGCTGTTCTTCCAGTCTTGCCGGAATATAGCGGCAGATGCATACTCGATCATTCTGGGATAAGGGATATGGAAGAGAAGGTGGTCGATCCAGTCGGTGGTGCACTCCCCATTCTTTGGACTGATTATGCCCTTGCGAGCAGCTTTGGCAGCAAATGATGCAAATGCTCCCTGCATGGCATCGAGGTAACACTGGTTGCTATGCTTGCCATTGACCGTGGCCATTGTGCAGCCTGTCGGGCGGAAGAAGTCGTTTTCATCCCGAGTAAAGCAGCCATAGATCTGCTCTAAAGCGGCAATCCTCGGATTTTTCTTGACCAGCAATGAGACGCTTCCTGCCCCCTGAGTGTATTCTCCAGAGGAGCCCAGTGGGTATTTGGCCACATCAGAGGCTATGACCACCCCGACCCTTTCGCCCTCATCGGCAGCCACCCAGTAGCTGATGCTCTCCAGAGCCAGAGTTGTGCCGATGCAGGCCGACTTGAACTCCACCGTGGAGCAGTGCTGAAATGAGCCAGGGCCATATACCTTCTCCAGCATGCCGATGACATAGGTTCCAATCGCTTTGGCCTCGTCGACCGCAGACTCCGTGCCAATATGAATTTTTCCAATATCCTCGGGCAATAGGTCGCAGCGGCGCATCAGTTCGAGAAGTGACATGGCGGCCATGGTGGCTGCGTCCTCATGGGCATCGGGAATGGCCATCCTCTCTATTCCGATTCCTCGGGTGAGCTTGCCTGGATCGATCTCTCGCCGGCGGGAGAACTCCCCCTCTAAAGGAAGGTAAAGCTGGGGAATATAGACTGCCAGGTCGTCAATTCCCACCGCCTCCTTGAATGGAGAATTGCCTGAAATTGAAGCGCTTTTCGAAGAATTGCCAAAAATACCGGTCACTATAGCCTCTCTCCTTTTAGCCAGAGGTTGGAAGGATATTATTTCAGGCTTTTGCTGCTATTAATCGAAAAAGATCAGGAAAATATATCAACTAAAAGAACCAATAATTGATTAAAATTTAAGGAGTGAAGGATATGACCGGAGACGTATACAAAGTAATTGAGCTAGTTGGGACCTCGACTACCAGCTGGGAAGATGCCGTCAAGACAGTAGTCGACAGGGCAACCAAGACCCTCAGAGACCTTCGCATTGCTGAGGTCAAGGAGCTGGACGTCAGGCTGGATAATGGGAAGATCGCCGAGTACAGGGCGAAGGTCTGCCTCTCGTTCAAGTACGAGGGAGAGAGCGATTAGATCCGGCCAGGTCTGTCAATTGAACTGATTGACTCAAGCCCTGCCGAAGACCTTTTTCAGCAGCCCGCCGCTGCTCTGGCTCTTCTTGCTTCGAACTGGCTTCTCGTTCCCAGAGCTTTCCGGGGATTGAGGCCTTGATCGCTTCTCCAGAGCTCTTGCTGGCTGGACGGAGGAGGCTTTCGCCTTCTCCCGGGATACTATCTCGGTGCTGACCCCGCCGTGCCTCGATTTTCTCGGTCGAATGTTGACAGTGATCGGCCTTTCTATCTCATTGCTCACCAGCATAGCCACACCAGCGGGCAACCTCTTGATCTCTTCCTCCAGGTCAGTGGTCATGCCCTCCAGGCCCTTGCTTAACGCCTTGAGGTCATTGGGATTGGTTACCCTCATAATGATCTGGGTGTTGCACTGAGATATGACGTTCTTGTCCACCCTGGCCGGCCTCTGGCTGATGATCATCAGTCCCAGGCCGAACTTGCGCCCTTCAGCGGCAATGGTGCGGACGATATTGGTGGATGCCGCATTTCCTGTCCCCCGCTCGGGAATATAGTTATGCGCCTCTTCCACCACCACCATTCCAGGAGAGATCAGCCTGCGCTTTCGGGCCTCGAAGATATCGGTCAGCAGACGGGCGACGATCATGGCCTGAAGCTCAGGTATGATCCCAGTCATATCGATAACTGCCGCCCTCCCAGGCCTGAGCAACTCGTCGCATGGCGTCGCCGTACCGGAGAAGAGCCCCAGCTCCAGGAGAGACTCCAGCTGGCCCACCAGATTCCACTTCACCTTGGAGTTGCTCCTCACCACCTGCTCTATGATATCCTCCAGGGTGTAGGCATCCGTCTCCGCTCTCAAGGCGCTGATGGCCTCATAGAGCAGTCCCAGCTGGCCGCTGCTGCTGCTCTCATTGGGAATCATCTTCGCCACCTCTCTTGCCGAGAGGTTCAATGAATTGAAGCGAAATGGCCTGTCCGCCCTGGGATTCATGGCCATCTCCCCTGGAGTATAGACAGTGATATCATATCCCCGGGGCTTGACCTTATATTTGCTGAAATCGCCCACGTTGTTCGGCTCTTTCATGGAGGCGTACTCCCCATGAGGATCGATCACCAGCAGTGCCACCTTCCTGTCCAGGAGCTCTTCAAGTATCACAGCTGCTGTATAGGATTTTCCCGAACCGGTCTTTGCCAGAACGCTACAGTGCTTTTGCACCAGGGTATTGGCATCCATCTCCACCCGGATATCGTAGCCTTTCAGCATGCCTATGTACATGTCGCCTTTAGATAGGCCGAGGGTTGCCTTGATCAGCTTCTCATCGGCCAAGAATACCGACTCTCCAGGGCGGGCTGGGCTGGTGGGGAGGCGCAGCTTGCCATTGCTTTCCACGCCAATCACCCTCGACTCAGCGATCATCATCTCTCTGGAGTCGTAGTTCCTGGCTGCATCATTGAGCTGGTTTACGGTATAAGCAGTGTTAGACCTTTTTATGTCCTCAATCTGGGCTAAGATCCACTCCCTGCCATCTCCTTTGGCTTTTATGTATGTGCCCCGTCCAACCTCTTTACTTATGAGAAACTTAAATGCAGTAGGTGTGGTCTCACCAACGATTGTGCCCACAGATCCCTTGACTATCGACCTCAAAGACCATCACCGCGTTCGTGCGCTTCCATGCGCAACACATTCTTCAAAAATTTTCCATTTCCCCCATTGCTATAAACCAGGATTTAATAGAGATCTGGAAGTATAAAAAGATTAGTCCGGATCATTGATGCCCATGTCTTGCATACTATAATTATAAAACGGAGATGTGGACCGATCCCTCTCCTTCCGACATGAGAGTCGTATCGGCTACAGGATGCGTATTCTTATTGCAGGGATGGCCTGATCGGCGGTCTTCTTCGCCGGTCCAAGATTGCTCTTTGCCGGCCTATATGCATACGGCGATTCCAAGAGGAGAATTGATGCCCGCAGAGCCCCTTAAGGAAGAGAAAAAAGACCGACTGGGCCAGATCATGACCCAGCTTCTATTTCATCGCTCGATAGTATTCGCCTGCTATTCACGACTTGTTTGGAGGGACTATTCCCTTCACCAGCCCGCTGATCAGGGAAAATCCTGTCCCATTGGGAGCGGTTTGAGTGGGCGTGACCACAACTGTCCAGTATCCCTCGGCCGGATTTCTCAGGAAGTAGTAGTTGTAGTTGGAGCCGGTGAGATGCAGTGCATTCTCGTCGCCATCCTGAACAGATAGAGTGGTCCCATTGGGCTGAATTAGAGTTAAAGTGAATGGGCTGCTGTTCGCAGGCCAGGAGAGACCTACCATCTCCGCCCGATCGAAGATATTCTGGCTGTCCGGAAGCTGGTAGACCTTGCTCATGCCCATCTGTCTTGAGAACCGGATGCCCGATCCGCTTGAGAGGGCGACACCATTCTCTACCTGCAGTGCATCAAGGGCAGTGACTGTATGATTCCAGGGGAGAGTAATTACCGTCCCGGCGCTTATGTTATAGGATTTTGTCTGAGGAGTGGCAGCACTAGTTGCCGCGGCTTTTGATATTGCCGCGCTCGGTACAGCAACTTTTGGTGCTGATACGATAGGTGCAACCCTGTACGGATAGTAGTTGACGGGATAATAGAAATCGAGGTAGGGATAGTGGTAGTCTGCAGGCAGATGGTGGCTATATGGGTTGCAGTAATGGCGGTATGGACCGCATATCGGCACATGAACACAACCGCGGGACTTATCGCAGTAGTCCTTGGTCCAGGGATTGCCATCATCGCATATCAGCGGCTTGAAGACCGGATTGCCATTTTCGCATTCCACTGTGCAGTAGTTGTTATCATGATTTATCTCCATATTCTGGCATCCTGCGAGCTTATTGCAGGAGTCCTCGGTGCAGGGATTGCCATCGTCGCAGTTCCTTGGGCTATGCACGCATGCCGTCCCGTTATAGGAATCGATGGTGCATTTGTCTCCGTCATCGCAGTTTATCGGAGAATGAACGCAATCCCCCTGATAGCAATAATCGAAGTTTGAGGGTATATTGTCGTTACAGGTCTTCGTATAATGCATGCACTTGCCATTGACGAAATGGTCATCGGTGCATGGATCGCCATCATCGCAGTCTGAAGCTTGGGTGTAGTTGGAAGCCACCATCAGATGCCCATCGGCTGCGCTGGAATTCTCAGAGGTTTCATTCCCATTTGAGCCAACACTACTGCAGCATTCCTGAGCGCTGTCATTGATGCAGTCGCATATTGGGGACAGGGAGATGATCTCGGTTTCATTGCCCTCATCCTTGGTGTTGACATCCATCTCTAAGCTACCACTCTCATTCCCTTCTTGGGTGAAATTCTCCTCTTGGGTGGCATTGCCATCTGCATAATTCTCCAAATTCGGCTGAATGGCAGAAAGGGTTTCATTCTGAGGCGTTAGAAAGCCGGCATCAAACCTGTCCGGCTGAGAGGGGCAACCGCAGTATGAGCGAACATCCTCACTGGCATCATCACAGTTCACCGGATCGTTAACGCAGCCCATTGCCCCACAACTATCGGTAGTGCATGGATTGGAGTCGTCGCAGCTTACAGGATCGTGCATGCAGCCCGCCAGACTCGAGTAATCGCTTGTGCAGGGATTGCCATCATCACAGTTTACTGGATCGTTAATGCAACCTGTTGCTGTGCAGTAATCGGTGGTTAGGGGATTGCCATCGTCGCAGCTCACAGGATCATGTGTGCAGCCTGCAGGGCCGCTATAATCGATGGTACAGAGATTGTAGTCCTCGCAGATTATGGGAGCAGGAGTCTGAACCTCGCCGGTCCCCTGGAACTGCACTCCCATGGTGGCATTGTAGCCACTTGCATTCCTACCCATGCTGCCATTGAAAGTCTCGCCGGAATCATCATATTCCATGAATGAGTCCTCAAAGCAGCTCTGAGGAGTATGCTCGCATTTCGTTCCATTGCAGAAGTCCTTGGTACAGGGATTTCTGTCGTCACAGTCTCCGCACTGGGCCGAGACGCTACTGGGAATCAGCAGCCCACAGAGAATGAATGTTATTAGATATTGGCAAAGCTTGCCTTTAGTATATTCTTTTATCACACTTCACACCCCGAACTTCTTTTGCTCTCAATCTCATTTATATCTAATTTTCGCTCTCTCCGATGTCTATACTTTTCAAGAACCTATATAAACGATTCAATAGCAGATCTGAATCCTGATACCCAGTTTATCGGTAATCCAGGCCAGCAAGCACTACCATTAAACTAATAGAGTCTCAGATTTAGGGCTAAGCCCACCAGAGAAAGAATAAGCGGCATTTGAGATAAAAGTCATGCACTATCAATTCCAGGCAGCGAGCTTAAAGGCTGCAGGATCTTCCACATCCGCACAGCATGGCATCCCCGGCCGTAGTAGTTCCGGACAATCTCCCTTTCCCTGTACCCTGCCTTGCGGTAGAGCTCGATAGCCTCTGGCTTCTCCAGGGAGGCCTCCAGGCGAATAGCCCTGGCACCCATCATAGCGAGCCTCTTCTCCAGGGACAGCAATAGCTCTTTGCCAATTCCCCTCCTTCGGTAGCCGGTATGGACATCCAGAGTGTAGACCGCTCCTGCATTCCCGCTGTTATATCCGATTATGAATCCCAATATCTGATCCTCAGGCTCACAGGCGACTATCGCCACTGCATAACGGATCAGGTAGGCAAACATCCCCGGCGGAAAGGCTGTATCATCCGGAAAGCAGAGCGATTCGATCTGCACCATCTGTGGCAGATCCTTTGGCTCTGCTTTTCGAATCCTCATTTTTTCTCAGGAGCCTTCCCTCTAACCTGAGCTACTACATCAGCATAGGCCCCGAAGACTTCTGGGATATCGATCGTTCCAATCACATCCACTATGCCGATGGCGGCAACAGTCCGTCCCTCCACCACTATGGGTGCAACTGATACTGGAACGCCCTTAAAGGCACCGCTCTTTGGAATGGTTCGAATGGCCTTCCCGGTTCTTATGACCTCTTCCAGGATGGGGCCGGTATAGTTCCCATCCACGACCTTGCCGTTCTCCACCCGAACGCCTGGATATTTCAATCCTCTCATGGTTACAGGAAGCCGAACGATCTCATTGAGGGCTATTGCGAGATCTGCCAGATCCTCATATCTGGCCTCTTCAGATATCACCAGTTTGGACATATCGGTATTGTATGGAGGCGATATCAAATAAATGCTCTCCTTTACCTTCCC
Source organism: Methanothrix soehngenii GP6 (assembly GCF_000204415.1). Classification (NCBI taxonomy): domain Archaea; kingdom Methanobacteriati; phylum Methanobacteriota; class Methanomicrobia; order Methanotrichales; family Methanotrichaceae; genus Methanothrix; species Methanothrix soehngenii. The sequence goes on along the minus strand of NC_015416.1, from coordinate 2,818,976 downwards.
TTCCTCTTCAATAGCCTGGCTTGGAAGCCATGATACTTGGCAAAGCCCTCTGCATCCTTTTGGCTTAAAGTTTGGGAATCGAAGGAGACCATATCCTGGGAATAAAGGGCATCCGGAGACTGGCGGCCTACTGAAATGGCGCTGCCGCAGAAGAGCTTTATCTTTACCGAGCCGTTCACCCTCTTTTGGGACTGGTCAACGAAGGCATTCAGGTCGGCATAGAGGGGATCCTCCACCAGGCCCATATAAGCCAGCTCAGACCAGAATTCGTCCACCATGACCTTGAAGCGGAGCTCATTGCGAGATAATACCAGGCGCTCCAGATCCTTATGGGCCGTCAGGAGGATGGTGGCCGCAGGATGCTCATAATTCTCTCGCGCCTTCAGCCCCATAACCCGGTCCTCGATCATGTCCGTCCTGCCCACGCCGTGCTCGCCGCCGATCTGATTGAGCTTCTCGATCAGCTCCATGCCGTTCATCTGCTTTCCATCCAATGAGACGGGCACGCCCTCTTTGAATCCGATCTCAACTATCTGGGCGGACCGGTCAGAGCTAGGGGTCTTCGTCCAGCCATAGATCTCCTCCGGCGGCTCGAAGTAGGGATCCTCGAGCTTTCCCCCTTCAATCGACCGAGACCAGATGTTCTCATCGATAGACCAGGGCTTATCTTTGGTCACAGGCACATCGATGCCGTGCTCGCGCGCATAGTCTATCTCCCACTCGCGAGCCAGGTCCAGCTCTCTCATGGGAGCTATCACCCGACAATCCGTGGCCCTGAATATGGCCTCGAAGCGGAGCTGATCGTTGCCGCGGCCGGTGCATCCGTGGGCCAGGTTCTTTATCCCCAGCTTATCAGCAATCTCCGCCGATTTGCTGGCGATGAGGGGACGAGCAATGGCCGTTCCTAGAACGTATCCCTCATATGAGCCGTTGGCCTTGATCAGGGGGAAGAGGCATTTCTCCACGAACTCCTCCCTGGCATCTATAGTATAATGCTCATCTGCCAGCTGCTTTGCCCTCAGGTTCCCTCGTTCTATATCCGACCTTGGTTGGCCGACGTCCACCAGAACGGTAACTATTTTATCAAATCCGTAGCGCTCCCGGAGGAGAGGAATGCAAACCGATGTATCCAGGCCACCGGAATAGGCCAGTACAACTTCAGACACTTTGTCAACACCATTTTGGTATAGGAGGATGGATCGATTTAATCTTATCTCTTATAATTCCAGCCGGCTCTCTAAATAGCTTCATCCAGGCCCTTCCTCTGGGCGATAACTCTATAACTGCACTGAGAAAAGGGGTTCCAATGACCCAGCTTATCAAGACGCCCGCTCTTTGTGTGGACTTTGATAGGGACGCTCGGGCCCTGCAAGCCCAGGGCGCCCTGGCGCGAATGATCCAGCCGGTTTTGAATATGGTAAACCAGAGGCTAGAAGAGGAGAAGCCTGCCCAGGTCAGGCTGAAGGATCTGGTTGCCAGCACCTGGCTTCCACCCATTCCCAGCGGCCCATTCAAGAGGCTGCTGGTAAATGAGGCCAAGACCGCAATAGGAAGACCTGTACCCCAGACCGTCTCCATTGAGGTCACCAGGAGCTGCGGCGCCAAATGCGACCACTGTCTGATAAAAGAGGGCGAGGGTGAACTGAGCTCGGAAGAGATCAAGAGGGTCATCGACCAGGCCCTGGATATGGGAACATGTATCATAACCTTTACCGAGGGAGATCCTCTCCTCAGAGAGGACATCTTTGAGTTGATAAGGCATGTGGACCCGGAGAAGGCAGTGGTTAATCTGTTCACCCCAGGCCTGGAGATGACAGTGGAAAAGGCAGTCAAACTCCGAGAGGCAGGGCTCTATAATCTGATAATCGGGGTCTACAGCATCAATCCTGAGGAGCACGATCGAGTGAGGGGCGTTGCAGGCGCTCATGCCAAAGCACTGGAGGCGATTCGCATTGCTCTTGATACCGGCCTGTTGGTAACCATGTCCTGCCACATTCTCTCCGGCCAGGTGGACAGGATAATGGAGCTTTATGAGCTGGCCACAGAGCTGGGGGTCCAGGAGCTCTCCGTTTGGGAGGGCATGCCAAAAAGCCCTGAGCAGGCTCTCACCCAGATCGAGAGGGAGAAGATCATAAACATCTACCGCAAGATCAATTCCACACCAGGTGGTCCCCGTCTTTTTGCAAATACCTATTTCGAAGGCCAGATGCTGGGGTGCATGGCGGGAAGGAGATGGATGCATGTGGCAGTTGACGGCAGGGTCAGGGCCTGTCCATACATGCAGGATAGCTATGACGATATACGCGAGGTATCGCTTAAGGACGCCTGGAAGAGGTTGCGCAGCAGCGGCCAGTTCGATGGCTTTGTATCCTGCTGTCCGGCCCAGGGCATCCATGCTATCTCTCCATCAGACAAAAAATATAGATAAGACATGGAAAATTATTAGTACAGATATGTCCTAGTCTGATCTGAGGTAGTATATGGGTTTCATGAGCAGCTTCAGGGAGAACCTTGGAGGCTGGATAAGAAAGATCTTCAAGAAGAAGAGGGCCAGGATCGGATTGTATGGCCCGCCTAATGCCGGAAAGACCACTCTGGCCAATCGAATACTAAAGGATTGGAGCACAGGAGATGCTATTGGAACGGTCTCTCCGATTCCTCACGAGACCCGCAGGGCGATGAGGAGAGAAGGGCTTGTCATCAATGCCAATGGATCTAGCATCGAGCTGGATATAGTTGATACGCCGGGGATGGCGACAAAGATCGATTTTAAGGAGTTTATGGCCTTTGGGCTCTCAGAGACTGAATCCAAGAAAAGAGCCAAGGAGGCCACGGAAGGGGTTATAGAGGCCATCAAATGGTTAGACGACCTGGATGGTGTATTGTTGGTTATGGACTCGACCGAAGACCCCTACACCCAGGTCAATGTGACAGTGATAGGCAATATGGAAGCGAGAAAGTTGCCTCTTCTTATTGTGGCCAATAAGATGGACCTGCCCAATGCTTCCCCCTCCAGAATCAGCGCTGCCTTTCCCCAGCATTCCATCGTCCCAATCTCTGCTTTAGAGGGATCGAATATAGATGACCTTTATCAGGCAATCGCGACTCACTTTGGGTGATCTTGATGAGAGAAGTGCATATGGACCTAATCTCCGAGGAGAAACTGGAGAATATGACATCTATGGAGAAGATCAGGCTCATCCTGGACAAGGTCAAAACGGGAAAGATCGTGGTCCTTGAGAGCGGCCTGACTCCAGATGAGGAGGTGCGACTCATCGAGATGACCATGACTGAGATCAGGGTGGATGAGTTTTCAGGAATAGAGATAGAGAGCTACCCATCCAAGAAGGGAGGATCGTTTTTAGATCGGATCTTTGGAAAGGGCCTCAAGGGGAGGATGACAGTTATCGGCCCGGCAAATCAGATCCATACCATTGAGAAGGATGAGTTTCAGATCAGAACAAAGGTCTCTGTGGGGGATTGAATGCCTCACATCTGCACCCGATGCAATAGCGTATTCGAATCGGGTGAGGATATCCTCAAAGGCTGCCCATCCTGCGGCTGGAAGAAGTTCATGTTCGTGCGCAAGATGCCGCAGGGCGGGGACATATCTTCCGTCTCTCAGGATCGGATAATATCCAGGGCGATGGGGGTAAGGATGCCTCCCAAAAAAAGAGAGAAGCCCCTGGCCATAGATAGGGATGAGCCATCGATAAGGGAGTTTGGCGACGGGGAAAAACTGGAGGGTGAAAAGCTAGAGAGCATAAAGATAACAGCGCCAGGAACCTATGAGTTGAATCTGCCATCCCTATTCGAGAGGGAGGAGCTTATCATGGCAGTCAAGGAAGGAACTTATTTTATCGATCTTACATCTGTATTCAGAAAAAGTAAAAAGGATTGAGAGATGATCTTTGCAGGTCAATCCTGCGATATACGGATCTCGATTACCTTCCAGTTCTCATCTACTCCTCGCAGAGACTGGGCCATGGCAGCTGCTGTATTGCCTATGATCTCTTGAGGGAACTCGCTCAATGGAATCTCTTTGCCGTCCACCTTCAGCTCTACAGTCATCTCAATCGCATTCCTTAGACTTTCTTCAGCCTTTGAATTTTATTTGATGTTAGATTATATCAATAAGAATTATATCTTTCAGGCTCCACCGAATATGGCTATTGGAGGGGTGTAGACGGAATTACCGGATGAGACTGCCTGGGGGAGAGTGAACACAGTGCTTCCTGCTACATTGCTTGTATTGGTATTCCTAACAGCGAACATGGGCGTGATGGTGATAGGCGTTGCGCCCATTAAGGCAGTTGCGGGCACCGTGGACACCGCCTTCTTCCCAAGGGTGCTGAGATCCATTACATTGCTTGTTATATCGCTTCCCAGAGCAGCAGGCGCAATCGTGGGCATGGTGGGAGAGAGCTGGGGCAGAGAGATAGCATCTACCTGGGGTTTTTTGCCTAATGTACTCAATTCGATGACATCCGCAGCGCTGGCAGCGGCCATAATGCCCAATAGGAAAGCGCTGGCAGCGAAGATTGTGAGAATTGACTTCATTTATGAACCTCCTTTCAGAAAGGGTGTATACCCTATGATTTCTCGTACATGGGCTTTTACCATTTATTCTTTTTGCCTATTCAATAAGAGGCTGCACTCCTCTAATCCATTATCAGTATGCTGCCGTTACACAACACTAATATAAATCATAATATGATAATTATATAAAATTAAGAATGACGATACTAATTGGAAAATGAGACTATTATAGGGAAATGACGGAAAGAGAAAATATGAAATCCTGTCCGATGACTAGATACTGAAAAAAAAATATAAAGACTGCTGGATCTTATCTAGCAGTCTATGCCGTCGCAAGGCGGATGTCTGTCCCTTTCGGGCACGGGATTCTCATGGAACTTGATGAGCTTCTCGGCCTCGAATGTTCCTGTGAACATCTCGTGGGCCTTTATGTCCTTGTAGAATATCCTGTGCCATGTGGCATCCGTTCCCCATGTGCCGTTGAAGCTGTTCTTGGTCTCCAGTCCGATCAGATGGGCCGGATCGTATATGCCGCTAGCAGAGGTCATGAGGGCTTCTACCTCAGAAGTGTTTCTCCCTGCTGCCTTGAGCTTTTTGATCAGATCCTCTGGGCTGACATTATCCTTGGGCTGATAAGGCGTAGTGGAGACGAAGAAGCTTGTCTCGTCCTTCTCCATCTCATTTACCGAGAACATCTCCTGGACATCAGCTCCAATGCCGCCGTAGAAAGCCTTGGAGTTAATATATTTGCCTCCGGTAAGAGGAGTGGCACCTTGATAGGTCATCTTTGTGGTCTCAAATAGATTGAAAGCTGACGCGTTGCCGCCGTTGACCGAGGAGACATTTCTCTTCAGCTTCTCTGCATTTTGTGAGTAAGCATGCTCTGAATCAAGCTCCAGATCACCATCTCCAGCCATGGTATTGTAGTATTCCAGGGCTATTTTCTTATCAATTATTGACGTGCTGACGTCGATTATGCCCGATCCGGAGACCTTTTGACTCTCACAGAACTGTTCATACTGCACTGGTGGTACCAGTGGAGGATTAGCAAGCACCGTGCCGCAACCCGCAAGGGCAATTGCTAACACCAATGCTACTATTACTACTCCCTTCATTTCTTTTTTCGCCCCCTATTCTTGAATCTTTTATTTTGAGCTTATTTAGCCAAATAGTTTAATTTGGCTTAATTCAAGTATCTAACTTTTATATTATATAAATTTAACCTTTGAACTTTATGGCTAACCAAGCAAGCACTTGATACACGATCAAAGCACAATTGTATGAGTTGATGATCTCAGTGGCTTGCTCCATTTAGTCTACCACCTATCTTTAAAAAAATTAAATATAATCATATCTAATAATCATATCTAATATAATAATATCCAATACAACAATATCTAATACAATGACCATTAAAAGATCTATTATGTCCACCTATCTGGAGCATCCACTCCTGAAGCCGCATACAGTAGAAAAGAGGCTCTTCCAGATGGACCTGGCTGCCTCCGCCCTTAAGTCCTCCAGCTTGATAGTGGTTCCCACGGGTCTGGGCAAAACGGTCATCGCGCTCATGGTTCTTCTCGCCCGGCTGGACAAGGGACGGGTCCTCTTTCTTGCCCCCACCAAGCCTCTGGTGGAGCAGCATGCAGCCTTCTTACGCCGTGTGCTCAAGGATGAAGGTGAGGTGACTATGATGACCGGCGAGATGATGCCAGAGAAGAGGAAAGCAGCCTGGGAAGCTGCGCGAATTACAGTATCCACTCCCCAGGTGATAGAGAACGATCTTCTCTCCCGCAGGATCGATCTAGAGGATATCTCCCTGATAATCTTCGATGAGGCCCACCGGGCGGTGGGAAACTATGCTTATGTCTATATTGCAGAACGCTATGCTCGAGAGGGGACCAATCCTCTGGTCCTGGGGATCACCGCCAGCCCAGGCAGCGAGAAGGAGAAGATCGCCGAGATCTGCACCAACCTCTCTATAGAAAATATCCAGACCCGTTCGGAGAAGGACTCTGATGTAGCGCCTTTTGTTCACTCCAAGCAGATCGAATGGGTGAAGCTGACCGTTCCCAAGGAGCTACTTGATATCAGAACGGCGATAGAGGAGGTGCTGAGAGATCGAATAGATGACCTAAACCGCCTGGGGATCAGCCCGGTGAAGATCGACCCCAGAGCCACAAAAAAGGAGCTCCTCGGCCTTCAGGCCATGCTCATGTCCTCAGCTAAAAGACAGGCCAATCAGGCCACATTCAAGGGCATATCCATCCTGGCAGAAGTTCTCAAGCTCTATCATGCCATAGAGCTGGCTGAGACCCAGGGCACAGAAGCTCTGCTCAAGTACTTCCAGCGGCTGCAGGGTGAGGCCATCTCCCGCAGCGGCTCGAAGGCCTCTCGCCGGATTATGGAGGATTCCAAGTTCCGCCAGGCCATGCAAGCCCTGGAAGATCTGCAGGTGGAGCATCCCAAGCCTGCCATGGTCAGGAAGATACTGACCGAGCAGATCGAGGCCAAGCCCGAGTCCCGGATCATGGTATTCACCAATTACAGGGACACCGCCTCTGCCCTCATCCGATTTTTAAAAGAGGATCCCAAGATCAAGGCCGTTCGCTTTGTGGGCCAGTCCAGCCGGGCAGATGATGAGGGCCTGAGCCAGAAGAAGCAGGCTGAGATCCTGCAAAGGTTCAGGGCAGGGGAGTACAATGTCCTCATCGCCACCTCGGTGGGAGAAGAGGGAATCGATATTCCGGCCACTGATATGGTCCTCTTCTACGAGCCGGTTCCTTCGGAGATTCGCAGCATTCAGCGCAAGGGCAGGACGGGGAGGGCGAGGAGCGGAAGGGTGGTGGTCCTGATGGCCAGGGGCACTCGGGATGAAGCCTACTACTGGATTAGCGACCGAAAAGAGAAGACAATGAACAAGCAGATGCGAACTCTGAGCGGCCAGGCTTCCCAGTCACCCTCGAGCAGCTCCAAGGATTTCCTTCCCCGCCAGCTGGAGATAACCGAAGATAATCCAGAAAGGCAGAACAGGAAAGGGCAGGAGAGCCTGGTGGATTGGACAGAGGCATATGAGGAACGGGACAAGATCTATGTCGACCCCAGAGAGCGTGGAATGGCCAGGCTTCTGGAGGGGAGAGGATTGGAGGTCACCCTGAAAAACCTGGAGGTGGGCGACTATGTGGTAAGCGATCGAGTGGCGATCGAACGCAAGACCGCCCAGGATTTCGTGGCCTCGATCATCGATCCGGAGAGAAACCTCTTCCGCCAAATAGCAGATCTTGCCCGGAGCTACGAGCGGCCGGTCTTGATCCTGGAGGGAAGGGACCTGTATTCCCGCCAGGTGAGCGCAAGCTCCATTCAGGGAGCATTGACTTCGGTGGCTGTTGATTATGGGGTGCCCATCATTCCCACGGAGGACCAGGAGGATACGGCATCTGTCATCACCATGCTCGCCGCTCGGGAAAGAAGGGCAGGGCATGAGCCCAAGCTGCATGGCCACAAGACCGCCAGAACGCTAAAAGAGCAGCAGGAGTACCTCATATCCGCCATTCCCAGCGTGGGGCCGTCGGTGGCAAGAAAACTCCTCCGCCACTTTGGGTCAATTGAAAAAGTGATCGCTGCCAGCAAAGAAGAGCTGCAAGAGGTGGACATGGTCGGGCCTAAGATCGCTGAGCGCATCCGGGAGCTGGTGGGAGTTGAGTACAAGGGATGAGATTAGTGTTAACCAACAAGTATATAAGGCAATTAAACCACTCTGATGATGCTGCATAAGCGTCGCTTCAATTGAGTTTGATGGGATGTTTTGTAGTATGTAGGATCGATTCACGGAATCGATGCCAAAGGTAAGTGAGTTTAAATGGAAAGATATGGAAGCGGAAGCAGAGGCGGCTACAGCAGCGGCCCGAGAGAGATGCACGATGCCACTTGCGCAGAGTGCGGAAAGGCATGTCAGGTTCCCTTCAAGCCCGATGGCTCCAGGCCAGTTTATTGCAGCGACTGCTACCAGAAGCATAGACCAGCCAGACCACCCAGAAGATACTGAACTGGGAAATCATCCCTTTTGGGGATTGCTGTATAAGCGGGGTTATTTTTTAAGCCCTGCAAGGCAAATTTTTAGAAAGTTTTTTCGAATTTTTTGATATCTTCAAATTTGCAGATTCAAGCCATCCGTTCCCACGATTATGTCCTGATAGTCCTTTACCGATGCCACGGCATCCATACGCTCCTGAATGCTTCTGTACCTGCCTGCATCGAAATGGGTTAAGGCCAACCTTTTGGCTCCTGCCCGCCGGGCGATATCGGCTGCATCCTGGGGATTGAGATGTGGCCAGGCAGGACTTGACTCTCCAGGCTTATGGGAGCATTCAGCTATCAATAGGTCTGAATCACCTGCCAGATGAACTGCGCCCTCGCAGATGCCCGTATCTGGACAGTAGGCGATGATCTTTCCCTCCAGATCGAAGCGATAGCCGAGGGTGGGAGAGGCATGAAGCAGAAACTCACACTCCAGGGCGAAAGGCATCTTATAGGGCCCGGGCAGAAGCTCGCCAACTTCAACCGGATAAGGGAGCTTTTCCAGAGGAACGGTGAAAGGGTCATTGACTATAGTGTTCAGAACCTCCCTGGTGCCCTTCTGGCCGAATATCTTCAGCCCCTGAGAGAAGTGAAACTTGTTTAATATATGCAGCCCCTCAATGTGATCCAGGTGAAAGTGGCTCAAGAAGAGATAGACAGGAAGATCGTCATCGATGTACTGGTCTGCCTTGCTGATGCCGTTCCCCGCATCAAGGATTATGTGATACTTTTCGGAGTTGATCAGGGTACATATGGTGTTCCCGGTGTCGCTGTCATACCAGCCGTTTGTTCCTAGAAAGATTATCTCCATCTATCTGCCTCATTGGGTCAATAGGTCAGCATTTGCCTTTGCGGTCTTCTCTTTGGCCCCAAAATTTTCTGCATCCCTTTTCTCCCATAACGGCTCTCCCTGATAAGAGATGCGCCTGATGCGGTGAATGGGTATGAATTTCGTTTTCAGATCCGACCTGATCTCCATGATCCCCGACTCCAGGCTGATGATATCCTCCCCCTTGACCAGGGATATGTCTCCCGAAGCACCCCGATCCAGATACTCTATACTGGCTTTGGACAGATCATACCCAGGATCATGAATGAGGCGGAGCAGAAGGGCGTAACTGGTCCTCATCTCAATCCACTATCTGCTTCGCATGCCTTCTGCTACCTTCTGCGTCATCTATGCTGGCCCGCTTGCTATCCTGTCCGCCAGGCTCCATCCTTCAGATCAGGATGGGGGATCGTGCCTTCATAGCCGCACATCTTGCAGCAGACCTTTACCGTCAGTCCATCTATGCTCTGGGCGTTCGCCACATATCCACATCTGGGGCAGTTGGTGAGAAAATGAGTTCCTGGCATCAGATCCTCCTTGGCTTATTCTTTTTCAGCACTATCTGGCATCTACAACCAACGCTTATTCTGCACGATTCTCTTTCTATTCAGCATCTCTATCCTCAGCCCTGATGCCTGCACCGGCAAGCTCCGCTCGGATCAGCTCGTTTAAAAGGCCTGCCCGGATCTGCTGGGCATAGTTCCATAGATCGGGGCCGCATTTGCCGCAGTCTTTAGACGATTCCTCCAGGATTCTGACCAGATCGAGTAAAGATCGGTACATCAGAGGAGCAGCGTCCTGGAGCTTCAGTTCAAAGGGGCTCAAGATCCCAGATTTCGAAATCAGCCGGCAGTCTCCCTGCCTCCAGGCCATGCAGCCCCCGTCGAGGCATTCCCTATCCACAAAAGGGCAGGCTTTATTAAGGGCAGACAATTGCAGTTCACCATTCCGAAAGCTGAATTGAGATGACTGTATGGTATATTCGTGCTTTGAGATGTTAGCTTTTTCCCTGGCTTTGTTCAATTTTATTTAACATGGATCTTGCCCTTACAGTCGACCTTAGCGGGAAAGCTTAATAGCCTAGAAGCAGTGACTACCTCATTTGATGGGCTCGTAGGGTAGTGGATATCCTAGCGGGCTTCGGTGGCTATTTGTCGAAGATACCCGCTGACCTGGGTTCGAGTCCCAGCGAGTCCGTTATTTCTGCTTTGAATTGGCGACAGACTCTTTTTGTAAAAGGATTTTTAAAGAGGAAGTTGAGACGAAATGACCAGATAAGAAATAAAAGGCTCTTCAATGAATTATGTGGGTGAGTTCAGGCAAAGAATATGGCCTCTGTTCCTCAGCGTCTCTGTGGTTGGGTCAATGCATCGCGGTTCACCACAGAGGCGCGGAGGCACAGAGAATATACGATTAGAGTTCATCCATACCAAATAGCGAGGAGCCAACTAAAAATTAGCTTGGAGGGCGTGAGTTGGTTGACCTTTTCGGCAAGAAGAAGCTGGAAGATCGCATAAGCGAGCTGGAAGAAGCCATAGCGGTTCAAGAGCGAGAGAAGGAAGAGCTGGTGCGCACTCTCCAGAAGCGCGAGGAGAAGATAAAGAGGCTTACCAGCGCCAACCAGGAGGCAAACCTGGCTCTAAAGGCCATGGAGCAGAAAACAGCCACAATGGTGGCTTCGTCCCCAGAGAAGACGGAGACGGAAAGACCCAAAGCAAGGCTCCCTGAAGCCTGGATGCCGGACAATAGGGAACTGGACCTATTGATTCAGAGGCTCCAGGGATTCCTATCACCCAGGGAAGATCTGCTGGTTTACGCTTTTCCTGGCTCTCTGCCCAAGGACGCGGATATTCCGCCGCAGATCAGAAGAGTAGCGATGGAGATCAAATCCCAGAGGGGCGGCATAATCATATATTGCCCCCAGCTTTTTGCCCTGCAGTTCATTCCTCCCTTTCCCATCAAAGAGAGAATATCGTGGGAAGGAAGTTCATTTCAGCTCTCTTGGATTGAAGAGATGATGAACACTCCTGCCCTGGTTGTATCAGCACACGCGGGAAGCACCTTCCTGGGAGTGGCCTTGAGCAGGGAAGGCTTCGCAGTAAATGAAAAGGTAGAAAGCCAGGTGAAGGAGAAGCATTCCAAGGGAGGATGGAGCCAGAAGAGGTTTGAGAGGTTGCGCGAGGAGGACATAAAAAACCACCTCGATGCCGTCCAGGAGAAGCTCGCCGGTCTTCAGAGCAAATACGGAAGCATAGTGAAATATGCAGTCCTGGGCGGTGAGGAGGGGCTCATCAGACAGATAGCGCCCTCAATAAGCCTGCCTCTGGTGGAAAGGAGGCTGAAGCGGCATGACGAAAAGGATCCGGATTCGCTTTTAAGAGAGGTTTACGGCTTCAAATGTTATCGAATTGATATAAATGTGATAGAGGCAGAGAGGAGCAATGCTATCTGAGAAAGACGAAAACAATCTAGATCTAAAAGAAGATCCAGAAGAGCTCTCTCGCTCCTGGGACTGGCATGTGAGACGAAAGCTGGCCTGGAATTCCGATACCTCTGAGGATATCCTGAGCTATCTCGCCCGGGACCAGGTCCAGTGGGTGAGAGAGGCAGTAGCGGGCAATGCCTGCACCCCGTCCTCGAACCTGGCCCAGCTGGCAGAGGACAGCTCGGGATTTGTGAGAGCGGCTGTGGCCCTGAACCGCCAGGCCACAAGCGAGATGCTGGAGTCTCTGGCCGGTGACGAGATGACCGACTACGACTCCACTCTGCAGAAGAATCGCTATCTTGTAAAGGAGGCAGTGGCAAAAAGCCCCAATATCAACCCCCAGACCCTGGAATTCCTCGCCCGCGACTCTGATGAGCATGTCCGGGCTTGCGCGGCATCCAATCCTCTGCTCACGGCTGAGCTGATGAAGAGGATGGTCAAGGATGTGAGCTGGCTGGTGAGAAACAATATCGCCCGAAATCCTTCCACACCAGAAGAGCTACTGGCCTACCTAGCTTTGGACAGGATCATAGACGTGAGAGCGACTGCCGCCCTCAATCCCCGCACTCCCGCAGAGTCGCTGGTCACTCTTGCCAGGGACAGGAGCTGGGAGATCAGAGAGGCAACAGCCCGCAATCCCAAGCTTGATGGAAAGCTCCTGGATGAGCTCGCGAGCCACTGGTCCTGGATGGTGAGGGAAGCGGTGGCAAAAAATCCCAATACACTGGCTGAGACGCTCGAGAGATTGGCCACAGATCCCGACCAGAGCGTGCAGAAGGCGGCCAGGAGTCGGGCAGATTGATGGAGCGTTTTTTCTCCACCACCATTCGAAGCCTGCCAGCTTTATCGGATGTCAAATCAGCTCATACAGAGTGGTCCTCTGCACAGCTTTTCGTCCACAGCTCTCGATCAGCTCTTTGATCTCCTCCGCCGAGATTCCTGGCTCCTCCTTGGAGTTGCGGGCGATTCTCTCGTCCATAAGCGTTCCCCCCAGGTCGTTTGCCCCCCACATGATGGCAGCTTTTGCCGCATCCCGCCCCAGTTTGGTCCAGCTAGCCTGGATGTTGGTGACGGCGGGATAGAGGGCGACCCTGGCCAGGGCATGCATCTTCAGCCGATCGAGGAGATCTGGCCCGGCAACAGTCCTTCCCAGCAGATTATTCTCCGGGATGAAAGGGAGAAGGACCAGCTCAGTGAACCCTCCTGTCTCATTTTGAATTCCTTTCAGTATCTCCAGGTGCTCCAGCCGATCTTCCATGCTCTCCACATGGCCGAAGAGAATGGTGGAGGTGGAGGGGATCTTAAGATGATGAGCGGCCACTATGATCTCCTTCCACTGCCCTGCATTCAGCTTCTCTGGGCAGATCTTCTGGCGAACGGAATCGACCAGGATCTCAGCTGCGGTACCGGGCATTGACCCCAGACCACTCCTCTTCAGCTCCTTCAGGCAGTCTTTCACCGGCACATTGGAGTTGCGAGACATATGCAGCACCTCCATGGGAGAGTAGGCATGAAGATGCAACCGGGGATGGCTGCGGTGGATGATCTCCAGGATGCCGCAGTAGTCCTCCAGGAGCATGCCGGGCGAGAGTCCTCCCTGCAGGCAGATCTCTGTAGCTCCCCGCTCCTCTGCCTCCCTCGCCCGGCTGAGGATCTCCTCAGTTGAAAGGCGGTATCTCTTGCTATGCTTAAAAGAGCAGAATTTGCAGCTTCCTATGCAATAGTTAGTGAAGTTGATGTTCCGGTTTATTATAAAAGTGACCTCGTCCTTGCCGCTCTTCTGACGCAATAGATTGGCCAGGCGGTAAAGCTTAAGAGGCTCGAACCAGAGCCTCATCAGCAGATCATGATCATTGCTGGGGCTTTTTGGAGAGAGGCAGGCTCTTTCCATCTCCGAGAGATCTGAGACGGTCAACGATTCTCACACTTCCCTGGTGTTAATATCAGTACGGAACTGCATGGCGATCTATATGGAATTATCGCATATCGATCGGCATCTCACTGGCCACTTCATCTTTTGCGTTCTGATCCGCGCTCTCTTCTGCGCCATTCTTAGAGCTCGCCATCCTCCGCTCTTTTGGAATCTGAGATACCAGCTTTCCATGCGAGTACAGACCGCATCCAAGCACCTCTCCTCTATAAAATACTACCACATAGCCGGATTCCGAGTCCGATTCAATGGCCAGGGTCTTGCCCTCCATGAAGCTTCTGGAATTCGCTGAATCCAGGTGGATGAGGTTCCTTGTGGCATGCCGGCCGAAGACCTGCAGGGCGCTGGTAGTCGGCTTCCAGGGCCGGTCTTTCAGGTTCATGATGCGCATTCCGATGGCCTCATAACTGAGCCTGGGGAGGATGGCCTCGTTGGCCGCCCAGACGCTATTCGCCTTTCGAAAAAAGATAAAGCCCGCGAAGGCAGATGGGGGGATACCAAACCGTTCCCCCCAAAGGTCCGCCACGAATGACGTATCCAGGGGCTCAAATATATTCCTGGCTCTTGATGAGCTTGGCGACAAAGAATCCTCCTGTATCATTGAGATGGGGGTAATAACGGGCTGTCTTCTCGACCTCATGGTTCAAGTTAATGCCGCCCCATTCAGTTATTCCCGGGCAGGCCAATAAACCCGGAATCGATATCCTCTCCAACCTGGCCGTTTCGAGGACGCTTTCTATCACTAGCTCGTTCTCCTCCGGAGCATAGGTGCAGGTGGAGTAGACCACTATGCCTCCAGGCTTGGTCAGCCTGATGGCGTTCCGGAGTAGGTCGGCCTGGAGCCTGTGCAGGTCCATCGACCTCTTGCTGCTGCTCTTGCACAAGACCCCCGGCCCTCTCCTCTCCCGGCCCTCGCTGGAACAAGGGGCATCCACCAGGACCCGGTCAAATTGAACGGGGCGAGAGGGAAATCTGCGGCCATCATAACGGGTGATAGCGACGTTCATGACCCCCAGCCGTTCGCAGTTCGAGCGCAATGGAGCGATTCTGGCCAGCGATGGCTCGTTGGCGATCACCCTTCCAAGGTTTTTCATCATCTGAGAGATCTGGCAGGTCTTGCTGCCGGGAGAGGCGCACAGGTCAAGGACCAGCTCGCCTGGCTGGGGATCGAGAACCAGGGGCGGGACCATGGATAACTCCTCTTGAATATGGATGAAGCCCGAGAGGTTCTCGACAAGCTTTCCCGGGCTCTCCATATCCAGCTTCAGGCCCAGAGGATACCAGTTGAAGCTCTGATAATCGATCCCATTCTCAGCAAATCTGTCCAGCAGGGCACATCTCTCGATCTTCAGGGTATTGATCCGGCAGGAGCTGGGAAGCGCCTGGCTCTGCACCGCCCGGAAACCATCGAAGTCCGGTATCAAATCCCTGTATCTCTCCAGCCATTCCATATTTCAGAAAGACTAGCATTCTAGCAGAAATAAATTGGCCTAATTGAGCAAAAGAATTTAATAGTCAGATGTCGAGGCCAAGACCAGCGCAAAACTGTTTTCTGGTTTTCGCGAAGGACGGTGAAAGCTTGTTCAGAGGTGAAACGGGATCTTCCAATGGCGGATCCGCTCCAGCTGTACCGGTTGCAGTGGGAGGAGAGTACGATGTCAAGATCGAGGACATTGCCCGTGAGGGCGACGGCATTGCCAGAGTAGATGGATTTGTGATCTTCGTGGCTGATACCAATGTCGGCGACGATGCCCGGGTCCAGATCGATAAGGTGATGAGGCGATTTGCCATCGGACATAAGGTCTGAATTGCTTTTCTAGTAGGATTGGTGATGCAATTGACAGGTTATGATACAGATAGGTCCTCTTTGAGCGCACCAGCCCCAGTAGAGGTTGGGGGAGAGTATGATGTCCATATTGAGGACATTGCTCGCGAAGGCGACGGCATTGCCAGGGTGGAGGGATTTGTGATCTTCGTGGCCGACACCAAAGTAGGCGACGACGCCCGGATCCAGATCGATAAGGTGATGAGGCGATTTGCCATCGGCCATAAGGTCTAACCGAAAATAAATAGTGAACTACCGCGTCCTGAAGGGCGCGGCTTCCCACGTCATCGCCAAAACTTGCATCACTGATATGTGATGTAGCGGTTTTGGCTCTATGGGCGCTAGGGGCTGTTCCATCCCTGTGATGAGTATGTTCCTGGAAGCATCGTAGTCTCGATCACATGAGAATCCGCAATAGGGGCACTCATGCACTCGTACCGACAGATCTTTCTTTACGATGCTTCCACAAGCAGAACACCTTTGAGTTGTATCTCTGTGATCTACTTTTATCAACTTTCGATCAGCACTTTGAGCCTTGTACGTGCAGCGGACTCCGTCAGCTGCTCCCCTGGACGAAGTCCAGGAGAAAAGCATAAATATGAACTTTGACCAGGATGCATCATGGATGCTGCGATGCATGCCATTATTATGGCCTTTCTCTTTTAGACCTTTGATATCAAGATCCTCAACACAGATGATATAAAATTTATTGACATAGGTCCGAGATAACTTATACAGGAAATCATCTCGTTGGCAGTTGATTCTCTTATGTAGCTTAGCGATTTTATCCTTGAGGGACTTATAATTATTGGCTCTTCGCTGAATTATGTGGGTGAGTCCAGGCAGAGAATATGGCCTTTTGTTCCTCTGTGCCTCTGTGGTTGGGTCAGAGCATAGCGGTTCACCACAGAAGGCACAAAAGACACTGAGAATTATGGTTCTTGATTGGCCTGGACTATGGCAAACCATCTCTCGCCTTCTCTCTTGACTATAACAACAACGTCCCGAATAACAATATTTATAACTAGTGTGTCCTGCTAGTCTATCTCGCGAGCCATGGCTCGAACCAAAGAAGCAACGGGATGGATTAGAAATGGAGCGAATAATTGGATTAATCCTTTTCGCTGCACTGGTCAATAGTGCTTCGGGACTGGATTTCCGGTATAACGAAACGCTGGACAGTCGAATGCCCGTTATTGAATTTCCAGAAACTGAGAATTCAGATGTATATGTTTTCCAGCAAGGCCAATCCATCATCGCCGAAACTGCCGACGGCAGGCAGATAGCCACTTCCTCCATCAAATCCGATGCATCGGGTCTATTTAAAGCAGCCATCGATGCCGTCCCTGATGGCGGCAGCTTGAACATTGGCAAGGGCCTTTACGTCCTATCTGCGCCCTATGCCGTCCCGCTATATCCCAATGGAAGCAACATTCTCTATTGCTGCATCCCTGTAATTGACAAATCCATGCACATCTACGGCGCGGGAGTGGATGAGACTATCATCCAGCTAGCCCCGAATCAACGCAATCTTTCGCGGCTCGTTGCCATGATGATCATCAGGGGGAGTGGGCCACTTTCCCCAGGTTATAGCGATTTTACAGTTGCCAATTTGACTTTGGACGGCAACCGGGCGCAACAAAAAGATGACCAACCACAAGATGGAGAGGCCCTAATCTTGGCGGGCTCTAAGCGAAGCAATGGAAAATACTATCGCCTCAAGTTAGTGAATTCGCATGGCTCAGGTATCTATTTGGGAAATAATGGATCAGGCAGAGAGAGGGATGCGGTGGTTTTCAGTGTGGTAGCCCAAAACTGCGGAGCGGAAGGCTTCATGCTGGATACCTGCCATAATAGCCATGTTTTGGATTGTGCAGCCTGGCATTGCAGAGAGGGGCTGTGCCTGCATGGAAATAACGACTGGAAGAGTAGATCAAAGGATCAGGTCTCAGCAACCAAGTTCCAAACCGATAGCCAGATAACCGTCTGGCAGGTGAACGACTTCACACTCAGCGAAATAAATATGGATTGCACACCAGCGACTGATGCCTATGGCCTCGTGGTCAGAGACGGAACCGGACAGGTGAGAAGATCAGTCCTGAAAAATGACAAGGCAAAGACCGATTCGACCGGAGGAGCGACGTATATCTATGAGTCCTCCCGGGTATTATTCGATGATTGCCAACTGGAAGGATTTTTTGGAATCCATGCTGTCGGGCGGTCCCATGTAGAGGCAAAGAACTGCCGACTAGTAGCACCTGGTGGGTGCTTCTGCACGACCGATCCAAATCCCGTTCAGAGCACCATCATCGCAGAGAATTGCGTCTGGTCTGGAAAAAAGGTAGTTTTGCAGGCGGGTGCTGCATTCCTCGAAGTTGAATGCGTGGAAGAGCAAACTACTCCGGCCTAAAGACCGGAGCTTTCAGTAGCCCTGAAAGGACTGCCTTGATGCTTGGAAGTCCTTCCGAGCCTCCAGGCCGGTCTACATAGCGGCCCAAGAAAGCTATATTCTTAGCACCATTGAAATCAGCATCGCCAGACCAACCACACACAGGACACTTGAAGCTCTTGCCATTCCTGATTCCATGCTCACCGCACTGATGGCACGTCTGGCTGGTGCATGCGGGGTCCACCTGAACCAGAGGAACACCCGCCGCGAGAGCCTTATAGCTAAGGAACTCCTTAAGCTGGTAGAAGGCCCAACCATTGACTCTTCGTCTATGGTTTTTTCCTGCTTTCTGGTTGACGCCTTCTCTAATTCCGGTTAGATCTTCCAGAGCTATCTTTGCAGGAATCTCCTGGGCTCTGGTCACAATGGCTTTGCTGATTTCGTGGTTGATCTGCCGTTGGTAGCGTGCTTCTTTGCCTGATAGTCGTTGCTGAAGCTCTCGGCATCTTCGCCTTGAACTCCTTGTACCTTTCACGGCTTTCTGTTGAAGAACAGCACGCATAGACGCATAATGATTCTTGATTAGCTTGATAGTCTTTCCGCCAAACTTCTGGCCTTCGGAGGTCACAGCTATATCAGTTATACCAAGATCGACACCTAGAACTGTATCAACATGTATCTGCTCCGGTGCTTCGCTTTGGTAGCGTATCATTTTTGCTGTAAAATTTGCAGAAATATCAGTAACAAGAACTGACTTGCTCTTCACGAGATAACAGCAAGTTATTTCTTCATGAGATATTATAATTGGCCCTGTATCCCCAAGTCGTCGAAACTTTGGGAGGGACACAGAGCCATGAATATATCCGACATAGCAGATGATTATCTTATCGATCGAAAAGAGGGCATGAAGAAGCTGACCGCGGGTTTTCTGAATGAGGTAATGCAGCTTGAGGCTGAAAATCAAATCCAGGCCCGTCCCTATGAACGGACTGGCAAGAGACGAGCACACCGCAACGGAACGAGATCGCGAAAACTAAAGACCATCTACGGCGAGATAGAGCTTGATAAACCTCAAATCCGAGAATTCCCATTCGAAACCGCAGTATTCGAGAGATTTTCTCGTGTGGAAGACTCATTAAGAGTTGCTGTAGCAGAATCTTATTTTGAGGGAGTATCAACCAGAAAAGTCGAGAAAGTATTCTCGAAGTTTGGATTAAAGAACATATCTGCATCTGAAGTCTCAAGAATTGCTAAAAAGCTGGATAAATTGGTCAAAGATTTCTTGAACAGGCCCATCGAAGGATCAATCCCCTACATATTCGTGGATGCAAGCTACTTCAAGGTCCGAACAGATGGCAGATACGTAAATAAGGCATTGCTCGTTGTCGTTGCCATTCATGATGATGGATATCGCGAGATCCTCAGTGCCACGGTGGATGATAGCGAAGATGAATCCTGTTGGGAAAACTGTTTTGAAAGCTTGAAGGCTCGAGGACTTAAAGGAGTCAAATTGGTGATATCTGATGCGCATAAAGGGATACAAGCAGCCGTCCAGAAGTCATTTCTTGGAGCATCTTGGCAAATGTGTAATGTTCACTTTATGCGTGCTGTGCTCAAGAACATACCTAAGAAAGAGAAAAAGGAGGTCGCCTACATGCTGAAGGATGCTATTGAAGATGAGTTCAAGATGCAGGAGCTGGCTGTCATTCTTGATGATAAAGGATTCAAAAAGTCGGCGGATACGATTGATAGCTTCCGATTTGACCTTTGGAACTATAAATCGTTTCCCAGATCGCACTGGAAAAGGATCCGAACAACTAACGTCCTGGAGAGAATCAACAAGGAGCTGAAACGAAGAAGTCGTGTGGCTGGAGCCTATTCAAATGATCAGTCGCTTCTGAGGGTGGCGGTTTGCATCATGATGGACATTAACGAGGATTGGATAACAGGTAAAAGGTATTTATCATTGGAAGAGTAGAGTGGAATCAGGATACAGGGCCACTGTGAAATTACAGCAGATATGGCACGCTACCTTCGCTTTTAACCTGGATGTTGATATAGTATTCAGATCCTTTCTTACAAAGCGTTGTGCTTGTCGGTTTAGAATCCTTGAGTCTGGTTCGCTGATAGTCGCCTAGAACCAACTTGATTCGTTGTCTCGATCTAAGAAGAGTCACGCTGACTTCTTCGTCTTTCTCTCTGAAAGCAAAGATCCTAGTACAGCCGGGCTGAGATGAACCTAACGATAAGGTTTTATATATAATCATTGACAGATACTCTATAACAGGGGAGTATCAATGCCGGGTCCGAAACCAACAGCAATCAACTTGAACGACGTCGAGCGCCAAGAGCTGGAATTGCTTGTTCGTCGGTATACTACAGGGCAGCAAAAAGTTATCCGAGCACGGATTGTTTTGCTGGCTGCGATGGGTAAGAACAATCGTGAAATCGCTAATGAATTAGAGGTTTCCTTGGACACTGCTCGATTATGGCGACGACGATGGCTGGACTTGCAGCCGATTTCTTTGGATGATCTGAGTATTGAAGAACGCTTGGATGACCTGCCAAGACCAGGAGTACCACCTCGTTTAACTGCAAACCAGATTTGTCAGATCCAACAGCTGGCTTGTGAGAAACCTGAAGAATCGGGACGTCCAATTAGCCAATGGACAAGCCGTGAGATTGCAGCAGAAGTAATGAAGCGGGGCATTGTAGATACGATTTCAGCTCGTCATTCTGCCAGGATTCTAAAAAAAATGACCTCCAACCGCACTTGATTCGTTACTGGCTAACACCTGCTCCGGACGATCAATTCGACGAAAAGGTAGACGACATCAATTCACTGTATCAACAAGCCATTAATTTGGCTCAAAAAGGTGAAGTCGTAATGAGCATCGATGAAATGACTGGGGTACAAGCTCTCGAACGCAAACACCCTGGATTGCCAATGGCACCAGGAAAAGTGGAACGCAGGGAGTTTGAATACATCAGGCATGGAACTCAATCATTCATCGTGAGCTTTGCGGTAGCCAACGGAAAGGTTGACACCATTTCTTGCGGCGATACGCGCAATGAAGATGACTTCGTATCCCATATCAAGGAAGTGGTAGAAAGATCCTTATCCACATCCCGCTGGCACTTTGTCGCCGACAATCTAAATATCCATAAATCAGAGTCTCTTGTGAGGTATGTGGCAGATGTATCCGACTTGGACATCGACTTAGGAATCAAAGGCAGAGATGGTATTCTGAAGTCAATCGAAACTCGCGAATCATTCTTGGCCGATCCATCTCACTCAATTGTCTTTCACTACACGCCGATACACGCTTCTTGGATGAACCAGGTCGAAATATGGTTTAGTATTTTGGTCAGGAAGCTGCTCAGGCGGGCCAGCTTTGCTTCTATCAATGATCTGAACGCCAAGGTTCTGGCGTTTGTCGAGTACTTCAACAAGACAATGGCAAAGCCATTCAAATGGACATATCGAGGGAAGGCACTTACTATCTAAAATTGGGCTCATTTAAGCCCGGCTGTACTAGGATCATTGACATAGCCCTCTCTTATTGGTCCGATGATCTTGTGGTTGTTCTTTTGCAGCCAGTCAAAGAGCTCCATATAAGTCGATTCGCATTCCTGGTAAGGTCCTTTGTGAACTGTCTTGGCCATCTTTCCTCCAGCAAGCTCATAGCATCTGATCATATCATTCTCCGGGATGTTCTTTAAAATCGGAACGCAGACCTCTATGTCGGCATTGCCTGCCTCATCTGCTCTCTTTGCCTCCTCAACGCTCTTTTCGTGATATAAAAAAAGGGGATGCCCGACAATTATGGCTTTGCAGCTCATGGCATATTCAAATAGAGAGGCAAGCATTTCTGCGATCTCCCTATAATGCCCCTTCCGTCTCATACCTGCAACCAGTTGAGGCTTCTCGTCTATCACGGTAATTTCCGCCATGCTATCACGTATCATTATCTGATTTTATTTCGGATATATCTTTCGAGCTGTCCTCTTTGGAGCATTCTCTTTCAGAGTCTGTACCATGTCTATAAATATTTGACAATCAGAATCTAATTAAAATTCACACTAGGCACATAAATGAAGATAGTTAATTTGCTTGTCATGCTATTCCTGATCGCCGCAACACCAGCAATAGCTATTGCGTCGGGGGAGACGATCGCATTGGGTCCAGCCACCATCTCATTGGACCTGGAAAATATTGGTTCATATACGATAGAGAAGGAGAGTGTCATCTCAATGGATCATGAGGAAAAAGATATCCGATTTCAATATGAGATCACACCTGCAAACATAATTATCGATGATAAATTAGGCCAAATTATACTGGAAGTCCATCAAATGAGTACCGCGGAGCCGATGGATGAACCTATCTCAGAAAGGGATCAATCAACAGGCATTGAGCATTGCATTCAGAAATCGGATATGATTCACGGCAGCCGAGAAATGACCATGAAGGAATATGAAGTTGATGGCCATGATGGCGTTTTAGCGACCATAGAGATCGATTCAGATGATCCCCTTAGTGCACTTGGATTGATCGAATCAAATGATCCCCTTTACGTACTCGGATGGTGTCTTGATCAGAAAGATGGTGAAGGTAGTGTTGTATGTGTAATTGGATCTGATCTTCCTTGGGAAACAACGAAAGAGATTTTCGATTCAATATCTTCAGATTTGGCATAATTCGGCTTCGACTCAAAAGTCCCTTTTTTTTAGTCCAATCGCAATCCTTATATATGTTATATGTTAGCATGCTACATGTTAGCATGATTAGGTGATTGGATTTGAGTGAGATTGGCAAGAGAGTCAGAATTGAGAGGATAATGGATAGAGACAGCGGGAACACAGTCATAATTCCACTGGACCATGGCATATCAGTCGGCCCCATCCAGGGCCTGGCCGACCTCCCGGAGATGGTAAACAAGGTGGCCAAGGGCGGAGCCAATGCCGTGCTGCAGCAGAAGGGAATGGTCAGGCATGGTCATCGCGGCTATGGCCAGGATGTGGGACTGATCGTGCACATGAGCGCATCCACCTCTTTAGGTCCAGACCCCAACAACAAAGTCCAGGTTTGCCTGGTGGAAGAGTGCCTAAAGATGGGCGCTGATGCTGTATCCATTCATATCAATATCGGCTCTGAGACCGAGTCCGATCAGCTGAGCATCATGGGGTGCGTCAGCGAGCGCTGCGACTTCTGGGGCATGCCGCTGGTGGCCATGATGTACCCCCGGGGCAAGAACATCGCCAATCCCAATGATGTGGAAGTGGTAGCCCACGCTGCCCGGGCGGGAGCGGAGCTGGGAGCGGACATAATCAAGACCAACTACACTGGCGATCCTGACAGCTTCCGTAAGGTGGTCAAGGGCTGCCCAGTGCCAGTGGTCATAGCAGGCGGTCCTAAGACCGAGACGGACATGGAGTTCTTGAAGATGATCGAAGGAGCGCTACAGGCTGGTGCGCGCGGGGTGGCCATAGGCAGGAACGTCTTCCAGCATAAAGATCCGGTGAAGATGACCCGTGCCATAGCGGCCATAGTAAACAAAGGCAAGAACGCTGATGAGGCCATAAAGATCCTGAAATGATAGAAACGAGCAGGGCGCAAACTCCGGTCTTCGGGCCGGAGTAAGCCCGTAAGTACTCTATTTATAGTATGCGCACGTATAAACGGTCATGGAAGTGCGGTCTACTAGGCATAGTAAGTATAATATAAATTACCATTTGGTATGGATACCCAAATACCAGCGTCCTGTACTTACTGGCGATGTAGCAGACCATCTCAAAGACATATTCGGCTCCTCGCTATTTTGCATGGGTGAAATTGAATCGGAAACTCTCTGTATCTTTTCGCCTCTGTGGTGAACCGCGATGCTCTGACCCAACCACAGAGGCGCAGAGGAACAAAAGGCCATATTCTCTGCCTTAACTCACCCACATAATTCAGCGAAGAGCCACATATTCCATACCATAGCAGAGAAGAAGGGGGTAGAGATATTGAGTCTGGAGATAATGCCGGACCACATCCATCTTTTCATCTCATCTCCTCCTCAAAATGCCCCGTCTTTGCTAATCAATTGGTTCAAAGGAATCAGCGCCAGGATGTACAATTATTGGTATAACGAAACCGCTATCAAGTGGACCAATTCGTATTATGTCGGCACTGCTGGGACCGTGACAGCAGAGACCATCAAGAAGTATATCGAGGAGCAGAAATCCAGATGAAGACCGCCTACAAGTTCAGGATGTACCCTAATAGGCTACAAGAGGCCCAATTAGACCTTACTCTCGAAACTTGCAGGCACCTGTATAATACGGCATTAGCAGACAGAAAGAACGCCTATGAGACTGAAGGCATTAGCAGATCATACGAAGATCAGGCTGCTATGCTCACTGTCGAGCGAAAGAACGGCAATTTCCTCGGGATATATGCCCACTGTCTTCAGGATGTCCTTCGCAGGCTGGATAAGTCCTTCAAAGCATTCTTCCGGCGAGTCAAGGCCGGAGAAAACCCAGGATATCCCAGATTCAAGGGCAGGGGTTGGTATAAGTCCTTCACATATCCAGACTCCGAGACAGGATACAAGATGGAAGGCTCAAAGCTAACTCTTTGCAAAGATCGGAACCATCAGGATATTTAAGCATCGGGAAGTCGAAGGAAAGATCAAGACTTGCACCATCAAGAAGGATCTCCTGGGCCATTGGTACGCCGTCTTAGTGGCGGAAATCGAGGATGCCCCTGCCGTTGAGCCAACAACCACAATAGGGGTAGACGTTGGCCTGAAGAGCCTAATAACCACGTCTGCCGGTAAGTCGATCCAATACCCTCGATACTACATCCAGTTAGAAGAGAAGCTGGCTGCTGCCCAACGATCTCTTTCCAGAAAGAAAAGGGGCTCGGCCAACAGGCGGAAAGCTAAAGCAAAAGTAGCTAAGTTGTTGACGCAAAATAAAATAGACAACTTTATATTGTAGAACATCGTTTATATATTATGGAAAGCGAAGTAGACTATGAACCATTCCTAAAAGCCTTGTCAGGTGCAGATCCGATCCAGGCAAGGCGTTTTGCGGCTGCGAAGGCTCTTGAACTTGGATGGGGCGGTGTCTCAAAAGTCTCTGCCATAACTGGATTTTCGCGTACTACTATCAATAAGGGCATTCAAGAGCTTGAGAGCAACGAAGATCTGAAGCCACCCGAAAGGCTTCGCAAGCCGGGTGGTGGTCGAAAACGAGTTGCAGATAGAGAGCCAAACCTATTGAACGACCTAGAAAAAATAATGGAAGAGAGTACAGCAGGCGACCCAATGAGTCTTCTCAAATGGACATATAAATCAACCTATGCCATCGCCGAAGAACTGCAATCGAGAGGTCATAAAGTAAGTCATGATACAGTGAGACGGCTATTGAAGGAAAGCGGCTACTCGCTTCAAGCCAATCGAAAAAACCTAGAAGGTAAGTCCGGTCCAGAGAGAGATACTCAATTCCGCTATGTCAGTAGTCAAGCCGCCAAATTCATTGATGCAGGTGATCCTGTAATTTCTGTAGATGCAAAGAAAAAGGAACTCGTCGGCAACTACAAGAATTCAGGCAGGACTTGGAGGCAAAAAGGACAACCAGAACTGGTTAATGTGTATGATTTCCCATCCAAAGCGATTGGAGCCGCTATCCCTTATGGGGTTTATGATCCTAAAAGAAACGAAGGGGTCGTTAATATCGGAAAGAGCCACAATACCGCAGAATTTGCCGTTGAGAGCATCAGACAATGGTGGAATTTAGTTGGAAAATATCGCTATGCAGGATGCAAAAATTTGCTCATTTGCGCGGATGGTGGTGGGAGCAACGGAAGCCGAAACAGGGGATGGAAGTTCTTTTTGCAGCAATTGGCTGATGAAATTGGAATAACCATTACGGTTAGTCATTTTCCACCTGGGACGAGCAAGTGGAATAAGATCGAGCATTGCATGTTCTCATTTATAAGCATGAATTGGCGAGGAAAGCCTTTATCCAGCTATGAAACCATTATCAAGCTAATCGGATCAACTAAGACAAAGAAGGGGCTAAGGATAGAGGCTCGATTAGATGACCGAGATTATGAAACGGGAATAAAGATATTGGACGAGGATATGGCGCGATTGAAAATTAGTGTACATGAATTATATCCCATGTGGAACTATTCAATAGAACCACGTCTAACTACATCAAAATAGCGAGAAATTGAATATATTATTTAGCGTCAAGCCCTAAGATCAGTAAGAGAATTCAGAATCTTCGAGATGAATTCCTACACCAAGTATCCCGGAAACTGGTAGATTCTGCTGACATAATCGTATTTGAAAACTTGAACATCAATGGAATGCTCAAGAACCATCATCTAGCAAAGCATATCCAAGACCATGCATGGGGCAAACTAATTCAGTTCACTCAAGGCAAAGCTGCGAAGGCTGGCAAAGTAGTAGAACTGGTAGACGCGAGATGTACTTCTCAGAAGTGCTCCCAATGTGGCATAATGGTCCCTAAAACGCTGGCAGACCGAGTTCATCTTTGCCCTAAATGTGGGCTAGAGATGGATAGGGATCTCAATGCCAGCATCAATATCCGCACCCTCGGACTGAGGGGAAGAGCCTACAGAGATGCGGCAAATAACCAGCCGGTCAGTGAAGTAGGAAGCCCTGGTATTTAGGCCAGGGAGGAAGTCACCTTATTCAAATGCCATTTCGAGCCGGCCTGGCAAAGGGTTGCCGGCCAGCCCGATAGAGCAATGAAAGACTAATTTGCCGGCCAGACATAGACGTAGATGTAATTGGACCAATCATTGCAGTAGTAGCTCAGTATATGCCAGCCTGGCTCGCTTCCCTTAAACCAGGTCTGGTACCAGCCAGACGTCTTGTAGCCAAAGTTTTTGACCTCGGGATTGCACCCCTTGCCACCAGTATGGCAGATCTTCCATTCATACGACCAGTACTCTCCATGACGGCTTATCTTGGACCAGAGGGGGAGCCAGTCACCGCAATATACGCCCGCGACGGTATCTATATCGTCATTGCAATCCAGGACATAATACTCATTGCATCTGCATTTAGATGGCTTTGGAAATACTGCTTTGCTGCTATGGGAGGCATAATTGCTCGGCCCCACGGGG
Organism: Methanothrix soehngenii GP6; assembly: GCF_000204415.1. NCBI lineage: Archaea > Methanobacteriati > Methanobacteriota > Methanomicrobia > Methanotrichales > Methanotrichaceae > Methanothrix > Methanothrix soehngenii. Next base: position 2,791,751 of record NC_015416.1, on the reverse strand, counting down.
ACTTTTGAGATCATATCATCCTGGCAACGGCCGCTATCGTCCACATAAGGACAGTTTCCGTAGACTCCTTCGGTTATCAGAGTAGATGTGGTGAAGGAGGTTGTGGTCTGGGCAGATGTGCTGCCACCAGCGGTGGGCGTGGCAAGAGTCTTTCCATCCAATCCTTGGGGATAGCTTCCCGGTACTGGATACATCGCGGCCGCTGCGGGAATGGTGCTCTTTGGAGCCGATCCATCATAGTAGCTCATGCTTCCCGTCTGACCGGTGGCCGGCCGATACAAGCTGTAATTGGGAAGGGCAATATTCTCGGAATAGATGTCAGGCGGTGTTGGCGCTCCAGCAGGCAATGAGGGCTGCATGGATGGCTGGACGGATGACTGCCCGGCAGATGGCAGGGCAGATGGCATCGTGGCCGAAATGGCAGACGGTATCGTAGATTGCATTGCAGATGGTATCGTGGGCTGAATGGCAGATCCTTCGCCTGCCAGATAGCCGGATGATGATGAAGACGGGATTGAGCTGTACATTGAAGGATAGACATAGATATAGATATAGTTGGACCAGGCACCGCAGTAGTAGCTTATTACATGCCAGCCGGGAACATCGCCGGTAAACCAGCCCTTCTTACAGCCCGGAACTGACCAGCCCCACAATCTGACCAGTGGGGTGGACGTCTTCGGATACCATTCGTATACGAAGAAATAACCCTTCGACTTGATCTCTGCCCACAGGGGTAGATATCCTCTGTAGCTGCAACCAGCCACTGTTGCCAGACCGGAAGCGGTCTGAACATAGAACCGGTTTGAAGATGTGACCAGGCCCGGATAGTACCACCCGGTCGAGCCCACCTTGGAGCTGGTAGCCTTGCTGATCCCTGAGCCGGCCTCGAAGCCCAGCATAGCTGAACCATCCTGACCATATGCTTCACCTGCAGTCATCGTGGGAATTGGATGTGATACGAAGTTCAGGCTTTCATCAGGCGAAAAGCTCTCCGCCTTGGGGATAGATAATCCGAGCGATTCGGCTGTCATCTGATCCTCGACCGGCCCGCTTATCCATGGCGCTTGATATAACGATCCTTGCGATGAAGTAACAGGAACGGATGAAGACTCCGATAGCTCTGCAAATCCTTCAGCATAGCCTTTCTGGTATGGCGCCTGGGTTGATGAACTCCCTTGATAAGGAATATAAGCTCCAACCGGGCCAGTTTCTTCTATGCTTGCCGATCGCCCAACGCTATTCTCTGAGGCGGTGCCTGACAGGCCTTGGTCCGACTGCATGTAAAGATCAGATTCATCCACATCGCCTACAAGAGCAAAGGAGATGCCCGTAGTGATCAAGAACACCGCCATTGTTGCCAATAGAAAATGCCTTACTATTCCCTTCATTGTACCCCACTCCCGATCAACTTTTGATCTGTTGTTTGCAGATTTAGCGCCTTTATTCTATTTAATACTTGCTTTAGAAGCGAGTACCAGAATCGATCAGTTTATAATAATATTCAGTCATTCAATTTAATCGAATTAGAATTGCTTTCTCCGGCTCCAGTTGTTTCTCACCATCTCCGCCAGGCGCGGATTTTCGAATTGATTGTAGATGTCCAGGTCCATGGTATAACCCACAAAGGGATCTATGCTGCCCTTCTCCATGTTGGTCACCCATATCTGAATCTCCCTTTCCTCTGCCTTTAGGCCATTCTCCTGGTAGAACTGCATAAAAGGCTCCAGGTTCTCTCCGCTGGGCACCAGGGCCACCACATCCTCGCCCTGCTCTCCCCGGCACTTATCTATATCTAGCGACCTCACGCTCGTTGCCACAAAGGCCCTGGCCTTCCTCTCTGGCGCGCTGAATACCAGTTCCCCAGTTTCCTCTGAGGTAAGTCTATATCCTGCATCGCTCATGAACTCCACTAAGAGATCCTTCAGGCTCTGATACATGATCCTCCTCAGCTCGGGCATTGAATTGAGGAATTTGCGGTTGGCTTCAGCGAAGTCCTGCTTGCTGTATTTTTTTGTATGCATGAAGTGGAATATCCGCCCATCCATTTGGGTGAAAGTATCCAGCCTTGGCAGATCGAAGAACGCTGGCTCCTTGCTCATAATGCTAACAAATATGCCGGGAGCTATCTTCTTGCCTATGGTCTTTTGCAGCTCTTCTCGCTCCTCCTCGCTCAAATCCGCTGCCCTGACGATATCATAGGTACGAAGCAATAGCTCACATCGAGCGATGATCTCCCTCTCTCGCAGCACTTTGCGGAGGGGGCCGGCGATCTTGTCAATTTCCATATTGATCAACTGCAACCAATCGATTTTAAACTGGTCTTAGACCAACTCAAAGGCATTTAAACCTTCAGGCAGGCCAGCTCTGCTCGCAGCTCGCCCATGGTGGCAGTCCTCTCAGCGAAAGCATTATGCTGATGGATGCTCTCCTCATTGATCTGTTTCAACGTCACTGCAGCATCATCCGGCAGATCGCTGAAAGCCTCCACCGTCTTCTGAGCCATAGTCCTGACGCAGTCCTCCACGAACTTGGGATTGCTATGCGCCCGGCTCACCACTAAGGCCTCGTCAGGCCTTTTGAGCAGGCCATAAACCTTGGAGCTCATGGACTCCTCGATGATCTTGATGATCCTGTCTATAGAGACGCAACGCCGGTCGCGCACCTCTACCGAGATGCTGCCTCTGCCTCGCTGGTTATGGGTGGCCACAGGCAATCGGCTCAAAACATCTAAAGCGACCTCTTCGGATAGGCCGGCTTTGATCAGCTCACCCCGAGCCTGATCTTTCATGATCTCCTGAGCACAGGGACATGCGGTCATCCCCATGACCTCTGCACCTACCGTCTTTCTCAGACATCCGGTGGGACCTGCTCTTGCCACCGCCTCGGCAAATATGTCCACTACCTCCTGGCAGGTGACCTTTGTGAAGGGCGTCTGTCTGCGAACGATGTACTCGCTCTTCATCTTCACCTCTGCCCTGGACGCATACTCATGCCGGGCAAGAAGCCTCTTGGCGATCTCGCCACATAGCTCCTCGATCTCATAAACCGGCAGGTTTATGGCATCCTCGAGAACCTCATCAATGGCTTCGAAGTTCCGGGAGAGGTTGGCACCCTTGCGGTCGGATGGAAGGTCGACGAACACCTCGAAATTGGAAATCAGGACCACTGGCCTCTCGTCGCTCCCCCTCTCGACTTTAATCAGCTTCTTGACGCCGGTAACACCCACTCTGGTCAGATTGAAAGGAAAATCTGGCTCGCAGGCCTGAATATCGGGAAGAGAGTCCAAATGCATTCACTCCTGATTTGATTCCCAGTTGCAGACCTCAGACTCGTCCTCTTCCAGCTGATCGATCTTCAATAGGAGCCTGTCCACTTCTTGCATCATCTCTTCCAAGCTGGTTTTAATCCGCTCATCGCAATCATCAGACAAAATAAAAGACCTTTCCAGCTCGGCCATCAGCTCCTCTTCATCCATATCGAGCATCCGGCATATTCTCTTCTCGACATCTTTCGAACCGGGCATAATAGTTTATTCAAAACAGACATATTTGAGTCTTTGCTTCCTGAAATGCGGACCTTGATTTTCTCGATTGAATTGAATAGCCATGCCTGACTATAGGAACTGAATATCGGTTTTTTAATGGAGAGCAGTCAGCTATATCTATGCGAAAGGCTATTCATGATGACGGAGGAGGTCTACTGATGATCAAGCGTTGCCCTCAGCACGGATTTTTCAGAGAAGAGCATTGTGAGTGCGGACTTGCCGGTCAGCTTATTCTGGATGAGGCCAGGACGGAACAGCTGGGCAGACTGGTAGCGGGGGGCCTTCGGCATTTTCCCCTTGATCTGGGCCTGGAGATGGACTCTCGGGGCTGGATCGACCTCTCGAAGCTGGGAGAGGTGGTTCAAAAAAGACATCGCTGGGCGAACAAAGAGATGGTTATCGCCCTTGCTCAATCCGATCCCAAGCAGAGATATGAGATCTCAAATCAGAGGATCAGGGCCAGATACGGTCACTCTATGGATATAGAACTGGACCATCCGGAATGCCATCTTCCCAGGCTATATTACGGAGCGAGCGAGGAGGAGGCAGACAGGATCCTGGAGATCGGCCTCAAGTCCGCGTCCCAGAGGTATGTCCATCTATCAACCACCCCAAATAAGGCCTGGGATGTGGCAGGCTACCGCACTGGGAATCCCAAGGTAATCCAGGTGGATGCCGCCCCGGCCAGAGAGGCAGGTGTGAAGATGATGACAGTAAATGATGATATCGTTATATCAGAGATGATACCTGCCCGGTTTCTCTGCATTCTCGCCTCAAAGGATATTCCCAAGACCGGAAAATAAATGATCAGCGGCCGAAGCGCCTCTCTCGCCCCTGATAGTCTCTGATGGCACGGAGAAAATCTATCTTGCGCAGCCTCAGCCAGTTGACATCGGTGAAATAAAGCTCTGAGTAGGCCGATTGCCAGATCATGAAGTCGCTCAGCTGCTTTCCTCCCGCCCTTATCACCAGATCGGGCTTCTGGCTGAAGCGAAGACGGGATTCTATTGCCTTTTCATCTATATCCTCCGGAATCAGCCTTCCCTCTTCCACCTCACTGAGAAGATCTCGGAAAGCCTCAGTCACCTCTCTTTTGCCCCCATATCCTAAAGAGACGGTAACCCTCATCCTCCCGCCGGAACCTGTAAGCAGATCTGCATCTGCTGTGTGCAGAGAGATTTGAGCGGGAGAGCTCCGCAGAGTGTCTGCGATCTTCTGGCAGAGTGTGGGCTCGTTATCATTTATGTAAAGGACGAGTGAGGCAAGACCCATCGATCTGCTCCATTCGATGATATCCCTCAGCTTATCCAGGCCCTCATCAAATAGATCCCCTGAGCTGAGGACTATGGCAATGCAGCCAGGGAGGTTGGCCTTGGATATGCGCATCTCTAGGAGCTTTTCATACAGGCGGTGAATCATCAATTCATCACTGGTTTTCCATAGGCAAAGTATTTTTGCGATGAAACTGGTTTGTACTGCATGAACCGCGAGAACGCCTCCAGGCTGGCCATAGGACTTATGGTATTGCTTCTGCCTTATGCCTGGCCGTTCACAGTAGTTGCTCTGGCGGCGGCTTTTTTTATGGAGAAGAGCACCCGTTTGCTTGCGGCAACCCTGGGTTTTCTCCTGATCATTAGGCCTGTTCTCGCCCAGATGAGCATCGATCTTCCTTTGTATGTTATCGCCATCTCTTTTATGGCCTCCACCTTTGCCTCATTGGGCTATCTGAGGTTTAGTTCCTTAACAGGAAGCATAGCTCATCTTCTCATTACTGTAGCTCTGGGCTATCCCCTCGCGATCTGGATCTCCGCGGGTACTATTCCCAAGGAGAGCGCTATGTTCCTTGCGGTCCTGGGTGGTCTTTCCGGCACATTTCTAAATCAGGCATCCAGGATGAGAGACTTTGCCGTTCCCTTCGGAACCGCCATGGTGATGTGGCTCTTCTCCTTCCGCTATCCATTCCCGGAGCTGCATACAATCATACTCATATGCCTTTTCGCCCTCATTTTAGGAGTGGGCGCTTACTGGGCTAAAGCGGCGGACATATCTGCCGTGATCAGCGAGACCATAGTCGGTTTTCTGGTTATAATCTTCGCTGGCTTGAGCTGGTTTTTGCTTCTTTTGATCTTTTATCTCATGGGTGGCGGTTTCACTCGTTACGGATATGCTAAAAAGGAGAAGCTAGGGATAGCCCAGTCACATGGAGGAGCGCGAGGCTACAAGAACGTCTTTAGCAACAGCCTGGTACCGCTGGCCATGGCAGTATTCTATGGCATCTACGGAAACGACCTATTCGTATACGCCTTCATCGGATCTGTGGCCACGGCCAATGGCGATACCCTGGCCAGCGAGATTGGAGAGACCAGCAGCTCCAAGCCCAGGATGATTACCACTCTTAAGGAGACTGAGCCGGGTGTGGATGGAGGGGTGACGCTGCTTGGCGAGGGGGCATCGCTGCTCGGCGCACTGATCATCAGCATTTTGGCCGCGATCAGCGGGATGACTGGACTCTTAGGAATCGTTATCGGGACAGCTGCTGGATTCCTGGGCACCAACTTCGACAGCTTGCTGGGAGCGACCCTGCAGAGCCGGGGCACCCTGAGCAATAACGGGGTGAACCTGGCAGCTACTGCCTTTGGAGCCATTGCGGGAGGAGTTGTCTGGTATGTGCTGCATATCTGGAATATCCTCTAGAGCATCAAAAGCACCCGGTCAATAAGTCAGGCCGAGAATCTGGATCATAGGAGCACATGAAAAAATGAAGATCTTCGGAATCTTTGGCGATCCAATCGAGCACAGCCTCTCTCCAGCCATGCAGAATGCCGCCTTTCGGGCCCTGGGCATGGATGGATGCTATCATGCCTTTCGCGTCAGCCGGTCCAGGCTTAAAGATGCAGTCATTGGAGCAGATGCTATGGGATTTGGCGGACTGAATTTGACCATTCCTCTCAAGGAGGAGGCTTTGAGCCTGGATTTTCTGGAGGCAGATGATCTGGCCAGAGCGATTGGAGCGGTAAACACCATATCCTTTTCTGGAGAGGCGGGGGAAGAGAAAGGAAAGAACAGAATACAGGGCTACAATACCGATGGTTGGGGGGCTTTATCGGCTCTGCAGGATGCTGGAGTCAAGGTCAAAGGCAGCCGGGTTTTATTGATTGGCGCAGGAGGTGCGGCAAGGGCGATAGCTTATGCTCTGGATCGGGAGGGAGCGGAGGTCTCCATAGCGAACCGGAACCTAAAGAGGGCTCATGAGCTGGCTGCCTCTGTGGGCGGCATAAGCTACTGCCTGTGTGATCTGGAACCCCTGGTACGCCAGGCGGATGTTATCATCAATGCCACCTCGGTGGGGATGAGAGAGGGGGATGGGAGGATAATAGATAGCCGTCTCTTAAAGAGCCATCATGTCGTCTTTGATATCGTGTATAACCGGGAGACGGAGCTTCTTTGGGATGCTCGGTCCATTGGTGCAGCGGCCATCGATGGAGTGATGATGCTGGTCTATCAGGGGGCAAGGGCCTTTGAGATCTGGACGGGCAGGAAGGCTCCAGCAGATGTGATGGAGAGGGCGGTCAGGGAGAGCCTGGAGGAGCGAAGGCAGAGGAAGAGCAGGTGATGAAGATAAGGAGATCTCGGATGAGGGAGGGAAGATGGTGCGCATACTGATATTGGGCGGAACTGGGGAGACGGGTTCCTGGTTTGCTCGCTATTTCAAATCAAAAGGATGGGAGGTGGCCATCTGGGGGCCGAGCGGGAAGGTGGAGGTAGCCGAACGTCTGGGAGTGCGCTATGCCCATGATATGATGGCTGAGGTGGAAGAGAGCGATGTGGTCTTGGTGAGCGTGCTCATCGAGAAGACGGTGGAAGTGATACGTCAGGTTGCCCCACGCATGCATTCAGGCAGCCTGATCATGGATGTGACCTCGGTCAAGTCCGGGCCGGTGAGGGCGATGAAGACTTACGCTCCCAAGGGGGTGGAAGCACTGGGCACTCATCCCATGTTCGGGCCCACCATGCCCTCACTCTTTGGCCAGACGATCATCTTCACCCCGGTGGAGGGGAAGACGGGAAAGTGGCTTGGAGTGATCAGGTCCCTCTTCGAATCGGATGGAGCCAAGATCGAGATTCTGGAGGCAGAAGAGCATGACGAGACCATGGCCGTAGTGCAGGCGCTCACCCACTTCGCCTATATCAGCATCGGGGCGGCACTGAAGGCTCTGGATTTTGATGTGCAGAGGTCGCACCGGTTCATGTCTCCGGTTTATGAGATAATGATCGACTTTGTGGGCAGAATCCTGGACCAGAATCCTGAGCTTTATGCCTCCATTCAGATGAATCCCAAAGCGGCGGCTGCCCGGCAGGCCTTTGTGTCGGAGTGCATGCGGCTGTGCGAAAAAACGGATGATGGAGATATGGAGGGCTTCAAGCAGATGATGAGAGAGGCTGCCCTTCATTATGGCGGGACCCATGAGGCCCTGCAGAGGTCGGACCGGGTGATTAATTCCCGGATAAGGGAGAAGGAGGAGGAAGGGAAAAGATAAAATAGATTCTATCCCACCAGCTCTTCTCCCGCGTTCGATCTATTGTACCCGCTGAAGTATTCATGCTTAATTTGACTCGGGTCAAGTCCAATCTCCGTTAAGAGGGCGGTCATAGATTCGACCATCGGCTGGGGGCCGCTGACATAGTAGATCCTCTCTGCCCATTGGGGCACAGTGCTCTTTATCATCTCTCCGTTCAACCGCCCCGATAGGCCTCTCCAGGCGGGGCTGGGATTGGTGATGGTCATATTGACCACAAGACGGGGATTGGCCCTCTGCATCGGCATCAGGTCATCATAAAAGGGGATCTCATCCTCATTTCGGTTGGAGTAGAGGAGGGATATGTCTGTGCTCGTTTTCTTATCGGTACAGAATTTGATCATGCTGCGCAAGGGTGTGATTCCTATCCCGCCGGATAGCATGCAGACCTTATCGTGCTCGCCCAGAAAAGAGAAGCTCCCATAAGGCCCGTCCAGTGAAAGTGTGTCTCCAACCTCCAAATCGTCTATAAGCTCTGAGAACCTCAGGCCGGTCAGCTTTTTTGTGACCTCCAGATGGTCTTCTGTAGGGCTGCTTGAGAAGGATAAAGGTTTCATGATCCGCTCTGGCCCATCGCCGAAGATCAGAAAAGTCCACTGGCCGGGAAGATAGCTGAAATGTTCCGGCTTTTCGAAACGAATGGACTTTACGCTCTTGGTCCTCTTTATGACCTTGACTGCCCGGGAGAGGAATTTCATTCACTTCACCTATGAATTGAATTGATCTATATCTATCTTCAAAACTAATAAATGCTTGGGCGAGGAATGGATCATCGATAGGCTGTCACGATCCGAGAGGGATTCAAAATGGCAGAGAAAGAGGAAAAGGAAGAAAATGAGCAGATGGTCAATGAAGAGGATGAGCAAGGCAATATCTTAGTTTATCCGGCATGGTCAAAGAAGAATGCTCCCAAGGATAAGCAGAACAAATGGGAAGTTCCCATTTATATGTAAGGGCGCATTGCTTTATTCTGTTTCTCGGATCCAGACGGGATTAAGGCCAATATTAATCCATGCAGGCTGTTTTTCAGTGGACTCCGCCGCAGCCAATGAGGCTCCCTCAACACCGGGGGGTCGGGGCAGAGTGCAGGCAAGCCGTAAGAGGTTCGTGACATATTATGATTGATTTGGCTCCTCGCTATTTAGTGTGGGTGGACTGAATCAGAAATTCTCGGTGCTTCTGTGGTGAACCGCGATGCACTGACCCAACCACAGAGGCACAGAGGAACAGAGGCTATAATCTCTGCCTGACCTCACTCACATCATTCAGCGAAGAGCCATTGATTTTCTCAGCAGGATTCGGATGAATTGCGAGCTTGAAGAAAGCGATTGCTGCAGCAGGAGAAGCATGTAGCAGGTGCATGGACCGTACTCGAATACCAGGATTTCCAGGAATCTGCACCATACATTTATATCGTTGAATGACGAGCAATTAGCGGGCAAAAGTCGACCACAACCATTACGGCCAATTTTCCTCCTACCTCGTTAGAGATCGACTTTGCCCAACCCTCCTATAAAGAGAGCAAAACTCATCCCAGGAAATCTATATCCATTTCAAAAAGATGAATCCCCAATCCAGCAAAGATCAAAAGACCAAATGATGACCAAATAAAGATTGTAGGCCTCTGCAATCATTCCGGGCTTCTTGCTCGGAGGATGCAAAGGACCTATTTTTATCTGCTTATCTGACTGTTCAGAGGTAAGCTCGTCTCTCCTTTAAACCCAGCCGCGGGTCTTCATGGCATCGACCACCCTGGCCACGGCCACAGTGTAGGCTGCCTGACGCATGTTGATATTGTACTGTCTGGAGGCGGCCAATACTCCCTGGTAGGCCATGGTCATCCTCTCGTCCAACCTTTGATAGACCTCTTCGAATGACCAGCAGTAGCGCATGATGTTCTGTACCATCTCAAAGTAGGAGACGGTGACTCCGCCGGCATTGGCCAGGAAGTCGGGGATGACATGCACCTTGTTATTGAAGAGGATCTCATCTGCCTCCGGTGTGGTGGGACCATTGGCCAGCTCCAAGATGATCTTGGCCTTGATATTTCCAGCATTCTCCTTGGTGATCACGTTCTCCAGAGCGGCGACAATGAGAATGTCCACATTGAGCTCCAGGAGCTCCTCATTGCTTATCCTCTTGGCATCGGGTATGCTGGCCACGGTACAGGTCTCCGCCTTGACGCTTGATGCCTCCGCCGGCTCTATTCCTGCCGGATTGAATGCTCCCCCCTTGGAGTCGCTCACCGCGACAACCTTGCTGCCGAAAAGCTCCTTGGCCAGGCTGTGTGCATAGCTGCCGGCATTACCGTACCCTTGAATGGCAATTGTGGCCCGGGAGAGATCAATTCCTAATTCCCTTGCCGCCTCCCTCAGAGCATACATGCCTCCCCGGGCAGTGGCATCGCTTCTGCCACAGGAGCCGCCCACGCACAGAGGCTTGCCGGTAATGCAACCAAAGTTGTTCGAGCCGGTCAATTTTGAGTACTCGTCCATCATCCAGGCCATCATCTGAGGAGTGGTGTAGACGTCCGGCGCAGGAACGTCCCTCTCCGGTCCAATGTTCTGCCAGACCATATCCACATAGCCCCGACAGAGCCTCTCCTGCTCCCCAGTGGAGAGCTCCTTGGGATTGCAGATCACTCCACCTTTGCCTCCGCCCAGGGGCAGGCCGAGAAGGGAGGTCTTCCAGGTCATCCAGGCAGCTAGAGCCCTCACGGTATCAATGGTCTCATCCGGATGGTATCTTATGCCGCCCTTGCAGGGGCCCAGAGCATCGTTATACTGAACCCTGTATCCCTGGAAGATCTTTATGCTGCCGTCATCCATGCGCACGGGAATCGATACGTGAAACTCTCGCCTGGGGTGGCGGAGGAACTCATGCACTCCAGGATCGAGGTTTAGGATCTTGGCACAATCATCAAGCTGTTTTTGAGCTATCTCAAAAGGATTCGATTTGGTCATTATATTGCATCTCCATTAAGTATTTTCCCGAATCTTAATTTTTATGACCTGGTGGAGGGAGGTGTCCATCGTTCCCTATTTAAGTATTATGGGTCAAGTTTTTAAGTGATGGAGAAGGGCGGAATTGAGTTGTCGGCCTATTTAAAGATTTGCTATAATTAAATTGCAGATAAGAAATAGAGAAATAACGGACGAATTGAGTTGATATGAAGCTATATGAATGCGAAATTGTGAAGAAATCATAAATAATCTTAAAAAATTTACTATGAAAGTTCATAATCCTTGCCCCCTGCAGGGTATGGTACCTCGCAGGAATATACGTTCCGCCGAGCCAACAGGCTTATGAAAAGATATGAAAGGATCGCAAATAGAGATATTAATGGCGCCAAATAAAATCGCGCCATAGCGAGAAGGAAGACGCAGATGAGTATAATCATAGTGGATTATGGAATGGGAAACCTATTTTCCATATACAACGCCCTGGAGTATGTGGGCGGCAATCCCAAGATTGCCCGCGATCCAGGGGAGTTGGCCGGGGCGAAGGGCATAGTTGTCCCGGGTGTGGGGGCCTTTGGCAGCTGCATGAATCAGCTCTCTCGATTCTCAGACTCGCTCTTATCATGCTTCCAAGAGGGAGTGCCGATGCTGGGCATATGCGTTGGCATGCAGGTGCTCTTCCAGGAGAGCGAGGAGAGTCCGGGCGCGCCGGGTCTGGGCTGGATAGAGGGAAAGGTTGTGCGCCTGCCGGATGGAGTGATGATTCCCCAGATGGGCTGGAACAGCCTATACATCAAGCACCGGGTGGAGATTTTTGATGGCATCAGTGAGGGGGACATGTTCTACTTCGTCCATTCCTACTACGGCCAGCCGAGGGACAAATCGGTTATAGCCGCCACCACAGATCATGGAGTGGAATTGGCAGCTGCGGTCCATAAGGATAACCTCTTTGCCACCCAGTTTCATCCCGAGAAATCAGGGCCAAAGGGCCTTAGAATCCTGAAGAACTTCGTGAGGTCTACCATATGCTAGCTAGAAGGATCATTCCCTGCCTGGACTGCGACCTGGGAGTCCCCGGAGGCAGAGTGGTCAAGGGAATTGAGTTCAAGCAGATCAGATATGCCGGAGTCCCCTGGGAGCTGGCCGATCAGTACTATCAGGATGGTGCGGATGAGATCGTCTTTTTGGATATAACTGCATCCAGTGACCGGCGGGAGACAATGACCAGTGTGATAAAGAAGACATCGCTCTCGGTTTTTGTGCCCCTGGCCGTGGGCGGGGGGATAAGCAGCCTGGCGCAATCAAGGGAGGTCTTCAACGCTGGTGCGGATAAGGTCACCGTTAACACCTCCGCCCTAAAGCGACCGGATCTCATCAGCGAGATCGCCGGTAGATATGGAAATCAGGCCGTGGTTTTAGCCATAGATGCCAAAAGGCGCTATTCCCAGGAGGATGGCCGGAATATGGTACAGACGGAAGAGGGGCCCTGCTGGTTTGAATGCTCCTATTATGGCGGCAGGGAGTTCACCGGAATTGACGCCATCGACTGGGCCAAAAAGGCCGTCTCCCTGGGAGCAGGAGAGATCCTTCTCACCAGCATGGACAGAGACGGCACCAAGCTTGGATTTGACATACCCCTCACCGCTGCTGTGGCGAGAATGGTCCGGGTGCCTGTGATCGCCTCGGGGGGATGCGCAAATCCCGAGCATATGCTGGAGGTCTTCCAAAAGACCGATGCCTCTGCAGCTTTAGCGGCCAGCATCTTCCACTTCCAGGAATGCAGCATCAGAGACGTCAAGACATATCTAAGGAAGAATGGGGTGAATGTGCGATTATGATGCAATTGATTGGGAAGAGAAGGATTGCGAAAGGATGATCGCTGCGCAAGATTTATCCGTGTTCTGGAGGTGATGGCGACGAGGTGGATGATCGGAGATGAGATACATTGAGCTCTCAAGGGCCCCCTGTAATCAGACCCTGGAGATTCATTCCGTGAACGGTGAGTATGGCTGGGAGAGGAGGTTTGAATCCATGGGAATAAGAAGAGGCAGCCGTGTGCGCAAAATAACCTGCCATCCCTTTGGCGGACCGGTGGTAATCGAGCTTAACGGATCGAAGATCTCGCTTGGACGGGGAATAGCAGCAAAAATAGAGGTTGAGGTGCTCTCATCTCCCCCAGTTAAGAGGCAGATCTGAAATCCTCATCCCCGATCGAGCAATAATTGAATCCTGGATAATTTATGTTGATATGAGCTGCTTGAGCCTCTGGATGCTCTCCATGGCCTGAGCGGACTCATGCAGCTTCTCTTCCTCGAAATGTTTTATGACCTCTTCAATGCCTGCTTTCAATGAGTAGACCTTCATCGGTCTTCCTTTGCCCTCGCGTTTAATCTCCTTCTCCTCTATCCAGTTGTTGTCGCGCAGGGTTCTCATGGCAATGCTCACCTCTGGCTGCCTGAGGTCTGAGCCCATCTCTATCTCCCTTGAGGAGGCCTCATCCACATTTGCCAGAAATGTGATAAGGGTTGCTACGTTTCGGGGCACTCCAAGGGAGCGGAGCGTCTCCACGAATTCCATGTCCTTGTCATCCAGGATCTTTACTGTCGACTCTCTCATAATCGTCACCATATTTTTCAGGTCACTAATACTTAATGATATAAATAATTTGTTTTGAAAGGCTTGGTCTTTTAATTTTACTTATTTAGACTAATACTTTAGATAATAAGTCAAAATGCAGCTGATATTCGCATTTAGATGGTTATTTAGGATAAAATAAGCCTGATTAGGAATTTATAATCACGATGATTTTTTGAGGGGATGATATCCCTCAAAAATTAAAGCCGTTTTTTTGCCATTCTTGCGAAAGCAACTACAAAATAGAGTTAAATAATTAATTTAGGGAGAATAATTTAGTATAAGTTTGAAAATTTTTTTATAATCGTAATTTATTCGTCCCGATATAGATATATCTCGTAAGGTCCTTTGGTTCTCTATGATAGCCATCGAGATTGACAAAAGGGATCTGGATGAGCTGACAAAGACTGAGGTTAAAAACCTACCGGGGGCACTTTTTGCCGGTGCCAGTCCTCTTCTTAAGCCCTTTATGAAAAAGCTGGAAGCTCTTTTGCCCCAGGAGAATAAGGGCCAGGGGGATAGCTATGTGCTCTGTGCCCTTCATTCTCATATAGATGAGGTGCATGCCGACGAGAGTCAGATCGTTGTCAAAAGCAGCGATGAAATCGTCGAGATCCGTCGCGAAGAACTGGCAGAGCTGATGGATGAGAGATATCCGACCACTGGCCACCAGCGGCTCAACCTACCCGGACTGCTGTTTTTGCAGAGCGGCCCGGCACTGCAGTCCGCCAGCGCCATGATCCTCCGCCGGGAGCATAAATTGCGCATCCCCGATGGCCGCCGGACCATGCGCTACATCTTCCATATGGGCGTGGTGAAGCTCGATGCGGATAAAGAGAAGATAAAAATCGGCTTTGACCTGGAGAGGCTGCCAAAGAAGGCAGATGGCACCTCCACCCTGGAATAAGCCAAAGCCATATTCAGAATCCAGATCCTTTGGAGCCTGGCAACTATGTTACGAGGTGGCGCAACTCCCAGAGAAGCTTGGGATTCAACCGGAAGAGCACCCGCAAGAGGCCAGGCAGATCCAATTTGGATATGTCCTCCTTTGCCAGGGAACCGATCAGCATATTGAGATCTTTGTCGGTCAGCTTTACGAAGAACTCCTTGAACTCCAGGCTGCGAGCCAGGTGCCTGCCTATGCCCTCTCGCCAGCGTTCCTCATACTCTCGAAGCCCCTCTCTCGCGACGTTGCCTGCGGCAATTGCTTTTGCTGCCACCTCTCCGGCGATGACTCCTGCCTCCATGGCATTGAGAATCCCCCCTCCAGTCAGTGGATCGGTCTGGCGGGCGGCATCTCCGACCAGCATAACGCCGTGGGCAGTGGCCGACTGGATGGGCCCGGAGCAGGGATCTCCGCCCACCACCATCTCCACTATCTTGCCATTGGGAAAGTGCTTTTTTGTAAATTCCCGCAGCAGACGGATGGCTTCACCGGGCCTGGATCGGCTTCCAAGAACTCCCAGGCCGACGTTGGCCAGCTTCTCCCCTTTGGGAAAGGACCAGGCGTACCCTGAAGGAGCAATGCTGTTTCCCAAGTAGAACTTGGTGTAGTCATCATCGATTCCCGGATCCAATACCAGAAACTGGGCGCAGGATTCGATGTCCTTGAGGTTGAGCGTGGTGTCAATACCCGCCCAACGGCCTACCTTTGACTCTACGCCATCCGCACCGATGATGATCGGGGCTTCGATTTTCAGAGGATCTCCCACTTGAATGGCATTAACGCCATAGGGAACACCATCATTCATCAGAAGGCTGGCAGCGCGAGTCTTGACCAGCACTCGGGCCCCGGCGCGGGCGGCTTGCATAGCCAGAGCCCGGTCGAAGACCTTTCTCTCCAGAACGTAGCCAACCTCGCTCCCGCTCCGGTCCTCGGACATGACTATGCTGCTTCCGTCTGGAGAGTAGATCTTGGCGCCCTTCACCTCAGAGGCGATCCACTCCGGCTCTGGCTTGACCATCTTGCATAAGGCCCTCTTGCCCACCCCCTCAGCGCAGCGAACAGGATCGCCGATCTCCTGGCGCTTCTCCAGCATGACCACATTCAGGCCGGCTGCTGCTGCCGTTTTCGCGGCCATGGAGCCACCCGGGCCCGCTCCAACCACTATCACATCGCACTTCATGCCTCGACCTCTAGCGCTCCCACCGGACATATCTTGGTGCAGATGCCGCACTCTTTGCAGTCTGCGGAAATCTCCAGCCAGGTCTCCACCAGCTCCAGGGCACATGTCGGGCATACGCTGACGCAGGCACCACAGTAGCAGCACTTGTATCTGTTGACGGTAAGCAATAAATCACATCCATTTTAATATTTTATTTCAAAGTCATTATAGCCTTTGGCCTCGATCTCCGAGAGCTCCATACCCAGGACCACAGAACCGGAAGGCCCGGACTTCATAGCCTTGAGCAGCTCCCCCACCTGTCGTCTCTCTCCCTCCAGCACCGCCTCCACTCCGCCCCCGGGAATATTTCGCACCCATCCATTGATTCCCAGGGATTTGGCTCGGTCACGGGTATAGGCGCGATAATAAACACCCTGCACCCGGCCAGAAACCCTGACGTGCACCGACATCATCTATTTTGCCCCAGTCACAAGATCCTCTAAAGCCTGACGCTGATCCTTGGCTTTAATGATTCCCGATGCCAGCAAGACGCCCTCCGATCCCAGGTCCAGAGCGCTTCTCAGATCCTCGCCATGGGTTATCCCCGCGCCGCAAAGGACCCCCACACGAGGGGCGATTTTCTTGACCGCGCTGACAGAATCGCTAACCACGTTGGGATTGGCCTTGGATACCGGAATTCCGCTTCCTATGAGCTCTGGAGGCTCCACTGCCACATAATCAGGTTCAAGAGCTGCCGCAGCCCTGGTGGTGGCCACGTTGTTGGTGCAGATGATGCTCGCGAGGCCAAGATCCCGGCAGGCGGAGAGGGAGGCTTCCATATCGGCCAGCTTGATCCTTCTCTCCGAGTGGTTTATGAGTGAACCTCTCGCACCTGCTGCTTTTATGGAAGCGGCGGTCACATGGCCGGTAAAGCCGCCATAGCCAACGCCATCCACATGCTGGGCGTAGACCGGAATTTTTACCTCACGAGATATGGCATGGATGTCTGCCGTCTGGGGTGCCACTATCATCTGCACAGAATAGTCCCTGGCGATATCCTCGCAGATCTCGGCCAGGCGCAGAGCCTCCGGGCCTGTAGACTCACGGTAGGTCTTGAAATTGAGCACAATTATGGTCATATTCTTCCTCGGCTCTCCGGTGCGATCTCAGTGGACATATAAATTTTGGCTGCAATCGTCTCTTATGTCGCGATAGCACTTCTCATAAACATGCTCTGCAGCGCATTCGCCACAGGTTTTCATCATCATCTTCCCTTTAAATATGAAAGCGATCAAAGGCAGCATTCCCCTCTCTTCTCTATGGATCAGGTGATAGATCAGTCCCTCAGTCTGGGAGTAGTCGAGGATCACCGGCTCTATTTCTCTGTGCTCAATGATGAATCTCTCCAGGACCGGATAGCATCGCTGGCAGATGGCGCAGTCCTTCCTGCCGATAAATAGCAGCACCAGCCCCTCTCTCCCTGCAATTTCCCCTGCCAGGGCCATGGCCGGCCCATAAGAATCCTCCAAAAATGTGGATACGATCTCCGATACCTCGTCTGAGGATAGCAGATATTTTCTAGACAGCTCCAGGCTTATCTCTTCCTGCTTTGCGGCGATGAAGTCCTCTGCCAGGGAGATAAGATCCATGGAAGGGGAAACGTCATTCATCTTCGCGGGGGTATGATCCTTCTAGGGGATTAATTTTTCTTATAGATCATGAATTACTTTGATCCTGAGCTTGGAGAAGTCCTCTTTGATCTCCACCAAAAAGCCCATGCCATCGAAGATCTCCTCTAATTCCTTAAGGACGAACTTCTTGGGGGCATCCGATCCGAAGATCAGAGTGAACTCGTTCTTGCCGGTCTTATTCATGGTAAATAGGTTGCAGATCTCCAGCCGGCGGAGGATGGTCTCGGCATTGAAGAGCTTGTGCTTGAACTGCTCGGCATGGGCCCGGCTGACCTCTTTATGCAGGCTCCAGAACTTCTCTTTCTCCGGATGCGTCTCGATGAAGCTCAGAAACATTATCCAGTGGTCGATATCAAGTATGACATGCTCCCCGGCAGCGAGCATCTCTGCATGGGTGTAGACCTTGTTGTCCTCCGCATATTCAAAGAGCAACTTATGTTTGCCAAAGAACTTCAGAGACTCTCGCATCAGCTCGCTCTGGGACATGTTCGAGTCCTCTTTCATCTTCTTGAACAGGCCAGCTGTCTCTTCGTCCAGTGCTATGGTGATCCTTTCCGGCGACTTCATTTCATCCTCTGCGATTTTCCTGCTAAATTGCTGCTCGCCACGGTTCAATGCTTCCGCCAACATCTTCGTGCTTATGCTATATTACCTTTATCTGGCATTATCTTTTTATATCAATGCCGGAAAAGGCGTTCCTTTGCACTGCTATTAATTTATTGCTGAATGGGTTCATGCCGTCTCCAAGCCCGCCTATGCCAGGAGATCTTGGATCTTAATGTTGCAGATCAGGCCCTTTCATCATGCGCACCGATATTGTTATATTCAAAAGAGATGTGAAAGCCTCACATGGACTCTTGGATGAATGATAGGGAAAGATATTCTGCAAAGGATAAGAATAAGCTGGAGAAGGGATCTGGTTTTGTCAAGATCTGGACGCTTCTGAGCAACTGGGTCTACAGGGTAATTTCCTGGTAGCACGCCCTTTTGTCTCCGTGCCTCTTCCATGAAAACGCACCTAAAAACCGGGGGATATCAGCCATCTCCCCCGTTTTACTTTCTCCAATGCGAATCGCATAATTGACCTCCAGATCCAGCCCAGGTAAGCTGCGAGGAAAGGGATTTTCCATCGAAATCGAAGTCCAATCTCTCTTTCCTGCTATAAGACAATTCAAAATGTAATAGCATTAGCTCCCAACTCAATCCGGCCCTCAAAGGTCCAGGAGTTGGCAGGCCACTCAAGATTCCTTCTGGCATATTATTCAACATTTTCCATTTTGCTCTTCAAGGCAAGAAGCTCACGATAGATCTCCTCCAGTGCTCTATTCTGAGCGGCAAAATTGTCAAGGACTGCCTTGGACTCTTCCTCTGCGCGAATGTTCATAAGATAATCATTGTGAGCTTTTAGGCGATCCTGGCGATTTTGGCTCATCAGGATTAAAGACGCGGTATAGGCAGACTGCAATGAGAAGATCAAGTTCATGAAGATGAACGGATAAGGATCCCAGGCTTGCATGTAGGCAGTTGCATTGAGCAGCACCCAAACTGCCACAAGGATCGATTGTGCGAGTATGAATCGCCATGACCCCAAGTTCTCGTAAACCCAATCGGCAAACTTCTCTCCTTGACTGGATGGGCCAGGATCTATATCACTAAGCTCTTGGACAGGAGGATGATCATGCTTAAACGGCTCGGGGAATTCCAGTTTTCTCAAATTTAACCCTCTGAAAAGTCCATATGATAAGACAGCATTATATGCATCGATCAATGTGGCCTGCAATATGTCTAGAGAGATAACCGCTGCATGGCGCATCCCTGCTCCAGCCTGCCCGGGACCTGGCCACGATCATGTCAGAGGCGCGAATCCTGCGAAATGACTTTGGGATGGACGTTGCCAAAAATGAGTTCACAGGATTGAAAAGGATTACATCACGGATTTCTCAGACATCTCGCAAGCCACCGCAACGACTTTAAATAGATAGAGTCCACCTGGGGGCCCAAAGTGAAAAAATGCCATTAATTGATATTCAATTAGCTGTATCAGGCTTGGATTCTAGAACTCTGGAGCAGGCAGGGATCATTGCAAACTTCTTCGCTGGCTTCCTCCTGGCCTCAGATTATTTACTTTTTAATGATAAAATAAATAAAATAAATGAATATTTAGAGCTTCATTTATTAAAAAGATACAATAGGTTTTCTAAAAGAGTTAAGAATTATTCAAAATGGAATAGAAGTTTTATATTTACTTTACTTTTCGTGGTTATTTCACTGTCTGTTTATCAATTCATATCTAATTCCGCGACCAGCTTGCTGGATTACATGACATACTACTATGGCTTTGCAAAACTTGTTCTCATACCATTACGCAGAGTGCTCCTTGCATCTTTAGCGATCCTGGCAGTAATGTTCATTCTCCTGTTCATCGCTCGATCCACACCAAAGAAGATGATTGGCGCTTTCGCTATTTTGCTCTTTATGTTTGGGAATATATTGCTCCTTCTCAGCACCGTCATTGAGTAGCTGAAATTGGCCAAAAGACCCATTCCTCGCATATTTGGAGCGAGAGAAGAAGAGGCTCCTCGCTATGTAGTATGGATGAACTTGAATCGCAAATTCTCTGTATCCTTTTGCCCCTGTGGTGAACCGCTATGCTCTGACCCAACCACAGAGGAACAGAGACTATAACCGCTGCCGTACCTCACCCAAATAATTCAGCAAAGAGCCATAAACCACAAAGCACACAAAGGACACAAAGACCGCACCAAGGATTATTGGGCTATCAAGAACTGGATTACCTTTGCGAGGCCTTTATGATCTTTGTGCTCTATATGGCTAAAATCCGTTATCTGCAATCCAATCAAACCACAGAGGCGCATAGGAACAGATGGCTGTTCTCAGCCGCGCCTGACCCACATAATTAAGCGAAGAGCCGAAGAAAATATTGCCTCATAGAATAAAAGCAAGCCAGGTGGCAGACTCCTGCCATTTCTCCTCTACTGCTCCGCCATCCTCTGGTATATCCGCTCCATCATCGGCATAGGCGATACGGAATTCATATCCATTCCCAGGTCGTCCGGCCCCAGGCCCAATGCGATGCCCACCAGCTGGGTCACATAGAGAACTGGAATCCCTATCTCCTCACCATACCTCTGTTCCACCGACCTCTGCTTGGTATCCAGCATGAACTGGCACAGAGGGCAGACGGTGATGATGACCTCCGCTCCCGCCTCCTTGGCGTCTTTCAGGATTCGATAGGCGGTCTCATTGGCAGCCTCCTCCTTGGGCATGAATATCGGCCCGCCACAGCAGAAGGTCTTCCGCCGGAAGTCAACAGCGTCCGCCTGCAGAATCCGGATCAGCTTCTCCAGGACAACGGGATACTCCGGGCTGTACACCCCAGGAGGGCGTGAGAGGAGGCAGCCATAATAAGCAGCCACCTTCAGCTCCTTTAAAGGAACCACAATCCCCTGGTCATCTTTCTCCAGAACCTCGAGGATCACATCCAGAGCGTGCCGAATCTTCGCCCCTTTGTACTCCTTTTCCAGGACGGCATTCACTTTGGCTCTGATCTCCACATCCTCCAGCTTCATGGCAGCCGCCCTGAGGTTGCTGTAGCAGATGGAGCAGGAGGTCACGATATCCAGCTCGGTCTGGGACATGTTCCGGGCAGCAAGCCCCGTGGCCACCATCTCATTGGAGACGTGAGTTGCCCCGCAGCAGTTCCAATCCTCCAGCTCCTCCAGCTCGATTTCAAGGCTCGAAAAGACCGCTCTGGTGGACCTGTCCATCTCCTTTCCCGTGGAGAGAGAAACGCAACCCGGATAGTAAGCCAGCTTCATTTGCCCAGCTCCTCCATAATCCTCTTGACCTCATCCTTTCCCATAACCTGCTCTCTTTCCAGGGTTATCTTGCCCCGGGGGAGAAGCTCCAGGCCCACCTTCATGGACTGAACAGTCCCTTGGGGATAGAAGAGCAAGAACTCGCCGATGAGAGGAAGCTCGCTTATCCGACCGTATTCCTCGATCTGCTTATTGAAGAGGTGGTCGTAGTTCTTTCCAGGGCTTTCTATCTTCTCCCTGTCCGCCAGCTCCTTCAGAGCGGACACGACCATCTTCGGCCTTATTCCCCGGGGACAACGCACAGTGCACAATAGGCAGGATGTGCACAGCCACAGAGTCTCATTGTGCAGGGCCTCCTCCCGTCTGCCCTCCAGACAGAGCTTGACCAATCTTCTTATGCTCGGTTTCATAAGATGAGCCGTGGGGCAGCTGGCCGAGCAGGTGCCGCACTGAATGCAGGTCCTTACCTCCTCTCCTGCCAGCCTTAATACCTCGTTCTTGAAATCCTCTTCTATTGCCGTGGCCATTACACTGCCCCCGCGTTCTCTTCTCTTGCCTTCTTTCTCTTCCTTTCAGCCTCGTGGAGCCTCTCTACAATCTTCTGGCTCGCCTTATCCGGCGGCTCGTTCTCCATGATCTGGCGGATCTTGGGCTTGGCCAGCATTGGCACCAGCGGCTTTAAGGCTTCATCCACCATCTTCAGAAGCTCGGGATCCACCTTCGGCGCCTCCGGAGCGGGCAGGGGCGTCCTATCGATCTTGGGCGGGACCACAGCGCCGCTCACATCCGGTATCTTCCGCTCGCCGGTCAATATGGTACGAATCGCCTCCTTCCACTCCTCTGCCCAGGGGGTCTCCTTTACCTCCGTATGGCTGACCTCAGTCCTCTGCACATCAATGGCCGAGACGGGACAGGCCTTCTCGCAGGCCCCGCATAGGATGCACTGATCTTCCACCGGAGCGGCTTTGCCCCGCTCGTCCACATACCAGCACTTGGCAGGGCAGACGTTGAAGCAGGCCAGACAGCCCAGGGGATCGCATCGAACGAGGTTCTTCTCCACCATCTTGATCTCCCCCTGGAAGGGCTTGGATATGTCCATGCCCTCATAGGGGCAGACCAGAGCGCACCTGCCGCAGCCAATACATAGGCTCTCATCGACCTTTATCTTCCCCTCGATCTTCGGCTCCTCATCAAGCTTTAGAGGCTCGCCCTCGACAGCGATCGCCTCCTCCGGACAGAGGGGGACGCACAGCCCGCAGTAGTCGCAAAGATCCTCGTCTATCAGCAGCTGCTCATAAGGCACCAGATCGCGGGGATCCCGATCCTTTTCCACTTTATCGACCAGAAGGAAGGCCTTGCAGAACCTGGCGCACCGTCCGCAGAGGTTGCACTTCTCCTGATCTATGGAGATCTTCCCTTCAATCCCCTCCCGAAGGGGTCCAAAATCCTCCCGAGTCTTGTCAAAGGTCACCTTGATCGCTTCCGTCGGGCAGACGGGCTCGCAGAGCAGGCAGGGCAGACACTTCTCATTTGGCTTCGCCTCGGCCATGAGCCTGGGATACTCCTCCCTCTCTCTGAAGTCGACCGGCTTTGGCATTGCCTTTTCTGTTGTCTCACACACATTTTCAGTCATGCTTTTGCTTCGGCAGCCTCTGCCGCCTCTGGCTCAGCCTTTTTCTCCACAACTCTCATTTCGAAGGCCTTCATCGGACAGAAGTTCACGCACATCCCACAGAATACGCAAAGATCCTGGTCTATCAACACAGGCGGCGCATCCAGGCCTTTGGCGATCTCCTTCAGCGGCCCCTCCTGCAAGGCTTTTTTGGGGCAGATGGCAACGCAAATGGAGCAGCCGGCGCATTTCTTATAATCGTAATCCAGGATCTTCTCGCTATCCTTGGTCCTCTGCTTGGCCAGGATATGGGATCCTTCCACCTCCATGTCCTTCTCAATCTCCATCATGCTGCCCCTCACCTCCCTTGGCCATCGTGCTTTCCGATTGTATCTCTGCTTCCTTTGTGGCATCCTCTCCAGGCCCTTTTCTCCTCTTATCCAGCTCAGTTCCTATGGGGCCGATGGCCTTCAGCTCCCCGATGAACTCCCTCAGATCCTGAGCATAGATCTCGCCCTCGCTGGCCGCACACCAGACGATCTTGACCCTCCCCGGATTTATGCCGATCTTCTCCAGGACACCCTTCAATACATTCACCCTCTGCAGAGCCTGGTAGTTCCCATCATGGTAATGGCATTCGCCTATGCGGCAGCCGGCGATGAGCACTCCATCCGCCCCTCGCCGTAAGGCCTCCAGGACGAAGCTGGGATCCACCCGCGCCGAACACATCACCCGGATGTTGCGGGCATTGGTGGGATACTGAATGCGAGAGGTACCGGCGAGATCGGCGGCACCGTAGCTGCACCAGTTGCACAAAAATGCGATGATAAGGGGAAACTCCTTCTTCACCTCGGTCGCCGCTCTGATCTGGGCCAGGATCTGCTCATCTGAGAACAGGCGCATCTTGATGGCATCCACTGGACAGGCGGCAGCACACGACCCACAGCCTTTGCAGGCTGCCTCGTCCACATAAGCCGGGCTCTTCACAGAGATGGCCTTCTGAGGGCAGACATCGACGCACAGCTTGCACTTGATGCACAGATCGGGATCCACATAGGCTGATGTGGGCTCCAGATCCAAGAATCCCTTCTGCAATAGCCTTATGGCCTTGGCGGCGGCAGCACTGCCCTGAGCGATGGATATGGGGATCTCCTTGGGCCCGGAGGCGCACCCGGCGATGAACACCCCATCGATATGAGCCTCTACCGGCCTCATCTTGGGGTGAGCGATCTCAAAGAACCTGTCCGGCCTGCGGGAGAGGCCGAGAAGGTTGCCCAGGACGTCCGCGCTCTTATCCGGCTCCAGGCCCACGGATAGGACAGCGATATCGTGCCGGACCCTCTTTATCTCTCCAGTCTGGGTGTCCTCAAAGCGGAGATAGATATCGCCATCAACCTCCTCGATGCTGGATACGCGGGCGCGAACGAAGTTTATCCCCAGCATCTGAGCCCGCACATAGAACTCCTCATAACCTTCTCCGCATGCTCTGATATCGATATAATAGATGGTGATATCCGAGCCGGGGTACTTCTCAGCGATCAGCTGGGCATTCTTCAGCGAGGCCATGCAGCAGATCCGAGAGCAATATATGTTGCCGACTGTGGCATCTCTGGAGCCGACACACTGCAAGAAAGCTATGGACTGGGCGACCTGGCCCGTGCTCGGCCGGACAACCTCGCCCTTGGTCGGGCCGGAGGCATTGAGCATCCTCTCCATCTGCAGAGTGGTGACGACATCCCTGAGCCTGCCAAAGCCGTACTCCTCCTTCCGGGCAGCGTCAAAGGGCTGCCATCCAGTGGCCACGATTATGGCCCCCACATTGATCGTGAAGTGCTCGACAACCTGATCCAGCTTGACCGCCTGGGTGGGGCAGGACTCCACACACCGGCCGCAGCCGATGCATGCCTTGGGGTCTACGCATGCCGACAGAGGAACGGCCTGTGGATAGGGCACATAGATGGCTTTTCTCTTGCCGATGCCAAAGTCGTACTCATTGGGCACCTCCACTGGACAGACGTCTGCGCATTCGTTTATGCAGCCTTTGCAGAGGACCGGGTCCACATAGCGTGCCCGGTGAACTCCAGATACTGTGAAGTTGCCCACGCTGCCCTCCACCCCCAGGACCTCGGAATAGGTGTAGAGGGTGATATTGGGATGGTTGAAGACCTCGGACATCTTGGGGCCCAGAACGCAGATGGAGCAGTCGTTGGTGGGAAAGACGTCTGTGAGCAGGGCCATGTAACCGCCGATGGTCGGCCGGCGTTCCACCAAAAACACATGAAAGCCCGCATCCGCCAGGTCCAGGGCGGCAGCGATCCCGGCCACGCCTCCTCCTACTACCATCACATCCTTGTTAACCGGTATCTGCTCCTGCTCTAAGGGCTGCAGGAGGGCGGCCTTGGCCACGGCCATTGATATCAGGTCCTTGGCCTTCTCCGTGGCCATGGCTGGCAGGTCCATGTGCACCCAGGAGCAATGCTCCCGGATGTTGGCCATCTCCAGCATATAGGGGTTCAGCCCGGCCTTGGCAATGGCCCGGCGAAATGTGGGCTCATGCAGTCTGGGCGAGCAGGCGGCCACCACGATCCTATCTAGCTTATATTCAGCAATATCCTTTTGAATCTGCTCCTGCCCAATATCCGAGCAGGAGAACTGCAGATCTCTGGCCACGGCCACATCAGGCAGCTTCTCGGCGAAGCTCTTCAGCTCTTCAATATCCAAGACGCCGGCGATATTCAGGCCGCAATGACATACATAAACACCAATGGGCATGGACTTCAGGTAGTATGATCTCCTTAATTCACTTAAACCTATGCAAGGGAAAAAAAGCCATTTGTCAAAAATTTTCTATGAACTTCTGGGGTTTCAGCGATTCTTGCTCCCCAGGCAGAGGTTCGAATGTCCGCGGGTCGAGCAGGATTGTGTTCTGACAGTAGCTGCAGATCGTCTCCAGGAAGATTCCCTTTTCCTGGGCAGAGTCCACCTCATCCTGGTCGGTCAGATACTGGGTCATCTCCTCTCCACATTGGGGGCAGACCACCCGAAGCCACTCCAGACGGCTCAACTCCCGGATGCTTTTGATCAAGATGCCTATGGCATCGGCAAAGCTCTCCCTTCTGAAGGGTAAAGCTCGCAATTGATCGATCAGAAAAGGAAGCTGAGCGCCCTCCTCTTGCAGGGGAATGATCAGTTGGTCAATGCCCCTGGCCAGACCTATCTCCTGGCAGAGGGCTGGAGAACGACTTCCCTTCCGGGTTGCCAGAGCCACCAGGCACTCGGAGTTTCTTATGGCAAAGGACACCCTATCGGCAAGAGAGATAGCAGGCGATTGATTGTACAGGGCGACATAGCTTTCCAGGCCCACCCGCCCCAGCGCTAGCGAGAGCCGCAGAGCCAGGTCTTCATCATCCGGATCGTAGGAAATGTAAACTTTAGAGATCATCCAATCATTACGCCTTTAACTTTTCTATCTTCACAGCGCATGCCTTGTACTCCGGAGTCTTCGCCTGAGGATCAAGAGCGGCATTGGTCAGAAGGTTGGTCAAGACATCCTGGTAATGGAACGACATGAAGGCCATGCCGCGGGAGGACTTGTCTGTAACCCTTGCTTTGGTCTTAACAGAGCCCCGCCTGGAGCTGACAACAACCGTCTCTCCGTCCTCGATCTCGAGTTCTCTGGCATCGGCAGGGCTTATCTCTATGGCCTCCTCCGGCCATACCCACATTATTCCTTTGGATCGCCTGGTCATGGATCCGCAGTTGTAATGCTCCCTTCTCCTGCCGGTGGTGAGGATCAAGGGATATTCCGTATCGGTCTGCTCAGCGGGGTACTTGTGCTGTACGGCATTGAACCTTCCCAGGCCGCAGCTGAAGCTCTCCGCATGCAGGGTCTCTGTTCCCGGATGGTCAAGGGATGGTATGGGCCACTGCAGCCCGCCGTCATCCAGCCGATCGAACTTCACTCCGGCAAACATCGGCGCCAGTGAGGCGATCTCATCCATGATCTCCGAGGGGTGGCCGTAGCTCATCGGATAGCCCATCCTCTGGGCGATCTGACAGATCGTCAGCCAGTTCTCCTGGCCGCATAGTGCTGGTATCGCTTTCCGCACCCTTTGAATGCGCCGCTCGCCGTTGGTGAATGTTCCATCGCACTCGGCAAAGCTGGCTGCGGGCAGGATGACGTCTGCATACCTGGTGGTCTCAGTGGGAAATATCTCCTGCACTACCAGGAAGTCCAGGGACTCCAGAGTTGATCTCACCCGGTTGGTGTCGGGCTCGGTATGGGCGGGGTCCTCTCCCAGGATGTAAAGGCCGCGGATCTCCTTTCCCGGATTGCGTTCTATCATCTGGGTGGAGGTCTGGCCGGGGACAGAAGGCAAGGCAACCTTCCAGGCTTCCTCGAACTTGGACCGGATGCCAGCATCGGTCACCGGCTGGTAGCCGACATGGACGTTGGGAAGGGCGCCCATATCACAGGCCCCCTGGACGTTGTTCTGGCCGCGCAGAGGCATGATGCCAGTCGAGCGGCGGCCAACGTTTCCGGTGAGCATTGCCAGGTTGCCCAGGGACATCACATTGGAGGTTCCTGTGGTGTGCTCAGTTATGCCCAGGCCGTAGATGATCATCGCTTTATCGGCACTGGCATAGAGCCGGGCGGCCTCGATGATATCCTCTGCCGCCACTCCGGTGATCTGGGATGCCCTTTCAGGCGGATACTCCTCCACCGTCTTTTGCAGGTTCTCAAATCCCATGGTGCGCCGGTCTATGAAATCCCGGTCCTCCAGCCCTTCTTTAAGGATCACATTCATCATTGCATTTATCAGGGCGATGCTTGTTCCCGGTTTCTGGTTGAGCCAGACCGATGCCCTGTCGACCAGCTCGATTTTACGGGGGTCAGCGACGATTATCTTCGCTCCATTTCTGGCTGCCTTGATTATCTTCAGGCTGACTACGGGATGGGCTTCAGTGGTATTGGAGCCGATGATGAAAAGGACATCGGCGTCTTCAATCTGGTCAAAGGAGTTGGTGGCTGCTCCGCTGCCAAAGCAGGCGGCAAGACCGGTCACTGAGGGGGCATGGCAGACCCGGGCGCAGTTGTCCACATTGTTGGTTTTAAAGACCGCTCTGGCAAGCTTTTGCACCAGATAGTTCTCCTCATTGGTGCAGCGGGAGGAGGAGAAAGCCCCTAAAGAATCGGGGCCGTATCGATCTTGGATCTCTGTGAACCTCCGGGCGACCAGGTCTAAAGCCTCATCCCAGGATGCCGGCTCGAATTGACCGTTTCTCTTTATCAGAGGAGTGGTGAAGCGGTCGGGATGGTGGATGATCTCCTCCAATCCAAAGTGGCCTTTGACGCAGGCCTGGCCCCGGTTTACCGCTCCATCCCGGCTTGGCGTGACGGATAATATTCTGTCTTCAGAGATCTTGAGATCCAGGCTGCAGCCTACGCCGCAGTAGGGGCAGATGGTGACCACGGTGCGGTCGGGCCGGATCCATTTCTCCGAACGGATGAAGAGGGCGCCGGTGGGGCAGGCGTCCACGCATGCGCCGCAGAACTTGCAGTCTGCCTCCTGCAGGGATTCGGGACCTATCCAGTGGTTGCGGTGAAAATCGGGGTTGTTAAATAGGATGCCCAGGCCGCGTACCTCGTCGCACATTCTTATGCACCGGCTGCACATGATGCAGAGATTGTAGTTGCGGTCGAAGAACGGCTCTCTTAATACCGGCATATCCCGGAAAGAGGTCTGATATCTGATCCTGTCCAAACCGGTGAAGGTGACTGCCTCTTGCAGCTCGCACTGGCCGTCGTTAGGACAGTACTTGCAGCCCACTGTTACTGGAAACTTGCGCATGCACTCCCGCAGCTCGCCGCATTCGTTCTTTCTCTCGCAGAAGAGGCAGGAGGTGGGATGGTTGGTGAGGGCGAGGAGCATCTCCAGGGTATGTCGTCTCATCTCCTGGAGCTCCTCGGTGCGGGTATGGACAACCATTCCCTCGGCTGCAGGGGTATTGCAGGATAAAGGATAGTAATCCAGGCCTTCCACAGAGACGATGCAGAGCTTGCAGGAGCCTATGGGCTTCAAGTCCGGGTGGTGGCAAAGAGACGGCACATAAGAGCCCGCAATGCGGGCAGCATCGAGAATGGTGGACCCCTGGGGGACGGATACCTCTCGATCATCGATGAGCAGCTTTATTTCTGACATGTTCCCAACCGCGCCGGGACAGCGATAAGGGTTGATTGTATTTGTAGGTTGCTCTGCCTGCCTCAAAATTTATTAATTAGATTATAATAATTGTGGGGTGCAATTCAGATCTTTTATGGAAGAGCGATCAGGCACCAGAGCCGCCGAAGAGAACGCGAATTTGCTTTGTGGAATCATTCTTCCGAATCGCTCAATGGTATCGATTTGCCTCAGCAGAGGGGCTCGGCTGCGTCCCCCTTTGGAACCTTCCAGCCCAAATCTGTCTTCCAGTCTTCGTATTTGAGGGATATTCTTAATTTAATTCTGTATAATATTATATTACCTTTTTCATCTAGTTTGGCATCAAGCTCAGCAACGCGTGCGATCCTTAGGTTCCAGATGGATTTATGTGCCGTGTCGATTGCGTTTTTGGCAGCATCTTCCCAACCGATGGGGGATGATCCTACGAGCTCAATAGCTCGATAAACGCTCTCTTGAACCATAGTCAATTTTATGCCACTCAATATTGATATATCTTTCCCGCTGCAAGACGATAATTTTATAATTGAATGCGGGCTAAAATTTAAGTACCATTAATAATATCCCATGTTCTCTGAGGACAATTCTATGCTTAAGCATTCTCTTTTCGGATTCAGGCTCTGCCAGGTTGTATTTCTGAGCCTGTTGATCGCACCTCTTGTTGCTGCAGGAGCTGATGAGATGAACAGCACCGATATTTCGGGATCGATATTTCAGAATCAAGAGTTCAACTTCCAGTTCCTCCGGACCATCGGCTATACAGCGAGCGGAGGCGCAGACATCAACGAATGTCTGGACACGGCTTTTCGCATCAAAGATGGCGATGCTGAGAGCTGGTACGGCCAATGGAACAGAACTGCCGCCAGGCTGGAGAGTACTGCCGAGGAGTTCCTGGCCAGTGGACATAAGATCAGCGCAAAGGAAGCCTTCCTGAGGGCCTCGAACTACTACCGGAACGCTGGATTCTACCTGGACATCAATCCCGATGATCCTAGGATTGTGTCCACCTGGGAGAAGAGCCATGACTGCTTCATTAAGGCAGCAAACCTCTCCAGCGGCCTCATCCGGCCGGTCCGCATTCCTTTCCAGAACACCACCCTCCCCGGCTACCTGTGTCTGGTGGACGGCAACGGCACCAGTAGGCCGACTCTGATCGTTCATACCGGCTTTGACGGAACTGGTGAAGAGCTGTACTTCGGGGTGGCAAAATTCGCTATCGATAGGGGATATAACGTGCTGATCTTCGAGGGGCCTGGCCAGGGTGAGATGATCCGAGTACAAGGGATGCCCTTCAGGCCTGACTGGGAGGCTGCAGTAACGCCAGTGATTGATTTTGCCCAGAACCTGAGCGAGGTTGATCCGGATAGAATTGCCCTCATGGGAATCAGCTTCGGCGGCTACTTGGCACCGAGAGCTGCTGCCTTCGACCACCGCATAGCTGCGTGCATCGCCAATGGAGGCGTCTACGACTTCAATGCCAGCGTGATGCAAAAAGCCCTGCCCAATATGGAGGAGATTCTGAGCGACGAGAATGCGTCGCGGGAATTCGACCAGGAGATGAGCGAGTACATGAAACAGAGCATCGAGACAGGCTGGGCGGTAGAACACGGCATGATCGTTTTCGGAGCCCAAACCCCCAGCGAATACTTCCGAATGATCGCTCCATATACGCTGAAGGACGTAGCCGGGCTGATCAGGTGTCCCACCCTTGTTGTCGATTCGGATAACGACACGCTCCTGGCGGGCCAGGCGAGGCCGCTTTACGACGCCCTGACCGGTCCGAAAGAGTATCTGCTCTTCACCACTGAAGAGGGAGCTGGGCTGCACTGCCAGATGGGCGCCCCGACCATCTCGAACGAGAGGATATTCAACTGGCTGGATGGAGTGCTGCAAGAGGGCTAGTGCCAGGCCCAGCCTTTGATGGTTCTGGCCAATCTTTTTTTCAGCGGAAAATACGTCCTTCGGTTCCTGAACCTTGATTACATTACTGCCAAGACTGATCCATACAGGCTGTTTTTTTTGTGGACGCCGCGCGCGAAAAAACGCGCGGTAGTGCTCTGGCCCCCTCAACGCCAGGGTGGCTTGGGAAAAAAATGTCCTTGCAGTTGATGGTTCTGGCTATTCTTTTTTCTCAGCAGATAGTACGTCCTTCGGTCTCAGTCTGGTTATCCCTTCGATTCCATCAAAATGTCTATCAAAACTTATTATCTGCAAATTGAGCTTCTTAGTGACATATGATTGCAGAGCATCATCAAAATCCAGGTCTACTGCCATTTCATCTATAACTGCAAGCTCATCTCTGAGGTCAGTATTGTAGATGTTCAAGCCTTTCATCCTTCCAATGCTTTTTAAAAATGTCCTGAGAGCGTCCAAATTTCCGATTCTATCTAAAATGGTCTCAATGGAATGAATCGAATAGGTCGTTACAAAGGCATTAATTTCGCCTTTATCGATCATTCTTAGCAATGTAAGGCAATCATTTCTATATTTCCTCTCCAGCATTGCCTCCAGAAAAATATTGGTATCAATCAGATACAACCTTTCTCACCCAGATATCTCTTGCAGCATGCTGCAGGTCGACTGAATCTATATCGATATCTTTTAGAAGGCCAACTAGTCTATCTGCATTTGATTTAACTATCTCGATTTCAACTACATCTCCTTCTGTTAAATCGAGCTTTTCCAGAGGTTTGAGAACATTATTTTCATATCTTGCCTTCACCATCATCATTCAATGATTGGACTTTCTTATTTAAAGAACTATCTGCTCTGTCTTGTTTGTCGTCAGATTTAAGACGAGGATCGAAAAATCCGGGAATTGAATCGGATGGTTCTGGAAGGTTGATTCTGGAAGGTTGATCTGCAAAAGCTGATTGAAAAGAAGCATTTCCTTGGTCGATTTCCGAAACCTTGATTGCAATACTGCCAAGACTGATCCATACAGGCTGTTTTTTTTTGTGGACGCCGCGCGCGAGAAAACGCGCGGTAGTGCTCTGGCCCCCTCAACGCCGGGGTGGCTTGGATACCCAGATTCCGACGGTTAGGCGAGATTGGCGTGATTTGCTTTTTAGGTCAAATATGCAGATTGGTTAAGGTTAATAATCATAAAGGACAGATGACTGACAAAGCAATATTAGAGGTAATCATTTGCAGCTCGTGATCAATAGCTATGGAGCATATCTGCGCAAGAACGGCAATTGCTTTCTGGTGAAGAGGGAGGACAGGAGCTTTGAGATTGCTGTCGGCAAGGTAAATAGCATACTGATCACTACGGCGGCGTACATCACCACCGATGCCATAAAGCTGGCAGTGGACAACAACATCGATATCGTTTTTCTCGATTCCCATGGAGATCCCTATGGAAGGGTATGGCATCCGAAGCTGGGAAGCACAACCCTGATTCGGAGAAGGCAGCTTGAGGTATACGATACCCTAGACGGCCTGAATCTGGCAAAAGAGTGGGGATTGAGGAAGCTGGAGAATCAGATAGACCTTCTGGGACGGATGGGGAAGACCAGAGAGGAAAAGAGGGATCTTCTGGACGGATACATACTGGAGATAGAAAACTCACGAGAGCGGATGAAGAGGCTGCGGGGCACAATCGAATCCAGGAGGCAGGATATGCTCGGCCTGGAGGGCAAGGCTGCCAGGGCCTATTTTGAGGCCATCTCTTCAATCATGCCGGAAAAGTATCGGTTTGCAGGACGGAGCAGAAATCCGGCCAAGGACGAGTTCAATGCTCTTCTCAACTACGGATATGGCGTTCTTTATTCGCTGGTGGAGAAGGGTTGCATCATAGCGGGGCTTGATCCGTACCTCGGCTTTCTGCACAGCGACTCATACAATAAGAAGTCGCTGGTATTCGATATCATAGAGATGTTCCGGATATATGTTGATGAGACGGTGGTTTTTCTCTTTTCCAGGCGAATGGTGAAGGATGGATTCTTTGAGCCTCTCGAGCAGGGAATGGGCCTGAGCAAAGAGGGAAAAGCAGCGCTGATCGAGTCGCTCAACAAAGCCCTCGAGGAGCCAATCCCCTACCGAGGGCGCAATGTGAAGAGGAGGAACACCATTCAGATGGAGTGCCACAGGATTGCCAATGGGCTAATCCGGCCCGGTCAGGAGATGCCGGATGACTTCGATCTGGATATCCTGGAGCAGGAAGTATGCCGGGAATCGGATGGCAAAGGCAGGGAAGACAGAGGTGAGCGAGAAGAGGAGCAGGCGCAGATGGGCGAGAGCGAGAATGCACAGGAGTGCAATCGAGGCTGATTATGCTGGTCTGGGTGATCTACGACATATCCGAAAACAGATACCGCAGCCGGGTGGCTAAGATCTGCAAGAACTACGGCCTGTTTCGGGTGCAGAAGAGCGCATTTCTGGGAGACTTGAACCGGAATGAGTCCGACTCCCTGACTCTGGAGTGCGAGGCGATTATTGACGAATCGGATTCAGTCTACGTCTTCCCCATGTGCGAGGACTGCTTTGATAAGATCAAGCTGATCGGAGCAGGGTTCGATCGAGAGCTGGTGAGCGGGATGACCATAACCAAGGTGTTTTGAGATGCAGACGGAAGGCGAAACGGCAGCGATACCTGAGCCCGAGCAGAAGATCGAGCAGGAGGTTTTCGTCACAGTCTCCGATGCTTTGGAGTACCTGTTCTGCCCGAGGTTCATATTCTTCATGCACTGCCTGGGCATCGCTCAGCGAGAGGAACGGCGCTACAAGGTCCAAAAGGGCAGAGAGCTGCATGAGAGCCGTGAGAAGGTGAATCGGGATTACGTAAGAAAGAGGCTCAACTGCGTCCGAAAAGAGATCTCCGTTTACCTTACTTCGCAGAAGTACCACTTCAAGGGAGAAGTTGATGAGGTCCTCTTTCTGGAGGATGGAACAGCAGCGCCTCTGGATTACAAGTATGCGGAGTTCAAGAACACTGTTTACAGGACGCACAAGTTTCAGGCTGCTCTTTACGGGCTGCTCATTATGGAGCACTTCGGCGTGGATGTAAAACGAGGTTTTGTCTGCTACACCAGGAGCAATAATTACGTGGCGGAAATCGACTTCAAGCAGAAAGATTATGAGAAAGCTAAGGAGATTGTCCGCGAGATATTGATGATAATTCAGAGGGGATACTATCCCGATGGGACGAAGCAGAAGGCAAGGTGCGTGGACTGCACGTACAGGAATATATGCGTCTAAATATTATAAAGATAATGCCTTAGCCAAAAAAAATGTGCGTAATTGTTCAGTAATATAACAAAAGCTTTGAATACGTTGCAAGAAATAAAGTAATTTAGAGTAAAGGTGGTTAAGTGATTGATGCTGTAAGCAGAATCGGTAACTACATTCAAATGACTTATGGTGGAGATAACTTGCTCTCTACTTTTATAGAGAATCCGAATAGCAATGGCAAGTATAAATTCGTACTAATAGTAATTTTGAAAGAAACTGAAGGAAATTACTTATTTAGCCACATAGCCTTTGATGAATTTAGCGATTATCCAAGATATCTGTATAAAAAAGGGCCGTCAAATGGCACTGATGCTACACCAACTAGCAAAGTAGCAGGGGATATTTGGAAAACCTTTCAAAACAGATTTTTAAAATGGTTCCAGAACTATGAAACCTACGATATCTCAAAAGAAGAAAAAGAATCTCTCAAAAAGATGAACATGGCACTGAGGGATCAAAAAGAAACAATCTTAGCTGAACTAAATGAAAAATTTTCTCAGAAGAGATCCGATGAATATGCCATCATTACCTTGGGAATCGAGAGAGGTGGAAATATTCGTTATTTGGGGGATCTGCAAGCATTTAAGAACATTTTACTCCGGAAAGGCAAAGATAAATACTATCTCAAAAAGTCTCAGGGAGAATCTCTTGGAAAAGATTCTGCCTGCTCAGTTTGCCGGGGGACAAAAGACGAGGTCTACGGCTTCGCAATTCCCTGGACTTTTCACACTTTCGACAAGCCAGGATTTATAGCAGGCGGTTTTAAAGTGAACGAATCCTGGAAGAATACGCCGGTATGCTTCGATTGTGCCAAGCATCTCGAAGTTGGGAAAAAATACATCGAGGAAAACCTCGACTTTGGCTTCTATGGTTTCAGATATCTTCTCGTGCCGAAATTAGCCTTTGGAAGGGATGACAATGAGACACTAAAAGAAGTCTTGGGCATTTTGGGCAACAAGGATCAAAAGAGGAATCTAAAAATAAATCGAGAAGTTAAGAACAGAATAACTTCTGATGAAGAGGAGGTTCTTGAATTTGTCAAGGATCAGAAGGATTTCTTCAGCAACAGCCTGATATTTTATAAAAAGGAGCAATCGTCTTACAGAATCTTGCTTTTGATAGACGGGATTCTTCCATCAAGATTGAAGGCTCTTTTCGATGCAAAAGAGAAAGTCGATGAGAGGTTCAAAATTTATAACGATTCAATTTTAAGTGAAGATCAGAGAGAGAAAAACCATCTGGAATTCAATTTCGGAGTCCTAAGACGATTCTTCCCGTCCGAATCAAAGAATAGAACCTTCGACAAGATATTCTTGGAAGTAGTAGACAAGATATTTGTTGGAGATCAAATCAGTTACTATTTGTTGATGGGTTTTATAATGAGTAAGGTGAGAGAGGCGTTCATCAAGGGTTATCCTACCAATATCACTACCCTGAATGGCTTCTTGCTCTTGCACTATATAGAAGAGCTCAATCTTTTCAAAGCAAATAAAGTGGAGATGAAAGACATGAATGAACAGGGAAATGGGGTTCTTCGCATCGAAGAGCTTGAGAGTCTCCCATTAGAGCAACGTGTTGAAAGGTTCTTCGAAGCGAACAAGTCATTCTTCAATACCGACGCTAAGAAGGCAACATTCTTGGAAGGAGCATTGACTCAAATGCTGCTGAACATACAGTGGAATGACAAGAAGGCAACTCCCTTTCGCAGCAAGTTGCACGGCCTGAAGATGAACGAAGCATTGATCAAAAGGCTCCTTCCGGAAATTCAGAATAAGCTAGAGGAGTATGGGAAGAACTACTACAAAGATCTAGAATCAC
This sequence comes from Methanothrix soehngenii GP6, assembly GCF_000204415.1. Lineage (NCBI taxonomy): Archaea > Methanobacteriati > Methanobacteriota > Methanomicrobia > Methanotrichales > Methanotrichaceae > Methanothrix > Methanothrix soehngenii. Next base: position 2,755,518 of record NC_015416.1, on the reverse strand, counting down.
TCATTGCAAATCATTTTGTTTTGGCAGGAGTTAATTGGAAAGAGGTAGACGACGAATTGAGCTTCTATTTCGTCTTAGGAATGGATATGCATAAACTGTTCAGGAATGCAAAAGAGGAAGAGCAAAAGATTGAAAAGGAGGCATGAATATGAGTGAGACAATCAAGAACAGATCTGAGATTCTTTTCCTTTATGACATAAGAGATGGAAATCCCAATGGCGATCCCATGGACGAGAACAAGCCTAGGATCGATGAGGAAACAGGGGCAAATCTCGTTACAGATGTGAGACTGAAACGAACAATCAGAGATTATCTCTACAATTTTAAAGCTCAAGAGATATTCGTAAGGGAGATCATTTATGATACCCAAAATGGTTACATCCAGGATGGGAAAAAACGAGCCAAGGACTTCGAGGATAAAGCAGAGAGGATTTTAAACGAATGCATTGATGTGCGCCTCTTCGGCGGAGTTATTCCACTCAAAGACGACTCGATAACCTATACTGGTCCAGTGCAATTCAAGATGGGGCGGTCGCTCCATCGTGTTAGCATGATGCATATTAAAGGAACAGGAGCATTTGCCTCAAAGGAAGGTTCAAAGCAGGCAACCTTTAGGGAAGAGGACTTCCTGGCATATTCGCTTATCTCCTTTTACGGCATCATTAACGAGAACGCTGCCAAACATACTCATCTAACCGAGGAAGATTTGAAGCTCTTGCTTGAGGGCATTTGGAATGGTACAAAGAGCTTGATTTCAAGATCCAAAGCAGGACAAGTCCCCAGGTTGCTCCTCAAAGTGAATTACAGCAAAGAGAATTATCATATCGGGGACCTCGATAAGATGCTGAAGCTGGAGACCGAGATTCCTCATGAGAACATTCGTGACACTACAGATTACCAACTTGACGTCTCCGAGCTGGTCAAGAAACTTGCTGCTGAAAAGGGCTCAATCAAAGACATTGAGATTTCCGTGGACGACAGAATTCGGTTCAGCAAAGATGGGGCAGCCTTTCCAATTGAAGGATTGGCAGCAGCTACAGGCATCGCCATAAAGCCGATAACGTTCTGAGGTCCAGATGCCGGAGAGAGTAATAGTATTCGATGTGTGGGGGGACTACGCCCACTTCAGGAAGAATTACTCTACCAGCTCTCCACTTACCTATTCTTTCCCACCCCGAACGGCTCTCTCAGGGCTGATCGGGGCCGTCGTTGGTCTGGACAAAGCGGAGTATTTCAGGCACTTCTGTAAGGTTGATGCCAATATCGGATGCAGGATCCTGGCGCCTGTAAAAAAAGTGAGGATCGGAGAGAATCTGATTGACACCAAGAGCGCAGTTAAGATGCATCTGATCAAGAATCGAACCCAGATCAGATTCGAGTTCGTCAAAGATCCGAAGTACAGGATCTATTTCTCTCACTCCGATGAGCAATTGTATAAAAAGCTCAAAGACCTGCTCACCAGCCATCAGTCTGTATATACTCCATGTCTCGGACTGAGTCAGCTCATTTGCAGCTATCAGTTCATAGGAGAGTTTGGATTAAAGAGTTCTGGGGAAGAAGTCCAGGAAATCGATAGTGTCGTGCCAGGAAAATGCCTACTGACCCCAGAATTCGAGGAGGGAAAGGAGTACTTCTCTGAGGTGATGCCGGGCGAGATGGGAGAAGCAAGAGAGGTGACTGACTACAGCGAGATTCTTTTTGAGAGAAATGGAAGGAGCATCAGGGCGAAGGCCAAAGAGCTTTGGGAGGTCGAGAATGGCGAGCATGGCGAGCGAATCGTATTCCTTTAAACTGATGTCGCACCCAGATAAGCGCCTGGTGGATCACTTGAGAAGAGTGGGGCAATTGAGCAGAAAAACTGTTAGAGACAAGTCTCTAAACATAGATGACAAGGATCTCTTGACAGATGCTGCTTACCTGATAGGAGTGACGCACGACCTGGGGAAAGCCACGAAATTCTTCCAGGAGTACATTATTGAAACAGATGAGAGGAAAAAAAGGTCCCTCAAAGCGAAGGATACCACCCATCATGGTCTGCTCTCGGCCTTCTTTGCTTACGCTGTAATCAAAGAATACCTACATCAATCGGAGATAAAAGGAGGATTAGCAGATTATCTGCCCATCATATCTTTCCTTACAGTAAAAAGGCATCACGGAAACCTCATGAATGCCATGGACGAGATAAGCGAAGTGGATGCAGAGAAGGATAAGATTTTGAAGGTAGCAAGAGAGCAGATTGAATCCATGGATATGGATAAAACCGAGCTTAGCGAAATCCTTGAATTGCTTCTTTCCGAAGAGAAGATAAATTTAAAAATAGATATCGATAAAATTCTTGATTACATTTTGCAGGATGCCCCCCGGGAAATCGGTAGAAAGGAAAAACGTCTGGTAAGGCATCTCAATGAAAAGAGCGATCTTTACCTGTATTTCATAACTCAATTTCTTTACTCCGCCCTTCTGGATGCAGATAAGACTGACGCGGGGTTAAATGGCAAAGATCTAGATCGTTTAGACCTTCCAGCAGACCTGGTGGATCAGTACAGAGACCGAAAAGGATTCACTTCCGACAGAAATAATATCAATAGTCTCAGGAATCAGATCTACGAAGATGCAATGGTAGGAATTAGTGATTGGAACCTAGATAATAGAATTCTATCGTTAAATGTTCCAACGGGCACAGGCAAGACTCTTACCTCTCTTTCCTTTGCTTTGAAGCTGAGAGATCGATTGAAGAAAGAGAAGAATTTCACTCCAAGGATAATCTACGCTCTGCCCTTCCTGAGCATAATAGATCAGAATTACGCGGTATTTGACGATGTGGTGACCCAAGGAGGAAGACTTAAAGATTCCAGGCTTCTTCTCAAGCACCATCATCTGGCAGATGTGAGCTACAAGACAGAGGACAACGACGAATATAAGGCCGACGAAAGCCTGTTGCTCCTGGAGGGTTGGAACGCAGAGATAATAGTAACCACATTTTGGCAGTACTTCTACACGCTTTTCTCTAACAAAAATAAATTGCTGCGAAAGTTCAACAAGCTGGCCAACTCCATAATTATTCTGGACGAAGTGCAGGCTGTCCCTCACCAGTACTGGCAGTTGATTCACGACGCAACAAAGATGCTTTGCGAGAAATTCAATAGTTATGTCGTATTCGTTACTGCAACTGAGCCGCTCATATTTGATGAGGCGATAGGAGAGATAAAGGAGATAGTGCAGAAGAAAGAAGAATACTTCCGGGGCCTAGACAGGATTGAGTTGATTCCTAGAATTGAGACCGCTTTGACCCTGGAGGAATTCAAGGTCCTGCTAGAAAAAGATATAACTGGCAATCCTGAGAAAGATTTCCTCATTGTTCTAAATACCATAAGCGCAGCCAACGATGTTTACAATTTCGTGAAAGGCCTCGAGTTAGTTAACACGGAGAATTTTTACCTATCTACAAACGTGATTCCGAAAGAGAGGCTGGAGCGGATAAGAAAGATCAAAGGACCTTCGGAAAAAAGAGAGGCCAATGAGTCGTTAAGGAAAAGAAAGGTCATTGTGAGCACCCAGCTTATTGAAGCAGGAGTGGACATCGATGCAGACATGGTCTACCGGGATTTCGCTCCAATGGATTCCATAAACCAGGTAGCGGGCAGATGCAACAGAAACTCGGCCAAAGCAGATAAAGGCACCGTATCGATCTTTATTTTAAAAGATGACCGAAAAGAATTTTATAAATACATCTACGATCCCTTTTTGATGAGCAAAACCCTGGATACATTAAAAAATATAAATGATACAATTAAAGAATCAGATTTTTTGGAGTTGAACAACAAATACTTCAAAGCCGTGAAGATGGGCATGGGCGACGAGAAATCAAAAGAGAACCTGGCCTGTTTGGCTCAGTTGTCCTTCCGGGATCTGAGCAAAAAATTCAAGCTGATTGAGGAGGACTATCCAAAGGTAAATGTATTTGTAGAACTAGATGAGACGGCTGTAGAAATCTGGAAGAAATATCAGGATATGCGAATGGAAAAGGATCTCAAAGAAAGAATACGAAAAAAACTGGAGATAAGAAAAGAGTTCAGCGAATATGTGATATCGGCACCAGAGAAGTTCGCTCATTCCTTGATAATTGAAGACTCCGAGTTTGGATATATATCAAACGCGGAACTGCCCAACTACTATGATATGGAAACGGGCTTCATGCGGGCTGGAGCCGGAGTGGGCTCCATGATCATCTAGAGGCAATAAATGAACCTCAAAATCCTCCGCCTCACTCTGCACTCGGCCGCGCCCATGCGCGGGGACGCGGCCAAGCTGCGGGGCTTCTTTGCCACCAGCTTCAATGAACATGCTCTGCTGCACCAGCATGTGACAGACAAGCTGATCTACAGGTATCCTCTCATCCAGTACAAGATGCTGGACGGCAGCCCTCTGGTCATGGGCATCAATGAGGGGGCTGAGGTCCTGAAAGACATTTATGATAAATTCGATGAGATAAAATTGGGCGAGAGCAACTACACCATCATGGAGCGCGGCGTGACAGTGAAGAGCGAGGAGTTTGGCTGCACAGAGGAGATCTTAAGCTACAGTTTTGCGATGCCATGGCTGGCCCTGAGCCAGGAGAACTATGCCAAGTATGTAGCCGCATCTGAGGAGGAGAGAAGGGATTTGTTGAGAAGGATTCTGGTGGGCAACATCCTCTCCGCCTCCAAAGGCCTAGGGTATGTGGCGAAAGAGCATATCAGGCTGGATCTGGGGAGGATGAAAGATGAGATCTGCATGCTCAAGGGCACAAAGGTTACAGGCTTTCGAGGGGAGTTCACCACCTGCTTTGCCATACCAGATCACATGGGACTGGGAAAGTCGGTCTCCAGAGGATTCGGCGCGGTTATGAGGCTAAAATAGATCGCTTAATCACTCTTTTTAAAGCTAGGGGCGCATTTTGAAGCTGCCAGGCCGGAACGAATTTATAAGGCATCTGATAAATTCCATTCATGCCAGCGGAGGGCTAAGAATGGGTGGTTTAACGGTGTCAAACGGGAAAAAGAACGAAAAAAAGCCGCTCATCAAGAGCAAGTTCCACGAAAACAAGGATTGAAACGCCATCATGCAACTTCCTTCTGACATTTTGTTGAAAACATCAAGAGCAAGTTCCACGAAAACAAGGATTGAAACTCAAGGACACCATCGCTCTGTCCGCTGCCCTGATCTCAACATCAAGAGCAAGTTCCACGAAAACAAGGATTGAAACTCTGCAGTTGACGCGGTGGTCATAATTAGAAGGTGACACATCAAGAGCAAGTTCCACGAAAACAAGGATTGAAACACCGCATAGAAAAACGTCCCAGACTCCTCTAGGACATCAAGAGCAAGTTCCACGAAAACAAGGATTGAAACGAAATTCGTCCACCCCAGTCGATTCCATGACATTCACATCAAGAGCAAGTTCCACGAAAACAAGGATTGAAACTGCATTCTTCCCGGTGGCTCTGCTTGTGGGGCTTCTCATCAAGAGCAAGTTCCACGAAAACAAGGATTGAAACGAAATGCGTACAGCCCGTGGCATTACAAAGTGAACCATCAAGAGCAAGTTCCACGAAAACAAGGATTGAAACGTGGCAACTTCCTTTGCCATTTGTTCAAAGACGTTTCCATCATCAAGAGCAAGTTCCACGAAAACAAGGATTGAAACTAAGGGCCAAGCTCTACAGCATCGTATTTGTTGCCTCATCAAGAGCAAGTTCCACGAAAACAAGGATTGAAACTCCCACGCCGTGGTTGCTTCTTCGATGTTCCCCGATCCATCAAGAGCAAGTTCCACGAAAACAAGGATTGAAACACGGTCAGAGCATCATCCCCCGAGACATAGATGGGACATCAAGAGCAAGTTCCACGAAAACAAGGATTGAAACGCCCATGAGCCCAGGCAGGGGCTCACACGTGACGGATGGAAAACCAGATATTTTAATCCGTCCATGTTAAGTCTGATATGGGCAGTGAAGGCTGACAAGTTTATGGGACGCTTGATCCCGCGATTGAAACCAGCCAATATCCCTCGAATACGGGACTGCGTCATAGAACGCGTATGGGAAATTATCCCATATAAGGGAATGATCATCTGCCCATATCAGGCAGAGACATATATGAAAAAACGAAGAGAAAGAGTTTGCGGTGCAGATGTCCATAAAGATCTGATCGTTGCCACAATAACTGGCGACGAAGTGCCGTCGATTCGAGAGAATTTTGGGACAACAAAATCCGAGCTTGATAGATTCAGAAACTGGCTTGCAGACAACAAATGCGAACAGGTTGCATTTGAAGCTACAGGAGTCTATTGGATCCCGATTTATGATGTTCTGAGCCGAACCATAGATACCATTGTTGCCAATCCGCTGCAGATAAAGTCCATTCCAAACGATAAATCAGATTCAAAAGATTCAAAGCGTATTGCAACTCTGTGCTTGAATAATCAAATCAAGAGATCTCGGGTTTTTTCCGATGAAGACCGAGAGCTCAGGAACCTAACGCGAGCCAGGTCAGGATATGTCAAGACACGAACTCAGTTCAAGAATCGGATACACAAATATCTCTCATCAAACGGCATTAAACTCAGCTCTTCTATGGACGACATATTCTGCAAATCAGGAACACATATCATAAGAGGTCTGGCTGAAGACAAGCCCGTCGAAGAGATCCTGAAAGGCATACCCTCCGGAAAGATCAGGAAAAAGCAAGACGAGATCAGATCAGCACTTGCCAATGAACTGAGCGAGACAAATCGAATGCTGATCAGCGATTCTCTTGAAATCATGGACAATGTCGAATCCAAAATAGAGAAGACAAGCCTAAACATTCTGAAAAAGATTCAAAATAAGAGCAAGGATCTGGCTATCGTTATGTCCATTCCTGGAATCGCATTTATCTCAGGTTCGGTCATCCTGTCAGAGATCGGAAATTACAGAGATTTTCAGACCCCTGAACAGCTGGCGAAATGGTGTGGCCTCAATCCTGGAGAAAATGAATCTGCCGGCAAAAAGAGGAAATGCGGGATCACAAAGCGCGGTTCCAAGTATATCCGAGTTGTACTTGTCGAGGCTGCCCAGACAATAGCTAATATGAAAAATACAGGGCTGTCCAGATTCTACAAGAGGCTGAGCAAAAAGAAGGAGCACAATGTGGCAATCGTTGCCGTAGCCAGGAAACTCATCTGTCTGATTTATCATCTTCTGATCAACCAGGAGTTCTATCAAGAGGTTGATTGCAGAAAGAGGAAAAAAGGTCGAAATGAGTCCTGCCATGAACCTTCTTTGAAGGATGAGCATCTGACGGATAAGGTAGCTGCAATTGTAGATGCCTTTTATGGAATGAGCGATAGTAGCCGGAAGAAGGCTCTCTTGCGAGCGCTTGAAGATATTTCTGTGAACAAGCCCGACCAGAAAAGGTCATCTGATGGAGGTGGATAGCTAGCCTCTTGCATTTGATTTTTTTTGGTTTTCCATGGGAAACACCGCCGCATCCCATGTCTCGGGATCGATGCCCGTCCATCAAGAGCAAGTTCCACGAAAACAAGGATTGAAACTAGAAATTCGGGTTTCGAGTGGCTGGTTTCATCGGGACATCAAGAGCAAGTTCCACGAAAACAAGGATTGAAACGATACACGTCGAGTCCCATCTACGCAACCTCCTTGATCATCAAGAGCAAGTTCCACGAAAACAAGGATTGAAACTGCCACCGCCTTTGATTTTGCCCGCAATCGACCCCAGCCATCAAGAGCAAGTTCCACGAAAACAAGGATTGAAACTCCATCGTTTAGCAAACTCCATCGCGATTTCCTCAGACATCAAGAGCAAGTTCCACGAAAACAAGGATTGAAACTGCTCAAAGATGCTGTTCGGTTTGCCCAACTGGCATCAAGAGCAAGTTCCACGAAAACAAGGATTGAAACTGCATTCTTCCCGGTGGCTCTGCTTGTGGGGCTTCTCATCAAGAGCAAGTTCCACGAAAACAAGGATTGAAACGAAATGCGTACAGCCCGTGGCATTACAAAGTGAACCATCAAGAGCAAGTTCCACGAAAACAAGGATTGAAACGTGGCAACTTCCTTTGCCATTTGTTCAAAGACGTTTCCATCATCAAGAGCAAGTTCCACGAAAACAAGGATTGAAACGCCCATGAGCCCAGGCAGGGGCTCACACGTGACGGATGGAAAACCAGATATTTTAATCCGTCCATGTTAAGTCTGATATGGGCAGTGAAGGCTGACAAGTTTATGGGACGCTTGATCCCGCGATTGAAACCAGCCAATATCCCTCGAATACGGGACTGCGTCATAGAACGCGTATGGGAAATTATCCCATATAAGGGAATGATCATCTGCCCATATCAGGCAGAGACATATATGAAAAAACGAAGAGAAAGAGTTTGCGGTGCAGATGTCCATAAAGATCTGATCGTTGCCACAATAACTGGCGACGAAGTGCCGTCGATTCGAGAGAATTTTGGGACAACAAAATCCGAGCTTGATAGATTCAGAAACTGGCTTGCAGACAACAAATGCGAACAGGTTGCATTTGAAGCTACAGGAGTCTATTGGATCCCGATTTATGATGTTCTGAGCCGAACCATAGATACCATTGTTGCCAATCCGCTGCAGATAAAGTCCATTCCAAACGATAAATCAGATTCAAAAGATTCAAAGCGTATTGCAACTCTGTGCTTGAATAATCAAATCAAGAGATCTCGGGTTTTTTCCGATGAAGACCGAGAGCTCAGGAACCTAACGCGAGCCAGGTCAGGATATGTCAAGACACGAACTCAGTTCAAGAATCGGATACACAAATATCTCTCATCAAACGGCATTAAACTCAGCTCTTCTATGGACGACATATTCTGCAAATCAGGAACACATATCATAAGAGGTCTGGCTGAAGACAAGCCCGTCGAAGAGATCCTGAAAGGCATACCCTCCGGAAAGATCAGGAAAAAGCAAGACGAGATCAGATCAGCACTTGCCAATGAACTGAGCGAGACAAATCGAATGCTGATCAGCGATTCTCTTGAAATCATGGACAATGTCGAATCCAAAATAGAGAAGACAAGCCTAAACATTCTGAAAAAGATTCAAAATAAGAGCAAGGATCTGGCTATCGTTATGTCCATTCCTGGAATCGCATTTATCTCAGGTTCGGTCATCCTGTCAGAGATCGGAAATTACAGAGATTTTCAGACCCCTGAACAGCTGGCGAAATGGTGTGGCCTCAATCCTGGAGAAAATGAATCTGCCGGCAAAAAGAGGAAATGCGGGATCACAAAGCGCGGTTCCAAGTATATCCGAGTTGTACTTGTCGAGGCTGCCCAGACAATAGCTAATATGAAAAATACAGGGCTGTCCAGATTCTACAAGAGGCTGAGCAAAAAGAAGGAGCACAATGTGGCAATCGTTGCCGTAGCCAGGAAACTCATCTGTCTGATTTATCATCTTCTGATCAACCAGGAGTTCTATCAAGAGGTTGATTGCAGAAAGAGGAAAAAAGGTCGAAATGAGTCCTGCCATGAACCTTCTTTGAAGGATGAGCATCTGACGGATAAGGTAGCTGCAATTGTAGATGCCTTTTATGGAATGAGCGATAGTAGCCGGAAGAAGGCTCTCTTGCGAGCGCTTGAAGATATTTCTGTGAACAAGCCCGACCAGAAAAGGTCATCTGATGGAGGTGGATAGCTAGCCTCTTGCATTTGATTTTTTTTGGTTTTCCATGGGAAACATGGAGAGGATACGCAATGAAGTCTAAGTATGTGAACATCAAGAGCAAGTTCCACGAAAACAAGGATTGAAACGCTCTGTCATCCGGGCTTTGGTATCGTTGTTGGCACATCAAGAGCAAGTTCCACGAGAAAAGCCTTCGTTGAATTATATGTGTGAGGTACGGCAGAGAATATAGCCTCTGTTCCTCTGCGCCTCTGTGGTTGGGTCAGGATCGCGGTTCACCCAGGTACAAAAGGATACAGATAATTTGCGATTCAAGTTCACCCATGCTAAATAGCGAGTAGCCTGGTTTATACTCGTCGCAGATCGGTTTGATTGGATTACAGACAACGGATTTTAGCCATATAGAGCACAAAGATCACAAAGGCCTCGCAAAGGTTAATCCTGTTCTTGATAGCCCAATAATCCTTTGGTGCGGTCTTTGTGTGCTTTGTGTGCTTTGTGGTTTATGGCTCTTCGCTGAATCATTTGGATGAGGTACGGCAGCGGTTATAGTCTCTGTTTCTCTGTGGTTGGGTCAGAGCATAGCGGTTCATCACCGAGGCGAAAAGATATAGATTTTTTGCGATTCAAGTTAACCCCTGCTAAACAACGAAGTAACCACCGAAAACAAGGATATGAAACCAAACCCCTCCCCTGCATTCTTTCGCTATCCGAGCTGATCCAGTGTGCACTCCTCCGGCTCCTTGTCATCCCTCATCCGCAAGAATACCGGAGCTCTCAGGCCGCCGTCATGTGTCCTCTCCAGTGCGGTGACCTGCACCACCATCTTCGGCTCGATCCATACCACTCCCGCAGTTGCTGGCGGATTGGAGAACGGAGGCTTTTCCCTGGGCGAAAAGCGGCCGGTGATATCCTGCAGCTCCTCGTCTGTGAAGCCCGACCCCACTCTGCTGATGTACACCAGCTCGCCCTGGCTGTAGGCGCCGAGGAGCAGTCCGCCAAAATAAGGCGTTCGATCTCCTTTGCCTGGAATATAGCCGCCCACAACCAAATCCAGCTTAAGGCTCTTTTTGATCTTCACCCAGTCCTGGCTCCGGATGCCGGGAAGATAGAGCGACTCCAGCCTCTTGCCGACCACTCCCTCAATCCCCATCTTCAAAGCTGCCTGAAAATAATCCTCCCCTTTCTCGGGAAATGAGTCGATGAGGGTCACGGTCTCGCTATCCTTCAGGTCCGCCTCCAATTCCCTGAACAATATCCTCTTTCTCTCTTTGAGGGGAAGGTGTATCAGGCTCTCTTTATCAAGACTGAGGATATCGAACACCACATAGCTGGCCGGCATGGCGCGGGAGAGGTAGTCTATCCTGATCGGATCGTTCTGATGGTCCCGCTCCGCTAGAGAACGGAAATTGGGAATGCCCTTCTTGAAGACGGTGATCTCGCCGTCCAGGACGCACTCGCCCTGCAGGCTGCCCAGGGCACTGGCCAGCTCAGGGTAGCGATAGGTGATATCCGCCAGCCTTCGGTTGGAGAGCAGGACCCTTTTTTGGGCCGAGGCTATGCAGCGGGTCCCGTCTATCTTCGGCTCGAAGATCCACCCCTCTCTGCTGAAGGGCTGGCCGGATACAGCCAGCATCGGCTTGATGGGATTCATTTCAGCGAATCTGCCGTCGCCCGCAGGGCCTCCATCAGGCTCTTGGCAGGGGGCTTCTCCTTCTTCTTCCTCTCCGGCACGCTCACGATACCCTCCATCTTGGACCTCACCAGGGCCTCGATTCTCTTCTTGTACTCATCCTCATAAGCGCTGTAATCCAGCTCTCCTGTCAGGCCTCGAACGATCTCAAATCCCAGCACCATCTCCTTTTCCGATGGCTCGGGAAGCTCTTTGAGTACGCTATACCCCGACGGGTCCCGTATCTCATCAGGATACCTCATGGTGGTGGCCGCGATTGCCTGCCGGTAGTAGTGGACAATGACCGGCCTCTCCCTGGAGTGCATGGTTATCCTGCCGATGGCCGCTTTGCCCGTCTTTTCCATCACCGCCCTCAAGAGAGAATAGGCCTCCTCTGAGCGGTCGGGCAGGAGCAGATAGGTCTTCTCAAAGTAATGAGGATCAACCTCAAAGAAGCTGACGAAGCGGTCGAGGGCTATGGTGCTCCTGGACTCGGGCTTCGCTTTATCTATCTCCTTTTTCTCTAAAACCACATACTTCTCATTTCCCAGAGGATAACCATAGACGATGTCCGCGAGCATGACCTCCTCCCCCTCCTGGCAGTAGCGCTTGAAGGATATGGGGGTCTTGCAGGCTTTGTGAAGCATGCGAAAGCTTATGCGGGTGTTCCTGATCATGGAGACGGCTTTGACCGGAATGTTGACCAGACCTATTCGCAGGCTGCCTGACCATATGGTTCTGGGAGGCGCAGAGGGGATTGGCTCCTCGTCCTCTGCCCCATCTTCCTCCTTTCCTGCGGTCTTTTCGACCAGCTGCACTACCTCGGCCATAGAGTATTATTAACCCTGGATTGTACAAAATCTTTTGCACCTTGGGCCATTTTTTTAGCCACCCGCAAGAGGCATATGCTCTCGGCACAATCTGGATAATGTGAATTTGGAGGAATGGAATCTGGAGAACATGAGAGAGATCCCCGGCTGGGAGGGTCCTGTCAGTCTCTCGGAGGGGGCTTACCGTTACTCGAAATATATACGCTGGATAAGGCTGTTCATCAATGCACAGATCGATGAGGAAGTGGATGGCGGAAGAATAGCCTTTTCCGGCGGCGCCGTCGGAGACTGTCCAAGCTTTGAGGTCAGACGAGAGAACGGCCAGTGGATGCGCTATGAGATTGAAATGGCCTGGACGCCAAAAGGAGAGCCCGTTCTCAGGCTGAGGAACTATTCCTGCTGGGATCTGGTGTACGACCGCATCTCCGATGGCACTCAGATCGATGAAAAGATCGAGACGATATGCGATCTGGTAGAATACCTGGAGAGATGTCTATCCTGAAAGAACGCTTTGATGTAGCTGTCATCGGCGCCGGCCCGGCAGGCTCCATGGCCGCCAAGTATGCCGCCAAATCGGGAGCTAATGCGGTCATTCTGGAGGAGCATCCAGCGGTGGGCTGGCCGGTGGAATGCGCCGGCCTCCTGGGCCTGGGCGCTCTGGCGGAGTCGGAGCTGCCGGGCAGCTCCTTTGTCCTGAGGAGGATGAAAGGGGCAGCGATCTATTCCCCTGGCGGGAATCGATTGGACTTCAAAGCCCAGGATCCAAGGGCAAGCGTAGTGGACAGGAGGCTCTTTGACCGGGCAGCAGCCTGCGAGGCCCTGCATGAGGGGGTGGAGATGAGGCTCTGCTCGCCGGTCAGAAGAATAAGACGGGAGGGGGAAGAGAGCGTTCTCTCCATTGGGGGAGGAGATGAGATAAGGGCATCGATTGTCATCAGCGCAGAAGGAGTCAGGGGCAGGCTGGCCCGGCAGGCGGGGATCATGCCGCCGGAGTTGGTTTTGTCCGGAGCACAGCTGGAGCTCCCGTTTGCAGTAGAGGATCCCGAATCGGTTGAGGTGCACCTTGGAGCGGCACCAGGCCTCTTCGCCTGGGTGATACCCACGGGAGAAGAGACCGCCCGCATCGGCCTGTGCGCCAGAGAGAGGGGATGCGAGCATTTGAAGAGATTTCTCGGGCAGGAGGTGATAAGGAAGAGGATCCTTGGATCGGCAACAACGATAAACGTAGGCGGCCTGCCGCTGGGCCCGCCCCCGGTGACCGTCGCCCAGGGCCTACTGGTGGTGGGCGATGCTGCCGGCCAGGTCAAGCCCACCTCAGGAGGAGGGATCTATCCCGGACTGGTGGCGGCCAAAATCGCAGGTGGCGTGGCTGCAGCTGCTGCAATGGAAGGCGACGGCTCTGCCCAGAGGCTGCAGGAGTACGACCGGATCTGGCGGGCCAATCTGGGCCGGGAGCTTGAGATCGGCATGAGGGCAAACCGGATGCTGAATCGAATGAGCGCAAAAGAATGCGACGAGCTGGTGAATTACCTGGCCGGAAGGCCCGCGCTCATCAAAACCATAGAAGAGCATGGGGATATCGACCGGCCCAGCAGTCTGATGATCAAGATGCTCTTTCATTTGGACTGGGATGGCTTGAAGCTGGCCGGACTGCTGCGCTATGCTTTGGGCTGAAGTATGGTGAAATCGGGATTCGTAGGCCTCACCACAAAGGCGCAAAGGCACAAAGGAAAATTTTCTACAGTACGTTAGCCACGCATTTTAGAGCAGAGCGATTATATTGTGATGAAGGGAAAATTTTGTGTAGTCCCGAAAATATTTCGTACCTGTCCTGTTTCGCTTCGTGTGAATAATTCATATTTTTTTATCATATACCAAATAACCATCCGAAAGTTCTTTCATATAATCTATCAATCGAACAAGCGGGGCAAGACAGTATGGCTGAAGATTATAGCAATTATATAAAAGATCCCAGCGAAAGAACAATTAGTATAGGAATCGATTGCCGTATTATTCCCTCATCACTTCTATATTTTAGAGAACGATGCCTGCGACAGTAGTATGCATTTCAAGTGCTGAGTGCCTTGTCGATCCGGCCGTATCGAACGATGTTGCCGTGATCTACTTTGCCATAGCCAGGACAGTCCCTATTCCAGCAGAAAGAGCCTGCCAAGGTGGACTACCCAAAAATGATATGATACCAAAAGATGTTCATAGTTTAGCGTCTTATTCATCCTGAGGTGGCTTAAATTGAAAATAAGACGGATTTTATGCGCTGGCACTATGGTCTTATTGTTCTTTGCAGTTATCAGCCTCGGTTCCGGCCAGCTGCCGACCCTTTCTGCTTCGCCATCTGCAGTAAACCCTGCAGATAAGATAACCGTCGTCTACTCTGGCGCACCAGGATTCGACACCGATTGGATCGCCATCTACAGGATAGACGCAGCGAATGAAAGATACGGGGAGTGGAGCTACCTGCGAGGCGAAAAGAGCGGGACTTTGACTTTTGCCGCCCCCCAGGAATTGGGGGAGTACGAGTTCAGGATGTTTGAGAACTGGGCCGGAAGCAGCAGTTATGAAGAGATCGCCCGGAGCAACACCTTCTCTGTGGTGCGGAGGGAGGCTTCCCCCGCCGCAAACGGAGAGATCGAAGAAACCGTCGTTGCCCTTTACTACTTCGATGGGGATGCCGACGATGCGACCGGACAGCATCCCGGAGAATTATTTGGTAACGTATCCATCGTCGCAGAAGAGGGATACGCTCCTGCCCTGAAGCTGGACGGGAGCGGAGATTATGTGAGGGTAGGGAACGTCCACCAGAACCCGACGAGGGACCTCAAGCAAGGGTCTATAGAGATGTGGGTCAGACTTGAGTCGGCCCCTAAGGACTTCGTCCTAGCGGCGTCAGGGAGGGAGTACGGCGGAAGCTATGATGACGGATTCTACCTGGGTACGCACAGCAGGTACTCCAAAAACCTGGTCTTCATGATATGGGCTGGCGGATGGAAGGTGGCAGATAGCGGCATACCTCCAGAAGATCTTATCGGAGAATGGCGACATGTCATGGGGACCTGGGGGCCCCGGGGGGTGGAGATCTGGGTCGATGGGATCCTGAAGGGAACTAATCCCCACACTGGCGGGCTTCCAAACCCGAATTATGCGACGGTCCTCATCGGAACAGACTCTTGGAGATCTGACACTCATGGGCTGATAGGAAGCGTAGTAATATGGGATGATCAGAGATCCTTATCTGATGGGGACTTCGACAGGTCGGAAGAGGTGGGGCTCGTTGAAGGAAGGCCGAAGTGTGCCGACTTCGATTGCAGGGAGGGTGCACCATGCCAGAGCCTCGACCTTCTACCCTGGCCGGCGGTCGATTATACCGATCTCGGGGCCAGCTCCACTGATAGGAACACAGCAGGATGCCTCTTAGACCCCGGGAGATACATAATCTGGAGCGGAAAGAGAGTCTCCGGATACATCGGGGTATCCGACGATTGGAAGGCCTATGGACCGTTTACCCTGAAGCCCACATCCCGCATGTCTCTCATCCGATATAGCATTTTTCACATCCTAGGCCGAACAACTTGATAATTTTAATTTGTTCTTCATTTAGATTAATGACCTCTCGATGAACCGATCCCTTCAGTTCAATAATTGCCTCATTTATATTCCTGAACTTTTGGAATATCCATTTCAACGTAGGACATTGCGTGGGTTTCCCTAGCTGGTTTAACACAGTTTCTCCTGATTCTTTCAGCCTCTTCCGAATCATCCATTCTGCAATCGAATAGATCAACAGAGATAGAACCATTATCATGGATAGAGCTTCGATCCTTTCCTCTTTCTTGAGATAGACTTCTGCCACTCGGAAGCTTTTGTCTTTTAGGAATCGAAAGCCTTTCTCGACAGCGTTTTGGCCTTTGTAATATTGAAGCATCAATTCCCCCTCGAGAGTCTTATCGTTACTCGCCAGGACGAATCTGCCAAGTCTAGATCTCTCGTTAGCGATCGTTGCCTCATTTCGCTGAACTTCTCCTTCAATGAGATAGCCTTTCTCAAGCTGCTCATCCTTCTTTGGACGGCCTCTCTTTGAGTCGATGCGTTTGGAGATTTCACATATACTTAAGCCAGTTAGTGTGAAATGAGGATTTTCCGATATCCATCGATCTGCAGCCTTTCTGGCATCAGCTTCACACGCAAAAACTATATATCCCAGTTTCTTAAGCGATTTTCGCGCTTCAGTGAACTCTTTGCCGATCCGTCTATCGAAAGTCTTTGCCTTACTAGCATGCATTTCTCTGGAATCGACCACAACCCACTTCTGATCTATTCCACCATAGTTAATTTCCGTCTCAAAGATACTATATCGATCATCAGAGCATGTTTTCATCTCTAGATCTAGTCTCTGAAGATCTTTAACCTCACGAACGGTTGTTGGAACGCGAGTTATCCATAGAGTGCTATCGCCAAGAAGACGAATATTCTCGGAACTGAAGAGGGCGCTATCTGCCGCAAAGTAGTTCTTTCCGGAGAAGTCCAGATTAGACTTGAACATCTGAATCGTCTCAATAAGAGTTTTCTTATCCGATTTATTTCCTGAATGGGCCTGGACAAAGAGAGGAATACCGCATTGATTGGTCACCATGCTCACAATGAACTGTTTTAGATCCCAGCGACCGTCTTTAGGATGACCAAGAGTTATCTCCATAGCAGGATTGCAGTCCAGTCCTTCGTAATCGCCATGAACACCAAAACTCGTGGTATCAACATGGTAGATATTAGTGCCAAAAGCGAGCTGTTGCATGCATTTCATGGCTATATTATTGAAAAGAGCCGTCGAGCCAAATTTATTGATCCGGTCGAGGGTTCTGCCGACAACATCCTCGTTAAAATCTTCTGGGACAACACCAGGATTAAAAAGACGTTCTAGCGCTAAATTTTCAAAGTAGCTGGGAAATATATACAGTCTGCGTTCCGCGAAACCCAATCCGTTGATCACCATTGCTTTTATTATCGCAGAATGGCTCAGTTTGCAGTTACGAGTCTTAGGAATCGATTCATCAATCACCTCTGAAATTCCCAAAGCATCGAATATCGCGGCAACTAAACCTAAGTGGTCAAGCGATAGCGTTGATAATTTCATTTCAAGCCCCTTCATATCCCTTTTCCACTTAAAAGATCATGTCAACATAAAAATGTTTCATAAAAGAAATGCCACCTGCGGGATGTGGGCTGAAGGGAGGGACAAGCTACCTCTTCGACGTCAGCGCCGGAACGCTGAAGCCGGTGGCACCGGAGGAGCTGAACTCCATGCTGAAGGAGGTGGGACTCAGTCAGGCGAGGCTCTGGTACAAGCGCTCTACGGCGGATCCCCATGTCCTCTGTGTCGAGATGGGCGATGCCCCTTGAGGAATTGGCAGCCATCCATAAACAGACCCAAACCTATCTTGGATGGGGTGTCTGACACCCCCCCAGATTTTATTTAAAAAAATCCGCCTTGCATCGGGGATAAAGGGAGTACGTGATCAACATTACATGTCTCCGGATCAGTTCGAATTGGAGGTTGCTTTAAATACTGTTGCTTAACTACCTGTCTACTATCAGGGGTTCACTCCTGGCTCTAGGGCTATCTTAATTATTTTTGAAGTTTAATGCCTGCTTTCCTGCAAAACTCCTCAAAAGGCATAGGCTCTTCATCACCGCCTTCATCGGCGTTCAACTCATCAATCTCTTTGTCGGTCAAGGAGTCTATGAAGGCATCAAGCTTTCGGGAACTTTTGTTCTTTATGATTTCAACTGACGAAGCCATCTTTTATAAACTCACATCGATGTCTTGGGATCATTTTTTAGCTCAAATATATCCATTACTACTTCTGACGCTGCATCCGGATTTTTCTTTTTTAGCTTCTTAAGGAACCGCTGTGCTTTCAGCTGGATGGTGAGTTGATAGATCAAATCAAATTGCCTCTACCCGGCTGTTGCCCAGCTCGTCCTCCACCACCAGCAATGTATTGTCGAACTGCCCCTGCACGTCGCTGATGTGGCTGATGGCGATTATCTGGGGAAAACGCTCTTCTAAGCTTCTTAACATCTGGATCATCTTCTCCCGGTGCTCGATATCCTGGCTGCCGAAGACCTCGTCTAAGATCAGGAAGGAGTAGCTCTCACCATCCGGGCCGAAGCGCATCAAGTACTCGCTTATGGCCACCCGCACCGATACGGCGATCATATCGATCTCCCCGCCGGAGTAGCGGGAGATGGGGTAGTAATTGCCGCCGTCCTCCACCTGAATGTTGAAGTCGTCGTCGATCTTCAGCAGGCTGTACTTGCCTGAGACCTCCTCCAGGATTTCGCTGGCCGCTTTGGCGATATCGTTTTTCACCCTGATCAGAACCTGATCCATAAAATCGTTGACAAGGCCTCGGGTCATCTCCACCACCTCCAGCCTCCTCGAGGTCTCTTCCAGCCTCTTTTGGTGCTCCTTCTTTCTCTTCTCCTCTTCTTTCAGCCTTGCCAGTTCCGCTTCCAGGACGCCAAGGCGAATCCTTTTGTCGGACAGTTCCTTTTGCGATGCCACGAGATTCCTCTCCGCCTCGGCCAGGGCAAGTTTTGCCATCTCATGGGTCCTCTGGCTGTAGGCCAATGACTCCATCTCCGCCCTTATCCGGGCGATATCCAATTGCCTGGCTTCCAGGGCACCTTGAGACTCGGCCAGCTTTTCTTTGACCTCGGGCTCAAGAGCCAGCCGGATTTTTATTTTATTGGCTTCTTCCTCCGCCTGGGCCAGCCTCTTTCTCTCTGCCAGTAAAGAGCTGTACTCTTCCGGATCAAAGCCCAGATCCTTGACAGATCTCTCCAGCTCCACCAGGGACCGGGAGGCTTTTTCTATCTCGCTCCTCTGAAGAGCAATCTTCTCCTCCAGAGCCGGGATCTCCTTTGTCCTCTCCAGAAGGGTGATAAACTGCTCGTGCGGGAACTTGCAGCTCTCCCACAATCTTTTAGCCTCGATATATTGAGATTCTGAGTAGCCCAGCTCTCTGATCTGCTCCTCCAGATGCTCCCCTCTCTTGGCCAGTGTCTCTATCTCTTCTTTTATCGCCTCCCGTTCCAGTACCCTCCGGGGCAGCTCCTCTTTTCGCACTGCCAGGCCCTGGCACTCCTCCGCCATTGGCGCGAGCTTTGTCAGAGCGGCTTCGACATCCTGGAGCCTTTTGGCGTCAAAGGAGACAGGACCAAAAGATCCGACCATAGCCATGATCCCTTCCATCTCTTCAGTGGCCTCTTTTATCTGCAAATCGGCATTTCTCATATCCGCCTGCAGAGCAGAGCGCAGGCTCTTTTTGGCATTCAGATCCTCGAAGGCCCCGGCCAGCCGGCTACGAGAGCTTGCCACCCCCTCGATCTTCTCAGTGAGTGAGGCCGCCATTCCCTTCAGCTTCTCCCTCTCCTCTTTTGCCTGGGCCAGAGCGAACTGGTACTTTCCGAGGAGCAGATCCCTCTGGCCCTCTATTGGCCTCTCGCAGGTGGGACAGAGCCCCTCCCTTCCCAGAGTACTGACCTTTTTAAGTGCCCTCTCATTTTCCAGATACGTATTCTCCTGAACCTTCAGGCTCCCCCTGAGGTCGGCCAAAGCGTTGTTCAGCTCGGATCCGAGAGAATCAAGGTCCCTATCCTGCCGGCGCAGCTCTCCCTCTCTTCCTTCCAGGTCTCCCAGGCCCAGAAGATTCTCCCGGATTTTTGCTGCTGCCTCCCGCAGGGCTGCTATCCTGCCCGCCAGGGCCTTTTTCTGGCTCTCCAGAAGGTCAAGCTCTCGTTGCCTCTCCTTCTCTCCGGAAAGCTTCGTCTGCTCAACTTTCAGCCTCTTCTCTTCTTCTATTGCCGGCCAAAGCTCTTCGTACCTGGCAGACGCTCTTTGCAGATCCTCTATAGATCTGTCCGCTCGGACCAGGTTCGACCTTGCTCCTTGTAGCCTGATAGCATCCTCTTTCTGGCTCAGGCTGATTTTGGCATACCTCTCTCGCAGCTCTTCCAACCTGGCCAGGAGCACTTGAACCTCTTTGTAATCCTCTTCCTGGGGCAGAAGCTCATCGAGCCTGGCCCTATCCCCTTCAAGCTGCACGAGCCTCTTCTCATCCTTCTCCAGAGCAGCTCTATCTCCCTCCAGTCGAGACTTTGCCACTGCTATTTTCCTGGAGATCTCCTCGTACAGGTTCCTCCTGGGCTCAAGCAGCTCGAGCCTTGACAGGACTCCGGTCAGCCTATCCAGAGCGGGACCGATCTTTTCGAGAAGCCTCTTTGATGCCTCGATCTCCTTCAGACGCCCTTCATCTCTGGCTATGAGAACCTCCAGGCTCCTGGCTTCCTCCTGCAGCCGGGAGGCCCTCTCCGCCAGAATGCCATAAGAGTTCATCTTCTGGTTAAGAACATCCAGTTCCATGAGCCGCAACTCCTTCTCCCCCAGCAATTGGGCTTCGCATCTTTCCCCCTCCACCAGCCCCTCTCTGACAAAGGATATCTCCCGTGACGCCTCCATCAGCCGGGCCTGGACCTCCCCGATCTCCCCCAAGGCTCCGGCCAGCCGGCTTCTCTGGTCTTCAAGGCTTGATCGATCGGATTTGATCTGCTCCAGGGCGCTCTCCTTTATGTCCTCCAATCCCAGGAGCTTGAGCAGATACTCCCTCTTTCCCATTCCTCCCTCTTTGAGGAGGTTGTCCAGGTCCTTTTGCCGGGCGTAGAAGGTCTTCATGAAATCCTGATAGCTGATATTGAGAATTTCTTCAAGCATTTTATCTACATCTCGTGTTCCAGAAGATATTATATCATCATTTATATATAGTGTTGCATCAGGAATCAGGTTTTTTCCTTTCATGTTCCTAATTATTTTCATATCTATATTATCTTGACTAATAAATAGTGTTATTTCAACGGGCTCATTTTCATTAGCATGGGTATTTTTTATAAGATTTCTCTTGATTAATGATGCCTTATTACCATATAGTGCCCATGCGATTGCTTCTACTATTGTACTTTTTCCTGAACCATTACTACCAATGATACCTGTCAATCCTTCCTGAAATTCAATTGTCGCGCGTCTATACTTTTTAAAATTACGTAAAACAAGTTTATTCAGAAGCATGAAGTCTCCCTAAGTTATGAATTGAAATTGCTCTTTTCATAACATCTCTTCCATATGTAGTAACATCTTTTGATATTTCGCTACTAATCTTATTTTTTTGTGATTCTTCTTCTAAAAATCTTGAAAAAGCCTCATCGAGTTGTGTGGAATCCAATTGAATATTATCGTTTTCTTCATCATCGTAATATTCGACTCTTATCTTTAGAAATAACGCAGAGGAACCCAACCTTGTTCTGTATGAAGGATCAATACTCTTAAATGCGGCTCTTGAAACATTTTTCAAATTTATCCTGACTATTTTGTCCTTAATATCCTCTTCGTTGCATAAGTCTAAGAGTTCTTCCGCCAAATCCGCAGTTGAAAATCCGGTGCAATCTATTGCAGGATGGTCAATCATATACTTTGGCCTTAAATCTATTTGTTCCACATTATTTGTATCAAGATCTACAAGAAGAATTCCTTTCTTATCAGATGACTCGCCAAAATTAAAATATTCAATAGATCCGCTATACCATGCATTCTCTGCAATTTGAGCTTGGTTATGATAATGCCCTAGCGCTATGTATGAAAAATAACTCTTGAGAAAGCTATCACTAAGTTCATGTTCGCCAACTGTCCTAAGGCGTTTATCTTTCAGTGATTCGATAAGACCATGCATAACGAGAACGTCAGAACCTGTTGGTTTTATTTTGCTGAATTCATCCAAGTATGCCCTATTATCAAGGCAGAATGGTATGCAATGAAAGACATAGTCTCTAATTGGAATGCTTTCATATTCATTGCGATGTACTACATGAATATGCTCTAGACCTTCAAAGAGAGAGAAAGGACTGGTAGTTGATGACGACTTAGGAGCATCATGATTTCCACTAATAATAATTGTGGGTATCTTTTTTTTATCTAGCTTTTCTATTGCACTTTTAAATACGTATAGCGTTCGTATTCTAGGTCTTACATGATGAAATACATCCCCTGCATGCACAATTGCATCTGGTTTTATATCTTTAATTATTTTGTCTATTGCATGCTCAAAACCTTGATAGATTTTTTCTTCAATGATATTTCTGCCGTATTGATCTACCTTATTATAGGCAGAAAAACCTAGATGCGAATCTGACATGTGAACTATCTTCATTTTTCTTAATGCTCCGCAATTTAATTAGGTGGTCTAACTAGCTTCTTGCCTCTGCTACTGCGATTCAGGTCTTTATCCTGCTCTTTCAATTGCTTTATGTAATCTTCATACAAATGAATGGTGACAGGAATAGGGAAAGGCACCTTTAGTGTGCTTATTATTGCTTCACCTTTTTCCAAAGTTTGGATTTCTACATCAAGAGTTGTCAAATCCTGTTTTGCAGATTCCTCTAAGCATTTTCTATCATTTCTATCACCAAGGCCCATTATAACTAATGTATTGAACTGAGATAACAATAGCTTGTCTACTAATTTCGGCTGCTGAGTTATCGCGCATAGGCCAACGCCAAACTTTCTTCCTTCTCTGGCTATAATTTCGAATCCAGAGATGCTGCCATCTCCGCCACCAAGGACTCTTTGCGCCTCTTCAATTGCTATAAGGCAAGTATTTTTATCATTATCCAGACTATCTTTTTGATATTCATCAAGGATGCGACGAGAAAGTAGCGAAAGAAGGAATAGCTCGCTTCTTTCCTTAATTCCTTCCATATCTATAAGAATAACCTTTCCTTCTTTGAGTTGCTTGATAATTTTATCGATGCTGGAATTTTTTTCATCTATATAGCTGTATCGAAGAAGCAAATTCAGTCTTCTTTTAATTACTTCAATTGTTTTTTCATGAATATCCTTTATTACTAACTCTCTATTCTCTTTAAAACTCTCAAGCCAATCGGCCGCGTTTTCAGAATCCATGATTTCGATAGCTTCTTTTTGAGCGGGCCGCCATTCCCCAAATAGTGGCAAGATATCAGTTGGATTTATATCTCTTATTCCTATCTTTAAAGTCTCAACTTCGGCATTTTCTTTTGCATTTTTGTTGTTGGTGGAATAGCATCTTAAACCATTTTTGTACTCACTTAAATGAAGTAAGCCTTTAGTATTATTTTTGGCACTTCCCATGAGATATTCCCCATGTGGATCTGCAAGTAGAAGGCCTAGTTTTGATTCACCCATTGAGGCTTTCTTCATGCATGAAGCCGCAAAAACCTTCATAAAATTTGATTTTCCCATTCCGGTGGTCGCGAAAACGCCCATATGATGATCCATGATCTCACTATTTAGTTTTACGCCTATCTCTTCAACGACTTGACTTCCATTTCTCAAATACCCTACTTCCAAGTCGCCCATCTTCTCCGTTAAAAACCTAAATTCGTCAAGACTTGCTTTCTCTACTTCAGAGAACTTTAAGGGGATTGTCTTTGATTTTTTGAACTCTTTTTTTCCCATTTTTTTATTGAATGTTATGCATCCAAGCGGCTCGGCTACAACTCTATTGAATATCTGGTCCTCGTCATAGAATGCCGTTCCTTTAAGCGTTGTATCCCATTTTCCATCATAATTTGAATCATGTTGAATATCCGTAACCCTTGCTAGGAATGTAATTTCGTCATCTTTCACGCTGTAATCCTTGATAGAAAATATTTGGCCCAGTTCGACCCTTTCGTCATATGGAATTATAAAATGGAATTCTCTGACATCTTTTGATATAATCTTATAAGTAGTTGTTTTCGTTTTGTCTACTATCTTTCTTTCTAATAGATTCGAACCTATGTCGTCTCCAATGATTGATAATTGATTTTTCATATTATTCTCCTCCCATGCTTCATTTCTAATATCATATGATAGTTCAATGAGTTGCGGATGTATTTGTCATTTACACCTCTATCACTCAGTTCATCTAATAGGAGATTATTGAGATGCACTCTTTCCAAATCTTTTATGGCTATATCTCTATGAGCTCTAAATAGGGCATGCGGGTAGCCCAAGCATTCTGATGATTTTGAATATGCAGATAGATGTCCCAAAGCATTATCAATTCGAACTGAAACATACTGCGGCGCGTCAAGCCGGAAAACAAATTCAGAATTTGGATGCAGTTTTACAACGTAGATCTTTCCGTTCCAATTCTTGCCTCTTGGCTGTGGCTTTATATTTTTCTCACTCAATTCTATATGCCATGGATTATTTGATATCAATTGACTTCCAACGTAGCCGGTATGAAGGATAAAAGGTTTTGAAAAGCTTTTGCCCCATGAGAAAGTGCTAGATTTACTGATCGCCAGCAAATCCAAGTCTTTGTCCTCTGCTTCATCAAATATCATTTTGAGGACTTCTCCAAATGGATCCATCCAATACGCGAAATCTCCATCATAGAGCACAAGGTCTCCTTTTTTGGCGTCAGAAATGGCTTCGTAAAGAGCTATATACTCTTGGAGTTCTCTATAGTATGTTGAAAGTCTATCCAGCTCTGTTTTGGCCAAGACAAAATTGCTATTGATATTAAAACTCTTGCTAAGATCTGCCTCGAACTGATACCGATAGTTATCTGGATCTGCTTTAAAGACTTTATCGAAAAGGATGGTTTTTTGCCAATTTTTAGCGATATAGGATACATATCCTGCTCGTATTAGATTGAAACTAACAGATGGCAGATCAAAGATGATACCATTGCTTCCATCCACCGCATAAATATTTCCTTCAAATTTATCTTCAGAAATAATTTCTTTAAAATCGTTATCTCTAACGCCAGTTTCTTCAAAATATTGACTTATGCTATCCATCAATACATAATTCTTGACCTGTTCGGCAATTGCTCCGAGTGAAGTCTTGTCTATCATCCAATCCTCATTTGTCTATCATCCAATCCTCATATTGTATTCGTGAATATCTAACCGGATTGAATTTGAAATCCATTTGCACCAGGTGCTCGGTCGCTTATCCTACTAATTCGAATTATCCTGCAATCGTCTAAATTAGCTCTATACAATCCTGCTCCATATTCCAATAAATGAAGCGATATGCCCTCGCCCCAATAGAGCGAACTGGACTTGGCCACTGCCAGGAGGGCGACCCCTTTCTCCTCCGCTCGCTCAAAGACACGAGAGAGAGCTGCTCGCAGGGGCTCGAAGACATCGAAGCTGCCGTCATAGAGGATTATGTCGCCGGGATTTGCCTCGGTGATGGCGTCGTCTATGGATATGTACTCCTGAAGCTCGCGGAAGTAAGTGGAGAGCCTATCTAAATCCTCTTCCGCAAGGCGGATCTGATTTTGGCCCAGGCGCCTCAAGTGGGGCTCGAACTGGTCGGCTGAAATTGCCGGATCGGCAAAGAAGATATCATTAAAGGTGATGACCGTCCTCTTCCAGTCTCTTCCCTGATAGACCACATAGCCCGAACGGATCAGATTGATGCTTGCTACAGACCAGCCGCAGACGGAGACATTGGAGCCGTCTATGGCCAGTATCCTCCCCTGGAAGTCAGCCGGCTCGATGGGGATAAAATCAAAGCATTGCACTCCCGTCTCCTGGCAATATCCATCGATCCCGTCTAAGGCGACGTGATCCTTTATCAGCTCTGCCACAATGGAGAGGCGCAAGTCGCTCAACATTCAGGCCAAGTTGAAAACGGCAAGGCATATATGGATTGCCGTCTTGGTTTTTTTTGCGACTAAAAAATAATGGATGATCGGGGCAGTCGATCAGCTTCAGGCAATCGGCCCGTCACAAGGCAGTGAAAGGGCAATAAGGAGGGAGGCAAAAGTCTGTGATGTAGGAGGGAAAAAGAATTCTGACTTTTGCCAATACGCTATACTGCGATTAACGAATATATACTTTTCGGTATTCGTTCATTAACGAGGCCGAAATATATAGATGAAAATATCTTTGGCACAAGAATTATTAATGCGCAGAATTCATTACATTATTGGAGTTTTATTAATTATTTTGAATGGCCGCAAAAGCATCCACTTTCTCCAGCTGATGCCCTCTCTTAATCCCTGTCAGTTCTGATTTTATCATCTGATAGATGCCAGAGATCGTTCCCAGCATTGCGGGAGCGAGAAAGAATCCAAAGACCCCGCCCACAAGCCCTCCGCCCAGAAATGCGAGCAGCACCAGCATGGGATGGATCGACGATCTGGCATAGACGATATAGGGCCGGACGACCAGCTCCACTGCTGCCACCAGAACCGAGGCCGCGAAGAAGAAGACTGCTGCCTCCATCGGCCCCATCTCAATATATCTGGATACGGCGGTCAAGAGGAAGACAAGCCAGGTTAAAAACGGCACCACCCCTGCCAGGAGTATTATGCTGGCCATAGCCAGGGGCCTGGGAATGTCGAAGAGATAGAATATGGGAACGGAGGCGATCGCATAGACCATGGCGGTGGAGATGCTGCCCGTATAGATGCCGCTTAAGATGCCATCAATTCTGCCCAGGCATCGAAGCTCAAAATCCCCCTTCTTCTGCCTCAAGAAATCTATCGTTGCCCCGAGGAGCCTATCGCCATCCACCAGCAGGTAGTAGCATACACAAAAGGCTATTAAGAGATTCAGAAGCCCGAGGGTCAGCGTCGTTCCCAGATCGAATACCGGCAAGCTGGTGAGCATCGATAGTCCTATTCCCATCAGATTGTCCATGCCTCTGGAAAGCTCATCGAAGATGAATTGAGGAATGTAAATGCTGGATATGAACTCCTGGCCAGTGGCTACGATCTGCGCCCGATGGCTCTGCAGCCATCTGAGCTGAGATGCTGCCTCAAAGACCCCGGCAGCAAATATAATGGATAATGGGGCGATGATGCAGATAATAGCCGCCAGAGAGCCAATCTGTCTTCTCTTTCCAAACAGATCCCTCACCGGACGGCCTAGATAAGTGAAGACTATTCCCAAGACAATGCCGTCCTGCAGCGGCCAGAGGAAGTAAGAGGAGAGAAGTATGAGAAGCAATGTTACGGCGAAGAGCCAATTTCTATGGCTCCATAGACATGACAGATCATTCTCCATCTCTGATTCTCAATTAGAGCTGCAACGATATGAACTTTGGGATGAACAGGACTTGCCCAGCCATTTGCCTCAAGTACGGTAGCGTCTCAGCCATTCCAGAGCCGATCTGGCCTTCAAGCCCAGACCGCAAAATCTGGCTCCAGGAGGCAGGCCTTCTCCCTCTGAGAGCTCGACAAGCTCCTTTTCGTCTATTGCGCCCTCCTCCTTCAGCATATAGACTCTGGTCCTGAATGCCGCCAGAAGAAATCCGTAAAGGAGCGGCCCTATTATGAATCCGAGAAATCCCACCACAAAGATCGGCGCAGCGAAAGCGAGGAGGGTGATGGAGGGATGGATCTTTGCGCCCTGGCTGGCGAGCTTTGGACGGATGACGTTCTCAGGGATGGTATTGATGAAGATCAGACTATAGATGAACAGACCTATGCCCGACAAGTAGTTCCCGATCAGGAGGAAATAGATGCATATGGGCACGAAGATGATCGGCGGTCCGATCATGGGCAATAGGGCAAATATGGCCGTTGTCAAGCCCCATAAGAAGGGATATGAAACCCCAAAGAGGGCAAATCCAATTGCAGCAAGCAGTCCGGTTATCAGGGAGGTCAATAGGTAAACATTGAAAAGATTATTATAAATTTTATTCAGCTCCCCCATAAAATAATTCATCAATTCCCTCTCAGGAAGGATAAGCAAGAATCCCTTTACCGCGCTGGAACCTCCGATGAGAAGGTAATAGGTGATCATTATGGCCACAAAGAACTGGGACATAAGCACAGGCAGCTCGCTGATGAAGCCTGTGGCTAAATTGGTGGCTTCAAATGCAATCTGTGGCAGCAGATCGGAGAGGATCCTGTCTCTGGGGGCCTCGATGAAAGGCCTCACCATCTCCCTCAATCGCTCTACAGTCTCATCTGCGGTTGACTCTGAGACGAGATTATTCAAGACGACATGCAGGGTGTCAAAGGATTCTTCGGTCTTCTGGGTGATATAAATGTCAATGGACTGAACGATATCCTCCTGAGAGGAAAACAGGCCCGATGTCTCTGTGGCAATGGCGTTAAGGGCACTGGAAAGAAAGATCATGAAAAACAGGACGACCAGGAGCAAAGACATGAACGCCGATAAATTCTTCCTTCCAGTCAGGCAATAAATCCGAGAGTAGACCGGAAGCAGGACGAAAGCGAAAAAAAAGCTCAGAAGCAGAGGAGCAATGAATGCTTTTGTGACATACACTGTGCTGATAAAGACAATGAGAAGTACAGCGGATGCTAATAAGTTGAATCTCTTTGACCCCGGCATGTAAGCTATCCTTTAGCTATTCTAAAATATATAATTTTTTGAGGGGCACCATTATGCTCCACCAGCCTTTGAATCTTTATTTATATGGCTCTCTCTTGGTGCTGCCTTCGCCTGCCTCCGTCCCACCATCTGGGCGACAAGGTGCGCTCCAAAGAGGCAGATCAAACCGCTCAGATAGATCCACAACATCAGGATGACTACAGTGCCCAGTGAGCCGTAGACCAGCATATGATTGGAAAGGCCGCTCTCCAGATACCAGGCAAAGCCCATCTTGGAAAGCTCCCAGCATAAAGTGGCCACAAATGCCCCAAAAGCGGCGTCAGACCATCTAATATCCACCTTTGGAGCCCACCAGTAAAGGATGGTGAAGGCGATGAAGATCACAACATCGGGAAACAGTCTGTACAAGAGCTTCGACTCCAATGGCATATGATAAACACCCCCTTCGCCCAGCAACAGGCCCAGGCTAAAGTCCAGGAGTCCGATCAGGGAGACTACCACCATGGAGAGGATGATCAGTCCGATAAGGAGGCTCCCGACCATGGCAATGCCTACTAAACGCCATTCCAGAGGATTTCGCCCTTCGGAGTTGCTCCATGCGCGATCTATGTTCTTGGACAGAATCACAAACACACCAGTCGCCGACCACAAAAGACCTGCCCCCGCAGCTATCCCCACCGGCAGCCTCAAGTGAAGGATCTGATTGACATTTTCCTGCAATAGATCCTTGAGGGGCAGATGCATATTCAGCTTATCCCCCAGATCCTGGATCACCTGAATGTTCTCTCTTGCCAGGCTCTCTGCCGGGGGGAGAATCCCGCCAATAAAATTCATCAGCTGATGGTAGTTTTCTTTGGTCTGGAGAAACGAAGTCCCTAAAATCACCAGCAATATCAGCATTGGAAAGAGGGAGAAGAGGGAATAGTAGGCAATCGCTGCTGCTGCATCCCAGCTTTCCGTCTCAGACATGCGGCTGAATGTGGCGGCTAGAAGTCGAAGAGCTCCGCGACTGTGCCGGTCGGCATGATCAAATCGCCTCAAAAAATTTTCCGCCATTCTCTTTCTAAAAGCTGAGGCGCTATCTTTCATGCTCATTGCAATTGATTCCTCCGCTCCAGGCTTATATCTTTTAGCAGTTGCTCCCGAAAAGCCATAAATAGATTATTTCCTATCTTAGGCCTGTGGCAAAGAAGATAGGGCTTCGGCGCACCCTGGGATTGCTTGAAGTCACCATATCCGGGGTCGGCATAATTTTAGGAGCTGGGATCTATGCCCTTATCGGCGAGGCAGCGGGTCTGGCGGGCAATGCGGTCTGGATATCCTTTGCTCTATCGGCATTGATCGCCCTATTGACCGGCCTCTCTTATGCCGAGCTGGCCAGCATGTTTCCTAAAGCTGCCGCTGAATACGAATACACCTCTCAGGCCTTTGGAGGGTTCTTGGCCTTCCTCGTCGGCTGGATGATCATATTCAGCGGAGTGGTGGGGGCGGCTACGGTCTCTCTTGGCTTTGCCGGCTACTTCCAGGCGCTCACCGGCACGCCCATATTGCCCTCTGCCATCGCTTTGCTGGCGGTTCTCTCTTTAGTCCTCCTCTTCGGCATCACTCATTCCACCCGGCTGGCCATCGTCCTGACCACTGTGGAAGCCCTGGGACTGGTGCTTGTGATCTATATGGGCATTCCCTATCTTGGCAGTGTGGACCTATTGGAGATGTCTCCTTTAGGCAGCGCGGGCATTCTGCAGGCATCTGCCCTGATATTCTTTGCTTTCATTGGCTTTGAGGAGATAGTAAAGCTCTCTGAAGAAGCGAAGGATCCGGAGATAAACATCCCACGGGGGCTGGTTCTGGCAATATCCGCAAGCATCATACTCTATATACTGGTGGCCATCTCTGCGGTTAGCGTCCTGGGCTGGGAGGAGCTGAGCTGCTCCTCTGCCCCCTTCTCTGACATCGCCCGTTATGCCCTGGGGCCGAATGCCTCTGCCATCATATCCATCATGGCGCTCTTTGCTACCACCAACACCGTTCTGCTCATGCTCCTCGCCTCATCCCGGATCATCTACGGCATGGCCAGTTCCGGATCGCTTCCCCCAATCCTGGCATCTGTCCACCCTCGAACCCATGCTCCCTGGATTGCTACAATCCTCTCCATGATCATAGCCATGTCCTTTGTCTTCCTGGAGGATATCGCCTTCGTGGCCAATGTCAACAACTTCACCGTATTTGTGACCTTCATTGTGATCAATGCCGTCCTGATATCCCTGCGATACAAAAAGCCCCAGATCGCTCGCCCCTTCCGGGTGCCAATATCTTTGGGGAAGCTTGCGGTCCTTCCCGTTCTGGGGATATTATTCAATCTTCTGATGCTGATTCAGCTGGAGACCAGGGTTATGGCCATCGGCCTGGGCCTGGGCGGCCTGGGAGCATTAGCTGCCCTAATTAGCATGCGCTATATCAAGTCCGATGATCCGCAAAGAAAAGGGGAATAAGATCAGGCTCTTAGCTGAATTATGTGGGTGAGTTAAGGCAGAGAATATGGCCTTTTGTTCCTCTGCGCCTCTGTGGTTGGGTCAGAGCATCGCGGTTCACCACAGAGGCGAAAAGATACAGAGAGTTTCCGATTCAATTTCACCCATGCAAAATAGCGAGGAGCCTTTTCTTTTTGCCAAAGTCGCTCCTGCCTGACCCATTTCGCTTGAAATTCTTGAAATAAATGTATGCCGCCGCCAGGATGAGAATAATGAGAATGCCAGCAAAAAAGAGCATCCATGCCTCAAGATGAGAGTCCTCTTCTACCATCACCAGGAGAGCAATATCCTCCCGCCTCTCGCTACCCTTGCCTATCTGGTCCATATCCTCCCCGGGTGGTGAAATCCGGTAAGAGATACTGCAGGGAAGGGGAGCGTATCCGGACGTGGTATTGCCCTCGGTGAGAACCATGAGTTCAAAGGATGCCTCAGATCCCGCCTCGAGGTCCTTATAGTTTTGTTTTTCATCCGATTCATTTACCAATTCATCCCCTGCCCGGAGGAATGGCGAATTGGCTCTTGCCTCCAGCCGGAGGTCAATGGCGGCCTCGTCCCCCTCGTTGGCCACCACAACCTCAAGCTCAGTTGCCTCCCCCGGCCTTGCCGCTCCTTCGATCTCCTGTATCATTATCTTCGGCCCGAGGACCACCTTGACCGGCAAAGGCAGCTGTTCGGATAGATCCTCATAGACAAATATGATGTCAGGGGCTATGTCCTCGCTGGAGATCGAAACCCTCTCCAGGCGAGAGTAGCTCAGCCTGAGCCTGGCGGGATAGATGCCCACCTCTGCCCCCTCTGCCAGGGCCATGAACTCCACCGTGGTGTTCTCACCCGGACCAAGGGAGCCGGCCATCTGGGGCCCGGACAAAACCCTCACCCGCTCGTCATCGCTAACAAGCTCTGCTGTAATTCCCCTGGCTTTTGCCGGATCAAGATCCAACTCTTGGGATTCTTGTCTCTCGGTGGCTTGTGCAGTAGCATTGTTATGCAGCAGGACGTACAATGTCGAAGGGCCATTTGTATCCAGCCTGCCATAGACCGAGGAGATATCCAGATCGGGACGCCCGTTCTCTTCGTCCTCTGCAGAAACGGAATATGAAAAAGAGACAGCCGCCAGGAGGAATAAGAAGAGAATAACCGCTGATGCTATCCTTGAGATCGAAACATTCCCTGGCCCTTTCATCGAACTAATGGAGGCTTTTAGATCTTTTTATATTTGCTGGCCCCTCCGGCTTTAAGTTGAATGGCCTCCGCAGGAGGTCAGTCTTTTATAGATCTCTCTAAGGATGCCGCCTCTTCCGCCTTGAGCCCTTTGTGCACCACCCCGCAGATCCTTCTGGTGATCAGCTCGGGATCCTGGTGCTGGAAGACGTTCCTCCCAATGGCAACCCCCCGCGCTCCTGAGGCGATCGCCCCCTCCACCATGCGGAGCAGGTCCAGTTCCGTCTCCACCTTGGGGCCGCCTGCGATCACCACTGGAACCGGGCAGCTATCGACCACACTGGCAAAGCTATCCGGATCTCCTGAGTAGTTGGTCTTGACGATATCCGCCCCCAGCTCCGCACCCACCCGGGCAGCATGGGCGATGCTCTCTGCAGAGTACTCGTCCTTGATCTTTCTTCCCCGGGGGTACATCATCGCTAAGAGAGGCATGCCCCATTCCTGGCAATGGCGGGAGATCTCGCCCAGCGTGGAGAGCATTCTGCTCTCGTCCTCTGCACCCACATTGACGTGAATGCTAACCGCATCCGCTCCGATCTTTAAAGCCTCCTCCACCGTCGCCACCAGGACCTTGTTGTTCGGATCAGGTCCCAGAGCAGTGGAAGCGGAAAGGTGAATTATCAGGCCGAGATCCCGGCCGTAGCCTCGATGGCCGAAGGTGGCCGCGCCCTTGTGAACCACAGCAGCATCCGCTCCCCCCCGAGCTACGGCATCGGCGATGTTCTTGACGCTCTTGATTCCCTTGATGGGTCCAACGGTAACCCCGTGATCCATGGGTATTATGACTGCGTTTCCGGTACTGCGGTTGAATATCCTCTCCATACGTATCGATGTTCCTCTCAATCTCGGCAACTCCTAAGTCGTGGCTTATTCAGCGTTTTTGTTTGATGCGCATTTTAGTACATTATAGTATATTACACTGCTACAATGAGCAATATTGTGTATTTATAGTTTCTGTTAAGGATTTGGGAGGATGATCTGGCGATGATCAATGGAAGGGGGGAGGAGGAGGAGCAAAGGCGAAAGGCAGGGGTGGGCAAAGGATTAGCAAGCCTGAAATAGTGGAAAAAATCCATACCTTCTGAGTGATTTGGATGGGTTTGGGTGTATCTGGTCAAAAGCAGCAGCGAGAGATTGCAGGAACTGCTTTTTTCATATCCCTGCTGGCAGCCACTTCTCTGATTATCCTATTTGGCACTGCACTGGCAGGCACGGAGACAGGGGAGTTCTGTCCCGACTGCCCGGACTGGACGAACCTGGATGGCTGGTATGCCCAGAAGGAATCCTATGAGAACAGCATGCTGAGCCCAAGTCCTCCTGTCGAGCAGAACATGCCGAATTCACAAGCCCAGGCCGAATCGAATACCATTGAAGATAAGTCTGCCGATTATCCTGTAGCTTCGATCCTCACCCGGGCGAATCTGATCGAAAACGATCGAATTGTTCTGGATGTGCGCTCTGCTCAAAAGTACCAGGAGGGACATATCCCAGGCGCTCGCAACCTTTACTGGAAGGACCTGCAAAAGGATGGAGTCCTGGATCCGATCCTGGCCCAGGAGGCTCTGGGCCAGGCGGGAATAATCGCAAGCGATCGGCTCCTCATCTATGGCGATTCCAGCGATCATGGTGCACCCTTTGTCTTCTGGGCCCTCTCATACCTGGGGCATGAGGACATCAGCCTGCTTGACGGAGGAATTGATGCCGCCCTGAATGCAGGATTGGATCTGAGCGCAAATGCACCGTCTATTACGCCTACCAACTACACCAGCCACGTGGTGCCAGGGCTCCTGGTAACTCCCGAGAGTCTTGATGGCCTGCTTGGGCTATCCGATATCAGCATTCTGGATGCGCGGGACTTTTCTGAGTACGGCAAGAACAGAATCACCAATGAGGCCATGCCCCTGAGCCTGGATAGGATCTATAAAGATTCAGGGATTAAAGATGCCAGCATCCTGGAGGATCTATTCGGCAGCCGGCTGGATGAGTCCGGGACCGCCGTGGTCTACGGGACGCCAGAGGCCTACAGCCTCTTTTTCAGCCTGCGGCTCATGGGCTACAATGCCACTCTGCTGGAGGGCGACTGGTGGAAGGAGACCAGGTGGGCAGTTAGCAATGTGAAATAATCCAGCTGAAAAAAAGGGCTGGCAATTTTTTATCTTTGTTTATATCAATTTCATCAATCATCCTTGAGAAGCGCCCTAACCGCCACTTCCAGGGCCCTGGCCGATCCCAGCTCTGGACTCCAGCCCAGCCTTTTGATCTTCTCAATGGAGAGAAGCATCAGTTTTACGTCCCCCCTCCAGCCCCGGCCATCGATCCCACCGGTGTAGTTATACTCGACCCTATCAAGGCCCATCTGCCCGACCACAATATCTGCAATCTCGGTGACATCCACCGAGTCCTCAGATCCTATGTTGAAGACATTGACCTCGCCCGAGGAATGCTCGACTGCATGAATCATGGCCCGGATGCAATCTTTCACCTCCAGATAGGACTTGCGTTGCTTTCCTGAGCCCAGGATCTCCAGCTTCCCCGAATTCTCTCGTAGCTTTCTGATGAAGTCCACCAGCACCCCATGTGTCCCCCGCTCGCCCACGATATTAGCAAACCGGTAGATCCAGGACTGCATCTGGAAGGTATGGCAGTAAGAGGAGATCAGCGCCTCGCAGGAGAGCTTGGAGGCTCCATAGAGGGAGATGGGCAGAAGCGGGCCGTAGTCCTCTGGAGTGGGGACCTGTGCCGCCTCGCCGTAGACGGTGGAGGTGGAGGTGAATGCCATCTGGCGCACGTCATTTTTTCTCATAGCCTCCAGGAGATTGTAGGTTGCCAGCACATTCTGCTCCAGATGAACATGAGTGTCCTCTGACCCCAGCTTCACATCGGGATTGGCGGCCAGATGGAAGATGAAGTCCTTTCCTGATACTGCATTATCCAGAATTTTGGGATTCATGAGGTCGCCTGTTAGCAGATGAAAATCAGGAATATCCCGATAAGGCTCGAGGAACTCGATTCTTCCTGAACTGAAGTTATCCAGCACTGTCACCTCATTATCCAAAAGCAGCCTTTCCACCAGGTGGCTGCCTATGAAGCCTGCACCTCCGGTGACGAGGATGGATCTATTCTTTAGCATCATCAGATGAAGCTCAATTCAGCTTAATCAAGATTGTGGAACTTCCTGTGGGAGAGGATCTTAGATTATTTATTCAGATTCTCGATGACGATTCCTGCCGCTTTTTCGCCTGATTGGAGCATGCCTCCGAAAATAGGCCCCATTCTCGGGCCGCCGCAGACGGCAGCAGCAGCCATGCCTGCCACAACCAGGCCAGGGTAGACTTCCTGCGTCATCTCCACCACGGTTCTCTCACCCACTTCCGCCCACATGGGCTTCTCGCCCTTTACCCCATCTATGCCGATGATCGCTCCCGGAATTTTGCGTGCCACCACCCGGCAGACCGATGCCTCATGGCCTGTGCCGTCGATGACATACCTGGCTCGAATGCAGAGCGGATCAACGTGAATCTGAGCCATCTCTGCTGCAGTCCAGTTTATGACCAGGCCAACCACCCGATCCTGCTCACGAATCATTACATCCTCAACTGTGACCAAATTGACGATCTGTGCGCCTGCATCAATTGCCCTAGCCGTCAGCTTGGCCACGGTCTCTATTGAATTTGCAACATAGTATCCCTTGCAGTGCTCATGATATCGGATGCCATACTCCTCAAGTATGCGAATTGCCGCCTGCTGTACTACGATCCTGGGAAACATCATTCCGCCGCCCCATAGACCGCCACCGACGGAGAGCCTTTTCTCAAAGAGCACTGTTTTGATATTCGCCTCGGCCAAACGCTTGGCCGCTACCAGATTGGCGGGTCCAGCACCCACTAATGCTGCCTCTACCTCTGTATTCTCCAGAAAGCTCTCTAGATAGCCTTCAACAATGGCCTTCGTGACCATAACCTCATCCAGAGACATAGTGCCTCTGCTAGTGGGCGATAAATGATAAAGATAACCCTTATCGGCTCGAAGTGTCCATTATTGCTAAATAATGCGGGTCTTGGGATCTAGAAGCCTCTGGGGGGGCTGCCCTTCTGCAGGATATCAAGAAGGTTGTAGCTGTCGATTACCTCCTGAGGTGCATGGCTGGACAGAGGACTGCGATTATCCTAGTGATGCTATGTCAAAGGATAAAAGGATGAATTTATCTTCTTATACCTCTAGTTTCTGAGATGATAGGATGATTTTTGAACACGAAGAAGGTGCAGAAAAGATGGATGATTCGGAGAGGTCAGATACAGAAGCTGAAGGATCTTCCTATTCATTTCTGACCAAAAGGCAGCTTGCGGTGCTGCAGATGCGCCATCAGGGCCTCTCTCAGCAGGATGTGGCCGATCGGCTGGGGACCACCCGCTCCAATATCAGCATTCTGGAGAAGAGGGCTCACAAGAATATTGCCCGGGCGCAGAGGACCGTTCAGCAGTGGATGATGATTCGCGCCCCGATCTCTTTATTCGTAAAGGAGGGAACGGATGTCTTCGATATCCCCAGGATGATCTTCGCGGCTGCCGATGAAATGGGTATTAAGCTGCATGTGACATCGATGGACATACTGGTCCAACTGCGGCGAAATGAGCCCCGTCTCTTCCATAAGAGAGTTTTGGGGAGGGATGTCCGGATCTATATGAAAGAGAACGGGGAGACGATGGTTGAGGTAGCAGAGTGACTGCTCCCCGCCCTAAAGAGCAGGGCTTCCACGGCTTCCTGTGCCGACAGATTGCAATCCCAATCTGAGAATATTTATCGCTGCGTTCCAATCCCGGTCCATCGACAGCCCGCACAGAGTGCAGTTATGGACTCTATCGGACAGCGACTTTTCAATGAGAGTACCACACCTGGAACACATCTTAGACGTATTCCTTGGATCTACCAGGACCACCACCGAACCGGCACTTGCAGCCTTGTAAGAGGTTAAAGTCACTAGTACAGCCGGGCTTAAATAAGCCCAATTTTAGATAGTAAGTGCCTTCCCTCGATATGTCCATTTGAATGGCTTTGCCATTGTCTTGTTGAAGTACTCGACAAACGCCAGAACCTTGGCGTTCAGATCATTGATAGAAGCAAAGCTGGCCCGCCTGAGCAGCTTCCTGACCAAAATGCTAAACCATATTTCGACCTGGTTCATCCAAGAAGCGTGTATCGGCGTGTAGTGAAAGACAATTGAGTGAGATGGATCGGCCAAGAATGATTCGCGAGTTTCGATTGACTTCAGAATACCATCTCTGCCTTTGATTCCTAAGTCGATGTCCAAGTCGGATACATCTGCCACATACCTCACAAGAGACTCTGATTTATGGATATTGAGATTGTCGGCGACAAAGTGCCAGCGGGATGTGGATAAGGATCTTTCTACCACTTCCTTGATATGGGATACGAAGTCATCTTCATTGCGCGTATCGCCGCAAGAAATGGTGTCAACCTTTCCGTTGGCTACCGCAAAGCTCACGATGAATGATTGAGTTCCATGCCTGATGTATTCAAACTCCCTGCGTTCCACTTTTCCTGGTGCCATTGGCAATCCAGGGTGTTTGCGTTCGAGAGCTTGTACCCCAGTCATTTCATCGATGCTCATTACGACTTCACCTTTTTGAGCCAAATTAATGGCTTGTTGATACAGTGAATTGATATCGTCTACCTTTTCGTCGAATTGATCGTCCGGAGCAGGTGTTAGCCAGTAACGAATCAAGTGCGGTTGGAGGTCATTTTTTTTAGAATCCTGGCAGAATGACGAGCTGAAATCGTATCTACAATGCCCCGCTTTATTACTTCTGCTGCAATCTCACGGCTTGTCCATTGGCTAATTGGACGTCCCGATTCTTCAGGTTTCTCACAAGCCAGCTGTTGGATCTGACAAATCTGGTTTGCAGTTAAACGAGGTGGTACTCCTGGTCTTGGCAGGTCATCCAAGCGTTCTTCAATACTCAGATCATCCAAAGAAATCGGCTGCAAGTCCAGCCATCGTCGTCGCCATAATCGAGCAGTGTCCAAGGAAACCTCTAATTCATTAGCGATTTCACGATTGTTCTTACCCATCGCAGCCAGCAAAACAATCCGTGCTCGGATAACTTTTTGCTGCCCTGTAGTATACCGACGAACAAGCAATTCCAACCCTTGGCGCTCGACGTCGTTCAAGTTGATTGCTGGTGGTTTCGGACCCGGCATTGATACTCCCCTGTTGTAGAGTATCTGTCAATGATTATATATAAAACCTTATCGTCAGGTTCATCTCAGCCCGGCTGTACTAGCATGGTCCAAGCTACGTCTGAGATGCTTTTAGCCAGGCAATGATTATGAACCATGCCTTTGATGTTAAGATCTTCAAAAGCTATTAGACCAAATCTATCTACCAAGTTATGACTAACCTGATGGGCAAACTCATATCGCTTGTTAGCTATCCGCTCATGGACTCGCTCAACAACCTTAAGAGCTTTCTTGCGATCTGGAGTTCCTTTAGGAGCCTTAGAGAGTTTCCTTTGGGCTCTAGCTAACTCGTGTTCTTCTTCTCGGAAGAATCGAGGATTAGCTATCGTCTCACCATTGGAAAAGGTGGCGAAGCTCTCAAGGCCGACATCAATACCTACTACAGCCCCATCTTTCCAGGGGGGGAGAGGAACATCTTCAGTTTCGACGGAGAAGCATGCAAACCATTTGCCTGTGGCTGTCCTTCTGACGGTCAGCCGTTTGATCTTGCCTTCTATCTGGCGATGGAGCTTGATCTTGATATCGCCTATCTTGGGAAGACGTACCATGCCGTTAACAAGATTGCCGCCCTTCTCAGGTTGTGGATAAGTAAATGAATCGTACCAACCCTTCCCTCGGAATCTGGGATATCCGGGTTCTTCTCCCGCCTTAAACCTTCTGAAAAAGGCTTTAAAGGCTAGATCTACCCGCTCCTGAACATTCTGAAGGGTCTGAGCATATACGTCTCTCAGTTCGGGTTTATCCTCTTTCCAACCAGGAAGAAGAGCGTTCGTTTCATATTTGGAAACTGATTTGCCTTCATTCTCCCAGGCGTTCTTTCTGTATGCTAGAGTCTGGTTGTATGTCCATCGGCACAAGTCCAGCGTTCGCTCCATCTTGGTTATCTGAGACTTCACATGAAAAACTTAAAAAAACAAGATGCTGCGGATCATCCGCATCCCTCCTTCAAATCTTTCTCCACCAAGTATCCTGCCTGACTGATGATCTTTATCATCTCGTCGATATCCATCATTCTTATGGGCGAAACAGAGCTGGGAATTTTTGGTTTGGTTTTCGTGACCTCTGGTTCTTGATAATTCTCGTGATTCATAAGCAAATGATAGATGATGCAGAGCACTTTTCTGGCGAGCGCAACGGTTGCAATATTCTTCTTTCCGCACCTTGCCAATATCCTCTGGAAGAATCTCATTAACCTTGAATTCTTCTTGGTCCTGGATATGGCTTTTGCAACTTCCACCAAGATCCTTCGCATATGCTTAGATCCCGTCTTAGTGATCTTCCCAGTTCGCAGCTTCCCTGCCGATTGGTAGACCGAAGGCACAATACCGAAGTACTTTGCCATCTTATCCGCACTCGGAAAGTCCCTGTAATCTCCCATTTCTGCAATAATGGTAGCTGCCGAAATGAATCCAACACCTGGAACAGACAAAATAATTTTCAAATCATCCTCGAAGGGTTTGACTTTTTCGGCGATCTCAGCTTCCAGAATTTTTATCTTCTTGCTAATATCATCTATGACATCAAGATTTGCCTTGATCAAAAATACCTGAACGGGATCTAATCCATTCTTGATGGCTTCTCTGAGTTCGTCCTCCTTTTTCCGAATCCTCTTCGAAGGTATTCCAGATATGATCTGATCGATCGTCTTTCCTTCCAGAAGCCTATCAATGATATATCTTCCAGATTTGCCAAAAGAGTCGGATATGACTGAGGAGAGCTTGATGCAGCAGGTCGAAAGTGATTGATGAATCTGGTTCTTGATTTTGGACCTTGCATTGACCAGTGTCTCACGAGCACGAGTTATGCTTCTTAGATCTCGGTAGTCTTTTGGATAGATTCTGGAGGGCGTGATGAGATTATTGAGACAATATATCGCGATTCGTTCCGAATCAAGTTTATCGGTTTTCTTGTGCTCAATATTCCGGATCTGATATGCATTGGCCAGGATAAATTCGACATGACCTTCTAGAATGGTGAAGATAGGATACCAAAAACCTCCCGTGGATTCTACAGCCAGCCTCTGGCATCTGTGGTTTATTATCCAGGATCTGAATGCCAAGAGGCCATCTTGGTTCATATTAAAACGTTCTTGGAGCTTCAATCCACTTCGGGATATCATTGTAGCAATAAGAAAATCCTTGTGGATATCTGCTCCGCAAACTATTTCCTTATCTGAGTCCATCGTCTCACTTGCCTGATATGGGCAGATGATGATCACTCGTGCGTGCAACTTCACATACGCGTTCAAAGACGCATTTGGGCATCCACGAGATCATGGTTGTCTTTGTGTCGAGATCATGTCTCAGGTCACAGATCAACCTTCACTGCCCATATCAGCCTTGCCTATGGCTCTATGGGTTTTTCATGCTTTGGGCATGATCCCCGCCTGAGGATCATGGGCTCTTTGTGGGATAAAGCCTGAACTTGTAAGCCTTAAGCATGTACAGTTCTAAGCCGTTATTAGTATATTAAGGTTCATAGCGTAGGGCGGGGTACGATTCATCTCCGGCCTGAAGACCGGAGCCCTCTCTACCCCTGCGCCCCAGCACTGTAGAAAAAATCAGGCTCTTCGCTGTATCGAGTGAGTAGCGGGATAATTAACCCTGGTGGTTTACGGAATACGGAATAAAAACCGCAGAGTCACAGAGCGCACAGAGGATCATGAAAAAATGTCGAATTCCTGACTAGCGCACGAACCCACACCAAATAGCGAGGAGCCAAAAATCATTTATGAAGTGCTCTCTGCAGGGAAAAGGTAGGCCCTTCGCTGAATTATGTGGGTGAGGCAGGAAATATAGCCTCTGTTCCCCTGTGATTGGGTCAGAGCATAGCGGTTCACCACAGAAGGCACGGAGACATAGAGTTGTTCCGATTCAAGTTCACCCATACAAAATAGCGAGGAGCCAAAAGCTATTTCTCTCCTCCAATTGCATTATCAGAATCGTGAATAGAATATCCGTCTTCCCCACACTCATCTTTGCATTTATCCTGCTCGCCATCGCCTCGAATACCCCCGCCTTTGGCTCAGTCACTGAGTACGGCCGAAGCGTAGAGGACCTGATAGGCGCTTTTTCCATCGAGAAGACCATCCAGATTGGTGGCAGCAGCCAGGACTTCCTCTCTGGAAGCGAGGCCGATCCCCTGAGCCCGCCCAGGAGACTCTCCTCCAGCCTGATGGCAGACGATCAGGCCCCCAGCCTTGCGGGCCTTGTCATCGAGCCACCATCGATCCCGGCCAATTACTCCCAGCCGGTCAATATCACCCTTCATGCTATAGATGACCAGGCTTTCTTTGGAGCTGAAGCCAGGTTCACCGGGCCCGGTGGAATGGAAGCAGTAGCTCTCTTCCCTTCGGCAAGCATCACCGCCGGATCGGCGAAGGATGGGTGGTATAATGCCAGCATAATCTTGCCAGCCAATCAGACCGGCGAGTGGCGCCTGGAGAGCCTGACGATGGTAGACCGGGAGGGAAATAGAAGGATTTTGCTGGAAAAAGAGCTGGAAGAGCGCGGATTTGATGCGAATATATTCGTGGTTCAGCCTGATAGCACTCTCAGCCAATTCACCTGAATCCCTCGATGAAGCTCTTTATGCACCATCCCAGGTCCGGGTGATATCCTCCCTCGAGCAGGGCGAACCTCCTGCCCATGCACTCTTCCTCTGATCCTTCCCGGATGGCCTTGCCTATCTCTCTGTAATCCTCTCTTTTCAAGAGGCCTCCCCAGTCCTCCAGATATGTATCAAAGCCGGCCGAGACTCCAACAATGTCGCAGTCGAATCCCAAAAAGGCCTCTTTCACCTGTGCCAAATACCGGCTCTGGTCCATGTTCAAATACTCGAAGTTCTCGTCTACCGACCAGGGGTTGACGATTTTCACATTGCGATCTCCCCGGAAGATGCTCACTGTGCCATCGCCAAAGTGAAGATCGATGTCGATTATCAGCACCCGTTCCGCTTTGGGCCGGATCTTCTGCACCGCTATGGCCATATTATTGAAAAAGCACATTCCCCAGGCCCGGTTGGATGATGCATGGTGGCCTGGCGGGCGGATGAGGGCGAAGGCCGGATCTCCTCCGACAGCCTGCTCGGCTGCGCAGATAGCCCCGCCGGCGGCAAGAACCGCAGCATCGTAAAGCCCAGAGGTCTTCACCCGGCCGATGTGCTCAGGCCCGTGCACTCTGGCGATATCCTCCAGATCTGCCGGAATGGGCTCAATAAACTCCAATCCCTCAAGCATTTCTGCGGGAAGGGAGACCCTGTCCGGATTCTCCACCGGGTTTGTCGGATACCTTTTCTCCATCTCTCTGCTATATACTATCTTCACAGGCTTTGATTGATGTCTAGCCACTTAATTCATTCGATTTGGCTTGATCGACTCGACGGTGCAGTTCCGACCGAAAACTACAAATAACTATAATGATTATATAGATAGATTGCCGCGTCAAAAAGCTGCATAAGCGATAAAAGCTTGACGGCTTTGCTCTCAAGGCCATAGGTATCGGACGTATCTCACCATAGATACGCCGCAGACCAATAAGACCTGAGAGGTGCTGTTATCGGGACAGCATCCGAAAAAGCACCAAAAAGGCCGATAAGACCCCGCAGGTCAAAGAGATACGCGCCTTGATCGGCGTAGTATGCCTTAATCGGCTTAATATGGGAAATATCGCTCCGGCTTTATGGCGCGGCACAATGCCGCAGACAGTGCAATTGAATGACCCGGCATCTGGCGATGATTTCGGGTTCCCGCAAAAAGGACGCTGTGTAAGGGCCCAGTGCTTAGATTGCATTATAGCCCGGCATTGAATCGGTCTCGGGACGTGGCAGGCTGTCACAATGTGACTAGCTCCTCCTGAAAGGGCGCTGTGGATCGGCGCTGGCCCGTCCGAGACTCGATTTTTCTGCGGAATCCCAAGATCTATCCTGCTATCGCACAACCTTGGATGCATGACTCCAGAACACGTGCCAGCTCCTCTATCTCTATAGGCTTGCTTATGTACGCGTTCATTCCCGCGTCCAAACACTCGTCCCTACTTTCGCCCATTGAATGGGCAGTCATGGCGATGATGCAGGTGTTGTATCCTGAATCTCGAATGCGACGGGTTGCCTCCAGGCCGTCCATCTCCGGCATCTGCACATCCATCAAGACGATATCGTAAGGCTTCTCCTGCAAAGCCTGCAAGACCTTCAATCCATTTTCCGCCACATCTGCCTGATATCCAAGCCGTTTGAGCATGCTGAGTGCTACCTTCCGATTGACGGGATTGTCCTCTGCCATCAGAATGCGAATGGTGCGAGCTT
Source organism: Methanothrix soehngenii GP6 (assembly GCF_000204415.1). Taxonomy (NCBI): domain Archaea; kingdom Methanobacteriati; phylum Methanobacteriota; class Methanomicrobia; order Methanotrichales; family Methanotrichaceae; genus Methanothrix; species Methanothrix soehngenii. Next base: position 2,711,591 of record NC_015416.1, on the reverse strand, counting down.
CAGCAATGGGACCTTCCAGGAAAGCATTATTCTCTGCTATTGGCGTCTCGTTTTCTGAGTGCGATATGAGATCCTCTAGAAGATTGCGGAGCTGAAGAGCTTTCACCGGCTTGTTCAGCCAGCCATCGGCCATAACCTTGGAACTAGAGCCCCGACCCAGGGGTGAGAGGAGAACCAGCCAGACCTCTCCATATCTTTTGCTCTTGATTTTTTCTGCCAGATCCTGACCATCCTCATCCGTCATCATGGCATCCATGAGCACGACATCATATTCCTCTCTCTCAAGGTGGGTCTTGCCCTCCTGCAGGCTCGAAGCCCCATTGGTGATCATTCCCAGCGACCGGGTAGCGCGAATCAGCATCTCTAAAGCAGAACCATTGTCATCTATGATAAGCGCCCTCTTGTTCTCCAATCTCGATCGAGGGGTAGGTGAACCGCCATCGAGATCCTGTAGATCTGCTGAAATATCTGCCACATCAGCAGCAAAATCGAAGTAAAAGGAGCTGCCAGTTCCAATCTCGCTCTCCGCCCATATCCTCCCACCCATTCGCTCCACAATCCCCCGGCTGATGGCTAATCCCAGGCCTGTCCCTCCATAGCTCCTGGTCTTTGAGGAGTCAACCTGAGTGAAGGACTGGAAGAGCTCGCTTTGGTTCTCAGGGGAGATGCCTATTCCCGTGTCCCTGACTGCAAAGTGAAGCTCAACCTTGTCGTCACTCCCTTCAAGCCGTCTGGAGCTGACCTTTAGCACAACATCTCCTCGATCTGTGAACTTAACAGCATTTCCCAGAAGGTTGACCAGGACTTGCCTTAAGCGATTGACATCTCCCACAATCCTCTTTGGAACGTCATTCTCCAGCAGATAAGCCAGCTCCAGACCCTTCTCCGATGCCTTTATCGCCACCAGATCCAAAGAGTCCTCAATGCAGATCTGAAGGTCAAAAGGCACATTCACCAATTCCATCTTATCCCCGTCGATCTTGGAGTAGTCCAGGATATCGTCGATGATGGCAAGCAGGGCACTGCCGCTCTTTTGAATGGTATCGAGGAAGTCTCGCTGCTCAGGCTTTATATCCGTTCCTTGCAGGAGACGGGCCATGCCAATTATCGCATTCATGGGCGTTCTTATCTCATGGCTCATATTGTCCAGAAAATTGGATTTGGCCCTTGCAGCTGCTTCCGCCTTGGCCTTGGCCACTAAAAGATCCTTGTTGGTGGCCTCTAGCTCTGCAGTGCGAAGCCTTACCCTCTCCTCCAGATCCTCGTTGAGCCGCTTGACCTCTTCCTCCGCTTTTCTTCTCTCTGCTATCTCAAGCTGAGCCTCCCGATATAGCAGGGCATTTTCATTAAGGATTATCATTTGCCGGATGAACACCAGGCCTATTATCACCCCCACGCTGAGGGAGAGGCTGCCAAAGGATATGGCAAAATTATGATCGCGACTCCAGACGAGCATGAAAAATGCCCCGGCTGCGCATAGGTATGGAAGATAAAGAGGCCACCCGGCCCGGTCGTAGCGCACTTCAATATCCCGATTGGCGCTAAATGCGCCCCTCTTCGCTGCCTCTCCCTGGGCTATTCCGGCTAGGCCCATCAATAGGTATCCTGCAACCCAACCGCTATCCAGGAGTCCACCCGGCTGATAGGTTTCGTTTAGAATCTGCATAAAATATATAGTATCTGTGGCGATCCAAACACCTGCTCCCAGAGCGAGGAACTTCAGAGCTTCATTTCCGGGGAGGCTCAGCTTTAGAAAGAGCATCTCTGCCACTAAGAAGACCAAGATCAGATCAAAAATCGGATAGGCTACGATCAACGCCATGTCTAAGGGACTCAAATTGCTGTTCTGATAGATGACGGGCTGAAAGATAAGCGACCAGAAGAATAGGCCGGAGGTTACGATCACAATGGCTGCATCCAATAGGATCCTTGTCCTCTCTCGCGGGGTTATCTTAATGGAAGGCAAAAGCAGTATGCCTATTATGAAAAGGACATAGGTCATGAGCCATGGTATATCTGCAATTGAGCTGAACAGCGCTTGATTTTTAAACGTCTCCATCAATGCCCATAGTCCGTCCCCCAGGGTGAAACAGAGCTGGCCGATGGCCATCATCAGCCAGGCGAGGAAGACATTTCGGCTGATCTTCCTGGATTGGCTGGCGCCATAAAACAGGCATAGAGTCATGAAACCATTGATGATAAATGCAATCCAATCGGTGAAAAAAATCACCGCATAGGTGTCATTTCTGAGCTGCTGGCTGATGATCAGGTAAATTGTATATATAGCAACTGCTATAATTGTGAAGTTAAAAACCTTCGAATCCCTCTTTGGAATAATAGCAGCCCGATCATGCTGATAATATGAAGATACAGCCGCCTTTATTCTATCCATCATCATCATCTCTTGAGGGATGTCTTAGGAGATACGTTCCCATACATGTTCTCTCATCGCCATTCGATCCCGTTCAGTCCTTGTGATTACTGATGGCATTTAGCATGTAGTTGCAGCTATATATCTTTTTGTAGATTTAAATGCTTTTGCGTGCTACTCGCTGCCGATAGTTTATGAGCACAATTTCAATTTTTGACATATAAAATGATGAAATATTATGCATTTTTTTAAAGGTATCTTCAAGTTGCATGGATGCTGACAAAAGCCTTATTTGTTGATGCCATCATTTCATTCTGGAGATATGAGCTTGAGAGATGAATTTGAGAGGATGAACTTCGAAGAAAAGGTCTCCTATCTTATGGAAAGAGAAAACCGCATTGAACTGCCGGACGACCTGGCAAAAGAGGGCGTGGCTGTTCTGGCCCAGGCGGGTGAGATCGAGTATGCTGCAGCCATGGCAAGGGACAGAGGAATGATAGATGAGGCCATCAGCATCCTGGTGGACGCAGGAGATTACCTCTGGGCTGCCCTCATAGCCAAGAATGCGGGAAGAACGAGCCAATCCGAGATGCTATACCAGGACGGTATGCAGTTTTATATCGACATGGAGATGTTTGGAAGGGCCATCTCAGCTGCAACTGCCCTCGGCATGCCAGCAGACAGGATCGATGACCTCTTCCGCCGGGGCGTCGAGTCGGAGAGCAGGGGCATGGACCTGGAACACAGCAGGGGGATGATCGAATCCGCCATGGAATCTTTGGACATCTCCCTCATCGGTAGAGAGGATGAGATAGCTGTGCAGATTACCAAGGCCCTGAGCGAGGAGCGAGAAAGAAGGATGAAGGAGGAAGCCAGGGCATTGGAATTACTCAGAGCAGATAACCTGAGCGCTGACGACGATCTCAATATCGATGATCAGGAGAAAAATGGGGAATAGACGGATTGATGAATCGAGAGCGATGACTCCTAAAAGCTGGATCTTCATTCATCCTTGAACCTTATCTCCAGGGACATCAGGTCCTCTGCTACATCCGTTTTCTCAAAGATGAGCCTCGCCTCATTCAATAGCTGGGAGCTGTCCTCAGAGTAACGGGAGCTTATATGGGTCAGGATCAGGTGTCTGACCCCGGCACGCCTGGCCAGCTCTGCCGCCTCTTTTGCCGTGCTGTGTTTTGTCTCCATCGCCCATTCTATCATATCGCTGGCCAGAGCAGAGTCATGGATCAGGAGATCCGCTCCCCGACCAGCATCCTCCACCGACCGGCAGGGCCTGGTATCCCCGGTGTATACAACCTTTCTGCCCGGCCTTGGCGGCCCCATAACCTGCTGAGGCTGAACCACTCTTCCCTCCACCGCCACCTCATGGCCATGCTGCAGCCTGCCAAATAAGGGCCCTGGAGGAACGCCCAGGGAGATAGCAGCATCACGGTCAAATCTGCCGAGCCGTTGATCTTCCTCCAGAACGTAGCCCAGGCTGGGCACGCTGTGACGGGTCTCTATGGCCCTCACCTGATATCCCTTCATCTTCACCACGTCCTCCGGCGACAGCTCCAGGGCGATGACCTCGAAGTTGCGGGAGAAGTAGCATACCGACTTGAAGCACTCCACCAGCCGGGCGGTATGTATCGGTCCGGCTATGGTTATGGGCTCAACTCTTCCCTGAAAGGCCATGGTCTCCAGGAGACCGGGAATGCCCAGGATATGATCGGCATGAAGATGGGTTAAAAAGATATAGTTCAAGCGCATCATGCCGGTTCTGGCGCGCATCATCTGCCTTTGCGTTCCCTCTCCGCAGTCGAAAAGGAGCATTTCTCCTTCGCGGTTGATCAGTATGGCTGAAGGATTCCTCTCCGGAGTGGGTAGCGATCCGGCGGTTCCGAGGAAGGTCACATTGAGCATAACAGGCCTCTTAGCGTTTCTCCCGGAATGATAACCTCACCCCATATCATCTTTTGCATCCGGCTTTGCACGTAAAAGGGGAATTTGGCCCTACTTTACGTGCAAGAATTCTGGTTGTATCCCATTTTCGTACATCTCATGGATTACTACCGTCAGGTTGTACGCAATAATTTTAGCCAGTAGCTCGTTTACTTGGGCTACAGGATTCTTGGATTTCAGAGTTTCACCAAACTTGCGTTTAATGGCGGCATTGGTAGCCTCAATATTACTTCTCTTATGGTAGTGCTCCATGAACTCATCACGGTTAAGCTGGAAATAGTGAAACATCTTGCTCCAAAGGGCAGAACCTCTGGATTTACCAGTAGCGTTTTTCCTGTATGGGATGAAGGCCATACCGCCAACGTTCTTGACTTCTTCCAGATTAGCACGCGAAGAATATGCCAAATCTGCTGTAACCTCATTGATAGTGAATCCATTGGAGGTCTTTTTGATCAAAGGCCCGAATTGAGGAGAGTCATTGCTATAGGCATCAGTAATCGCTACAGCGGCAACTACGTTGGTTTTCACGCCAGCGCAAAGATGAGCCTTGACCCATTGATGCTCTTTCTTTTGGCCATGCTTAACACCATTATAGGCACTGAATGTGGTTGTGCGAAATCCAGTTGAATCTACTGAGAAATCTTCCTCGATTCCAGCTACAGGCAACGCCGATAGAGTGACAAGCTTATGCAAGATTTGGGTCGTCTCTGGTTGGTTGAAAAAGGCAGATGGTGCGTTGAAGTAAGGTGCACGGCTTATTTGCCCTCTTTCGGTCGCGTTCTGGAAGAGGCTATGAGCGCGGCGGCTGGATAGCTGAGAGTAGACCTTCTGGATCGCGCAGAACATGGTTTCTTGAAGAGATAAGCGCGGCCTGCCGTTGGTTTGCTCTGGCTCTGGAATTGCCTTAACCAAGTCCTTAAGCAGATCATCAAACAGATTAACCTCTGCCTTCTGAGCCTCGTTGTATGCGTTCCAAGCCTGCGCGTAGGTCAGATGGACTTTCTCAGTAACTACGCCTTCTGGCGTGTCATTCTCGATTTCTAAGTAATATCGCGTTGCTGCTATGTGTTTACACTTTCCGCCGCGATAAACGAAATCTGGGCAGGTGCAAGTCATGCCTGTTTGTGTAGATTTGACTTCATAGGCACCTTTGCCTGATTGAGATTTCACTTTGAAAGAGTGGTCGTTGACCTTTTTGACGTTGCCGTTCTCTGCTATTTCTTTGCCTCGGAGTTCGCGGGATTTGGGGGCATTTGTCATAGATACTAATAGGTATTATTAGTATTTATAAGTTACTAAAAGTAACTGTACATAACTTATTTATCCTTTGACTGCGCAATGAGACACTATGGCTGAATATATGCAATCCAAACGCGTGGCCGTGACATTGCCGGATGACGCTAGAGAGTTCTTAGAGCAAGAAGCAAAGGAAACAGGAGTTCCTTTGAGCAACTTGATGAGCTACATAGCAGTTAAATATGTAAGAGAGGAGAAAAGGAGACGATTGTCAACAGCCACGGATTTTAAAGATTAAACAACTGAATTTAATACAATCAACTCATCCCAATCGCTCAGATCTCCTTTTTGGCCACAGATTATATGCCTTCTCGCTCCAAATTTTGCTCGTAGGTGATCAGCTATCAACTCCGCATCTCTGTCATTGTCAAGAAATGGCATAGCTTTTATATCTTCTATGGATATTCGGCCAGTATGCAATAAGATAGCCTCTGCTAGTGTTAGTGTCAACGCGCTCATATCCAATTCTTCAATCTTCATCATTAATAACACCAGTACTTTCAGGTAATTCAGCGGTTTTCCTTAATTTATCTAATACTTCGGGTGGCAAGCTACTTATTAATTTCCCTAAAGATTCACTTCGTTTATCCCGTTTCAATTTTTCTCTTAGTTTATAATTTGTATATATATCCCACACAAGGTCTAAAAGTTCTCCATCTAGTTCATCTGCATTTAAACCTATACTTCTGGCTTCATTCAGATTTATACAAAATCCATGATCAGTATATTCTCTTGAAAGGCATCTTGCTATTTTTGAGGGTTCTTGAACCAATTTTCCTGTTTTTCCCATACGTTCTTTTAATACTTTCGTAAGATATTGCTCACTAATCTCTATAGCCTTGGCGAAACTCCCTAGCGTCAAAGGAAATTGTAACCGCTTCAATAGTCCTTCTGCAAAATCCTTATTTCCACTGGCAAACTCATTGCGAATCATTTCAAAAGTAGTGCTTATATGCACCGGAGAGAATTTCTCAATGCGTTCTTCTGCGGGATTGATTTGAGTTATTTGGGGGTCAAGTGGTCCAAGTTCACCCACCGGTGTCATCAAAATTGTCTCTCCAGAACAAGCAATCAGTGTAGCCGCGCTTTTTGCCCATCGTGGGATAAAGAACGTCAGTTCGCTGTTACCATATTTTTGAAATAAGCTTGCAATATTGTACGCCGCATTTATATCTCCACCAGCTGAATCAATAATTACATCCAATTTGCCATCTATATTTGTATATTTTGTTCTAAGTTCATCATATACTTTGTCAACAAACGGCTGCGTTATATTTGCCCATAATATGAAGCAGCGACGTTCTCTTTTCGCCTCAATTTTCTGGACTAGTTCTGTTATTTTCACATCTAACTCTTTAATCTGCTCATCGACCTCTTTAGATTCTAGTTTCAGATCTCCGCATTCACCCAAACCAATCTCTCCTCTTCAACTTCAACGTCTTTGGTCGTTATGTGATTATACAGTATATACAATGCACGCTCTGAGCAAGCGGGTCATGTTGGTTGAGATGCGAAGGAAATTAGACAAAGACCGATGCCAAGCATTGGAAATCCTAAATCCATTCTTTTAGCCAAACCAATATGTGATATTGGTAGCCACTTGGATGAGTTCTATAGGTCTTATTCTCAATAAAGAAAAATTATTCAACATATCATTATAAGCCTGACATATTGCGAAGGCAATCATTCCAATAACTAGAGACGAAACCGCCGCAAGCATTACTTTTACTGCTCTGTTTGTCCACTTATTTTCATTGTCTGTTGTCTCCTGCATTGCATTAATGAATTCAATATTTTCTAGAATATATCTAGATTTTATTTTAAGTGTGAAAATGCTAACAAAAATGGCAAGTCCTAGTAAAATAGACGAAATGAATAGGAAAAGTTTTGTAAACCTCGGAATAGTATCGGAATTATCAAAACTGAAATATATTGCACCAAGAGTTACAGTCAATAATAAACCAGAGATGCGCAAAATCGAATCATTAACAATTCGGACATCTTTATGCTCGTCTTTTAGTACATCTAAAGAATCAGACATCGGCGACAGTCTTTGGAGATCCTGCGCCCATAATGAAGTTGTACCACCATTTAAATTCCCACTAATCGCACTAACATCATCGTCGCGAGGAGCGCTACTATCGTCGTCAGGATCAAAGAACGTATATGTCATCTTCTAACCACAAACTCTGGATAGAAGTAAAGTCGTTCTGTTTTGCTGTTAATAAATTTCTCTAGTTTATCTCCCATTTTCAATACATACGGTGTCTTTTCGTCGCTTACCGCAATAAGAACCCATTTGTCTTTATTAACTCGGAGCTTTGAAGCGAGTTCCCCAATTAACTCTTTAGCCGTCGTGTCTTTTTTTACACATTCTTCCATGACGTTGGGGGTTTTTTGATCCTTGGAACTCGGAGGCAAGCCAATTAGCAAATTATTTCTAGCGACTGCGCAAGGTGCGCGACCTATTCCAGAAGCGGAATATCTGGTTGTTTCATAGTCTGAATGATAGCTCGACACTCCACCTGCTAAATGACCCGACGTACAGTAGCTTTGGCGGGTGATGGGTTCTTGATAATGCTCAAATTTTTGTGGTGACTTGGATAGTCCTTTTGACCACAAGTTAATACCCTTGAACATAGTCGCATCACCTTTACTAAAGGTATCTCCTATCCAACGTATAAGCTTACCGATAAGATTGCTCATATCAATCCTTTATAACCAGCAACCGGGTTTTGACAGTAAGTGCGGGCTAAAGCCGAAATAATAATGTGCTTTACTCGTTATTATTTATTATTAAGTTAAGTCAAATTGCCTATAATTAGATATAACTAATGCTATGATAGTATTTGTCACTTTTCGTGCAGAAACCACTTTACGTGCAAAGCCTTTGCATCCAAAACCTTTATCAGATAAAAGAGAAGGCACTCAAATGGTGTAGGTATGGATGCAATTACTATCGTGGAGTGGCTTCAGGCTTTGTTGGTACTGGTTATATTCCTGGGGATAATTGCGGTGAGCTTCAAGATTTGGCGCTGGAACTACGTAATCCCACCCAAGTAGGTGGGGCGTTTCTAGAGCATATCCTGCCGCTGCTTTGCAGTTGAACTTTTTTTCTGGCAAGGGATTCAGCTCACGAAATATACTCCCACTATTACCATCATGAAAGCGGCGCCCTTTTGCATCAGCGACGATCTGTCTGTCCTCTCATTCAGCTCTTTGGCCAGCCTTGGCGCTAGGGCACCGAGGATCATGATCAGCATCACCGTCAGGATGGGCTGGAGGGCTCCTACGCTGGATACCAGGGTGACTGATCCAATAGCATAGGCGAAGATGGAGAAGATCAGCCCGAGAAACTGGAAGGCCTCCTCTGAGATCAATGCTCCTATGGCAAAGCTTCCCCGGCCAAAGAAGCCAAAAACCTCTTCGCGAATGGAGCGCACGGCCATGAGAGGCATTGCCACTATCAAGGTGCCAAGCGATGACCAGATGTAAAGGCTCCACTCATCGATCGAGAACAGGAGATATTTTAGGGAGAGATAATACGCAGCGGTAAGGATCCAAAATGACATGAATGGCCTGATCGATGGGGATAAGCCCTTGATGCTGCCTTTAATCTTTGGATAGATGCCAACTGAAACCCTGCTGATTCCTCGGTCCCTTTTATAGGATAAAAAAAGGGTGCCGATTATGAGCAATAGCCCGCCTGCATAGCATTTTGGGCTTAAGATCTCGCCGAAAAGGAAGATGGAGCCAATTAATACGAATACAGGGTATGCATATTCCATCGCGGAGACCTTTGAAGCCTCTTCGATCTGCAGAGCTTTCATGTAAAAGAAAGTGGGAAATATCTGCAAGCAACCAAGTAACAGAGCGAAAAGGGATTCAGGGTATGTGAATTTGACTCCTACAAATAGCATAACCGGGATGATGAATATAAGCTGGACCAATGCCTGGCAGACTATATAGGCCTTAGAATCATACGTATAATTTTCCAACAGAAGCTTGTCGAGCACTCCTGCGATGGAAAAAAATACCGTCCCCAGGAATGCTAATATGAGCCAATCCATTTTGAACTTCCCCACAGTTTGTGCAAGCCGATAAGCTCTGCAGATCGCTTTTCGTTCCTGTACGCGGTTTATTTTAGACTATTTAGTAATATTTATGGTACTAGTTATACTTATCTGAAATACCAATCCAATCGTCAATCTGATTAAACTTCTGCCTAAATAATTTATTAAATAATTATAACTGAGATTGCCATAAACCTACTCAGAAGTTGTATGCCCTAAGAAGAAGATTGGCATAAAACTCAAAGAATAAACTCTCATAGCCAGCAAAGCCCTTGTTTTTCAAATCCCTAAATGCGCTCCAATCCCTCATGCCCAAGCAATCCCTTCTGCGAGATTCTGCCTCTCCGAAGGGCTTATCTACCTTTGAGCCAACCCTACTATTTCAAAGGTCATAATTCAAAGGGATATCACCATGATTTCAAAAGAGGAGATTTCGGAGATTCTGAAGGGATACGATAAGAAAAATATCACTATTGCCACCATCTGCTCGCACAGCAGCCTGCAAATCTTTCATGGCGCCCGTCGGGAGGGATTCAAGACCCTGGGCATCTGCATCGGCCAGCCGCCTAGGTTCTATGATGCATTTCCACTAGCTAAGCCAGATAAATTCATCTGCGTTGAGAGTTATAAGGCTCTGCTGGATTATGCCGACGATCTAGTGGCAGATAGCGCCATTGTAATTCCCCATGGGTCACTGGTCGAGTATTTGGGAATCGAACGGTTCGAGTCCCTGGCTGTTCCCACCTTCGGCAACCGTCGCGTTCTGGCCTGGGAGAGCGACAGAGAGATGGAGAGGGAGTGGATGCTGAAGGCCGGAGTCAACGTACCCATGAGGTTTGAGAAAGCAGATGACATCGACCGTCCGGTCATTGTAAAGTATCACGGCGCCAAAGGCGGTCGGGGCTTTTTCATTGCCAAGACCAAAGAGGAGCTCCAGAGCAAGATGAGCAGCCAGGAAAAGTACACCATCCAGGAGTTCATCCTGGGCACCAGGTACTACATCCATTTCTTCTACTCGCCCATAAAGCCGGACGGATACAGGCTGAGCAAGGGATCGCTGGAGATGCTGGGCATAGACCGGCGAGTGGAGTCGAATGCCGATGAGATATTCCGCATCGGCAGTATGAAGGAGCTGGCGGATGCGGGCATTTATCCCAGCTTCGTGGTAACCGGAAACCTTCCCCTGGTGCTTCGCGAGTCTCTCCTGCCTAGGGCCTTTGAGCTGGGGGAAAGGGTTGTAGAAACCAGCCTGGATCTATTCGGAGGGATGATCGGCGCTTTCAGCCTGGAGACCATTGTCACCGACGAGCTGGAGTTCAAGGTCTTTGAGATATCTGCCAGAATCGTCGCCGGAACCAACCTCTATATCAATGGCTCGCCTTACTCCGATTTCGTTGAGCCGGGACTATCAAACGGCAGGCGCATCGCCCAGGAGATAAAGCGAGCCAATGAGCTCGATCTGCTGGAAGAGATTGTCACATAAACACAGGCTGGAAGCCCCGCTCTTCAGGGCGGGGAGGAAAGCCGCAAGTAGCCCACCAAAACCTATATATCACTCAGTGAATATACTGCCTACTGATGACTGAGCAGGTGTTAACCGTCCAATGCAAGTTAAGTCCAACAGACTCCCAGGCCGAAGAGATGGAGGATACTCTGAAAGCCTTTGCGGATGCCTGCAATTGGATAAAACAGAATACGCCTGCTAAGCTCAGAAATAAGGTCCGTATTCAGGGCATTGTATACCAAGATGTTCGAGCTAAGTTTGGTCTTTCTGCCAATCTGGCAATCAGGGCTATCAATCGCGTTGCATCTAACCGTAAGACTGCCATGAAGGATCATTCATCAGTTAAGAACTTTGAACCAACCAGTATAGATTATGATACTAGGATCTTTGCTTTCAGAGAGAAAGACGAAGAAATCAGCGTGACTCTTCTTAGATCGAGACAACGAATCAAGTTGGTTCTAGGCGACTATCAGCGAACCAGACTCAAGGATTCTAAACCGACAAGCGCAACGCTTTGTAAGAAAGGATCTGAATACTATATCAACATCCAGGCTAAAAGCGAAGCACCGGAGCAGATACATGTTGATACGGTCCTTGGTGTCGATCTTGGTATAACTGATATAGCTGTGACCTCCGAAGGCCAGAAGTTTGGCGGAAAGACTATCAAGCTAATCAAGAATCATTATGCGTCTATGCGTGCTGTTCTTCAACAGAAAGCCGTGAAAGGTACAAGGAGTTCAAGGCGAAGATGCCGAGAGCTTCAGCAACGACTATCAGGCAAAGAAGCACGCTACCAACGGCAGATCAACCACGAAATCGGCAAAGCCATTGTGACCAGAGCCCAGGAGATTCCTGCAAAGATAGCTCTGGAAGATCTAACCGGAATTAGAGAAGGCGTCAACCAGAAAGCAGGAAAAAACCATAGACGAAGAGTCAATGGTTGGGCCTTCTACCAGCTTAAGGAGTTCCTTAGCTATAAGGCTCTCGTGGCGGGTGTTCCTCTGGTTCTGGTGGACCCCGCATACACCAGCCGACGTGCCATCAGTGCGGTGAGCATGGAATCAGGAATGGCAAGAGCTTCAAGTGTCCTGTGTGTGGTTGGTCTGGCGATGCTGATTTCAATGGTGCTAAGAATATAGCTTTCTTGGGCCGCTATGTAGACCGGCCTGGAGGCTCGGAAGGACTTCCAAGTATCAAGGCTGTCCTTTCAGGGCTACTGAAAGCTCCGGTCTTTAGGCCGGAGTAGTTTACCTGATGGTATTGGGCTGTCCCAGAAGGCTTATCTCTGCCGGGCCATAAAATGAGCCACTATGTCAGGCCTGATAGAAACCTTCCGCGAATCCACAAACTTACAGTGCAGCTTCCTGGAGAAGCTGCTGGATCTGGATATGCCAAGCGTAGCTGCATTCTCCGAGTCCATGGTGGACTTTCTCAAGCCCATCCCGGAGAACAAGTTCGTCTACGGCCTTGCGGCGGGACGATCCGCTCTTGCCCTCTACAGCTTCATGCAGCTCATCCAGAACCATTTTGAGAACGTTTTTCCTTTTACCCTGGAGGACCCAGTTCAGAGGCACTACCGCAAGGGAATGAACCTCGGCATTGCCATATCAGGCTCTGGAGAGACGCAGTCAGTAAATAAATATATAAGCGACTTTATCACTCGCGGCGGGGACATCAAGCTCATTACTGCCAATAAAGAGGGAACCGCTTACAAGATGGTGAGCGAGTATGAGAAAGGGGACGTTCTGGTAATCGAAGCCAGGACGAAGCATGCCACGGACAAGGATATGCGTTCCAGGCTCTCTCCTCTTGGCACGGAGTTCGAGCTGGAGGTCCTGGCTTTTTTGAATGCCCTTTTCGCGGATATTCAGTGCCGGCTCAAGGGGATCTGCGATCCTAACTGTCCGGAGTATCGATCCATAATCATGGACCTGATGGAGAATGCCAGCCTCATCTCCCGCATGGATCCTGAGCACCTGGAGAACTGGTTGATCAGGCTCCTTCCCCGCAGCGGAAGATACATAATTGGAGGAGTGGGCAGATCCGGTCTGGTGGCAAGGGCCTTTGAGATGAGGTTCACCCATCTGAACAAGATCAGCTATTGGGAGAGGGATTTCAATACTCCGAGCTTTCAGATAGGCGATGTATACATACCGATAACCGGAACAGGCAACACCTATGAAGCCCTGGAAGGGACGACATTGGCCCTGAAGAAGGGTGCTGATGTGATGCCCATAACTGCCAATCCTTCATCCAGGCAGGTCTCCATCCTGAGCAAGTGCAAAAGGAGCAAGGACATAGCAGTAGTGCCGGTAAAAGAGGAGTACCGCAGTCTCTTCAGCGGTGACACGTCCTCGACCACCTGGCTGATGTCCGATTACACCAAATTCAGGTATCCCATCTTTGAGATCAACGCCTCCATATTCACCAACAGCGTGGTGGCCGTGGGCGCGGAGTTTCTGGGCATAGCAGAGGCCGGCATGAGGCGAATGCACGTCTGAGCCCAAGGGCAATAGCTGTCTCAGCTGCACTTTTTCAAGGATGATGTGATGAAAAAATGTCCAGGATAATAGCTCTCTCAGATACCCATCTGATGGAGGATGACAGGCTACCAGAAGCGGTGGTCGCATTAGCAAGCAAAGCGGACATCATCCTTCATGCCGGCGATTTTATCTCAGTCCAGGCCCATTCCGCCCTTAAGGATCTGGGAAGGCTGGTTGCGGTGAGGGGAAACTCCGACTCGCCCCAACTCAAAAGGCTCCTGCCGAAAAGAGAGGTGATAGAAGTGGAAGGAGTGAAGATAGGCCTCGTGCACATGGCTTCACATGGTTCCGATCTGGTGGGGGCGGAGATGATGGCCAGGGAGATGAACTGTGAGGTTCTGGTATTCGGACATATTCACCGTCCACTCATAGAGAAGGGCAGAAGGCTTCTCATCTGTCCCGGGAGCACCTCCCAGCCCAGGATGTCCGCTCCCTCGGTGGCGGAGCTGATGGTTATTGATGGCACTGTGCAGGGAAGGATCATCCCCCTCGGAAGCCCGGCCTGCAACTATCTGAAGTATGCTGAAAGGCTTGGAAGAGAAGAATCTGAAGAGAAATGAGCAAGTGGCTTCCTAAAACCAAAAAATCTGAAAAAATGTGGCATTATTGATCACATTTAGCAGCTATAAAAAAAGGCAGATGTCACTGCAGCAAATGCAGCCCAAATGTTCCTATCTAATTTGGTGCCTCCTCCTCTTCATCCGGCTTTTCTTTCAGAGTGCTTACGGAAATTCCATGCATTACCAAAAGAAGAAGGACGATCAAATAAAAGTACACATTAATGACCCTGTTCATGGCGATGAATAAGACCAGTGCGGTAGCCATCCACCCCCAGCGGTCTTCAGGATCCATTCTTTGCAGTGCCAGCGAAAAGATGGCGACCATAACGATGCCTTGAACAATTATCATCGAATCCCAGGGAATAAAAAGAGATATCAGATAGGAGAGGTTTACAGAAGGGGTGTCAATATAAAACCAGTTGCCGTACACACCAGCGATGAACTCTTCAGGAGAGCCCAAAAGGAATGGAAGTATGAGGATCAAGGCAATTGCTACTGCTATCAATGAATTCACAAAAGCCTTTTTTATTCCCCATCTCTTAAAGGCTGAAACCACAATAAAAGGAAAAATGACCCAGACGAACTGGTAGGCGGCGAGAGCATATCCAGATGCAATAGAACTCGTCCACCATTTGTTGTTTCTATCGAGGAAAAAGACGATTGAAAGAATGAGAAATAGCACCCCGAGATAGATTTCGTGCCGGTACTGAAGATATGGGGTCAGCAGGAATACCGGAACTAGCAGCATGCTATGATTCCTGGAACCATTAGCCGAATATGCCAGAATAAGCGCAGATACCAGCATGCTTATCAGGTTTATAAACCGCAGATCCACTCCAGATGCAGCAGCTGGCAGATAGGCCATCCACATTCCGGGCAGATAAGTGAACACCTGATGGGGTGGATGGTAGAGAAGGTCATGGTAAGCATATGGGCTCATCCCTGCCAGGAAGGACTGACATCCCGAGAGGATGAGAGGGAGCATATCTGACCTCTGTGAATGAAGCGGGAATGAGACAATGCTTAAAAGGTATGTTCCAGTATATGCTGCCAGAGCGATAAGAACAAGAAGGCCCTGGGATGCATCCTTAATAAGTAGATATATGAGTGAAGCTCCAATACATGCGAATAAAAAAATGGCAATTGGGATATTTAGATGATAGCCGAAAAGGGCATATCTGAGATCCTGCACGATCAGAAGGATAAATGCCATCGCTTCAAAAATCAAGATAATGACCGTCGTTAGCTTGACGGCAGAAATGCGGTCGATGGGGGATAGATGAGCATCTCCAACGATTCCGGGCTTTATAAAAATAATAAAAGCAGCAAAAAATAAACAAGTATATGGCAATAGGATTATCTGAAAGATAGGTTCCGGGAGATGATCAGGCAAGGGAAAATACCGGTCGGATTTCACACTTATGAGGAAACCAAGCAATGCGAGAGCCAAAATCCGTATTTTTATTTTTCTCTCTTCATAAGATAATTTCTCGGCATTTTCCTTACCACTATTGAACGCATTCATCTTCGTCTCCGTCACCTTCACAGGCTGCTGATCGGATCGGCATCTGTCCAAATCCAGAAGACCAGCTTTGAACGAGGCGGTTGTAACGCTGATTGATTATTTAAGGGTGATGGAAAAGGAGAGCTGTTTTTATCGACTCTATCATGATATCATGATGTAAATCAGCTTGCCAGGAGAGTTCTCTATATCGACCATAATCGCAATGCTGCTTGCCCTATCCGGCTTCGCGCCATACGTAATTTATGCTTCCTAGGTAATTAAATGTAAATGCAATCAATATTGCCAGAAATTCGGATGCTACATAGTGAATTCCTGCAACTTCCGTAAAAGCAAGCAGCGCGGAAAGGTTAATCAGTATGCCTCCAAATGAGACAGCATGATACCTGGCCATTGCACGAACAATTGCCGTCCCCTCTGGGAAACTGTAATTGAACGTCGCCCTGGTATTCAAGAAAAAGTTCCATATTATGCTTATCTCTATCGCTATCAATGCAGATATGATATAATATATATGAACATAGGCGGTTAGAAGCCAGAGCAAGGTCAGATTAATTACCGCCCCTGTAGCCCCAACGAATGCAAACTTAAAAACAAATCTCCATCGCCCTCTTGCAATCAAATTGTCAAGAATACTTGAAGGAAGGATTCTTAATGCCTGATTCCAGGAATGATCTACGGGCTTGCTTTGCAGGCTTATCCCTTGGATTGATTCCGAGCATTGAGCCAGCAGATTATGTAGGGCGATATGCATTACCATTCCCCTCTTATTCGTCCCAGCTTGAGCTCGAGCAGAAGCTCAAAGATCCTGGCCATCTCCCGGAGGCCGTTCGTATTGAACCCTACCTTTGAAGAGCCCGTTTTCCTCTTATAGAAGGATATGGGGGCTTCCAACACCTTCGCCTTCGATTTATATACAATCTCAATGACTATCTTGAATCCCTTGGGTTTAAGCTCCAGATTATCGAATACATTCTTCTTTGCCACCATAAAACCTGTCATGGGATCCCTTAGATCTACGCCCAGGATCAATCTGGTCAATTGAGCAAAGGCGAGGGTTACTAATTTCCTTCCTAAAGTGTCACTGCACTCTCCACCCTCAATGAGCTTCGATCCGAGGACGATATCATGATTCTCTATCAGCTTGAGCATTTTCTGGAGATCTTCTGGCCGATGAGAGCCGTCGCCATCCATGAGAGCGATTATATTTCCTTTGGATCTGGACAAGCCTTCAACAAAAGCGTTGCCCAAACCATCCGATCTCTGTATCATAACCTCCGCCCCTTTAACCTTTGGCGCGGTGCGGCTCTTGTCTACTATCAGTATTTCGTGGTTTTCCTTAATTGTTGCATTGATATTATCTACAAGCTCTTGAATGGTTGGTTCATCCTTTGTGGGAATTATAATCGAGGTCAACATCTGCCTATCCTTGTCATGAGGTCTATCGCAATTTTTCAGTATCGATCTGCTGATCTTTATAGATCTTTTCACCCTGAACACGATCCAATGGATCGGTCCAAGATCGGGATGACAGAGGCCCAGGCCCCTTCATCCCTTCCTTGTCACCTCCACCTGCAGCACATCAGTAAATGCCTCTGCATTCCCATCCAGGGATGCGACTATGCTCACCTTATACAACCCGGGAGCGACATTGGCATTCCAGATGCCCATGTACCTGCCCCCAGATGTCTGCAGCAGGCTGGTCCTTGTCTCTTCACCGCCATCCGGTGCATATATCACTGCAGTGCACCTCAAAATGCCATCGGAGGAGGACTGGTCGGATGCATTTGTGGAAGAGGCAGAGCTCTGGCCCGCCTTTCTGTTCGAGCCGATCTGCACATATCCATCCTTGCGATCCAGGTTGGCAAAGCCCTGGGGAGAGCCAAATCCGCAGGTAGCGCATCCCTTAACCGTCAGCTTCGGTTCCTGGTTGGCGGAGGAATTGGCTGAGGAAGAGCTGTACTGTGATGAGTCTGTCCTCTCCGTCCTCTCATGGAAGGATGCTGTTATGGTCGTCGCCTCTCCTGATCTGACCGGATTGGGCTGGGCAGAGACCTCCGCCAGCTCATAGGGGAACTTGGGCTGGTTTTCCAGCCAGTCCCTCCAGGTGTAGAGCCGGGCATCGTAGCCGGACTCGTTCAGAGCGAACCAGAGCAAAGCGGCCTCAACCCCGATATTGGTGTAAACCACAACCGATCGGTTCTTGTCAAGATCCAGGAAACGCTCTTTCAGCATCTCTTTGGGCATCATGCTATCATTGACCAGCACATTCTCATAGGGTATGTTGATCGCCCCGGGAATTGAGCCCAGCTCATAAGCATTTGCCGGCCTGGCGTCAACTATCTGCGCCCCGCCAGTGACTACATATTCATAGGTGGCAAGAAGCTCTGGCCTTATATGGGGGATATACTCGGCCTTGGACCTGATGGCAGAAGTGTTGCTGATGTTCAATCCCCCAGCCTTCCAGTCCTCGATCGTGCCCTCCAGCACCCTTACCTTCTCATGTCCCAGGTATTTTAGGGCCCAGTAGGTGAAGAACGCCGGCGACGGTCCTCCGCCACAGGGCAGGCACTCCCCGGCGATCAGCAGGGAATCGTTGCTGCTGATGCCCGCATCTCCCAGCAGCCGCGCCATCTCCGATGCCGGCACTATCTCCCCGCCTTCGGAGAAGAAGCGATCGTAATTGAGATTGACAGCGCCCTCGATGTATGCGGCCGCACTGGGGCTGATGTCCAATACAACCTCATCCGAAAAGATCGAATCCGGGGATGCTATCGCCCCGACCAGCTCGCTGCTTCTGCTCAGAGCGGATGCTGTGCTGTTGCTCATGCCGTTGCTGGCGCTATTGTTGCTGCTATTGCCCATATGGGTGGAAGAGGATGAATTCCGACTCCCATTCAGCCCAATCTCTGCTTCAGCAGTCTTTATCTTCAACTCATTATTGTTCATTTCATTCTGCAGGCCATTCTGCTGAACATTTTTCATATCCTCTTCATAGGCAGCCTTCTTTTCCAGCCAGCCGTCCAGATTGGTCCAATCAGGGCAGGTGGGGCAGAACTCCCCAGTCTCTGTGCCTGCGCTGGCCGATCCTGCCAATAGAATAAAAGAGGTGGACAGTATGAACAGCAGAACCGCAATCGCTCCAGAAATGGCCACTGTCCCGCCGGCAGTTGCCGGCCTTTCTCCCTCAGCCGCAAGAGGGACGGAAAGATCAGATTGCAGTCTCATTTAACCCCCCGGACCCATCCACCTCTCGGAGATCTGGCTGTTGATTTGCCATCCAGTCCTGGTAGCTGTAGAGCCGGGCATCGTAGCCCATCATCTCCAGGGCGAACCAGACCACAGAGCCCTTCATCCCGGTATTGGTGAAGACGACCACTGGCTGGTTTTTGTTCAGCACCATGAAGACCATATCCAGCCGGTCCTCGCCGGTGATCTTCTTATCGGCAAGAACGCTCTCATAGGGCATGCTGATCGATCCGGGTATGGTTCCCATGGCAAACTCGGGCGGCGTGCGGGCATCGATGATCTGCACCTGGCCGCTCTTGACCAGATCGAAGGTGGCGGTGTAGTTTGAATTCACCAGAGGGATATACTCCTTCCGAGGAAGCACTTCAGCACTCCCTGAGGTAGCCCCTCCCGCTGTCGCCCAGTCCTCAGCCGTCCCGTCCAGGACTTTTGCTTTCTCATGGCCCAGGCTCTTCATCATCCAGTAGACGTAGGTGGCCACCGATGGTCCTCCGCCGCAGGGCAGGCATTCCCCATAGATGACAACCGAATCCTCTCTGGAGATTCCAGCCTCGCCCAAGATGCTGGCGACCTCATCTGCCGGCTTCAGAATCCCCGGCTGAAGGAAGAACTCCATATAGGGAATGTAAATTGAACCTTCGATATGGAGGCTCGAGTTCTCGCTCACATCCAGCAGGATATCTGCATCATCGACCCCATCCAGCGACAAGAGCATCTCTCTTGCCTTAAGGCTGCGGGTCATGTTGATCTGCAATTCCTTCAGCTTTAGCGGGGCGGCAATCTGAACATCCTTGGCCTCTTCTGCCTCTGCCTGCGGGACGCTATCGGGCGCCACTGCACTCTCGTTTTCCTCACCTTTTTCATCCTCTGCGCCCTGGGAGGAGTTCATCCCCCAGCGGATCTCCCTGGACTTCTTGGCCCAGTTGGTTCCAGCTGACTGCTGGGTAGCGGTTACATTGCCTATCTCATCCAGCTTGGCCATAGGATCCCAGCCGCCGTTGGAGTCGTCGCACCCCCCTCCTAAAGATGCGCATTCCGCACCGGCAGATGCGCTCTCTATGAGGACCAGGGCCGCCAAAAGCGTCCCGCAGAGAACGCCCATCGTAATCAAAATTGGTCTCAGTTTACTCATCCAATTCACCTCGACTTCAGGCGGCCAGCTCCTCTTTAACCTGCTCTACCACCTTAGAGCACACGTCCTGGTCAATAGAGAGGTCCTGAGTCTTCTCTATGCCCAGCTCAGTCACAATGATCTGTATGGCCGGCTCTATTTCCAGATGCTGCAGGGTCTTGGCAGCACATTGCACCGGACAGCCATCAATGGATATCATCATTCCTGCTTCCCGTGCCGACTTTACCATTGCCTCGATATGAGCGGCCACTGCCGCCAGGCAGAAGAATCCTGCCACGTCCTCTTTCGACAGATCGACTGCCGCCTGATTAGCGATCTGGCCGACATTGCACGCTCCGGAGCAGGCCACCACCCGCACGTCCGAGGAGCTGCAACTGCACTTTTTTTTCTCGTCCATTGGTGACACCATTATATTTTCCAATTATGCGCATTTATCTCTTGAGCATCCGTTTAAGCTCTTCCACAGTTGCCGTTCTCCCTGTCAAGACCGATTTTCCATCTATATATAGGGCTGGTGTCATCATCACTCCTCGATCCATGATCTCCTGGATGCTGTCCACCTTGATGATCTCTGCATCAGTCCCCGATTCTTCCACTGCCTTCTGTACGTTCTTCAGCAGGCTCTTGCACTTAGCACAACCTGTTCCCATTACCTCGATCTTCACCATCTGATTTCACCGTTGGAGGTTAATTGTTCATTCTCTTGTTGTCTGATTCTCAGCCTCTTCTATTGTCTTCTGCCATCTCGCTCCGAATCCCGGATCTACAATTCCAGTATTTTAGCCAATCGAAAGTGCGAGATGGCTATTCTTATATTAGCTTATCGCAATAACACGATGATAAGATCATCGATCATTTGCAGCCAGAGCTCAAAACACAAGCTCTTTGTTCTCCGCATCATCGGATAGGTTCGGCGCCGCGATCCATTATGCTTGCCAAGTCTTGCTCATCCTCTGAGCTGATTGATGCAGATGCTAGTCGATTATCATGAAACTGGAATCTCGGCACATAAAATATGATCCAAGCCCAAAAAGGAGAGCAACTCGCAATCCCCTACCTTTCAAATATTGGATAATGGTAATACATATATCTGATCAGCTCCATATAGTAATAATGGTATCCTCAGGAGGCAGGATACAACCAATCGGAACTGAGGCTTTAAGAATGTTTTATTGCTGATGCTCAGGATATGGTGCTCAGGATATCATGGGAGAATTGCGGCCTCCGATTGATAGGGGTGAGGAAGATGTCTGAACTATACCGTAAGATGGTAGAAGAGGCCATGGCAGCCCAGCGGGCAGATGTGGAGACGGTCAAGAGAAAGAGAGGGCAGAGCTTTGAGGTAGAGGATGCCAAGGCCTATCTGGATGTAGTGAACAAGATGAAGGCCATTGAAGGCCAGTCCAAATCGGTCATCGCTCTGCATGTGGACTCGGTCAACTCTCATTATGAGGTCATGAAGTCCCTGACCAAGACCATAAGACCGGAGGACGATCCGTTTGTCGAGCATTACCAGACCCCTGCCATCCTCGAAATATTGTGTGAGCAGGACGAGAGCTTCAAAAAGAGCCTTAAGGCCTTCATCGATGGGGTGGGAAGATCAGAGGCTCTGATCGGGCTTGAGGCAGCCCGCAGATATGCAGGATTTTACGGTCCGACCTGTGTGGTGGACTTTGCCCTGATTCCAGGCAGCACGAGCAACGTGGTCAACAGGATCCTGAAGACCATTGATATTCCTGACGTCCATAAGCAGGCAATACTGGCTGCCAAATCCTGGGGCATGAACACCTCCTATGGCATAGGCGAGGTCTTTGCCCAGGAAGCAGAGAAAGGAACCAGTCTGGCAGAAGCGGTAAGAAAGGAGATCGATGAGATCAAGTACATCTACGAGAGTCCCATTGAGGCCCAGGGAAAGCTCATGGATGCCGCAGGCCACCAGTCCTTTGATGTTCGCAAATACATGACCGAGTACAAGAAGAGGATGATGCCCGCGGTCAGGGCGGCGATGAATGAAGGGGTTCACTATGGGAACATCCTCACAATTCCTGCTTATTGTGTGGGGGATATCGCCCATCATATATCCCAGTCCACCTTCAACATGTGCAAGGATGACGTCATAATGGCTGTCATCGAGGCAGTCACTGAGGTCATGGGCTCCACCCTCAATAACTCTCTGGACAGTTTCAAGAACGAGCACCAGCCTCTGAACCTGGCCACTGGTGCCGCCGCTTCCGCAGTCGAGTATATAGCAGAGCTGGACGGCTTCAACGCCATAGGCATAGTGGACCTTCTCACCAAGAGGTTCCATAACTATGTGCAGCTCTATCCCACCAGAGGAGCAGCAGCTGAGCTGCATAACTGCGACTTCATGGATATGATCTACCGGGGATGGAAGGTGCTTGACAAGGCCAGAAGACTGAAGAACGGCCTGGGCGGCAAGCTCGTCCCCAGGATATCGGGCTTCGATGTGGACCTTGAGCCCATTCACAGAAATGAGGTTCTCATGAATCCCCAGCGTTATGCCTATCCGGCCTGCGCCATCACCGTGCGCTTCTCTGCTCTGATGAGGCTGTCTGACTATCCCTGCCTCCTTACCAGCGAGCCGGTGACGGCTACGATGATGACCAACATCATCGCCCTGCATAAGGAGATTCCAGCATCACCCGCCAGGGTATGCAAGAACTGCGCTTCTGCGGCGCTGGTCGACTTCAGGCACTCCTACTGCCAGTACAGAGAAGCAGTATGAGGCAGCATCAAACAGCAAGAAAAGAAGCTTATTGAATTCCAATCAAGGTTGATGGTGGATATATGAAATGCTATCTTTGTGCTCTGGCTCAAAAGGATACTGATGCGGTGGCCATCTGCATACTCTGCGGAATGGGGGTCTGCATGGATCACCTGGTCAGAGAGGAGCTGGAAATTTGGGAGGGAGGCTATCCCTTCCCCTCCAAGAAGATGAAGCGAACGCTGCCCCGTATTCTCTGCAAGCCATGCTATGCTGCATATCATGAGGGATGAACATGTCACTGGCAAAAAGGTCCATTGCCGAGGCGGTCGGGACTTTCATCCTGGTTTACTTCGGGGCAGGCGCAGCAGCGATAACCCTGATGATCTCCCAGGGATCAAGCCCGCCCAACCCATTTAACATAGGCATAGGCACCCTGGGAGGACTGGGGGATTGGTTTGCCATAGGAATGGCTTTTGCCATCGCCATTGCAGCTTCTATATATGCATTGGGCAGGATCTCAGGAGCCCATCTGAACCCAGCTGTGACGATAGCCCTCTTGGCCACGAGGAGATTTTCCCTGGGAGATGCCATTCCTTATATCCTGGCCCAGCTGGTGGGCGCATCCGTCGCCAGTTTCCTGTTTGCCGCCAGCGTGGGCATGGATGCCGTCACAGTAGGTGGTCTGGGAGCCACAGCGCCATTTCCAGGAATCGGATACTGGCAGGCGGTAATGGTGGAGGCCATAGGCACCTTTCTGCTCATGCTGACCATCATGGGAGTGGCTGTGGACAGGCAAGCTCCGCCGGGATTTGCGGGGCTGGTGATCGGCCTGGTGGTAGGGGGGATAATCACCACCATCGGGAACATCACAGGCTCATCTCTCAACCCGGCAAGAACCTTCGGGCCCTACATTGGGGATTACATCCTGGGCGGAAATAGCCTGTGGCATTTCTTCCCTATATACATCATCGGGCCGGTAGCAGGAGCTCTGATCGCCGCCTTCCTGTACGACTATCTCTCGGCAGAATAATTTTTTTTGATATTTTTTTTGCTTATAACGTCGGGGTGTAGGGGCAGAGAAGACCCCTCTCCTTCAGGGGAGGGGATGAATCGTGCCCCACCGTTGTGCAGAAAACTATAAACACAATCAACCGCATAAAAAGCATCTATGCTCAAGGCATATAAATTTAGGATCTATCCAACAAAGTCCCAAAGGACGAAGATGGAGAGGACCCTAGATCTATGCCGGTGGACATACAATCAGACCTTAGCATACCGAAAAGATGCTTGGGAGAAAGAAGGCAAATCCGTATCCAAGTACGAGACGCACAATCTTCTTCCAACTTGGAAAGAAGAGAAGCCTGAACTTAACGATGTCTTTTCCCAAACCCTTCAGAATGCCCAGGAAAGGGTGGATCTTGCTTTGAAGGCGTTCTTCCGAAGAGTCAAAGCCGGAGAGAATCCTGGATATCCAAGATTTCGGGGAAGAGGTTGGTACGATTCTTTTACCTATCCTCAGAAAGACGGTTCTCTCGTTGGTGTAGATGTTGGTCTGGAAAGCTTTGCGACTCTTTCCAATGGTGAGACGATAGCTAATCCTCGATTCTTCCGAGAAGAGGAAACGGAACTCGCCAGAGTCCAAAGGAAGCTCTCAAAAGTACCGAAAGGCACTCCAGAAAGAAAGCTCTTCGGATGGTTGAGCGGGTCCATGAGAGGATCGCTAACAAGCGATGCGATTTTGCCCATAAGGTTAGTCGGTATCTGGTTAACAGGTTCGGTTTGATTGCCTTTGAAGATCTTAGTATTCAAAATATGCTCAAAAACCATTGCCTGGCAAAATCCATCTCAGACGTGGCTTGGAATATGCTTGTGACTCTGACCTCGTACAAGGCTGCAAGTGCCGGTTCGATGGTAGTACTGGTAGATCCAAGAAATACGTCTAAGATGTGCTCCAGGTGTGGCATTCTGGTTGAAAAGACGCTTTCTGATCGCGTCCATAACTGCACTCAGTGCGGGCTATCCTTGGATCGAGATTGGAATGCGGCAATCAATATACTCAGATTGGGACTACAATCTGTCGGAATAAAAACCGTAGAAGCCTGCCCCTTTTAAGGGGTGGGAGTAGTCACAGCCCTATCCGATGCTCATAGCCCAATCTTTCGATCTGTCTTCTCTTCCCTGCCCTTTCCATCCAGATTCCCTCCTCCACCACCTCGCCTATAACCGTCAGATCGCAAGCTCTTCGGGCCGCCTCCAGGCCCGAGGAGCGCAGGGTGAATACCAGCTCATAGTCCCCTCCCGCGCTCAATGCCATATCTATAGCATTCTCCTGCCCCACCATCTCCACCAGGCCGGGAGCCAGGGGCAGCTTATCCTGATAGACCAGAAAGCCCACTCCGCTCACCTCTGAAAGATCGGAGAGGGACAGAGCCAGGCCATCGCTGTTATCCATCATTGCCGTAACGCTTCCGCTCTTCGCCAAAGCCCGGGCCTCCTTCAGCCGGGGCTCGGGCTCCAGCAGACTGGTTATAAGCTCGCTTTTCGCGCCGTTCTGCCAGGCCCACAGCCCGCCTCCAGCTGCCCCCAGAGAGCCGGTGGTGCAGAGCAAGTCCCCCGCTCGTGCTCCCCGGCGGCGCAGAATCAGCTCCTTTTCAACAAAGCCCAAAGATGTGCCAGTGATGGTCAATTCCAGGTGGCTGTCGGTGTCCCCTCCCAGAATTCGAGTACCATAGAGAGCAGCACAATCGCCAAATCCTGAAAAGAGCTCATCGATAAAATACTGATCCGCCTCCGGCGGGAGTCCGGCAGCGATGAGGACTCCCGCGGGCTCTGCCCCCATGGCAGCAATATCGCTCAGGTTGACTGCTACCGCCATCCAGCCCATCTGCCAGGGGTTCATGATATCAGGAAAGTCGGTCTTCTGGTGGAGCATATCGGTGCTTGCCACAAGATAACGCTCTCCCGCATCGATAACCGCGCAGTCGTCGTTCTCCAGCCCACCCAGGATCACAGAGATGCGCCGAATAAGATCCCTCTCGCCAATGGCCCCGTTCATTCTTTCTTGCTCCCTCTAATTGTATAGATCGCCTCAGCTCCGAAAGTTATTAAGATTCAAAGATGCATTAATTGTGATATGCTCGATTACAAAAGGTTGTTCATCCAGGCATCGATTGCCCTCCTGCTTTCCCTCATGCTCTCTAGCTCGCTTTCTGGAGCTGGAGCAGCCCAGATGATGCGTATCTGTCCACAAGGCTGCAGCAATCTGAGCATCCAGGAGGCACTTGTTAATGCCTCTGCTGGAGATACGATCATTGTGGAAAGCGGAATCTACGCTAATCCCTTCATAATGGGCCGGCCGGTGAACCTGCAGGGCAGGGACACAGGCAGCGGAAACCCGATCCTCAATCCGGAGAAAGGGAGAGCTATCCTGGCCGCTCAAGGAGCGGTGCTGTCGGGATTCGACTTTTCCAGTGCTCGTGACGGCGATGAAAGGAGCGCAGGCTGCAGGTTGGAGGTCGTCCTTCCCGCTACCATATACCTGAACGATTTTCCGGGCAAAAACAGCGTCTGCCCGGAGGATGTTGCCACCTGGAACTCGAGCCGGATGATCAGCTACCAGTATAACAGCCGGGTACAGCGCAGTTTTTTGGGCAACTACTGGGCGGACTATGCCGGCGAGGATAAGAACGGCGATGGAATCGGCGACGAGCCGGTGGTTTTAAATCAGGACAATATCGACAACTACCCCTTGATGCAGCCGGCGGAAAGTTATCTCATCTCCGATGAGGCCGATGCTCTTGGGAAAAGTGAGATGGAGCTTTTGGATGCTCGAGTGGGTGAGGAGTTCATCATCTCCCTCTCCGCCAATCCGACCACGGGATATGGCTGGAATGTGGATTACGACCATTCCCTCTTAAACCTCAAGAGCTCTGACTTTAGGGCCTCCTCCTCAAAGGCACTTGGTGCTAGCGGCACATCGATCTTTGTCTTCGAGCCCCTAATGCCCGGCAAGACCACCATTTACTTCGTCTATAAACGCTCCTGGGAGAACATTGTGGCAGACGCTCGAGCATTTCAGGTGGAAATATCGGCTTGAAGGCCATGAACTATTTATACGGTGATGCCCATCAAGCCCTGATCATTACAATCCTTAAGGAGATCTCAATTTGGCAAAATCCGATATCAAATCTGAGGACAAATCAGATCAAAAAACAGAGGCGAAGACGCCTGCCTCCAAAAAACCGGAGGTTAATATCGGCATGGTTGGACATGTCGATCACGGCAAAACCACTCTTGTCCGAGCGCTATCCGGAAGCTGGACCGATCAGCATAGCGAGGAGGTCAAGAGAGGCATCTCCATCCGTCTGGGCTATGCAGATGCCACCTTCAGAAAGTGCCCCAGCTGCCCAGATCCGGATGCTTTTACAGTAGAAGAAAAGTGCCCCCACTGCGGTGCTGATACAGAGATATTACGTACCGTCTCCTTTGTAGATTCTCCGGGGCATGAGACCCTCATGGCCACCATGCTATGCGGAGCGGCGATCATGGATGGCGCAGTACTGGTCATCTCCGCCAATGAACCCTGCCCTCAGCCGCAGACAAAAGAGCATCTCATGGCCCTGGACATCACAGGCATCGACAGAATTGTGATAGTACAGAACAAGATCGATCTGGTATCCAGGGAAGAGGTGATGGAGCACTACCAGCAGATCAAGGATTTCATAAAGGGCACCGTAGCCGAGAAGGCGCCAATTGTGCCCATCTCCGCTCAGCAGAACCTGAATGTCGATCTGGTCATCAAGGCCATAGAGGAGTACATACCTACCCCCCATAGAGACATCGAGAAGCCTGCTCTGCTCAAGATAGCCCGATCTTTCGATGTCAACCGTCCCGGAGCCTCCCCTGATGCTCTCAAAGGCGGGGTCATTGGCGGCTCCCTAAACCAGGGTGTGCTTCATGCAGGCGATAAGATCGAGATCTGCCCGGGCAGGCTGGTGGATTATGAGGGGCGGAAACAGTGGGTCCCCATTCAGACCAAGGTGGTGACCCTCCTGGCAGGAAGCCAGAGCCAGGAAGAGATCACACCCGGCGGCCTGATCGGCGTGGGCACCCTGCTGGACCCCATAATGACCAAGAGCGATGCTCTGGTGGGCCAGGTGGCAGGTGAACCGGGCAAGCTCCCTCCCGTCAGGAACGCATTCACCATGAACATGCAGCTCCTGGAGAGGGTGGTAGGAGTGACCGATGAGTCCAGCGTCGAGCCCATACATTCCAGCGAGCCCCTGATGCTTAACGTGGGAACTGCCACCACTGTAGGGGTGGTGACCAGCGCCCGGGAGGGGGGCGTGGTCCAGGTTCAGCTAAAGAGGCCGGTCTGTGCCGAGAAAGGCGATCGTGTGGCTGTCAGCAGGCGCATTGGCGCCAGGTGGCGGCTCATTGGCGTCGGCTCCATAATCGACTGAAGATAGAATATGCAGCAAATCGATGCCGATAGCGTAAAGGTGATAATCGACACCAACGCCTTGATGACAGCAGAGCAGTTCGGAGTGGACATCTTCGGCGAGCTATTGCGCCTGGGATACGTTGAGTGGCTTGTGCCGGCCCAGGTGAAGGGAGAACTGCGCTCCTTAGCGGATGGGGCAGATAAAGGGCGGGACAAGACCGCGGCCAGGGTAGCCCTGGGCCTGGCTGAACGATGCACAATCGTTGGCATTGACAACTGCCCTGCTGACCGGGCCATTGAGGAACTGGCAGAGAAAGAGGGGGCAGCAGTCTTTACCAACGACAAAGCCCTGAAGAAAAGATTATTTAGTAAAGGCATCACCGTAATATACCTGCGCCAAGGTCGGTACCTAGAGGCGATGAAGAAGGAGTATTGATGTACAAGAAGATGAAGCTTAAGGGTGTGGCCAGGATAGAGCCGGATCATCTGGGAGATCCCCTCGAAGCGGCAGTGGAAAGGGCACTGCGGGATAAATATGAGGGGGTTGTGGACAAGTCTCTGGGGACCATCGTGGCCGTGCTCGGAGCGGATGATATAGGTGAAGGCCATATCCTGGCGGGAGACGGATCCATTTACTACGAGGTCAACTTCGATACCCTCGTCTTCAAGCCTGAGATGCAGGAGATCATTGAGGGCGAGGTGGTGGAGATTGTGAAGTTTGGCGCATTTCTCTCCCTGGGGCCGTTCGACGGCCTTCTGCACGTCAGCCAGATAACCAATGAGTATATATCTTATGATGAGAAGAACGCGCGCCTGGTCAGCAAAGAGTCCAATAAATCCTTAGGAGAAGGAGATCGGGTTCGAGCCAGAGTAATAGCGGTTAGCCTGAATGAGAAGGAGCCCAGAGAGAGCAAGATCGGACTGACCATGAGGCAGACGGGCCTGGGGAAGCTGGAATGGCTTGATGCTGCAGACGAGACAGAGAAGGAGAATGCGAGCGTCCAGGCAGAGGCAAAATGACTGAACAGGCATGCAGAGAATGTCGCAGAATAGTAGAGGGGCAGGTCTGTCCCATATGCAATTCAGCCTCGCTAAGCAAGGACTGGAGCGGATATGTGGTTATCATCGATCCCAAGGAATCCATCATCGCGGAGAAGCTGGAGATCAAGCTTC
Source organism: Methanothrix soehngenii GP6 (assembly GCF_000204415.1). Classification (NCBI taxonomy): domain Archaea; kingdom Methanobacteriati; phylum Methanobacteriota; class Methanomicrobia; order Methanotrichales; family Methanotrichaceae; genus Methanothrix; species Methanothrix soehngenii. Next base: position 2,682,038 of record NC_015416.1, on the reverse strand, counting down.
CCGGCAAGTACGCTTTGAAGGTGCGATAGATTGCGTACACTTCTTCTGCCGGAAGATTTGCGGCTATTGCTCAAGAGTCCTCTGGGCAAGTTGTGCAAGGGCAACGGGACCGAATGCGTAGAGGCTATGAGAGATGAATTGCAGGGGGCTAAAAAGGTGGCCGCGATCGGTGACATGACCGCATTTTATCTTTTGAAGTCATCAATAGTCCCGGACCTGGCAGTTGTGGACAACAAGACCAAGAGGGCTCAGCTTCCAGATCACATTCTTCAAAGCCTCGAGCACAATAGCTATAAGAGGGTTGAGGTGAAGAATCCGCCCGCCACTCTGACCGAAGAACTAATAGACCAGATCAAGGATTCTCTTGCCGGAAAGGAGCGGGTGAAGATTGTGGTAGAGGGTGAGGAGGATCTAGCGACCCTTCCTGCAATTCTCTATGCCCCACCTGGCTCTGTGGTGATTTATGGGCAGCCCGATGAGGGAAGCGTCCTGGTCAAAGCAACTCCTGAAATGAAGATGTATATTGATGAATTAATGAAGAAAATGATTGTGGAGGAATGAAATTGGAGATAAAGGTTATTGATGAGAAGAACAATCCCTTGCTGAAGCGCAGGGAGATAGTCTTCAAGGTTATTCACGATGAGTCCACGCCATCCAGAAAGAGCGTGGTGGAGAGGCTGGCGGCGACCATGAACTCCAAGGTTGGCTTAGTCTATGTCGACAGCCTTAAGACCGAGTTCGGAAAGCGCGAGACCCAGGGATATGCCAAGATCTATGAGACGGCTGAGAGGGCAGAACAGGTGGAGCGAGCCCATATCATAGAGCGCAACACATTCACCAAGCCTGAGGAAGCCAAGCCGGAGGCAAGCTAAATGGCAGCAAAGAAGGGCAAGACCGGTGAGGTGAAGGGCGTATCCAAATATTACGAGCTTGGCGGAGACACCATCAAATCCAGGAAGTCGGTCTGCCCGAGATGCGGCAATGGCGTCTTCCTGGCGGACCACGGCGACAGACAGAGCTGCGGCAAATGCGGCTATACTGAGTTCAAGAAATAATTTCCGGAATCCAGGTCTCGATTCCGGACCTGATTTCACTCTTTTAAAGATAATTCGGCTCCTCGCTATTATATGTGGGTGAACTTAAATCGCAAAAACTCTATGTCACCGTGCCTTCTGTAGTGAACCGGTATGCTCTGACCCAACCACAGAGACACAGAGGAACAAAAGGCCATATTCTCTGCCGGAACTAAACCACATAATTCGGAAGGAGCCGATAATTCCTCGCTCGTTTACGGGCAATCGTGCCGGGCATCTATTTAAGCCTTGAAGACGAATAACATCCAAGGTGTTCACTTGGATCTATTCAATACTCTTATACCTCTGTTTATCGTATTGGTGATACTGTCTCAGGCGATCAAGATCGTCCGCGAATATGAGAGGGTGGTCATATTCCGTTTAGGCCGTTTCAGCGGAGTGAAGGGGCCGGGCATATTCTTCATCATCCCCATCATTGACCGGGTCATACTCCTCGACCTGAGGGTTTTCACCATCGACGTTGCCAAGCAGGTGGTCATAACCAGGGATAATGTGAGCGTGGAGGTGGATGCAGTCATCTACTACCGGGTGGTCGATCCGGCAAAGGCGGTCATTCAGGTGGAGAACTACCGGGTGGCTACATCCCTCCTCTCTCAGACCACATTGCGCGATGTCTTGGGCCAGATCGAATTGGATGACCTGCTCAGCAAGCGTGACGAACTGAACAAGAAGCTGCAAGAGATCTTGGACAAGCATACCGATCCCTGGGGGATTAAGGTTACCGCAGTCACCTTAAGGGATGTATCTCTGCCTGAATCGATGAGGAGAGCTATAGCCAAGCAGGCGGAGTCCGAGAGGGAGAAGAGGTCACGCATCATCCTGGCAGACGGCGAGTTCCAGGCGTCCAAGACCATGACCGATGCTGCCCGGCTCTATGAAGAGGTGCCCGCTGCCCTTAAGCTCAGGGAGCTGCAGACCCTGGTGGATATCGCCCGGGAGAAGACGCTAATCGTCGTCACTCCCAGCACTGACGCCGGAACGGGATCGGTAGCCGGCCTGACCGCCGCCCTGAACCGCGAGCTATCGGAAAGGGATGCAGACCGGGCGGATGAGGAGAGAAGAGCGGCCACGAAGGATTCCTCTCTGGATTCAATCAGATTAAGGAGATGAATGGCCAAGAAAGGCAGGCCGACCCGAAGAGTCTCGGGCCTGCCTCACCGATCAGGATCAAATGGATGAGTATTGTATGAATAGCAGGGTGCGGGTCATGCTATCCAGGATACTGGAAATTGTTTTGCTCTTAGCCCTCGTCCTCGGCCAGGCACAGGCAGCAGGCACCGTCCTGACGGTGGATATGAAGGGGACCATAACCCCTGCGAGCGACGATATCGTCTTAGCCGCCCTGGAGAGGGCAGAGGCAGAGGATGCCCGGGCTTTGATGCTTCTCCTGGACACGCCGGGTGGAGGTCTGGCCGAGACCACTGAGATCCTGAGGCTCATAGATGAGTCGGATATTCCGGTCATCGGCTATGTCCATCCGGAGGGAGCTGCAGCCTGGTCTGCAGGCACGATCATCCTGATCGGCTCCGATATAGCGGCGATGGCTCCCCATACCATCATCGGTTCGGCTCAGCCGGTACAGTTCTCGCCTACCGGAAGCACCGTGCCGGTAAATGATAGCAAGACCACCAATGCCATAGTGGCGATGATAGAGGAGAAGGCGCGAAAGCATGGCCGGAACACCACCGCTGCCAGGGAGTTTGTCCTCTCCAACCTGAACCTCAATGCCGATGAGGCAATGAAATACCGGGTGGTCGAGCACATCGCCCCCACCCCAGAGGAGCTCCTGGCCCAGATCAATGGCACCAGTATCAAAGACGCCACACTGATCACCAAGGATGCGAAGCTCGAGGCCTTCGAGCCACCGCTGAATCTGCAATTCCTAAAGATGCTCTCCGATCCCACTATTGCCGGGCTTTTAATGCTGATCGGCCTTTATTCCCTCATCTTCGGCATCTCCAGCCCAGGAATGGGAGCGGAGGTCTTCGGCCTGATCGCTCTGGCCATGGGGCTTATCGGTCTCGGATTCAATGTGAACATCGGCGCCATATTTCTCATTCTCCTGGGATTGGGACTGATCCTGGCGGAGCTGCACAGTCATACCTTCGGCATCCTGGCGGTGGCGGGGCTTGTCTGTGTGATAGCGGGCAGCATATTGTTTGTGCCGACCAGCTTTCCGGAATGGTACGTCCCAGGAAGCTACCAGCGGTCAATGGCCCTGGCCCTGATCCTGCCCTCGCTCATATTGGGATTGTTCATGGCCTTTGCCATTTACAAGGTGGCTCAAGCCCGTTTTGCTCCTATGGTGATCGATGTCTTCGAGGGAGAGGAGGCAGTGGCCATAGACCGGCTGGATCCCAAGGGCTATGTTCTCTTTCAGGGAGAATACTGGCTGGCAGAGGCGGAAGGGACGGTGGAGAAGGGAGAGAAGGTGATTATAGTGGCCAGGGGAGGGGGCCAGCTGAAGGTTAGAGCCGGGCCGAAGTAAGCTGCTCTCTCCAGTATTCCCCCAAATGCTTTAGATACCTGGCCAGCGTAACTCGTCTCAGAATGCCCGCAGATCCTGTTGCCAAATGGGAGGAGTTCCTCCGGTCCCGATATTGGGATGATATCTTAAAGCTAGCTGACTCCTATCCGGACGAGCGCAGCCTCAAAATCCAGTTCTCAGACCTGGAAAAGTTCGATCCGGATTTCGCAGAGGAGCTTATGGAGAATCCGGATGAGACCATAGAGGCTGCCCGGACCGCCATCCTGGAGCTGGATCTGCCCATGGACGTCTATTTGGATCGAGCCCATGTGCGAATAGTCGAGCTTCCAAGGAATTTCAAGACCCGCGAGCTTCGCTCTGACCATATAGGCAAGCTCCTGGCCATAGACGGGCTGGTGAGGACGGCCACCGAGGTCAGGCCGAAGATAGTATCCGCCGCATTCCAGTGCCAAAGATGCGGCTTTACCTTCTTTAAAGAGCAGACAGGAAACAAATTCGAGGACCAGAACCTGAAGTGCATGAACCAGGCCTGTGATCGGGGCGGCCCCTTCAAGCTCTTGCTCGCTCAGTCCAAGTTCGTCGATGCCCAGAAGATCAGAGTGCAGGAGTCGCCCGAGGACCTGCGCGGCGGCCAGCAGCCCCAAACCCTGGATGTCGAATTGGAGGACGACCTCGCAGGCCGGATCTTTCCTGGCGATAGGGTGATTGTGAATGGTGTTTTGAAGTCCTATCAGAGGACCAATCCCCAGCAGGGAAAGAGCACCTACTTCGATCTATTCCATAAGGGGGTATCGGTGGAGATGAAAGACCAGGAGTTCGAGGAGATAGATATCTCTGCTGAGGACGAGGAGGCGATCATGGAGATGTCTCGCGATCCCGAGATCTATGAGAAGATCAAGGACTCCATTGCCCCCTCCATATACGGCTATGATGATGTCAAAGAGGCTCTGGGCCTGCAGCTGGTATCGGGGTTCGAGAAGCATCTCCCGGACGGAGCGCGCATCAGAGGAGACATTCACATCCTGCTGGTGGGCGATCCGGGCATCGCAAAATCGCAGCTCTTGAGGTATATGGTAAAGCTCTCCCCCCGGGGGATTTACACCTCGGGAAAGAGCTCTACCTCTGCCGGCCTTACTGCCACTGCGGTCAAGGACGAGCTGGGTGACGGTCGCTGGACCATAGAGGCCGGGGCCCTGGTCCTGGCAGATAAGGGGATCGCCGCTATCGATGAGATGGACAAGATGAACAACGAGGACAAGAGCGCCCTGCATGAGGCCATGGAGCAGCAGACGATAAGCGTCGCCAAAGCCGGGGTGATGGCCACCCTGAAGTCCCGCTGCTCGCTTTTAGCCGCGGCCAATCCGAAGCTGGGGAGGTTCGATAAATACGAGCCCATAGCCCCTCAGATCAACCTCACCCCAGCTCTCATGTCCCGTTTCGATCTGATCTTTGTTCTCACCGATGACCCGGACACCAAGAGGGATTCTGCTATCGCCGAGCATATCCTGAAGAGCAATTACGCCGGAGAGCTCTCTACCCAAAAGCCCTGGAACCCGGAGATATCCCAGGAGGACATCGATAATGCCCTCACTGTGATCGAGCCGGCGATCGATCCCGAGATGCTGAGAAAATATGTGGCCTACGCTCGCAAGAACGTTTTTCCCACCCTTACCGAGGAGGCAAAGGAGTTTTTCCTGAACTATTATGTCGGCCTCAGGACCCAGGGGCAGGACTCGAACAAGCCCGTTCCGGTCACCGCCCGGCAGCTGGAGGCGCTCATAAGATTGGGCGAGGCAAGCGCCAGGCTGCGGCTGAGCCGTGAGGTGACTGGAGTTGATGCCCAGCGTGTGGTCAAAATCCTTGAGGCCTGTCTTCGTAAGGTGGGGGTAGATCCGGAGACGGGCTTTTTGGATGCGGATATCATCGCCTCGGGCACCACCAAGAGCACCCGGGATAGAACAAAATCGGTGATGGACATCATAAAAGAGGTCAGCCGGGAGAACCAGGGCCCTGCGCCAAGAGAGGACGTTCTGAATAGAGCAGAGGAGCTGGGCATAGAAAGGTCTAAAGCGGAGGAGATCATCGACCGGATGAGAAGAGATGGAGACGTCTTCGAGCCCAGGCCAGGGATGCTGAAGCTGCCCTGAGGTTGAAGAGATGGAAATGGAAGATAGCAATATACAGTTCCGCAGGAAAGCGGTGGATGAGAGAGATGAGGAAGAGACTGCCCAGATATGCCTCAAGACCTACAGGCATGGAGCAGAGACTCTGATTGCCGTCTGTGATTGCGATATACTTGGACGTGAGTTTAGAGAAGGTAATTTGCATATCGAGGTTTGTTCCGATTTTTATGGAGATGAAAAGGCCAGCTTGTCCGAGGTTGAGGACGCCCTCCGGGGGGCGACCATGGCCAATCTCGTTGGATGCAAAGTGGTAAAGCATGCCATTCTTTTGGGCTGGGTGGATGAAGATAACGTCCTCTCCATCGATGGAGTCCTCTATGCCCAAATGGTGAGAATGTGATGCAGACCCTATGTCCCAAATGCGGCCAGCCTGCAGAAGACGGGCTCTGTCCGCAGTGTCGCATGAATTCTATAAGGCTTATCCAGTTCCCGGATGTGGTGGAGGTTGTGATCTGCTCTGTATGTGGCTCCCAGCAGATAAAGGGAAAGTGGCAGTTCCCAGACAGCCGCTCCATAGAGGATCTGGCCGCGGGAGCAGCTGCTGATTCTGTTTGGCTTCACCATGAGTTCATTCATCCGAATATCGAGGTTGACCTCCGAAAGGTGGGAGCCACTCGTTATATTGCCGGGATGAGGATCCGGGGAAGCTTCATGGAGCAGATGGTGGAGGAGACCGGCGAGGTCCCCGTGAGGATCAAGCTGGTGGCCTGCGAGCGCTGCAGCCGCATGGCAGGGAAGTACTTCCAGTCCACAGTGCAGCTGCGAGGAAATGGCAGCAGACCCATTTCCTCCCGGGAGATGGAGGAGTGCCGGAGGATGGCTCAGGATATGGCCGATGCAGGCTATCGGGGAGGCGATCAGCTATCCTTCATCCAGGATATGAAAGAGGTCAAGGGCGGACTGGACATAATTTTGGGATCGACCCAACTGGGCAGGCGCATGGCCAGGGCAGTGCAGGAGCGGTTCGGCGGCAAGCTGCTGGAAACATGCAAGCTGGTGGGGAAGAAGGAGAATCGCGATGTTTACCGCTCCACATTGCTGGTCAGGTTTCCCCGACTTAGAAGAGGAGATATCGTATCCCACCGCGGCTCGCTCTGCATGGTCACGGGATTTGATGGCAAGAACACTCTGTCGACCTCCCTGAACGAAGGTCACCGGTCCTGCATGTCCGAGGAGGTCTCTGGCGAGGTACGTGTGCTGGGGAACAGGGCAGATGCCATGAAGGCAGTAGTCATCTCCAAAGATGATGATGTCCTGGAGATCATGGACCCGGAGACATTCCGCTCTGCCCTCGCGTCTCGTCCCCGAGGCCTGGAGGTGGAGCCTGGAGAAGAGGTGGAGGTAGTACGAACAGCGGACGGATTTATAGTATTGTAGGAGCTTTTATATATCTTGAGTCGATCTGCCCCTCTCCTCTTCACTTCCTCTCTACCACAAAGTTCTTAAACTAGATTCGTGCAATTTTACTTGGTAGAAGTACACATTTGAGCTTCAAATCTCATAATAATTAAGCCTCCAGTAAACTTGAGGCGATGAAATGCCAGCAAAGCGAGGAAGAAAATGCTCATGTGTGGGCATTTCTATCAGATGTTCCATGATGATGACAATTGGACGCTGAAGTAGTTGGATAAATTCACATTCACCATCATTCAATGCTCATTGCCTGCCTGAGATTAGGCATGGCCGGAACGGCGACATTTGGTCGCGAAAAATGGCCCCCTTTGGTTATTGGTAGCTTTGGCTGTAAGATGTTGGTGTGACTTTTATTTAACTATTAAAAATTAAAAGGGGTCATATAATCATGCAGAATGTTGATACCACTAAATATGTCATTTATGCGGATATAACTGCAGAGGGGATAGTGGAGCGGCCAGATGTGGTCGGCGCCATCTTTGGTCAGACGGAAGGTCTCCTCGGAAGCGACCTTGACCTGCGAGACCTTCAAAAGACAGGAAGGTTGGGCAGAATCGATGTGCAAATCACATCCAGCGGGGGAAAGTCGAGCGGCACCATTTCAATTCCCTCAAGCTTCGATAAGGTCGAGACTGCCATACTTGCTGCCGCTCTGGAGACCATTGACCGGGTTGGGCCTTGCATTGCCAGAATCGCCATCAATCGCATCGAGGACGTTCGCGCCTCCAAGAGGAGATACGTAATAGAGAGGGCCAAGCGGATCCTGGTGGAGATGTTCGATGAGAACATCCTGGAGACGGAGGAGATCACAGAGGAGATAAAGCAGTCCGTCCGGGTGGAGGAGATAATCCATTTGGGCAAGGACAACCTCCCCGCCGGACCCAATGTCCTCGACTCGGACGCAATTTTAGTGGTTGAGGGCAGGGCGGATGTGCTCAATCTGCTCAAGTACGGCATCAAGAACGCCGTAGCTGTGGGCGGAACCAATGTTCCTCCCACCATTGCCGACCTCTGCGCTAAGAAGGTGGTGACCGCCTTTACCGATGGCGACCGGGGCGGCGAGCTGATAGTAAAAGAGCTACTCCAGGTAGCAGATATCGATTATGTGGCCAGGGCACCGGACGGGAAGAGCGTCGAGGATATGACCCAGAAGGAGATCGTCCGCGCTCTGCGCCAGAAGATCCCGGTGGAGCAGGTGCTCGATCAGTACAAGATAAAGAACCAGCCCCGGAAGAGAAGGGAGATCACCACCAAGAGGAAGAGCCTAATCCGGGAGAGGCCGCTATGCGTGAGAAATGCCGCGGAGAGGGCAGAGGCCATACCCCCCCGCAGAATCGTCCCCAGGGAGGTAGTGCCCAAATCGGCTCCCGTGGTGGAGGAGATAGTGGTCGCCGCCCCGCAGGAGCCTGCTCCCAAGCCCGAGCCGGAACGGGAATGGTTCCGGCAGCATATGGATGAGCTGGACGGGACACTTTGCGCGAGACTCATGGACAAGAATCATAACGTCCTCCGGGAGGTGGCAGTGAGGGACCTGGCCAGAGAGCTGAAGGACTCCAATGGAGATGTCAGCGGTGTGATATTCGATGGCGTAGTAACCCAACGCGTCCTGGATATCGCTGTCGATAAGGGCCTGGAGTATCTGATCGGCGCCAAGATGGGCAATATAGTGAAAAGCCCCTCATGCGTAAGAGTGGTCACTAAAGAGGCATAGCATTTCGCCTCTTTTTATTTTTCAAGAACTTTTTTTATCAGTAACGAGGCGGTTTTCATGGAATTCAAGCAGTGCATTGTTATCAGAGAGGATCTAAAGCTATCGGCGGGAAAGCTGGCGGTGCAGGTGGCTCATGCAGCAGTGATGGCAGTGGAGAGGGCGGAGAAGATGGACCGGTCAGTTGTCTCCGAATGGAAAGCAGAGGGCCAGAAGAAGGTGGTCTTGCGGGTTTCGGGCGTCTCTGACCTCTTCCGCCTGCGTGAGGATGCAGAGAGGGCGGGAATACCCTCGGCCATTGTAGCTGATGCTGGCCTGACTGAGATCCCTCCCGGCACCATAACCGCCCTGGGCCTGGGTCCGGCCCACGGAAAATTGATGGATAAGGTTACTGGCAAGCTCAGGCTGGTCTGAGGGACGATGAAACTGGCAAGCGAGCAAGACAGATTTCTGGGCATGGACTACTACATCACCGACAGTCCTGGCTGTGGAGGTATAATCAGAAGAAATCCCGAGGACTTTTTGGTGGTGGAGGTCTTCGAGGACCTCGGCTATGAAGGGGGAAGGTACCTGGTCATAGAAGTAGAGAAGACTGACTGGGATACCCATCACCTCATCCGGGAGATGTCCAGGCATTTGCGTATCAGCCAGAAGAGGTTCGGCTGGGCAGGGACAAAGGACAAGAGGGCAATAACCAGGCAGAGGATCAGCATCATGAATCTGGATGAATCGGAGCTCGATAGGATCCGCCTCCCCGACATCAAGATAAATGTGCTGGGCAGGACGAACAGGGCAGTAGGTCTGGGCGACCTTTTGGGCAACCGCTTCTCCATCACCATTCGAGAGCTCTCCTGCCCCGATCCGGCCCGTAGCCTCGCCTCCGTCAGCGAGGAGATCAAGAGGCACAAGGGGGTTGCCAACTACTTCGGTGTGCAGAGGTTTGGGGACATAAGGCCGATAACCCATCTGGTGGGTGAAGCCCTGGCCAGGGGAAAGGCCGAAGAGGCTGCCCGCATATTCCTCGCCCTGCCCTATGCTGGAGAGCAGGAGAGGACGAGAGAGGCGAGAGAAAGGCTGTGGGAGAGCGGGGATATTCAGGCCGCCCGCAATGATTTTCCTGGCTACTTGCACCATGAGCTGGCCATGCTCAACTATCTGGCCGAGCATCCTGGTGACTATGCCCATTCCTTTGATGTTCTTTCCGTCAATTTGAAGCGGCTCTTTGTGCATGCCTATCAGTCATACCTCTTCAACCGCATACTCAGCCTCCGACTGGCAAAGTCGATGCCCCTGGATGAGGCTCTTGTTGGGGATGTGGTCTGCTTTTCCAAAGGGGGCATGCCAGATATGGACAAAACCCAGGAGGTGACTGAGGATAACCTGGAGGCGATAGCCAGGCTGGTGAATAGAGGCCGGGCATTTGTCACCCTGCCCCTGATCGGATTTGAGAGCCGTCTGGCAGAGGGCAGACAGGGAGAGATCGAAAGACAGGTCCTGCAGGAAGAGGACATTTTGCCGGAGGGCTTCAAAGTTGTGGAGAATCCAGACCTGGGCTCGCGGGGCACGAGAAGAACAGCTCTCTGCCCGGTCGATCCGAAGATCAGGGTGGAAGGGGATTCAGCCCAGCTGGAATTCATCCTGCCCAAAGGGAGCTATGCCACTGTGGTGCTGAGAGAGTATATGAAAGATGCTAGTTGATGATTAAGCGTGACAAGTTGTTGTCTGAAATCAATAAATGCAAAAGACGTCTTATGAATTAGAGCCTGTAACATAAAGCCAGCTTTGTATTGATCTCATGCCTTAGTGTGCCATCAGCCTCTCCAAAAAGCCCCTCAATGAACCATTTCTTCAAAGTTGCAAGCACACTCAGCTTTATAACGGAATCGCGCTTTAGTCCAGTTGCTTCAAAAAAGGAGTCACTTCTCAAGACCAAAACATCTGTTTTCGTGGGTACGATTGGAACTCTGGAAGATATGTAGGCCAAAACTACCTCATCCTTCTCTTCATGAAGCACCAGAGCTGGCCTGGGCTTGGCATTAGTCATATCAGTGTATGGGAACCGCACGAAAACAATATCGCCCTTCATTTGTATCTTATTTTTACATCTTCGATTGAATAGGTATCAGGTTCATCCTCAATGAGCTTGGCTATTGTGGATGCGGAGAGCTTGGTGAAGGCTTCTCTGATATTCTCCTCCGGTTCTTCTGCACCTTCATCGGCGATGAAAACTTTGCCCCGGGAGTATTTCCTAGGATCTATGCCCTCACACATGAGCTAACCCATGCGAGTCTTTTAATAAATACCTTTTCTGCCAGATATAGCCAGAAGACATAGACATCTTGTACATCCCATCAATTTTAAGACCGATAGAATCGTATAATCTGCTCTCGGACCTGTCGTTTTCTGCTCCACTCATAGCCAGGCTGGGCGGGGATGATGCATTGCGGGAGACAATAGAGGCCATAAAAGACGTGGGGCGATGGTGGCCTCAATGGATGATATCGCCATATTTATTGGCCGAGAGAATATCATTCTTCTTTTTTTAAGGTGCCACACCAGTCAGCCCGCTGGAATTTAGCAATCGTTTTGGCGCACTGGAGGCCATAGTCATGCGGCATATCCACGGGTATAAGCTATGTTACCGCTGATCTCATCTGCTATTAAGCATTTATCAAGCGCCTTTTTTCTGAAGCCCCGCGAGTCGGCCCTTCGGGGCTCCCGCGGTTGTGCTCTTAGCGCACTCCAGGCAGTGCGGGCCCCTCTAACCTCGCGTCCGCGGGGGACAATCTATGCTGCTATGCCCTTTATCCTTGAGCGAATTCGAGACGCATCAAGACATAAAGATGCAAAAACTGACCGCCGACATCAGGATTATCCTGAGGAGCAAGTGCATCAATCCTGCTCAATCTTAAGCTGCCTAGGTATCCGAGCCTGCCCGGCGTTGAGGGCGCCAACCGTGGGAGGGCCAGCAGGCTAGACTCGCGGGCGCTCAGTAAGAATGTGCAAAAACGGATGTTAACTGGTCAAAACCTTTTGTGACAATCTAAAAACCAAAAGAGCAAATGCTTCAACTTCATTGTGCATCAGAGGATTTATGAGAGGAGATCATCAATACAGCTTTCGAGGTTCAAGGCGTGCAACTAGAATTAGAAGATCCTTATGTGGTGGTCTACAAGCAGATCCATGCCGTAGTCGATGATGATGCTAAAAGGGTGGAGCTTTTGGAGAGGTCCTCATGCTATGGCGGATCGGCCTGGGCCAGATATCATTACTCCCGCGGTCCCCTGGTCATAAGCTCATGCAACCAGGGCGAGTGGTTCCGCTATATGCTCAACCCCGGAAACGTTGACCTGGACCTTGTCTCATCCAAGCGGTCCGCAGGTATCGAATCGGTTAAAGTGTCCGGCTCAGAGGTGGAGGTCACTTACGCCGGTTTGGGCGGCGGCGGTGTGGGGGCCACCCTATCCCGTGCCCGGGCTGAGGATGTGCTGAGATACGATGCTACTGAATGCGGCGGGGGTAGGGTAGCCCGGGGGGCCATAGTCCTGCCCAGAAGGGAGAGGATGATCATCGGGGTTGATGACACCGACTCCAAGACCGTGGGAGCCACCTGGTCTTTGATTCATAACATCGCCCAGAAGGTCGACCGGCCTGAGGCCCGCTATATCTCCCACTCCCTGGTGCAGCTATTTCCCGTGCCCACCAAGACCCAGAACTGCGTCTCCACGGTGGTGGAGTTCGCCTGCTTGCCGGGAAGAGGAGAGGGCATGCTGGGTGATTTCCGGGCATTGTTGCAGAAATACACCGTATCCGAGCAGACGGGGATGGCAGTGTTCAGGGATTTCGATCCCTCAGAGCTGCTGGCTTTCGGTCTGAGATGCAAAAAGGAGAGGGTGAGTTATGAGGATGCGGTCAAGGTCGCACAGGAGGCGGGAGTGCAGATCATCATGAAAGGTCAGGGCCTGATCGGTGCTATTGCTGCTCTGCCCTTCAATGCCCGGCCGGACGAGTCCATAATCCCCGGAACGGCATGAAGGGGCTGGACGATCTGAAGGGCCTAAACGGCCTCAAGGCCGTCATGCAAGCAGCAGATGATGCAGGAGCTGCATCTCGAACCTATGTGCCAGGCTACCCCATAACCGACCTGGCTGCTGGCCTGAATGCGGAGATCTCCATTAATGAGAAGGTGGCTCTTGAGATCGCCCTGGGGGCTTCAGCCACTGGATTGCGGTCTATGGTGGTGGTCAAGCAGGTGGGGATGAACGCCCTGGCCGACCCCCTGGTGATATCCGCCACCCATAACATCGGCTCAGGACTGGTGTTGATCGCTGGGGACGACCTCGGTCCCCGTGGCTCCCAGGTGGAGATGGACAGCCGGTTTTACGGGCCGCTGGCAAAGCTCCCCCTGCTCGATCCGCGAGATCCCGAGAATCTGTACGCCTCGATCCTGGAGGCCTATTCCCTTTCAGAAGGGCTCAGAGTGCCGGTCATCGTCCGGGTGACAGCCCCTCTCCTGGCAGAAGAGTGTCCCCAGATCTCCTCCCGGCCCACTTTCGGGACGGGGCAGCGATTTAGAAGGCTGGACATGGATCTTACCATGCGGGGCTTGAATCAGAGGCATCATGAAAAAACCATGGCCCGAGCGGCGGGAGCTGCTTTTTCCTCTTCTCTGAACCGGATGAAAAAATGCGCGGGCGGTGTGGGGATCATCGCAAGCGGACGGCCTGCTGTTCTGGCGGAAGGGCTGGAGGTTTCCGGTCTTTATTTGACCTATGTCAACCCACTGCCCTGGGGGCTCATTCGCCAGTTTCTGGATGATCACCAGACCATCCTGGTGGCTGAGGAGCCCGAGCCATTCATCGAATCCATGCTAGGCGGATTGGAAAAGGTGAAAGGAAAGCTAACCCGCCACCTGCCCTCGGGAGAGCTGAAACGAGAAGATCTCATTCAGGCAGTGGAGGCTCTAAAGGATGATGCGGACATGCCAGGTGGACCGGTAAATGAGTACGAGACCGTGGCCGGGGGGAGAGGGGGAGTCTGCGAGGACTGCCCCTTCGCCTCCCTCTTTTATGCCCTGCGGGATCTGCATGTGCCTGTGGCAGGCGATGCCGGCTGCTCCATTCGCGCCAGCAGGCTTCCCTATCAGTCGGTGGATGTGGTATACGGCCTGGGCTCCTCGATTGGAGTGGCCTCTGGCTTCAGTACCAAGGGGATCGCCCTGGTGGGTGATTACGCCCTGGCCCATTCCGGGCTGCAGGGCCTGATCAATGCCCTCTGGCAGAAGCGGGATCTATTGGCGGTCGTCTTAAAGAACGATGTGGCGGCCATGACCGGAGGCCAGGAGGTGCCGGATCTCACTGCCCTTTTAGAGGGATTGCTGCCCACGCGAGGCTTCGATCTTCCTGCAACGGTCCAGGAGGCGGAACAGATCCTCCAGGAGGAGCTGGCCAGAAATGGGCCCTCAGCCATCGTGGCGCGGGGGATCTGCCCCAGATACGCCTCTGATTTGTCCAATCATCAGCCGATCAGCCCGGACATCCGCAGATCTCCGCGCTCGCGGGCGCCTTCACGCTGCCCAGATCATTGAATCCATAGGGCGAGATCTTGCTGCAGTAGCCCACCCACCAGTCAAAGACCCGGATCCGGACAGGCTGGTTCATGAAGTTCCCCACAAACCAGAAGTAATGCGGCAATCCCTCCGGATTTATGCCCTCCCCGTTGCCGGTGGTGTCCACGATATGATATCCCTCCTCTCCGGGAAGCTTCACCAGGTTATAGGCATGGCCGGGATGGTCTCCCAGCAAGGGCAGATCATATCCCAGGCTGGCGGCAACCATGGCCTCGCTCTTGTTGTAGCCCGCTTTGCGCAGGGCAGTGGTCAGAGCGGCGGCATAATCCACGCACACTCCAGTCTGCAGGATATTGACTGTGGCATGGGCGGGAAAGAGCCCCAGCACAGCACTGTTCTCGCTCATATTCGTGTCTGAGCGCCAGGCGGAAACTCCCCACTCCTCCTGCCGACAGGAGAGGTTAGCTACATTCTGGTTGAACCCCTCCCGGAAGGATACTGTCCCGGCGAGGCTCGGCCAGGAGGTGCGGGTGCATTCCGGATAGCCGGAGCAGCAGGCCTTGAAAAGTGCATAACCCTGCATATAAACCGCGTCCGGCCCGAAGGCGCGAATGATGTAAAGCCCCCTGCATCTCTTATTGTCGCCATCGGCATGGGCGCGCGCCCAGGCGCAGGCCGGGCTGGAGGCGGTACCGTTACAGCAGCGCACAGCGTCCAGCACGATGTAGTCCAGGTCGGGATGGCAGACCTCGATCTCCTGGCAGGATTCAGTTCCATTGGGCCAGATATCCCGGCAGGGGGTGTCCACCGGATAGTATCTGGGCAGAGGAGACACATCGCTGCAGGCCGATGGTGGGGCCACTCCCAACTCTATGGAATCCCGGCTGGCGCAGCCGGATCCGTCGGTGACGGTGAGAGTGACGGAATGCCATCCAGCTGTCATGCCCCTGCGGGAAAAGGACTGATTGCTGTCCAGGATGCCGTCCCGGTCAGACCACCAGAGATACTGACATGGCTCATTCTCGCAGGCTTTAGCTTGAAAGAGTATGCTCTCCTCCTGAGGAAATGTCCGCACATCCTCCGGCGCGATGATCTCCTCTCGAAGGTCTTGGGAGGATCCTGGATCCAGGGATACAGCGGTGCCGGACGCAGAGAGATTCGAGCCGTTGCAGCCACAAGCATTTGAAATTCTCCCACCAGCATCATGAGGAACCTGCATGAGCAGAGCGATGGCCCCGAATGCGACCAGGGAAAAAAAGAGGGCATAGAGAAGCCGGCTGCCAAACCTTGCTCCCCGGCCCCGGCCAGTGGGAAGGAGAGCCAGATAGCCATTCAGCAGAACGATCAGTCCGGCAAGGACGAAGAGCACCCCGGGGATGGCCCAGGCCTTCCAGCCATAAGGGAGGGTGGTTATGGCCAGCTGGGCGACCAGAAAGCCGACCAGGCCGGAAAAGAGGAGCAAGGGTGCGCTGCTCATTCTTTGGGACGAATAATAGACCGCAGCAGCGATAGCAATCAAGAAGATGCCGCCTAGCCACTCCCGAAAGTATGCAAAGATGATAAGGGATGGTAGACCGCCCAGAGCTATTGAGATCTGGAGACATCTTGCCCCCTTCTCCTGCTCCAGATAGATGGCCATTCCCACCATTCCTGCAATAGCGAGATGAATGAACAGAATTCCGCCTGCTCCGGGGGAGATGAGATATCCATACTCTGCCTGGCGGCCAAAGGAGGCAAGGGAGGTCAAGAGAGCCACCAGACCTATGGCCAGAGAAAAAATGCTGGCCAGAACTCCAGGAATGGCCAGTAAAGGGCTGCTGACCCGGGACGTGGATTGCATCAGCAACCTGATAAAGCCGTCAGGAACTTAAGATTATTGCCACCTGGGATGCGGCAATGGCTTTTCAGCCTTTCAGTGCTTCAGGACGCCGCTGACCCAGATCCCTTTCCGTCTCTTTCTTCTTCTTCTTCGACTGCCGCGGGGGACGGGTGATGAAGTAGGTATAACCCTTGAGGGTGCGGTTCAGCTCTGCTTCGATCTGCTCCAGCTCTCGCTTGCGGATGCTCTCTTTTCTGGTCACGCAGCGGTCCATGATCTCCCAGATGTAGTCCTTGGTCTCGTAGTTGAAGAAATCCAGCAATTTTTTGCAGGTGTCGCCCTCCACCTTCTGGCAGATATACCACTCGCCATCCTCTGCCATGACATGCACCTCATGAGCGCAGCCCAGAAGGTTATGAAAATCTCCCAGGGTATCCTGATATGCTCCCAGGAGGAAGATGCCCAGATAATAGTCCTGGTTCTCCAGCAGGGGATGCATCTCCAGGTACTCCAGGCCCTCGCTGTCTCCAGCATACCTCTTGATCTCCCCGTCTGAATCGCAGGTGATATCCACGATCCTGCCCCGTTCGCTGGGCATCTCATCCAGGCGGTGCAGAGGAATGGTTGGGAATATCTGTTCCACCCCCCACATGTCTGGAACGGACTGGAAGAGAGAGAAGTTGCCGATATACTTCTGGCTGACCAGCTTTTTCAGCTCTAAAAACTCATCGGACTCGTCCCCTGCCTCCTTGGCCAGGAATGCCGCCTTTTTGCAGACCATCCAGAATAGGGTCTCGCCCTTAGCCCTCTCCTCAAGGCCGATGTTCCCCAGATTGAAGGAGTCGTAAAGCTCGTCTCTATACTGCAGAGCATCATGGTAGTGCTCCTTGTAGTTATCGATGTTGATCTCTTTGAAGGCGCTGCAGAGGTCATCGATCTGCATGGGTGCCTCATCATCCGGGGGCCGGAGAGGGGAGCTTTTGGCGTTCTTTCTGCCGATTATCTTGAAGATGAGCATGCTGTGGTAGGCGGCGATGGCCCTTCCACTCTCGGAGACTATGGTGGGACAGGGGACCTCCTCATCATCACAGATCTTCTGCACCGTATAGACGATGTCGTTCGCGTACTCCTGCAGAGAATAGTTGGCGCTGGAAGGGGTAGCGGTGTTCGAGCCGTTGTAGTCCACAGAGAGGCCGCCGCCCACATTCAGATACTCGATATCTGCCATCTTTCGCGCTTTGGCATAAACCCTCGCAGCCTCGTTCATTGCGTTCTTGACCGTCCGGATGTCGGTGATCTGCGAGCCGATATGGAAGTGGAGCATCTTCAGGCTGCTAGTAAGCCCTCTCTCCTCGAGGATTCTCATCAATTCCAGGGCCTCGCTGGTAGAGAGGCCGAACTTGGCAGACTCCCCACCCGACTCCACCCACCGGCCGGAGCCGCGGGCAAAGAGCTTCACCCTCATCCCGACTCTTGGCACCACGCCCATGGCATCGGCGTACTTCAGGATGTCGTAGATCTCCTCGAAAAGGTCTACCACTATGATTATATTGTTCAGATTGTGAATGCTCAGGGCGAGGCGGAGATAATCCTCATCCTTGTAGCCATTGCAGATCAGGGGAGCATATCTTGGCAGGCCTAAAGAGAGAGCGGCCAGTAGCTCTGCCTTGGTTCCCACCTCCATACCGATCTTATGCTTGGCTCCGTATTTGATGATATACTCGATGACCTCTTTTCTCTGGTTGACCTTCATGGGAAAGATGGGCTGATAAGTGCCGGAATAATTGAACTCCTCTATAGCTCCCATAAATGCGCCTGTGATCTCATCTATCCGGTCCTCCAGCATCTGGGGAAAGCGGAGGAGGACGGGGAACTCCAGATCCCTGGATTTCTCTATCTCCTCAATGAGATCCATGATATCCACGGATTGATACAAATTCTTATTGGGAAGAACGACGACATTTCCCTTCTCGTTAACAGAAAAATAGCCGTTCCCCCATTTTTCTATTCCGTAGAGCTCAATAGAATCCTCAGCTTTCCACATAGATCTCCGCCTTCTTCATCTGCTGTCTGCCCCCAGATCCCTGTATGCCTTCATCTGCTGCCATCCCCTGCCTGCCAGTCAAAATCACAATCATCTAGCATTTAGACTCTGCATTCTCGTGATGCGGAGCCCGTTCTCTTCGAACCTTGCTTAAGAGATCCTATAGGTATATAATACTTCACCTCAATTCGGCAGGAGCCCCCGTCCTTCAGGGTGGGGAGGAATGCCGAAAGTTCTATATGTATATGGATCGTTATTATCTATGCAATGATGCAAACCCTCAAAGTCAAACTGGATACCTCGGCTGAAAATAACCGTGCGCTCCTTGAGACTATGCATCAGTTCAACGCCGCCTGCAATTACGTGGGGGAAAAGGCTTTTGAACTCCATACAGCCAACAAAATCGAATTGCAGAAGATTGTTTATCGTGATATTCGGGAAATGTTTGGCATCTCTGCTCAGATGGCTGTTAGGGCCATATCCAAGTCCTGCGAAGCCTACAAGAGAGATAAGTCCATTAAGCCCAAATTTGATCCCAATGGAGCTGTTATCTATGATCAGAGAATCATGTCCTGGAAGGGACTCGATAGGGTATCCTTGCTGACGCTCGATGGCAGAATTAAGCTGCCTGTCGTGATCTGTGATTACCATGCTCCAAGGCTTGACAGAATCCGAGGTCAGGCCGATCTCATCTTCCAGAATGGGACATTCTATCTTTGTGTTGTGGTAGATGTTCCCGAGCCAAAGAAGTCTGTTCCTCAAAATGTTCTTGGTGTTGATCTTGGAATCAAGAATATTGCAGTAGATTCTTCGGGTGAAGAGTTCTCTGGTGAGAAGATTGAAAAGGTTAGATCCAAAATCGATAACCTCAAAGCCGATCTTCAGAGCTGTGGAACAGATAGCGCAAAACGTCATCTGAAGAAGCTTTCCGGTAAAGAAGCTAGGTTCCATAGAGACGTTAATCATTGCATCTCTAAGAAGCTGGTTGCGAAGGCCATAGACACCTCGTCTGCTATCGTGTTGGAAGATCTTTATGGCATAAGAGAGAGGATAACGGTTCCAAAGGCTCAGAGGCGCAAACAGCATAACTGGAGCTTCTATCAACTCAGGCAATATATCGACTACAAGGCTGCCATAGCTGGTGTGCCCTTGATCTGCATTGATCCTGCTTATACTTCCCAGGAATGCCCTATCTGTCATCTTATATCTCGATCCAACCGTCCTACAAGGGACGAATTTTCGTGTGTCTGCTGCGGCTTCTCTGGTCCGGCTGACACAATCGCAGCGCGGAATATTGCGGCAAGGGTATCAGTCAATATGCCCATCGTGGCCCGACTTTTTGCGGAGCTACAAGCCCATCCCTTCAGGGAGGGGTAGTTGACGAGTGGATAATCTTTAAGAGTCTCCAGTCCGATTTATAACCAGAGGCTGAAGAGGGATAGAATGGAACATAGTCACGGTCATGATTTGATATGCAATAAAGAGAGGACGACGATCCCCATGAAGGACCGGGGCGTCGCTGAGCTGGTTGGAGATATGGGCAGGATGGGCTTTCAGGGTGGCCAGCTTGGCGCATCTCTGCGCGTCTGGGAGAGGATGATGGACGAGGATGTAACCATCTTCCTGGGACTGGCGGGAGCTATGGTCCCAGCGGGGCTCGGGGAGTTCATTGCATATCTATTGAGGGAGAGGAAGGTTGACTGTCTGGTAAGCACTGGGGCCAATCTATTCCATGATCTGTGCGAGGGATTGGGGATAATTCACTTTCGGGGGAGCTCGTGTGCTGACGACGCCTACCTGAACGAATGCAAGATCGACCGGATATACGATGTATTCGTCTCGGAGATCGAGTTGCATAAGGCAGACAACTACATATCGGATTTCGTTAAGGGCTTAGACCAGGACCGCCGCTACTCCTCCCGCGAGCTGATGGAGATGGTGGGCAAGGGGCTGCCCGATACCACCATCCTCGGTGCTGCCCATAAAGCTGGTGTCCCCATATTCGTTCCTGCTCTGGGAGATAGCTCCTGGGGCATTGGGATGGTTATTGCCCTGCGCGAAGGCTGCAGGGTTTTGGTCGATCAGATCAAGGATGTGGATGAGATCACAAGGATAGTGGAGAGGTCCGCCCAGACTGGTGTGATATATATCGGTGGCGGGGTCCCCAAGAACTTCATCCAGCAGACCGAGGTCATAGCGGAGCTCATAGGCAACTACTCCGGAGGGCATAGCTATGCCATTCAGTATACCGCTGACTCTCCCCATTGGGGAGGGCTATCAGGCTGCACATTTGAGGAGGCGGTCTCCTGGGGCAAGGTGAAAAAGGAGGCAAGCAAGGTGCAGGTCTTCTCCGATGCCACCATCACTGTGCCCCTGGTGGTGCAGGCATTGCAGGCATCGGGCCATAGGAGAAAGAGCTATCCGGTTTACAACTGGCGCGAGGGAGATCTCGAGCTGAACTACAGGTAAAAAAAGATTTTCAGAGGCCTGTGGCAGAAGCAAGCTGCAGGCTCTGATTTTTATCATTGTTGCCTTCGACCAGTACCACCAGATCTAAATTGTTCCAGAGATAAATATATTTGTAGCTGTTGCTATTTTGGATGTGTCTTATCTCCAGAGCATCGTGGTCGTTGATTGTGGCATTTCCGAATATCTTAAGGCCTCTGGCGATCTGATCGGCGTAATCCTCCTGGGACCTGAAGTTATTGATGGCTGCTAGTGCCTGTTCCTGATCAGGCAATCGGATATATGTGACCTTGGCATCATAGGGCTGGCCGCCTTCCTTGGCCTCCCATTGATATATTCCTACAGAGATATTGATCGGCTTGATCTCTTTTTCTCCATAGAACTCGGTTATATAATCGGTCATATTCACATTGGAGTCCATCTCAGGGAGGGCAGCCAACAGCTCGAATCCATCCGGCAGCATCGTTTTTGGAATATCCGGATTGCCTTCAAGGGAACCAGTGCTATCCTCTGCCAGGCAGCCCATTATCGATGCTAAAAGCAGGGATATGGACAGCACACAAATGGTCTCAATTGGTCTCATAGCTTTTCTCATCCATTTTCAAGTCCATAAGCTTTATGAGCCGAATTGGGATCTTCATCCGATTATGGTGGCCGATTGGGACATTATATTCACTTCGGAGATCCTTCCCTCAACTTCCATGGAATCGCCGAATATGCCTTCCAGGATCACCTTGCCGTCATGGACCATCAGTCTGACCACGCTCTCCATGACCTTTTCCCGGACTCCACCTTTCAGGGTATAAACCGTCAGTTCGCACATATATCCTCAAAAAATATAAAACGGACCCGGCGGGATTCGAACCCGCGACCCCCGGGTTAGAAGCCCGGTGCTATATCCTGGCTAAGCCACGGGTCCGCGAGTTTGTTTAGCCGCCCTTGGGCGGCATCTGACCTAATGACTGCTTAAGCTGTTCCTGAAGCTGTGTAAAGCGCCCTTGAATGCGCTCTTCTTGCTTTGCCATCGTCTTAAGCCTGATATCCATCATGTCCTTTCTCTCTTTCAATTCCTCAGTCAGCTTCAATTTGTCCGCTCTGAATAGAAGTTCGCCGACGCTCTTGTATATAACAGCGTCGTCTGCGCTCTTCTCCAGCTCTTTTAGCGCTGCTTCGGTCTCTCTGATCAGACCCTCTATCTGGGTCTTCTGAGTCATAACAGCCTGAGCCTGCTGCTGAAGCTGCTGAAGCTGAGCCAACTGGTTTTGTATCTGCGGAGGCAATTCGCCACTCATAAACTCACCATCTCAATTGCGATCTTGACCAACCTTATCCAGGTATTTAAGGCTGCCCGAAGGGAGACCACATCCTCGCCCAGGATCTTCAATCGAACAAAGCCAGGTCCTTCGACCAACTCGATATTCGACCGGTGGATCTCATCGTTCAACTCCGGTGCCAGCGCCTCATAGATCTCCTGGGAATGAGGCGTCTCTATGACCAGCTCTGTCCAGCCCTTCATAGCCTCAGACTGAACCTGGTCGCGCCTTCATCCATGAAATCTATCCTGCCAGATGCCACGGAAATCGTTCTCGCCTCTGGATCGGGAAGATGCGACCACCTCAGCTCAAAGAACTGAGCAATCGCTTTTGATTCAGTCGACCGTCCCGTAACCACAGGCACATCCTTCTTCAGCCGTCCCGCCAGCGGCTCGCCCAGCAGCCGAAAGGCAAGCAATTCTTCTCCTGCTATAGAACGCTTGACCAGGCCCCGGGGGTTGCCATGATCCTCCACCACCACCAGCCAGGTATCCTCTCCTCCAGAGCTATGCTTTCCCCGGTTGAGATAGGGGACGGAGAGGAAGGCCGCTAGCGCCCGCCCAAACCTTCTCGCTTTGGAAGAAGGGTCTCGCGCGGTGGTGACCAGCATCAGACGGCTTTCATCTTCTTGACCGTGGTGGGCCGCTCCTTCATAAGGATCCTATGGCCGCAGTAAGGACAGCGTATGCCGCTGTACTCGTAGTCAATCTCCACGATCTTCTTGCATCTGGTACACTTGTAGGCCATCCTTTAATCCGCCTCAAGGCTCTTCTTGAGAGACCGCAAGACAGAGCGGCCTAAAGAGGTCTCGGGCAAAAAGGACCCGCCTGCGAAGGTATATCCACATTTTCTGCAGCTCCATATGGCTGTGCTTGTCCTTTTTACCTTATTCCTTCCACACTGGGGGCAATCATAAGAGGCCTTGCTCTTCTCCTCCAGATCGGCCACGAGCTTCCTCGACTTGCGGCCGTATCTCGCGCCAAACCTGGCTGCCGATCTGCTCTTCTTTCCCTTTGTAGTCTGCTTTGCCATGATCTTTACTTCCGTTTAAGCTTCCAGAAACTTTTCCCGGATTTCTTTCGCCTTCTCACATGCTATATCAATGATGCGGTAGACCTGCTCTGGATTCAGCATTCCTGTGCCGCTCTTCTGCATTCCGCAGATATCTCCGTTTGTGGTGGTGATGACTGTGAGCTTGGTGTTGGCTATCGCCTCCTCTTCCACTCCGGGATCGAACATCAGCACATCGGAAAATTCAATCGCGGTCGTGGCTATGGGAATGTCCCTTATGGGCAGGATATAATCCTCGCCCAGGCCAAACCTGGATGCAGGTACCTTGGTGCATAAAAGGGCAGATATTGCCCCCAGCGAGGCTGCATCGAGAATGTTTCCGCAGTCATCCAGAATATGCACATCGATGAACACTATCCAGACCTTCTTTCCCGGCTCGATGCAGAGAGCTTCAAGGTCCACCGCCTTCGATTCGCGCACCCCCCGATCCACCAACCGGGCCAGCTCGATTCCCACCTCATTGGGCGGCCCAGGCTCGAAAGAGGGCGAGGCCAGGGGCACAAGCTCTGCATTGGTGATTATGACTCCCCGGTTGGGAGAATCCTGGAAGGGCTCTCCGGGCTGCATCTTCACTCCTACCAGGACCTGGCTGGATCCCAGCTTCACCAGAGCGCTTCCCTCAGCCTTGCGAATGACATCCCTCTCAATAGAGATCTCCCGGTATTGATCGAATTTCCTGCCATCGATCCTCTCCCCCTTGATAAGGAGATTGTATATGAAATCCTTCTTGATCTCGGAGATGACGCTACTCACAGAGATGCACCTCCTCTCGAGCTGAGTCTGTTGAGATCTGGCTATACTTTGCCACTAAAGCCCTCCGTTGCAGCTCATAGATGTCCTTTGCCCCTTTCATGGCCATCGTTACTGCTTGTCCGAACTCGTCCGGCGTCAGGTTGCCATCCATCTGCATCAGGGTGATATCGCCATTGGGGGTCATGGCGATGGGCAGATCGGCCTGTCCGAAGTTGTCCTCCTCTTTCATTGGGTCCAGGACAATGGTATCTCCTACCTTTCCTGCCGCACAGGAGGATATCATGCTCTTCATAGGAATTCCCGCATCCGCAAGAGCTACAGCCGCAGCATTTATGCCCGCGGTCCTCGTTCCTGCATCCGCCTGAAGAACCTCCACGAAGACGTCGATCACCGAACGGGGGAAAAATGAGGTCAGGATCACCGGCTCCAGCGCCTCCCGGCTCACCTTGGAGAGCTCGTAAGACCGTCGATCCGGCCCGGGACGCTTTCTCTCCTCCACGGAGAAGGATGCCATGTTGTATCTGTAGCGCACGATGGCTCTCGTTACCTCCTGCAGATGTCTGGGGTGGACCTCTCTGGGCCCATATACTGCAGCTATTACCTTATTTCCTCCCATCTCGATGTAACACGAGCCATCAGCTCTGGCCAGGATCCCCACCTCTATCTTCACCGGCCTGAGCTCGTCGGCTCGCCGGCCGTCCAGGCGGAGTCCGTCTTTGAAAAATGATATATCATTCTCATCCATAGCGATCAACTTCTGGCCTCTTTCTCTGCCTTAAGGAAGCTCACAATCCTGTCCGTCAGGCCATTGGTATGGGCTTCTCTCTCTATCAGGGCAATCGTCTTGAGTGCCAGATCCGTATCGTCTGCACAGCCGTTGATCCAGATTCTGCCGTTCTGGCCAACGAATATGCTGCAGTTTACCTCTTTTTTCAGCATGCTGATCATGGAGCCGCCCTTGCCTATCAGCCTGGGTACCCGGGTATGGCTGATCTCTATGACCTGTCCTGTCCTGATCGGGCCCAGCTTTCGGTCGTTTAAGGTTAGCTCCACCTTCATCGTGGGGTCCACATCCTTTACCCGGGTCATAATCGAGCTGCCGATGCGCAGATATTTAGACATCTCATCCGATTCGATCCTCTTGGGAAACTCCGAGATGTGCAAAAGCCCGTCATATGGCGAATTGATGTCCACGATCCAGTTGGAGAAGGTTATGTCCTTCACCACTCCTATGACATTATCCCCTGGCGCAGGCATATACTTTCCCGCCAGAGGTATGACATTTATCTTATCCCTGTAGTTCGCAAGTCCGTAAAGCAAGGAGTAGACGCTTCCATCTTTAATGTAAGTCCCCTCGCCCGATCTCTTGGCATCCTCAGAGAGAAGATCACCTGGTACTACCACCTTGCGATCCATGCGCTTCCTACTCCATTCTTAATGCTTAAGAAGCTTCGTCTCGGCCTCGCCTTTAGTTAGCCGGTTGACCAGGTCGTAAAACTCCGTCTGCATGCCCGCAGGTATCTGAACCACGCCGATCCAGGCGCCGTTGTTCTGCCAGGCTTCCCGAGTTAGTCTGCCAAAGGCGGAGATCTCTCCGTAGGCCTTGGGAGCAAATTCAGGCGGAACCTTGACCGCCACCTCCACCTCCTCGAATCTTATGGGAATGAGAGGACGAATGGCCTTCATCACTATCTTGACCAGCTCGTCGGTGGATTTGGTGGGATCGATGTTGACGCGGGCCTCGGTCATGGCCTGATCGATCCGGCCTGGTGGATGAGGGGTTTTTGTCTGGGGATTGATGGCATTTCTGGCAATGACCTCAATGACCTGCCGCCTTTTGTTCTCCAAGAACCTCTTCCTCTGATCAGCGGTAAGGCTTATCTCTCCTTTCTTGATGATGACGGGAGCGATGGAGAGGGGATCAGTGGTTCCGAAGGCCTTTTGCAGATCTTCTTCCGGGCTTCTGTCTCCCCGAGAGGCATTCTCGAAGACATCCTCCACCGCCAGGATGTCTTCCAGGTTGACGCTATCGCCTCTCTTCAGGGCAAGCGCTCCGTCCGGGTCTACCAAAACCTCAAAGGTGGTTCCGTGGGTCTTCAGCCTGGCAGGTACTGCGTCATCCAGTCTGACCATCCTTATGCCTCTCCTTCCTCTCCCTTGCCTGGTTCGACCTTATTGGAGGCGACTATTGCCTTCATGCGTTCTACGTAGTCGCTGACCTCTTTCTCTGTCAACTTATAAAATAGCTTATCAGAGAGCTTGATGATGCCGATCTCAGTGGTTGATGCCTCCACCTTGCCTTCAGCTGCTCTGTGAAGAGCCTCCAAGCCCAGGAGGACCGCCTCGTCCATGGTCAGGTCTTCTCTGTACTTCTCCTCGAAGACCTCCATCACTGAGGATCTGCCTGCTCCGATGCCTGTGGCTTTGTACTCCAGCAGAGCTCCAGAGGGGTCGGTCTCAAAGAGCCGGGCCCTGTCCTCTTCTGCGCCGATGATGAGAAGGGCGGTTCCGAAGGGACGCACACCGCCGTACTGGGTGTACTGCTGCTTGAAGTCGCAGATCTTCTTGGCCAGGGCCTCAACCCCTATCGGCTCGTCATAAACCAGGCGGTTGATCTGGCTTTCAACCCTGGCCCGGTCAATCAGCACCCTGGCATCGGCTACCAGGCCAGATGTGGCTGCGCCGATGTGGCTGTCAATTTGGAATATCTTCTCAATCGATTTGGGTTCCATTAGCCTGCTAGTGATTCTTTTATCCACCAGCACAGCTACGCCGTCCTTTACCTTAATGCCTACTGCCGTAGTTCCTCTACGGACTGCCTCGCGGGCATATTCAACTTGAAATAGTCTGCCATCAGGGCTGAATACAGTAATAGCCCTATCATAACCCATCTGCGGTGCCATCTGCATCCTCGTGTCCTCCACATAAATCGAAAGAGGTCAGTCCCAGATATCTGGTATCTGAACCTCGGGTCCATTCGCTGTCATCTGGACAGAGATCGACCTCTAGGCCTTGGGTGCGAATAATGCACCCGGAAACTTCTTTCAGCTCGATTCTTCTTCTGTCGCAATCACCGTTTATTTTACATAGACGTGGTAAATACTTTTCTGTGGCCGATTTAATCGTCCCCGAGACCCCTTTTGCCTGCAGAGCCGCTCTAGTTCCCTGGATGGAATGAATTGAGGCTAAAGTGGCCCTGGCCTGGTCCATGTGCTTATGATGAAAGCGCAATATGCCCTGGCGGCCATCGAAGGAGATCAGATGGAGCCTGTTTTTTGCGCTGCCGATATCGCCGAAGAGGGTATGCTGGCTGGCTATGATCTCTTTGATCAAATCCTTGCCCTCTATCTCTCCTTCTGCCTCCAGCTGGAATATCATATATCTCCTCCTCATCCGGAGGACGGGCAGTCTGCTTCTCAAAGTAGCTCTACCCCCGGGGAAGGCCAGCATCTGCGATTCAGAGCCATGATATCACCGGCCAGGGACAGGGCCCGGCAGGCCTCCTGGTGCTCGAAGCCCATCACCTCCGCCAGGGCGATGATGTCACGGGGAGAACGAAGGTCCAGGTGGGACCTGGCCCCGACTGTGAGCAGAAGGCGCAGATCGAACTTGCGTGCTAGCTGCAGGTTCCGTCCCAGTGACTCAAGCCATCTGGAGCGATGCCGACCCGATAGACGAAAGAAAGGACCGAGGTCAAATCCTATTGCCACCTGGTTTAGCTTGGCGGCGCGGGCGGCAGCTATGCCCAGCGGCCGGCGGCTGCTATATGAGGGGATTAATACGTCGACGTTGGGGTCCTCGCTGGCTGTGCGCACCAGCTCCTCCGTTGCAGCCCGAATCAGGAGGAGATGGTATCTCGGCCGAAGAGATGTAATCCTGCTGCGAAGGGATTTGACATCCTTTGCCATCACCTCCGCCCCGATGGCAACCTCAATCCCTCTTATCCTCTCTGCTGCTTCTGGCCGGAAGAGATTGCCGGGGGCTGTGTTGCATATTATGATTCCCCCGTAGCCCAGGCTTTTTGCCTTCAATGCCATGCGGCTGGCGGAGGACGATCCTTCAGGATAGGCTCTCAGGCACTCAAAGTAGCTCATATGAGCTCACTTAGGATCTTGATGGCCTGCTGGCGATTGGAGGGATAGGTCTTGACCAGAGCGCAGATGTCCAGAGCGTCCTTGGATTCCGTCAGGCGGAAGAGGCCTTTGTAGGCGGCCTGCTTGTCCAAGCGAAGATGGAAGTGGCTCGCTCCCTCCAGCCGCTCTGGTATCTCATGGTGAAGGCGAAAGCTGTCCTCTGAGGGCAGCTGCTCATGCAAAATTTGAAAGAAAGCCTGAGCCTCCTTTCTTCTCAGAGAAGCCTCGAGGATTTTGATCTCATTTCCGAAATGGCCTAAAGCAGTCTGGGAGGATATATGGTCCAGAGGGACGAAGATGCTCAGAGCTTCGCGCACACGCCCCTCGTCCTCCGTCACTGCCACAAAGGCCCGAATAGAGATTTTATCGATCACTTACCTCTGCCATCGTGGGCTCTGATGCCGGGCCTGGTCTTCTCAGTGCCAAAGCCCTTGTGCCTCTGGCCCCTGCCCTTGCGGCCAGCGCTGGTCTTGCCACGCACCGCTCTGCCCCGGTGGACGTTGTCTGCGACCCAGCAGAGGTCCTTGTCGCTCTTGATGGAGGTGGAGTGGGGATCTACCAAGATGACCTCATAGAACTTCTGTTTGCCGTCCTCTGCCACCCAGTAAGAGTTCAGGACCTCCATGTTGCGGTACCTTCTGCCCGCTCGCTCCTCGGCGATCCTCTGGATGGACTTGGCCATGGTGATGGTGTTTACTCCCATCTTGCTGGTCTTTCTGTTTCTCTCATAGCGGGACTTTCTTCTGCCGCCCCTTCTTACCTTGACACGCGCCACGATTATGCCCTGCTTGGCCTTATAGCCGAGTGCCCGCGCCCTGTCCAGTCTGGTGGGCCGCTCGATCTTTTGCACTGTGCTCTCCTGGCGCCAGGCCTTGAGCCTGTCCTGCCTCAGCGCGCCCACGTATCCCTCTCGAGGAGAGGACCAGGCATCGCCGATATAGCTGTAAAAAGATCTCATCTATCTTCACCTTGGCCGGTTCGACCTAATGGTCACATTCCGGAACTAGAGGGGGAGAATGGCTGATAGAAGATAAAGGTTTGCCAGGATCGATCATCCCCAATCATTCGTCTCGAGCTATGCCTTCCACTTTATGGTGTTGCCCTTGATCTTCAGCATTCCCCTTTTTTCCAGGGAGCGGGCTATCTCCTCTGCCACCAGGCTGGCGTCAACGCTCATGGTGAATCTACTGCCAACATCAAGAATGCACCTTTCGGCAAAATCCTCGATATCCATCTTTCCCTTCTCTGGGCACTCCAATAGATCCTCCACCACCAATCCCAGAGCCGTGATCAGTTGATACTCCTGGTAATAATTCTCCTGAAAATCCTCATCGATATCCCGGAAGAGCGCTGAGGAGGACTCATCTATGCTGACCACATACATTTTTTCCAGATCCACCTCCAATCGCTCATTGAGCAGAGGATCCTCGGGATCTGCCTCTTGGGATTTCAGATGAATATTGATCACAGGATCATCCAGCAGGTCACCTATTGGCTCACCCGGCTTGATATCGTTGAGATTGTAGAGATCCTTGGCGAAATCCAGAGCCACTATTGAGTATGCCAAGGATTCGAATAACTCATCTCTGGTTTTTTCGTCCGCCTCCTCCAAATCCTTCTCGTTCATCCTCTCTCTCTTGGTTCTCCAATCCGGGTCCAGCTCAGCCAGATACAGATCCATGAGCTCCTCATCATTGGATGCCTTTTCCAGCACGGCCTTCATGGCGGAGATAAATTTCTCATGCCTCTCTAATATTCTGTTCCGCTCTCTAAGCTCGCTGGCTTTGCCTTGCAGAAAGGCCACAAACTCCGATTGGGCAGTGACCAGGCCTTTGACATCCACCTTGAAGCCCGCATCCCTCAGATAGTTGGCGACGCGAGTGGCTTCTTCTTCATAATATTCTCCCAGCTTGAACATAATGCTGGAATTTCAATCATTGCATATGAGGCTTGCTGAAGGTTCAAGCATATGAAAATAGCTTGTCGATCTCGCTATGGAACTGACCGAATACCCGAGATAGCTCCGCTCCTTTAGGGGTGGTGCGGTAGATGACTTTTGAGCCAGTGGGAACGGCCTCCATCAGCCCATTATTCATCAGACTTTCGATGTGGGATTTAGCGCTCAAGAAATTCAGATTTGCCTTATGAATGATCCGGGTCTTGCTCGCGCCATTCATGCATAGCTTCAGGATCTCTGAAGCGATTATGTCATTGGTTCTTCTCTTCTGGTTCATTTAGCTTCAACCTCGCTGCATTGATGAGCCACCTGGAATTAAATAGACGATTACGTTCATTCTGATCAGAACACTGTGCAAATCCATCTTATAAACCATAAAAATCGACAATAAGAAACATCGCGCAGCCAGAATTAATCATACTACTAATTTAAATTAATTTACTTTCTTATTAGTTCCACAATAAATTATAGCACACTCATAAAATATAGGGCTCCTCGCTATTTGGCATGGGTGGACTTGAAGCGGAAATTCTCTGTATCTTTTCACCTCTGTGGAAAGCCACTATTCTTTGACCCAACCACAGAGGCACAGAGGAACAGAGGCCATATTCTCTGCCTGAACTCACCCAGATAATTCAGCGAAGTGCCAAATATAGCACTGGCCTGAATCATATCAGGCCGATACCGAAGCTGCATCTGAGCGGTTGAGACTCTTTTTCATGGTCCCCTCCAATGCGACTCTCATCTCTTCTTTCTGTGTCTGCTCGAACTCTCCATTCTCCAGAAGGTCCTCCATCATGCCGTTCAGAACATCATCCATTATCTCCATCTTGGCATAGAGCCTCTGGCTTTGGGCCTGGTAATAATTGACCTGCAGCTGCAGAACGGGGTTGGCAGTGGCGAGATCGCTATTCAGCAGATCTGAGGCCTCATCTTCCGTCCTCTTTGCCGCATCCTTGATCTTGTTGTACAAGCCCAGCCACAGGAGGATGGAGGAGGAATCGAGCTTCTGCAGCCGGGGCATCATCCTCCCAAACCTCTGGGAGAGCTTGATCAGATCCTCATTGGCAGATCGAATGGCATCCTGATAGGCGGCAAGGCCGGATGCAAGCCGGGCAATCTCTGGATTCTTGGACATCTATATCACCAAAATCTGGATTATCAATCACAGGATGGTAACGCCATCCATCTGGAGAAAGATAAAGGCAAGCCGCGCGGGGCGAAAGTATCCAAGACGGTATTAATAGCAGAAAAAACAGAGAGGGACTGGAAGATCAGAGATGAAAAAACCCAGCGATCGGATAGACCAGGTTCGCAGGCTCTGCCACCAGCTCTGTCGCAGCTCATGCATTGAGGATAAGAGACAGGAACGCCATAAAGAACTGCTGCGGAATCGCGCCCACTGGTCGGTGTTGAAAAAGGCAGAGCAGTTCCGCCAGATAGATCGGGGAGAGAAGGTGCCCTTTGACATCTCCCTCCCCCTGCCGGCCAGAGATGGTGAGGAGGGCTCAAACCAGGGGGTCGAGCTTTTCTGGGAGCGGTTTCGTTGCCAGCAGTGTGGCCTGTGCTGCTTTACCCCGGGAGCGGGACTGCTGCTCGAAAAGGAGGATTTCGACCGGATCGCTGCGAAGATCGGGAAGAGGAAGCTAGAAAGGCTTTCCAGATTTGACAGAGCTCTGGACGGCTGGATTCTCAAGCAGCCCTGCCCGTTTTATGATCATGCCAAAAGAGGCTGCAAGATCTATGAGATCAGACCCCTAACCTGCCGCAAGTATCCTCTTCATCCCCCTCTGGCCCAGCTGCCTTACAATCTGGCGGTGGACGCCTTCTGCCCCGCCGCCCGCCTCTTTGCCAAGGAGACACTGGAGTGGTGGATCATCTGCGAGAACAACTGGGCGAGGCTCTTGGCCAGGATGGAGGAGTCCGGAAAGGCTCCGCCAAAAAAGGATGGCTAAAGGCTGTCTGAGAGCATTTCCTCTTCTATCATATAATCTACAATCTCGGCGAACCCCGCGCCAAAATCCTTTTTGGCCACATAGTCGGAGATCTCCTTCAGCCCCGGGCGGCCATTGCCCACGGAGGCCCGAAAGCCCGCCACCTCGAACATGGGCCGGTCGCTCATGCTGTCTCCAATGGCAGCAAAATCCATCGGGTCCAGATTCAAATGCTGGGCAATTCTGGTCAGGCCTGTTCCCTTGTTCACCCTTCGATCCTTGATGTGCACCGCAAAGGCAGTGTCCACGATATCCACTGGCAGGCCGAGCTCATCCGCACGCCTGACCAGCGCTCCCAGGTCGAAGTTCCTCTCCAGGATGACATCGGTGAAGCGGTACTTGTGCCGGGAGGAGTCGTACTTTTTCAGGATGAACTCCTCCGACAGCCTCAAAAAAGCATCCTCGCAGACCTGCTGATCTGCCAGGATCTCCAGCTCATCCTCGGAGTAGGACAGAACTCCTCCGTTCTCAGCGATGAATATGCGTGGGGTGCCCAGGATAACGGAGACCGTTCTGGAGAAGCAATGGGTGTTTCCTGTGCTCAAAATCACAGGCACAAACAGCCTTTTTATGGCCAGCAGGGATTCCGGACAAAGCACCCGGTTCATATCGGTCAGGGTGCCGTCGATATCGACTGCTATTGCTTTTATCATTGGTTCTCCATTTCCATCAGATCTCCATGATCATCATATCCCATCCCACAATGGTGGGCGCTCCAGATAGCTCTATCACCTGCTGAGCCATCTCGTCCTCATGCCCCTCTGCCTGGGGATATAGATGGGTGAGGACCACCCTTTTCAGATCATGATTGCTGAGCATATTTCCCAGCTTCAATGGAGTGGTATGGTTGGTGACATCGAAGGGCTCGGGAAACGAACACTCGTGAATGAGCAGATCTGAGCCATCGGCTAAAGCTGCCACCCGGGCAGAGGGCTCGGTGTCACCGGAATAGACGATCACCCTCTCCTCCGCTTCCAGGCGATAGGCGAGAGCAGTAACGCTGTGGAGCGCCTCCTCGGCAAAGATGTCAAAGCCCTTGATGGAGAAGGAGTCCATGGCCTTGAGCTCCTGCACATGAGACTCCATCCTCTCCAGGTTTGGATAGGCGGCCTGGAGGCTCTCGAACCATTCTCTCGTGCCCGCGGGGCCGAAGATCGATAATCCCTGAAGGCCGGATAGGTAGCGCCCATTGGCCAGGGCGAGAAGATCGTGGACATGGTCCAGGTGAAGATGGCTGAGCACTACAGTGTCAATCGCTTCTGGGCCTGCTCCCACTTGATCCAGGCGCAAGAGGGTGCCCGCACCGCAATCGAGGAGCAGAGGCAGATCATTCTCTATCAATATCGCTGCCTGAGAGCGGCCGGGCTGGGGGATGCCAACGCCGGTGCCAAGGAGAGTAACTTTGAGGCTCATTGCATTACCTTATGATATTGCTTCTCAGGATCTGATCATCACCAACAGCATCTTGAATCTGCTGATTGCCTTGAGGGCATGGGGCTCGCCCGCAGGCAGGATTATGCAGTCTCCTTTTGCCAGTCTATAGGCTTTTCCCGATATTGTGATCTCAACCTCACCATCGACGATGTTCACCAGGGCGTCAAAGGGGGCAGTATGCTCGCTCAGCCCCTGGCCGATGTCGAAGGCGAAGATGGTAGCCGTTCCCGTGCTCTTGTGGATTATCTCCCGGCTGACCACGGAGCCGTCCTGGTATGCCACCAGGTCCTCCAGCCTCTTGACTCTGGGCGCAGCCTTCTCGTTTTCAGTTTCCGTCATTTTAGTCGCACCTCTTTATGCTCTCCAAGACCGTCGAACAAAACCTTTTCCCACCGTTTTTCATCGTTCTCTGTCCAGGGTCAAAAGGCTTGCCTCATTCTACTCAGCATTCTCCCCTTCAGACCGGTTCCGCTGCGACAGGCAACGAATTCTGGCTGCCGGTCGGCTGTCAATTCCAGGGCGGGCAATATCAGCCGGTCTGATGGCTGGGGAGGTTGAGGATCTATTGCTATGACACAATCAGTAATGCTATAAAATTAGTCTCTTCGTATTGCAGATCTATTCCAGCTCTTCGCTGAATTATCTGAGTGAGTTCAGGCAGAGAATATTGCCTTTTATTCCTCTGTGCCTCTGAGGTTGGGTCAGAGCATAGCGGCTTTCCACAAACTCGAATGATCCTCAGGACAGGGATCATACAAGCAGGATGAAAACTGTGATAAGCCTGGTATCCCTGTTATGCTTGATATGGGCAGTGAAGGCTGCTGCCTCATTGGAACTCTGATTCCAACCCACAAACTAACCATGTTTACCTCTCGTAGACAAGCATGCGTCTTGAACGCGAATGGAAAATTTGTCCCACGAGGGATTGTGTCATCTGCCCATATCAGGACAGCATCAGTTATGGCTAAAGAGTTAGATAAAGGTGGTGGACTGGATATTCACAAGAAGTCGGTTGCTGCTGCGATAGCAAGCGAAATTACCGTTCAGCTTGATGATACGCAGGTCTTTCTTATGAGAAAAGCTCTGCTTGAACTCACCCACATAATTCAGCGAAGAGCTCTTTTAATTCTTTCCATACCTCCCGCCCGGGCGAGATAAAGCTCATCCAAGTTATCGAATATGCCGTGCTCCACCACTCCAGGAATGAGGCTGATCTTGGCCGCAAGAGACCTGGGATCCTCGATGGTCCCGAAGTCCACGTCCATAACGAAATTCCCGTTATCGGTGATCACCGGCCCGTCCTTCCTCAATCCCTGTCGCAGCACCGGCTTGCCTCCCAGTTCCTCCAGCCTCCTTCCTGTTAGCCTAAAGGCGATGGGAATCACCTCCACAGGCACCGGCCAGGTTAGTCTTTCTACAAACTTGGACTGATCGGCAACGATCACGAACCACTTGGCCGAGCAGGATACCACCTTCTCCCGGGTATGCGCCGCTCCGCCGCCCTTGATCACCATCAGGTTTATGTCCACCTGGTCTGCCCCGTCGATGGCCAGATCAAGAACTGGATGCTGGTTTAAGCTGGTGAGCCTTATATTTGATTCTATGGCCAGCTGTTCGGCCTGAAAAGAGGTGGGAACGCCACAAAAGTCCAGATCCTCCTCTCTGACCCTCTCTCCCAGCCTCTTTATCGTCCAGGCCACAGTGGAGCCCGTGCCCAGGCCAACCACCATACCGTTCCTGACCAGCTCTGCCGCTGCCTCACCTGCCGCCTTCTTGGCAGCGGAATTGGATGATGCGTCCTTCATGCTCCTCTCAATTCCCCTTTATTTCCTCTCAAAATTCCCGCAATCCATCCGGTCAGAGCAGCTTGCTCTTCACCGTGGTGAAGACCGGTCCCCTCAGGTCGATCTTGTGCTTGTAGCTGGTGATGTACCTCTCGAGAGCTGGGTGAATCTTGATGTTTATATCCGCCGGGCTTCTCACAATCCTCGCTCTGGTCTCAGACTCATTGCCTTTCATTGCCGCCGCCTCGATCTCATAGGCAGAAAGAGCAGCAAAGGAATCGATGAATCGAATGCCTGTGCTCACTCCCTCATTGAACGCCTCCTCCCAGCGGGAGGTGCGGGGGATGCCCATGACGTTCTGCTTATGGACCACGATCTCATTGAGGGCAGCCGGGCCGCAGAGCTTGGTGTTCTCCTCCGGCTCGACCACCCAGACCTGAATATGCCTTCCGAAGAGCTCTCCCTCCCAGGCAGGAAACTCGCAGGGAGAGGCGGCATCACCATGCTCAAGGCACACCCCGATCACAGATTCGGCTATCGCCTGCCCCTCTGGCGTGCTGGGGGTCATTTCAACAGCGATCATCTGGGCCATCTCCCGGGCAGTGAGCTCCCAATTGGCCTGGAACTGGGGGTAGGAGAGAGCTCTCACATCCTGAGAGTTATGCAGAATCATGGCGATCCGCTCCACTCCCAGCCCCAGGTTCATGACCGGATAGGGGATATCATATTGGGACAGGGCAGTGGGCGAGTAGATGCCGAATGTAGCCACCTCAACCCAGCCGCTGCTGTACTTGGTGGCCGAGCCGACCAGTCCCGGATGATAAGCATAGACCTCGATCTGAGTTCCGGGAACGTAGTACTTGCTCCTCTTGTCATCCGGTCGGAACTGGAACTTCTGGAAACCGAACTGGCTGAGGAGGCCGTCTGCAACCGCCTTCCCATCTTCTATGGATACATCCTCATCCATGATCACACAGCTGGCCGAATAGTAGCTCATCAGGCGGGCGGCATCCTCCGCCTGCTCCCGGCGGAAGCATCGGTCCACAGAGAAGAGTCTGATGGGCAGCCTCTGGCGGTAATGGAGGTTGGAGAGGGACAGAAACCAGCCACTTGTCATATGGCTTCTCAAGGTGCGACTGGTGGCCTCTGCTTTCAGTCCTTTGAACTCCGGAAACACCTTCTCCAGGACAGTGCCTATCAGAGCATCGTGAGCAGAAAGGGCATGAGCGATCTCTCCCACCAGGTCGTCGCCCTCAACCTTCCCCTTTTTGTAGGAATGGAGGATCTGACGGAGCGCCTCCACCTCCTCTGCCGAGAGCTCCCGACCCAGGAGGGCGTTTATCTGGGCGATCCTCTCGTCCGATATGCCGATGTCCGGCCGGGGAAGGCCGGCGAGATAAAAGCACCTGTCCAGAACGGCAAGAGCCTCGGAGCCGAACTGGCGGTAGACATCCTGGGCCTCGACCATCACCGGATTCATGGCCTCATTGAAGCCGAGGCGAATATAGGCCTCTCGTAGCTTCTGAACGGTATCGAAGATAGGATGAACTGAGCCGAAGGAATAGCTATTTCGCGGATATCTCTCATTCAAGGATGGCCGGCCAAGGTACTCTCTTCCTTCCTGCCAGGTCTTATCGAAATCCTTCCGGGCCGCCTCCCGGATCTGATTGGGATCGAACTTCATGACTTAAACTCCATGATCTATTGATTTAAGGCTTTTTGAGTTTATTTTGTTTTAAGAAATAATGATTCCATTCTGGATATCTCCAGGGCATTGGTGAGGTCCCCTCGGGTCCTTTCCAGCATGGACCTGGCAAGATCGCTCTTCCTCCGCAGACCCCTGGTTATAGCATCCGGATAGTCGAATAGCATCAGCAGATAATAGATCTCTTCCATGACCTCCAGGAAGTATTCGCCATCTTTTGCCCTGCCGGAGCGAATGAGGTCCAGAATATGACGGCGAAGCTCACCGCACACGTCGCCCAAACCCGCCAGATAGTTCGCCAATTCCACACCCACCTCAGCCGGGGTGAGGATCTCATTTCTGGTGATGATGGAGTAGACGGAGATGGCCTCGGCGTACTCCTGCTCTGCTCCGTCCACAAAGCCTGCATAGCGTACATCCTGATGGTTCCCTAAAAGCTCCCGGATCTTCTCCAGCTCTTCTGCTGCCTCATCGACCAGCCTCTTTGCCGCGGGAAATTCGTTTCTGTGCATCGATCTGATTGATGAAGAGCACAGGCGTATCACCCTCCGGGAGAGGGACAGAGCCTCCTCGCGAGCCCGGTCTTTGTCATCGAAGCTTCTGAGCAATCCCTCAGAGATGTTCTCAAATGTGGACGGTCCGGACATAATCCCAGTCTCTTATTCCTAAAGAAGATATCATTTCCGGGTATCATCCAGC
Organism: Methanothrix soehngenii GP6; assembly: GCF_000204415.1. Classification (NCBI taxonomy): domain Archaea; kingdom Methanobacteriati; phylum Methanobacteriota; class Methanomicrobia; order Methanotrichales; family Methanotrichaceae; genus Methanothrix; species Methanothrix soehngenii. The sequence continues at coordinate 2,644,411 of NC_015416.1, read as the reverse complement.
AGCCTTTTGAGCCTCTTGACCGATCTCTGGCCCTCTTCCAAAGAGCGCGATTCGGTTACTATCCGGCCACTGTAGCCGTTCAGAGCAGCCAGCACCTTCTTCCAGGGTACAGTGCCATTTCCCACCGGCAGATGCTCGTCTCTCTCCCCATGGTTGTCATGGGCATGGATGTGGATCATCATATCCTTAAGCCTCAAAAAATCCTCTACATTTCCATTGGTATTGGCATGTCCCACATCGAAGATGAATCCGAGGTTATCCCGGTCCACAGTCTCAATTATGCCTTCGATCTCCTCCGGGCGCCTCCCCAGGATTGCAGGCATGTTCACCATATTCTCGACTGCCACTCTCATGTCCAGATTCGAGGCATGATCGCAGATCTCCTGGATTCCCTTTATGTTCTGCAGCCAGGCAGCGTCTGGCATATGCATTCCCAGGGGAGAGAAGTGGCCGGGATGAACCACCGCCAGGCGGGCAAAATCGCTTGCCAGGTCCAGGCAGGTCTTCATCTGTCGCACCGTCTCCTCCCATATGGGCTGGTTGACTGAGGCTAAATTCAGGTCCGAGTAGGGCAGGTGAATGGTTATGACCAGTCCTGTCGTCTCTACGATCTTCCTGGCCTCGGGGAGATTTCCCTCAGTCAACCTCTGTCTTCCTTCGTTGACTATCTCCCAGCCGCTATATCCCAGATCCTCCAGCTGGTAGGCCCAGTCAAAGGGCCGGTCCACCAGCTTGCTGGACGAAAAGCTAAACATCCTCCTCCATCGCACCATTTGATGCGCCATCTAACGGGCTATCTATTGCGCTGCTATTTGATGCACTATCCGATGTGCCTTCGAATAAATCGATCTCCTCGACTGCCACTCCATTCTCCGTGACAGGTGCCAGCCAGTCGATGACCCTCTCTGGATCTGTGGCCTGAATCTGGATATGCAATGAACCCAGGGACTCCTCTTGAGGGGGAAAGCTCACCATTCCCATATAGGCTGCCTGCTTGCTGAGCTGAAAATGGATTATATTGCAGCTTCGGCCTCGCTCTAAAACAGACCTGGCAGCATCCAGAATCTCCTGGCTTCTCAGGAGGCGATGCAATCTTCTCAAGGATTGAGGGCCATCATAAGCGTCGATACGATCGGTGCGAATGTCCATTATCAGACCGGGAAAGATGTTCTCAATCGCCAAGACTACCCTATCAACCCTTTCCGTAAGCTGAACGGCTGAATAGACTGTGACCTCGATCGTTCTCATCGCCCCTATATGTGGCTGGTCTTGTATCTGAGGATAGCAGCTATGCCGCCAAAGGCCCGGAAGAGCTGTGCTCCTTCCTCAAATTCAGTAGAGATGATCTTGACCTCTGCCCCGCTCAGCTCTGCCAGCTTGGACAGGTCGGACACTATATCCACCTCTTCCTCAATGGTCAGCGGGCTGGAGCATTTCAAGCAGGTTCCTACCGGCTCAGATGAGCCACTCCTGGTCTGGCTGTCGGTATAGTCGCAACTGCGATTGGTGCAAACGATCTTGGCCCTGGTCTTTCTGAGGTCCTCGGATAGGAGAAGAACATCAACCGCCCCAAGCTCCAGGTTGTGGCGGACCTCCTTTTCCCCGTATGCCGCCAGGCCTTTATCTGATACCAGCTCCTTCATGAACCGGCGCATTATCTCTTTATCCTGGGTGACCTCCAGGTCCGCGAGCTGCTCTTGAGCAGTATCCACCAGCTCATACAGACCTGACTCATCGGTGTAGGAGACATCCAACGCCGCCAGGACCTTTCGCTGCAGCTCATGGTGCAGAAAGCCTCCTTCCACAAACTCCTCTTTGGTGGGAGAAGGCCCACCGATCAGGATTCCTTCAAGGTCCTTGGGATCAATGGGCAGAAATGCGTCATTGGCCGACTCACCTATTCTTTTATAGAAATCGTGAATGGCAATCAGACGAAGCTGCTGGAACCTGTGGCTGGACTGGCCGCCCTTTCTCTGCTTGCCTGGAACGGTAGATGTCAGGGTCTTGAGGGACTCGATATATTTCCCTTTCAATAGGCCAATTGCAGCCTCGCGCCTGTCCAGGACGATGAGACCAAAGGTCCTCTTGTCTGCCAGCATCTCCTCCAAAGGCTCGAGATAAAAGGAGGAGTCGCAGTGATATCTGTAGGTTACTATGGGATCAGGCGGCTCTAAAGCTGCGCTGAAGAGCTCTGTGCGATTGGCCCCTATGTCCACGCTACCGATAAATAGGACGACGCCATTCTCCGGAGGTTTTGGTATGAGCTTGAGCCTGGACATGGCTGACTCGAGGGAGCCCTGGACGCTAAGCCTTGTCACTCTCGACTTTATATTGGATGCTTGCCCGTATTCCTCCCGCAACTGACTGGTAACATCAGATATCTGCTTATCAGGAGGGATATACAGGGAAATGAGCTCTGTGCCCCTGCCCTTCTTGCTCCGGAGGCCGTCAAGAAGACGCTTAAATTCATACCTTTCCTGCGCTGTAAACTCCATTCTAGCCGATCTCCAAAATTGCTCCTGGATCAAGGTATAAAAGGCTTCTTCAAAAGGATTTCGGATGATAATCCTTGATTTGGAGGAAAATTTTTTTCGATTCTGGATTTTCAAAGGGAGGCACCAATTATTACTATCTTAATAATACTAGTCAGATTTGGCTGAAATAATTACTCAATTTATCAAATTTTTCCAATTAATCAGTAGTCTTAAAATCAGTCAATAGAAATGGCAAAATTTGATCTATTCAAAAACTATATAAAGATATAAGTTATCTTATAATCCATGGATCAATTAGTCGTTCTCCAGGAGATCTATGAATCGTTTTCCAAGGGAGGGGATGGCCTGCAAAAGATCAGCAGCAAGGCTATCGAGGGGAGTTGCCCGGAGCTGACCGCCAAGCTGCTGGAAAGCGCCAAGAATGGCGAGATCGATGAGGATATCTGTCGCCAGCTTTCCGGCTGCCTTGAGGATATCTACGAGATCAAGCGGCTGGGCGATATCTGTCGCAGCACCGGATTATATTCCCTTGCCATAAGCGCTTATAACCGGGCCTTATCTCTCTGCAGCGATCCGGTTTTGAGGCCGGTTCTTCAAAACAATCTCGGTCAAGCCTATGCCCGCCAGGGAGATTTGGCCCGAGCAGCCTTCTACTACAAAAAATCCGCTTGTTGCTTTGAAAAATCAGAGGATCTCCTAGGCCTTGCCCATGTCCTGGGAAACCTGGGATCTGCCTACCGTCAGAACCGGGATTGGGATCGGGCCATAGAGTACTGCTACCGCAGTCTGAAGACCTTTGAGGAACAGGGTGATGATCTCGGCATTGCCCAGATGACTGGGAGCCTTGGAAGGATCTATGCGGACATGGGAGAGAGGGATCTGGCAACTCGATACTTTGAGAAAAGCCTCGAGGATTTCCAGAGGCTCGGCGACAAGAAGAGCGCTGCCTGGATTATGGATAGGATGGGACGGATTGCCAGCGACAGATACGACTGGGATAGCGCTAAGAGCTACTTCAGCCAGAGCCTCGACCTGTTCGAAGAGTATGGCCAGACCCAAAGCAAGGGGATCGTCCTCTCTAATATGGGACGGATGCAGCTAGAGAAGGGAGATGCATCTTCTGCTCGCGAATCTTTGGAAAAGGCCATCCATCTCATAAGCCGCAATGCCCAACCTGGTTATCAGAATGCTCTGTCCTCACTGGCCGCGGCTTACAGCACCCTGGCAAAGGGCTCTTTGGAAGAGGCAGAGGATAATGAGGACCTGGGTCTGGGCTCAGGCCGCCTGCAAAGGCAAGAGGCATCCAAGAATTTCGGCCGGGCATCAGATCGCTTCCTAGAGCTAGCTTCCTCTCTTCCCAAGATGCAGGCGGATATAAAAACAAAGTCAGAGATTGCTAAATGTCGGTCCTATCTTGCCAGGATATCCGGATACACCTCTGACCAGGAGGCAGTGGAAATTGCACAGAAGGCTCTGTCATCGCTGGATATGGCTGCAGAGAATGCAGCTGAGACTAAAAAGGCCGGAATCAGAGGTCTGGCGAAGGCCGTATCCGGGATGAGAGAGGCAAGGTCGATAGGCCTGCTGGGAGACGAGCCCTGGCGATTGGCAAAGGCAGTCAGCAGCTCAATCGAGCATCTGCTGGCAGGTGCCAGGGAATGCAATGCCACGATTGTCGACACCAGCTTCGTCTCCGCTCTGGAGAACCTCAAGGCAAGCATGACTGCTGAGAGAAAGACTGAAGATCCGATAGCTAAGCTCCACGCAGCTGCGGGGGACCTGCGCCACTCTGGAAAGCACCTTTCATCTCTGGAAAAGGATCCAAAAGAGAGAGATGCCCGCAGATTGATCGAGGCAGCAGCGATACTGGAAGGGCAGATGGTAGGGGATGACACTGCCAGCGAGGAGGGGCCGCGCCGCAATGAGTTGGGCTTCGGTCCGGAGAAAGATGCGTTACTGCTAATCGCTGGGGCCATGGCCAACAGCCTGCTGGAGCTGATAGATGATACCCGGGAGGTTCTCACCTGGGATGAATCGCTGAATCTGATTTCCAGTGAGAAGAGGATACAGCCAGATATCATCGATGGGATGGATGAACTGATCGAGTCCGATCTGGAAGAGGATTTCGATGGGCTGCCGGATCTGGAGATCTCAGAGGATGGGGCGCGGGCCAGGAACATGATTTTGACTGACGGCACCGTGGAGCCCTCTGAGCTATATGTCTCAGAGATAATGCATCCAGAAGACAGCTGGCTTGTTCCTGTCATGGCTAGTACTCCCTGCAAGAAAGAAAATCCAATTGGCTTTAATTCCTGGAGGCAGGCACAATTTTATGGAGCCAAGGGCTTTGACCACCTGGAGAAGCCAGAGGATGATATCGAAAAGATCGAGGGGGTCATAGATACTGGGCTGATAGAAGAGCTAAACCGCCATGATCTTGGCGGAATGCAGGGGGGGGAGTGGCCGGAGAGAGGGCTTGAGGATTCTGGTCCAGACTTTCGCGAGGCAGTACCGGAGTTTAAGGAATCAACCTCCAGCTATGGCAGCGGTCTATTCAGCCAGGAAAAGGCGGTAATGCTGATCAAGGCCATGAGCGTGCTGGTGATCATTCTCTTGGCGGTTGAGGCGGTGCTATATTTGATATAGGCTGAGCGGGAATCCTCTATCGAGATGAAAAAGAAGCAGCTTGAGATGACCCTGGAACGACTGGAGGGCTTTTCCGAGCCCTCATTTATTAGAGAGCAGTATGCAACGCCCGCCTCAGTGGCGGCGGAGATTCTCTTCTTAGCTGCTCTGCGCAATGATCTGGGTACGGTATGCGACCTGGGATGTGGGACGGGCGTTCTTGCCATCGGCGCGGCGCTCATGGGTGCAAGGGCGGTAGGAGTGGAGATCGATAAAGATGCCCTGGCCACGGCGAGAAAAAATGCAGAAAATCTGGGCGTGCATGTAGACTTCATCCGGGCGGACGTGAGAAAGCTGGAGCTTGAAGGCATAGATACAGTGATCATGAATCCCCCCTTTGGAGCTCAGAAGGCCAGCGAGGGAGATCGCGCTTTCCTCTCCACTGCTCAGAGGATCGCTCGGAATATTTATACTCTGCACAACCGGGGAAGCCATGATTTCATTAAAAAATATATATTTCCCAATGTGGTGCAGGAGGTCTATTGCATCCCATTTCCTTTGAAGAGATGCTTCGAGTTTCACAGCAAGGACATCAAGGTCATTGAGGTTGAGCTATACAGAATAACCTGCCAGCATTCCTAGAGGAGCCAAGCTTTTGAGACCAAGCCTTTATACCAGGCTTTAGATACTAGTAATTTCTAATTGAGCCATAGCGATGAAAAAAGAGACGGAAATGATGCGGCGATTCTCGAGCCGTATATTGAATTTACAGAGGAATAAATGATGGAAGATAGCTTTGTGCTTCCCGGCGATACGGTGGGATCTTTGGAGGAGTTCGTTCCTGGAGACTACACCTATGCCAGGGAAGGAATGATATTTGCCACCACTGCCGGCCTGGTTAAGGTCGATCCCAAGACCAGGTCTGCCAGTGTCATACCCAAGACCAACGCCCCAGTCAAGCTTAACCACGGCGATATAGTAGTGGGCGAGGTAATCGATCTCAAAGACAGCCTGGTGATAGTATCCCTGGCCTTCAAGAAAGGCTACGAGGACCGGCCAATCTCAGATGAGGAGGCCACCATTCACATATCCAATGTGAAGAACTCTTATGTCAAGGATCTGCGCTCGCTCTTTTCCATGCGCGACATCCTCAAGGCAAAGATCGTCGATGAGCGGCAGATGAGGCTCTCGACTGGAGACGAGGATCTGGGAGTGATAAAGGCTTACTGCAACCGCTGTCTTACCGGCTTGATGCGAAAGGAGGGAAAGCTCATCTGCCCCAATTGCGGCAACAACGAGACGCGAAAGATGAGCTCCGCCTATGGGCTGGGGGTAGTGTAGATGAACCTGAAGATAATATCCAAGACCGAGAATGAGGCAGTCATTGAGTTCGTGGGAGAGGGTCATACCATTCTCAACTTGCTCCGAACGGAGCTGTTGAAGGACAAGAGAGTCCTCATGGCAACATATGACACAAAGTTTCCGGTAATGGACAACCCCGTCTTCCGCCTCGTAACCAATGGGGCCGATCCCATTATTGCTCTGAAAGAGGCCACGTCCAGAATAATAGATCAGTGCGATGAGTTTTCCAGCAAGTACGCAGAAGCGGTAAAGTGACTGCTCCCCGCCCTAAAGAGCGGGGCTTCCACGGCTTCCTGTGCCGACAGATTGCAATCCCAATCTGAGAATATTTATCGCTGCGTTCCAATCCCGGTCCATCGACAGCCCGCACTGAGTGCAGTTATGGACTCTATCGGACAGCGACTTTTCAATGAGAGTACCACACCTGGAACACATCTTAGACGTATTCCTTGGATCTACCAGGACCACCACCGAACCGGCACTTGCAGCCTTGTAAGAGGTTAAAGTCACTAGCATGTTCCAAGCTACGTCTGAGATGCTTTTAGCCAGGCAATGATTATGAACCATGCCTTTGATGTTAAGATCTTCAAAAGATATTAGACCAAATCTATCTACCAAGTTATGACTAACCTGATGGGCAAACTCATATCGCTTGTTAGCTATCCGCTCATGGACTCGCTCAACAACCTTAAGAGCTTTCTTGCGATCTGGAGTTCCTTTAGGAGCCTTAGAGAGTTTCCTTTGGGCTCTAGCTAACTCGTGTTCTTCTTCTCGGAAGAATCGAGGATTAGCTATCGTCTCACCATTGGAAAAGGTGGCGAAGCTCTCAAGGCCGACATCAATACCTACTACAGCCCCATCTTTCCAGGGGGGGAGAGGAACATCTTCCGTTTCGACGGAGAAGCATGCAAACCATTTGCCTGTGGCTGTCCTTCTGACGGTCAGCCGTTTGATCTTGCCTTCTATCTGGCGATGGAGCTTGATCTTGATATCGCCTATCTTGGGAAGACGTACCATGCCGTTAACAAGATTGCCGCCCTTCTCAGGTTGTGGATAAGTAAATGAATCGTACCAACCCTTCCCTCGGAATCTGGGATATCCGGGTTCTTCTCCCGCCTTAACCCTTCTGAAAAAGGCTTTAAAGGCTAGATCTACCCGCTCCTGAACATTCTGAAGGGTCTGAGCATATACGTCTCTCAGTTCGGGTTTATCCTCTTTCCAACCAGGAAGAAGAGCGTTCGTTTCATATTTGGAAACTGATTTGCCTTCATTCTCCCAGGCGTTCTTTCTGTATGCTAGAGTCTGGTTGTATGTCCATCGGCACAAGTTCGGCGTTCGCTCCATCTTGGTTATCTGAGACTTTGTGGGATAAAGCCTGAACTTGCAAGCCTTAAGCATGTACAGTTCTACGCTGTTATAGTATATTAAGGTTCATAGCTTAGGGCGGGGTACGATTCATCTCCGGCCTGAAGACCGGAGCCCTCTCTACCCCTGCGCCCCAGCACTGCAGGTCCGTTCTCTGTAGCTCACGGCAGCTTGGCTTATGGAACGGCTCCTCGCCATTTAGCATGGGTGAACCTGAATCGCAAAATCTCTGTATCTCTTCGCCTTAGTGGTGAAACGCGATGCTCTGACCCAACAGCAGAGGCGCAGAGGAACAGAGGCCTTAAGACAAAAGAAAAAAAGAAATCAGGAGGGCTCGAATTTCATCCCTCTCTTATTTTGATCTCTCCTCATGCTCTTATTTTACCGGCGGAAGCAGAGAGCTGTCACATGCAAATAAATCCCCAGACTCAAGTCCTTTTCTGAAGGATGCCACCCGCTGGGCAGATGTGCCATGGGTGAAGGAGTCAGGCACCACATATCCCTGTGACTGCTTCTGCAGGCGGTCGTCTCCTACGGCGCTGGCGGCGTTGAGGCCCTCTTCGATATCCCCTGGCTCAAGAATGAGGTCCTGCTGGGATGCGCGATTGGCCCAAACACCGGCATAACAGTCAGCCTGGAGTTCCAAGGCTACCGATAGCTCATTGGCCTCCTTCTGGCTCACCCTCTTATTCATCGTATCCACGTATTGCAGGGTGCCAGTGAGGGTCTGAACATGGTGGCCGACCTCATGAGATATGACATAGGCCTGAGCAAAGTCTCCTGTAGCTCCCAGTCTATCCTGGAGTTCTTTTAAAAATTCAAGATCGAGATAGACCTTCTGGTCGCTGGGACAGTAAAATGGCCCCACCTGAGAGCTAGCCTGTCCGCAAGCAGACTGCACACCGCCGGAAAATAGAACCAGCTTTGGTTCTATGTAGGTTCGGCCCAGGTCCTCGGCAAAGATATCGCTCCAGGTAGCTTCTGTATCGCCCAGGACTAGAGATACGAACTCAGCACTCTCGTTCTGCTCCTCCGTCGACATCTGTGACCCCTGACTTGAGGCTCCGGTTGAGTCTATTCCCTGGATGATCTGACCGGGATCCACTCCTAAAAACATGGATATGAGAAGGAGCAACAAAATCCCAAGACCTCCGATGCCCCCTGCAGCCTTGCCAGAAATTCCAGAGGATCTGCGATCCTCAATATTCTCGCTCTTTCTGCCCGTGCGCCACTTCATTCATCAATCTCCTGCAAACTACCTCAAATGATATTGGATGCTCTTAAATGATCTCATCGATGAATGATAATAAATGATGCTTTCGCTGAAATAATGGAGCCAGTACAGCGGCTTGTCCAGCAGCAACATATTTAGGCGGAGAAGGAGAAATCAGATCATCCGTGCAGATGAGGTTGTGGCCTTGAATGAAGACAGCGAGAATATTGGTGGCTCTGAAGATGGAGAGAATGCCGGAGGAGAGAAGATTCTTGTCAAGACTGCAATGATTTGTCCTGAATGCAAATCCTGCATCGATAATGCGGCCAAGATATGCCCCATTTGCGGCCTGCGGATAAAGCATCTCCCCCGCCCGGCCAATGAGGGACGAAGCAGAATCACTGCCGCATTGCTTGCCCTGTTTTTGGGGATAGCTGGAGCGCATAAGTTCTATCTTGGAAGCATAAAGATGGGAATAATATATATCCTGATTAGCCTGACGGCAATCGGATTTGCCATAACACTCGCTCTTAGCATATATGATGCTATCATCCTTTTCACCATGTCAGATGAGGAATTTGCCAGGAATTATGATTGAAATCATAATAAGAGAGGCCGACCGGCCCAAATCTCCTCCTGGATTGAGTGATCGGCGATTCGGCCCTATCTGCTCAAAAGGCTGATTTCCATTGCCAGAGCCCTAGCTCCATCAACCTGTTCCGTCACTCTGCTGCATCACTAATCTCCATCTCTCTGTTCCGTAAACAATATCCATCACCCTGTTGCATAAGCAAATTCCATCACTTTTGCATCATATCATTCCATCTCCATAAAGGAAGATCCGATCCTCTTGCTTTCGCGATGTTCAAATGTGAGCAGTATATGCACGAGGGTATCAAGATATGCGCAGGATGTCTTTTTTGCGCATTAATCCCCATTTCCTCAAGGCTGGTTTTATTCTCATCCTTATTCTTATCCTCAGTCTGTCCTTCTCAGGAATATGGCCCATCCTCTCTTTGACGCAGCGAGCAGGCTGAGATTAATCTATATGTATATAAAAATTAAAAATAAACTCTATTGGATGGCATTCCCATGAGCCTAAGGTTTTCTGGCAAAATAAATGCCTTGTTTCCACCTGCTTCTACCAAGAAAATTTAACATAAAAGCCCACAATAAAATATATTTATCTAATAAAAATAACTCCAGTCCAAACTTTGAGCATACATCATTCATTAGATATATATACAACCGTCTTCGTGGTTTCGCGCAAAACACTGAGGCAAAAGCATGAAGAATGTTGTGGTGATCTTAGCAGCAGCATTAATGCTGTTGGTTGCAGTTACAACTGCAAGCGCAGAGGAGACTGACAAAGTTGCTGAGGCAGCTATGCAAGTGGAAGAGTCTGCAAAACAGGTGGAAATAGCGGCACAGCTAACGGAGAACGCAACAGCAGATCTCAAATCTGCCGCTGAGCATGTGGAGAATCTGACCGCCAACACCACTGCAGCAGAAAACATAACTAAAGCAGCAGAGAAGGTCGAGCAGAAAGCCGAAGAAGCTAGCCAAGCAGCAGAAAAGGTAGATGAGGCTGCCCAGAAGGCAGAGGAAGCAGCAGAAAAGGTACCAGGATTTGCAGCAGCGCTTGCCGCCTTAGGATTCCTGGCTGTAGCCTTCATAGCTCTGAGAAGAGCCTAAGTAAATTGAATTTTAAAATCTTTTTTATATATCCAATTAGAAAAGACCTTGCCCGATGAAAGGCCTTTCCGCGCTATGGTTGCAATCCTTTAAAAAAATAATCCAAGATCAGGAATTCTTATACGGTCTCCTTCTCTTCTCCTTTGTTATATCAGACGGATATGGCAATTGTTATTAACATCCTTAACCGATCTCTCGACATAATGAAGATAAGGATCATCCTGAGGATCCTGGGCATGCTGGCTATGCTGCTGGGTACACTTATGCTCATACCAGGAATCGTCTCCGCCATCTACAAGGAGCCCCTGGGGGTGGTGGCCTTTGGCATCAGCTCTCTTCTGGCAATTATCGTCGGCCTGATCCTGAAGCATTTTGGGGAGAAATCCGATATGGGACGTAAGGATGCATTTGCTGCCGTCTCATTCGGCTGGCTCATGGCAGGGCTGATCGGAGCTCTTCCCTACTTGCTGCTGGGATTGGGGCTGGTCGATGCATTCTTTGAATCGATGTCCGGTTTTACTACAACGGGAGCTACCATCCTCAGCGAGTATGATTCACAGCACTATTGGACTCTAAGCAAGGAGGCAGTGCATAGCAGCCTGGCCTATGCACTCGTAGAGAGAACCACACATCAGCTTATCCACTGGTCCCCTATAGGGATAATCGAGCTCGATTTCGGCCTGACACTGAATTTTATCGATCTTCTCACTATAAAGGAAACCTACTTCGGCCTTCTATTCTGGAGATCTTTCTCCCAGTTCCTGGGCGGTATGGGTATAATCCTGCTGTTCATCGCCATTCTTCCCAATCTGGGCGTGGCAGGAAGAGAGCTTTATTCCGTTGAGGGCCTGGGCCTTATGAAAGAGGCGCTGACACCCAGGGTTAAGAGCACGGCTAAAGCCTTCTGGGGGATTTATCTTGGATTGACAGGAATGGAAGCTCTGCTGCTAGTGGCAGCAGGCCTCCCGGTCTATGACTCCCTATGCACATCATTTTCAAGCATTTCAACTGCAGGTTTTTCCCCAAGGGCCTACAGTATTGCGGAATACAATAGCATTCTGGTGGAGGCCATCATCTGCATCTTTCTCTTGCTCGGAGGAACCAATTTCATCATATATCATCAGATTATACTAAAGAAAAATTTAAATTATCTGATCAGAGATGCAGAGTTCAGGTTCTATATCATAATAGTGTTTATTTCGATTATTATATTGATGATCTTCGGGCAAATACCGGGAGGCTTCTTCGATGCCCTTCGCTCATCCGTATTTCAGGTGATCACCACTATGACCACCACCGGCTTTGTGAACAACTTCAATTATGACTCCTGGTCCCTGGCAGCAAAGCTCGTCCTGATGCTATTGATGATAATTGGTGGATGCACAGGATCGACAGGAGGAGGAATGAAGGTGGGAAGGGTGCTGATAGTCCTGAAATATGTGCACGCTGAGCTGATCCGAAGCCTCCACCCAAAGGCAGTTATCACCATAAGGATGGCAGATAAGGTGGTCAAGGAGAATACAGTCAAGTCCGTTATTCTTTTTATTCAGCTGTATGTAATGATCTTCATCCTTGCAGCCGTTGCCTTTTCCATCACCGAGGCATCAAACCCCCAGTTTGGTTCCTTATCTGCTATTTCCGCAGCAGCATGCTGTCTTGGTGTTGTGGGTCCGGGATTCGGGGTGGTGGCAATGGATTTCAATGCTATATCCGAATCCGGAAAGGTTCTGGCCACGTTTTGTATGTACATCGGCCGGCTGGAGATCCTTCCCGTGGTACTGATGTTCTTGCCCGAGACCTGGTCGGATTAGAGAGGTATAGGAAGGAATAGACTGGATGAGGATAGAGATGATACTGATATATACTTTGATCCTCTTAAAATAGTCAAGGACGATATCCTCATGGCTCGAAGCTGGTTTATCCCCGCATCCCTGGCGGTCTTCGCATTTGTGCTGTGGCTTACTACATTTATTTATCAGAGTAGCTATATCAACCGCACAATCATCACTATCATAGCGATTTTGATGATCTATATCGTATTCCGAGTACTTCTGGAAGATCGTATCATCAAAAATTTCACCTCCACCGATAAAAGATATTATTTCTCAAAGATGCTCTATTCCATATATTTATTAATTAATTTTATTATTATTTGGATTATTTGGGTGGAAGATATAAGAACTCTGCTGCTAGGATTCGGCCTGGTGGCAGCCGCATTTACCATCTCCATTCAGGATGTGGCAAAGAACCTAGTGGGTGGGCTGGTGATCATGTTCAATAGCATCTATAAAGTTGGAGATAGGATAGAGGTAGCAGGAAAGAAAGGGGATGTAATAGATATCAATTTGCTCCATACCACCATCATGGAGATGAGCGAATGGGTTTCCTCAGATCAGCATACCGGCAGGCTCTCCTCTCTGCCCAACTTTCTGGTATTATCCAATGCTGTGAATAATTATACTAAAGACTTTAGCTTTGTGTGGGATGAGATAACCCTCCCAATAAGCTATGACAGCGATTGGAGAGCTGCTGAATCATTGATCATGGATATCGTCATCCAGGAGACGCATATGATGAAAGAGTACGCTGAAGAGGAGATATCCCATATGCAAAGAAAGTATTACATCTTAAAAAGCTCAACCGATCCGGGGATCTTCTTTAAGCTCACTGACAACTGGATCGAATTGACGGCAAGATATGTGGCTCCAGCCAGGCAGAGAAGGATCTTAAGAACCAAAATCAGCAGAAGAATCCTGGAGGAGATACAGAGATCAGAAGGAATAAGAATAGCTTCGGAGAGCATCGAAATAGCCAGGTTTCCTGATACTGGCCTTCAGAGATCATCTATAGATCATTCGTCTCTCGATAATTCATCTTTTGATCATTCCCCTTTTGAGCATAAATGAAAATATTCATTAACCACATCGGGAGCGAATGACTCCGGGCTGCAAAAATGGGCTCTTCGCTGAATTATGTGGGTGAGGTCCGGGCAGAGATTATAGCCTCTGTTCCTCTGTGTCTCTGTGGTTGGGTTAGAGCATCGCGGTTTACCATAGAGGCACTGAGACATAGAGTTTTTGCGATTCAAGTTCACCCATTCTAGATAGCGAGGAGCCCAAAAATGTGATCTTTACTTGATCTTCTTGGCCTTGGTCGGGCATTGCATATGAATTTTTATATAAATATGATGCTTTCTTAAAGACTCCATATCTAAGAAAAATTAAAGTAAAATGCGGCAAGAAGAACACATGACATGACTGCGAGATGGGATACATGCTGGGACGCAGCACCAGAGCTGTATGTGCTGCTCAAGGAGAGCAAATCGTTAGAAAGCGCCCGCAATAAGGTGGCTCGATACATCGAGGCCAGAGAATGGACTTATGCATGCGATGTAAGTGAGATCGAGACATGGGATTACGTTCTTTTCAAAGAAGCCATACGAACACTCAAGAATGTAATATCTCCGAAAAATGAACGCATCTCCGGCACCTCTTCCCTGGAAAACCTCTGGAAGGCGGCCACCGATGGTGATTCTGACGTTGGTGACGACTTCATCGATGAGTTCGCCCATTTCTTTAAAGCGCTGAAAATGAAGGCGGATGTATATCCTTCCCGATTGATGGAAGGAATAGACATACCGAATTTCGATGAATTTGAGGGCCGGACCGCAGGAGTGATGCGCTCCGATTACCTGGACCAAATGGGAGAGCGAATGGACAGATACCTGTCAAGGTATAAATCGGGCCTCGATCCGGGCATTATCGAAAAGCGAGATGAGAATAGAAGGAGGATCCTGGATATCCTCAACTCCAACGAGGATGATTGGCAGGATTGGCGATGGCAATTTCGGCATGTTTTTAAAGATATTCAGGGATTAGAAACAATCAAAAGAGCAATAAAATTAGACGAAGAGCATGAAGCATCCATCAGACTGGCCCTGGAGAACCATGTGCCTTTCGGCGTTACTCCCCATTATCTCCATCTAATGGACAAAGAGCCCTCTGACATGGATTATGCTGTTCGCAGGCAGGTCTTTCCTCCGCTCAGCTATGTGGAGAATATGATCGCCCACAGAAAGGACAAGAAGTGGGCCTTCGACTTCATGAGGGAGAGGGACACTTCTCCCATAGATCTGATAACCCGACGCTACCCCCGGGTGGCCATTGTTAAGCCCTATGAGTCTTGCCCGCAGATCTGCGTCTACTGCCAGCGCAACTGGGAGATCTCTTCTCCTCTCATGGCCTCCGCCCTCGCTCCAATGGAGAAGATCGAGGCGGCAATAGATTGGTTTTATGAGCATGAAGAGATGATGGATGTCCTTCTAACCGGTGGAGACCCCCTGGTGATGGATGACTCGTTGATCGACAGGATCCTGAACAGGCTCTCCCAGATCCCTCACCTGAAGAGCATAAGAGTGGCCAGCAGGACGCCAGCTACTGTCCCCCAGAGGCTCACCGAAGAGCTCTGCGAGATCTTGGGCAGCTACCAGGAGCTTGGAAGGAGAAACCTCTGCCTGGTGACTCATTTCATGCATCCCTATGAGGTGACACCAGAGACGCTGGCCGCGATAATAAGGGTGAAGAAGACGGGAATTGAGATCTATAACCAGCAGGTCTTCACCTTTGCCAACAGCCGCAAATTTGAGACGTCGTCTCTGAGGATTATCTTGAAACAGATCGGAGTGGACCCCTATTATACCTTTAATATGAAGGGCAAGACGGAGATGGAGGACTATGCTGTTCCCATAGCTCGCATCCTGCAGGAGCGCAAGGAAGAGGCAAGGCTGCTTCCGGGCATATTCCGCACCGATGAGCCGGTATTCAATGTCCCGGGGCTGGGCAAGGACCACCTTCGGGCCTGGCAGAATCATGAGCTGATTGGCATTACCTCTGAGGGGCGAAGGGTATACTCCTTCCTTCCCTGGGAGAAGAACATAGCCAGGGTGTTGCCCTACATCTACACGGATGTCTCCATTCACCGATACCTTCAGAGGCTGATCAAAAGAGGCGAGAACCCGGAGGATTACAGAAGCATATGGTATTATTATTAAGAGGATCGTTATGCGACACAATGGATGGCCTAAAAAAATCGGGACTGGCTACTCTTCCAGCCAGTCGACGATCGCCTCTATGCCTGCAAGGGTATCTTCGCAGTGAGCCTGGATGAAATCAGCTGGAAGCTCCTGGTGAGGGGGAATGGTCTCTCCCGCTGCCAGGGATCTGTTGCCGACAAAATTGATGTAGGATATCCGGGCAGTGAGCTCCTCATGGGGCCTCTCGAACGCTCTTCCCGGCAGCATAGCAACGCCTTTTTCCTGCAGCAGCCTCTCGCAGAGCATGGTGCTGTTCAGCACATTCTTCTTAGCGAGCCTTCTGGAGAAGGGAGAGAAATCCGGGAACATGTAGAATGCACCCTCGGGCGCATGGACCCTGACCCCAGCATCTGCCAAATTTCGGTAGCACCTTTGTCCCAGGACGGAAAGGATACGGCGGGCGTTCCAGAGGTAGCGCTCGATGGCCATTGATCCCCGGAATGCCTGCACACCGGCATACTGGATGGGTGCGCTCACCGAGGTGTACGTCTCGCTGGCTACAGCTGCCATCGACTCCATCAGCCAGTCCAGGCTCTGAGGAAAGGTGAATGTTCCCAACCTCCAGCCACCAGCACCGCACCACTTGGACAGGCCGGAGCTGATTATGGTCCCCTCTGGATAGTAGCGGGCAACTGAGACATGACCGCCCTTGTGATGAAGCTGCCCATAGATCTCGTCAGAGAGGAGGATGATCTCATACTCCCGGGCAACCCTGGCGATCTCTTTGAGCTCATCTGCGGTATAGGTGAGGCCATCAGGATTTCCAGGATAGTTTAGAACCAATATCCTTGGACGGTATAGATCCTGCTCCCCTTCCAGATGCTGGCGGAGGCGATCAGCACTTATGTGCCATTTATCCTCAAAAGAGGTATGAAGCAGGCTTATCTTTTTTCCCAAGATCTGAGCCTGAGGGACATAGGAGACCCAGCAGGGTGTGGGCACGATGATCTCACCATAGAATACCAGCTGCAGCAAGAACATGAGCTCCTTTGAGCCAGGGCCCACAAGGACGCAATCAGAGTTAGCCTCCACCAGATCTTTTTGTCTGTGGAATCCAGCCACAGCTTCTTTGAGGGCAGAAAGGCCTTTGACGGGCAGATAATCTTTTTCATGAGCATGCAGCCGCAGAGCCTCGACCACCGGCGCCGGCACAGGGAAAGGGGATTGACCCAGTCCGAAGTTGTAGATCTTTTTCCCCTGTCCCTGCAATAGCTTTACCCTCTCATTGATAGCGAGGGTCGGTGATTCGCCCAGGCCGCGAACGTTGATATTCAGGCTGACGTGCTTTTGCAGGTTCATCTTAAGGACTCCTTGTTTTTTAACATTTTATGATTTGTTGATCATAGCTGGCGGGCCATCATTTAAATAGATGGTCAATCGATGAACCCTTAATTCAATTTTGTTTGAGCTAATATGGGTGCGAAATGCGTCCAGGATTCTGCACTCCAGTCCCTATTGCAGTCTTGACTGTGTAGTCCCGACCGAAAACTACAAATATCTATAATGATTATATAGATAGATTGCCGTCTCATGAAAGGGTCTGGCGGGCGTACTGTGGGCCAAAACGCATCCGACAGTGATCTGCTGAATCTGGCCATTGATTTGCCTCTTCCTGCGAGCAAAAATTCGTGCCGCTCCTGGGAGCAGGTACATTAATCCGTGATGCAGATGATGCATGCCGTCGAGGTAATTGCATTCGGTTGCGCGCCTGCGGGATAACAGGCAGGATGAAAAAGAATTGCGTCCCGTGATTGGCACAGCAATCTGCCTGAGATCTCGTGCCAATACACAGTCGGGACATGAGGCGGCACCAGATCAAGATGATGCCGAAATCGAGATGTAGCCACAAAGTGAGATTCTGTGGGATCCCTGAGGGGATTGTGCGATTCGGTGTTGTGCTGCCTCGTGTTCGGCGCCACAGCCAAGATTCAGGCGGATCGGCCACCACCAGGATACCAGGTTCCTCCAATTGAAGTGGGGCGATTCATTTCCGATCCGCCTGAATCTTGATCCTATGCTCAGAAGATCTCCCAGCCCTTCTCCTGCTTAGTCCTTTGCCACAGCTTGCAGGGCTTCTCTTATAGCCTCTATCTTGGTGGGCTTCATTATATAGCCGTCCATTCCAGCCGCCAGACACATCTCCTGATCTCCTTTAAAAGCAGATGCAGTTACTGCTATTATCTTCGGGCCTCCCTCAGGCCAGCGACGGCGTATCTCCCTCGCTGCCTCCAGGCCGTCCATCTCCGGCATCTGCACGTCCATGAATATCAAATCGTATCTCTTCTTCTCCAGCGCTTTCAGGGCCTCGATGCCGCTGGACGCTACATCCGCATTATAGCCCAGCTTACTGAGCATCTTCTTTGTGACTATCTGATTGACTACGTTGTCCTCTGCTAGCAGGATATTCAATTCGGAATTAGATCTCTCCAGATCCTTGATCTTCTGCTTCCCGTGTGCGTACAAGTTGTCCGGCTTTGACAGATCTAAGGGTTCGCCGATGATAGGATCCGCCCGAATTGTAAAATGAAATACTGAACCCACTCCAACAGCGCTCTCTACCCACATTCGTCCATTCATCATCTCTGTGAGCTTCTTGCTTATGGCAAGGCCCAATCCAGTGCCGCCATACTTGCGTGCCGTCGAGGCATCAACCTGGCTGAAAGATCGAAATAGGCGGGACATCTTGTCTTCAGGGATTCCTATTCCAGTATCCTTCACCGCAAAATGAATCTCATATCCGCCATCATCCAGATTGGTGTTTGATACAGAGACTGCAATCTCGCCTTGCTCGGTGAACTTCACTGCATTATTGAGCAGGTTTATCAGGATCTGACAGAGCCTTGTGGGATCTCCCATGATAAATTGGGGGACGTTCTCTTCGATTTTATATGAAAATTTTATTCTTTTATCGCCGACGCTCCCGGACACGAGATCCATAGAGGATTCAATGCAACCCTTAACATCGATTGGCCGGTGCTCCAGCTCTGTCATGTTCGCCTCGATCTTGGTGAGATCGAGGATATTATTGATGATAGAGAGGAGAGTATCCCCGCTGATGCGGATCATCTCGACGCATTCCCTTTGCGCCGAAGTCAGCTTCTCATCCTTCTCATCCATGAGCAGTTCTGTAAGACCGATAACAGCATTCATTGGCGTCCGGATCTCGTGGCTCATGTTGGCCAGGAACTCGGACTTTGCCCGGGTGGCTGATTCAGCCATCTCCTTGGACCTTTGGAGCTCCTCTTCCACACGCTTTCGATCTGTTATATCACGTATCGATTCGATCGCTCCCCAATAATCTCCATTTGAGTCATAGAGCGCAGATGCGCTTCCCAGGAGGTATGCATCGCCTTTTCCCTGCAGGGGCATGTAGGCCTCGCCAACCAGCAAGTTATTCTCCTCATCTCTCTTTAGGTTCTCATATTTCTTTTCAAATTCCGGATCGATCTTTGGATCAATTCCTTTTGCCATATCTATCAGTGTAGGCCTTCGTTCTCCGTAAAATGGCAGAGAATATTCATAGTCTCCCTTGCCCAGGATCAACTCGGCCTTAACACCGGTTATCTTCTCAATGGCGCGGTTCCAGGAAATCACCTTGCCATTTTTGTCAACCACAAATGTGGCGTCAGGCAGAAATTCGATGATATCCGCCAGCCGACGCTCAGACTCCTTCAGAGCTCGCTCTGCACTCTTGCGGGCGCTGATATCTATCAGCACATGGACTACCCCGATGATCTTGCCATCTGCATCCTTGAGAGGACTGCTACGAGAGATCCAGGTCCTCCCGTCCGGAGTGATCAGATCGCCCTCCTGGGATGCGCCCATATTGATAGCTCGTGCCACTGTACAGCCTGAACAGGGCTCACTGCGACCGAATACCGCCTCATAACAACGAGCGCCAAGCATTTCATCAGCAGAGAGGCCGATTGATTCTTGCAGGTTATCATTGATCCAGATTAGTCGCATAAAAGGATCGAGATACTCGACAGCGACATTCTTCAAACCGCCCAGAATTGCCGCCTTCTCCTGCTCTGATTCGCGCAATGACTTCTCTACGCGCTTGCGTTCTTCAATCTCGGTAAGCGTTGTGGTGAGCAGTTGATTCCTCTCATCGAAGACTATCTTCTGGCGAACGAGCATCAGCCCCATGACCAGCCCTACGCAGGCTGCTATTATGGATTGGTTGATTGCTCGGGAGTATTCATATCCCCAGATGAGAAGAGAGAATGTGGCTCCAATTCCCAGGTATGGCAGATAGGGCATAATAGTGGATTTGCTGCAAATCCTTCTGCTCAGAGTTTTTAATGGATCAAAGGGATAAGGATTTGCCTGCAACAGTCCTGCCAATGCCATAAAAAGGTTGCTTGAGATCCAGAACGTATCCAGATGACCGCCTGAGATGTAAGTCCCTTTTTGTGTTTGAATGCTGAACACCGCATCTGCGACCAGTACTATAGCCATTCCAGCAGCCAGAAAAAGGGCAGGGGTAATGGTTGAAGCATCAAGCTTGCTCAAGACCAGTCGCACAAGGGCAACGAAGAGGACGATATCCATCATAGAATAGGCTAAAGAAATCGTCAATTCCAAAGTGATCGTATTCAATGATGATACTACAGGGGCGAAGAAGAAGATCCAAAATACCAGAGCAGCTGATATTATTACAATTGCCGAATCCAGGATGACCCCGAGCCTCTCCCGAGGAGAAAGAGGGGCATTGGGCAACAGAAAAATACCTGCTGCAAAGAGAGGATAGAACATCAGATAGCCGAAGTCTGCCACAGATGGGAATGGATCTTCCTGCAAAACGAACTCTATAAATGCCCAGGTTCCCTCTCCAAAAGAATTAAAAAGCATGGCAACAGCCATCATCAACCAGGCTTTCTTGGACCTCCCTTCCATATTATTTGCCGCATATAATAAACATAGAAAGGCGACTATTGAGCTTGAGGTGGAAAGAAGATTATTCATGAACAGGATCGACCTTTTATCATCTATCACCTCTATTAGAATGGTCTGAAATAACAAAATAAGGATAGATATGATAGCCGCTGGGAGAAATATTGGAGCCTGTAAGCGCTTTGCAGATCTTATTATTTTAACCACAATCCACCTGACCACTATCGGCATTAGTGAAGCTGCTAAAGGAAAAAAAGCTTTCGGTGGAATATAATAGGTATACATTTTTTTAAAAAGATTATGATGCAGCGAGATGATTATGGAAAGGTTAATTTCTCTTAGATATGGATAGCCAATTGGCGGATAGGAGGAATGAAGATCGGACAGAAAATAAAACTGCTCATGGCCGATATCACCACATTAAAGGTCGATGCCATTGTCAATGCCGCCAACAGCTCTCTGCTGGGAGGAGGCGGGGTCGACGGCGCCATTCACAAGGCAGCAGGACCGGAGCTCTTGGGAGAATGCAGGCAGATCGGCGGCTGTCCGGTGGGAGAGGCGCGCATCACCAGGGGCTATAGGCTTCCCGCTCGCTTTGTCATTCACACCGTTGGGCCGGTCTGGAGGGGTGGATCAGAGGGCGAGGATCAGCTTCTCGCCAGATGCTATCAGAGCTGCTTTGCCCTGGCAGAGAAGTACGAAATAAAGAGCATAGCCTTCCCAGCCATAAGCACAGGGGCTTATGGCTTTCCCATAGAGCGGGCCTGTCGTATTGCTATCTGGGAGATGAGGCGCAATCTAGAGGACAAAAACGCAGGTGATATAATAGCCGTCTGCTTCAACCATAGGACGTTCAAATGCTATCAGGAGGCTTTGCAGGAGTTCTGAATCCATCCAATGCAATAGTCCTCAAGATCCCTATCCAATGCCTTGATGCTCTCAGAGGTGCTGATTTTAGGGCTTGATCGCACATATCTTTATGCTCAAGACGGAATCCGCAACCTTCTTCTGCTGCTCAGGGGTGATCGCGGGATCTGTAGGTGTGCTGCAGCCAGATCTCTCGGAGATCAGAGACTCGACAGGAAATCTGGATTCTGCCACAACCCGCACATCTCTGAAGCCTATGCTCTT
Source organism: Methanothrix soehngenii GP6 (assembly GCF_000204415.1). Classification (NCBI taxonomy): domain Archaea; kingdom Methanobacteriati; phylum Methanobacteriota; class Methanomicrobia; order Methanotrichales; family Methanotrichaceae; genus Methanothrix; species Methanothrix soehngenii. The sequence goes on along the minus strand of NC_015416.1, from coordinate 2,622,537 downwards.
TATGATATCCAGGTAATCATCCTTCATGATGGCACCTGCCAGGCAGCCGATATAAGCTTCTGTGGAGCTCTTGACAAACTCCGGCAGCTCCTTGAGCAGCACCACATCAGAGACTGCCAGCCTTCCTCCTGGCTTTAAAACCCTGAAGGCCTCCCTGAATGCCATTCTCTTATTGGGGATGAGGTTGATCACGCAGTTGGAGATGACCACATCCACATAGTTGTCCGCCACCGGCATATTTTCAAGGTCTCCCTGCCGGAAGTCGATGTTAGCATAGCCGCCCTTTCGGGAGTTCGCCCTGGCCTTTTCCACCATCTCAGAGGTTATGTCAACACCAATTACCTTGCCTGATGGCCCAACCCTGTCGGATGCCAGGAAACAGTCAAATCCCGCTCCTGAGCCCATGTCCAGGACGATCTCCCCCTCGGATAACGATGCCAGAGCTACTGGGTTGCCGCAGCCCAGGCCGAGGTTTGACTCCGGCGGAGCTGCCTGGATCTCCTCCTCAGTGTAGCCCATCCTCTTGCTCAGCTCCTCTGGAATATCAGCATCCCCTGAGCAGCACCGTGAGGCATAGTCGGATGTTGCCTGCTTGGCAATACGAGCGTATCCTTCTTTAACTGCTCTTTTTATCTCTCTCTCTTTTAAAGTCAACATAAACCCCACCGTTCCTCAGCGTTAATCGTGCACTGACAATTTTTCTGGAAATTTATCTTGAGTGCTTAGCACAGGCTATAATTAAGGTTTTTTATAACGATAATTGTCGATGAATTATAAAAGATTGAGATATCGCAATCATTGATCCCCAAATGGGATGAGACATCTTTCTCACATCCCATAATCGTCACAATCCCATATATCTCTTTTTATTTTTATTATCATTGGGTGTATAATTGCCAATGTTCTTTATGAGGGCCTGATGCCTCATCCAAAGGGCGATGATCACTCCCAGGGATATTACCAGCCAGACCGCAAACCACAACTTCATTAGATGCTCCGTCCAGCTCTGCTGAGAATGAATAAAGGCTGCTGCTCCCAGGGTTACAATCACCGAGAAGAACATATTGGCAGATGGTGCCAGGCTATCCCGATAAGAGGTGCAGAAGCGCTCCCATTCTTGCTCCGCCTTTCCCGCTAGGGAGATAGGGTGCCTGCCCAGAAATACACCTATGCGCTTGATCCTGGAATCGGCGGACATGATGTATAGATCGTAGCTTATCGCCACCAGAGGGACGAAATAAATCAGCCAGAAGATCCTGGCAATCTCAATCTTGACATCCACTGAACTTACTCCAAAGAGGACGGTAATAAAAGCCAGCTTCATGGTGATTAGCTTTGCGCGTTCATTCTGGGTTCTTATCTTCTCCTCATGAAGTGCGCGCAAGAACTCTTGATCATTTTCTTCCATTTCTGCTACTCCGATGGAGGATATGTATTCATTATATTAATAACTTTTGTTTGTTATGTAATTAATGGCAGCATCGTTCTCTCAACGAGATGAACGAGATATATGAAAAGAAAAAATAAAACTGTACATAATTAAAAAAATATTTATAGATGTTAGAAGGGATTAACAGGCGATAAAGGGGATGGAAAATGAAGGGGAGAGCAAAGTTACTGGATAGTGGATTTAGGGAGTTTATCGAATATCTGCAAAAAATGGGAGAGCTCCACAATATATTGAGGATGATAGACAGCTTCTACAGTATGAATGGAATGGATTGCAGTGAACTCGATACCGGACACTATAATGTGGAAAAGGGTGGATTTGATATGCTGTTATCATTTTGGAGAAAGGGCTGGATCGAGATTCGAGAGACTGATAGGAGGAGAAAGGACTGGCATATAAAAGAGTATGCCCTATTGGTCCGCCTGGATGAGATAGCCGCATACTGCGCCCAGGGGAAGCATCAGGGGTTCAGCCCATCTGATTATCCCATGCCCAGACAGGATATAGAGGCTTTTGTCTGATCAAGGAGACTTGGTCGATTGAGAGCACTCCACTCCTTTTCTGATCCTCTCAAGATTGCGGTCTGCATTTCGCCTCTTCATCCTGGCCAGCTTCACGATGTCCTCTCGAACTGCCTTTTCTCTGCAAAACGATAGCCAATCCAGCAACTTCTTCCCCTTTTCCGATCTGACGATCACTGAGGAGTATCCTTCCGCGCTTCCCACTGAGCCTATGGAGATATCGGCCAGCCTTGAGACCAGATCGCCGCAAAACCGGCATCCTTCACGGATGTCATTTTCCAGCTCCCGCACGCTGCAGGAGTGCTCCATTCCATCCAGAGTCGCAATGTATCTCCCTTTTGCGATCTGAATTTTATCCGCATCCTCTATATCTATGCCCAAAAGCCCTTTAGCATGATCTCTCAGTCTTCTGTAATCGAAGCTCTCGAAGCAAAACAGGCCAACGAGAAAGATCTCTGCATCTGGAAACTCGTCCTTGAAGTAATCCAGTTGCTCCAATTTTCTGATCACTCTGATCTGGCAGGGAGTGCCAACCACAGCAACCCTTCTCTTTCCTCCTCTCAAAGCATCAATCAGCGGCGCCAGAGCGGATACGCGCACATATTTTGTCCCCTTGGCCTTTATCACTCCTTCAATATCGTCTACCGCTGCCGCTCTTCCTCCATTATTCTCCCTTTGATAAACTACCACAGCAGCATCAATGACGCCTTTATCCAGGCATCGAGCAAGAAGGGAGGTGACAACCCCTCCATCCTGTCCCTGGATCTCTGTTCTGGCGGCGAAAAGCTCGCTATACACTCCCAGATCCACATCCCTTTCGCCGGACAGATGCTCCTCTTCGATCCCGATGATATCTTCTGCAGTGAGCGGGAAGATGTTTCTCTGAGCGGATATGGCACTGGTGGGGCATACCAGAGAGCAGGCACCACAGGCTATGCAGTCCTCCGAGAGCTCTCCATACGGCGCGCCCACACTCCTATCTGTTCCCCTGTTTTGGAAATTGATGGCGAATACACCCACCATCTCACCACATACCCGGCAACAAAGCCCGCAGAGAATGCATTTCTCCTCTTCGAGCTTAAATCGAGGCTCAATGACTCCATACTCTCTGGCCAGGTCCTGGATCTGCTTCTCTTTCGGGCATCTGGACAATAAGAGCTCAGCGATCATCCGCCGGATATCCAGGACCGCAGGGGTGGCAGTCCTGACCACCAGACCGTCTTCTATCGGATAGTTGCAGGCGGTGACGAACCTCTTCTTTCCATTCTTTTCAATCTCCACCGTACAGAGCCTGCAAGACCCATAGGATTCAAGTGCGGGATGATGGCACAGAGTGGGAATTTTAATTCCTGCAGACAGGGCAGCCTCAAGAATGGTGCTGGAGGTCTGGGCTTCTAACTGCTGATCATCGATCCAGAATCTCAACTCTCATACCTCAAATCTCATCTCGTGCTTCTCGCCGCTCTTATCCAGACGCACAACTCGGCTCTTCCGGATCATCTCTTCCCTCCTGGGAGGCCTTTAGACTCTCTTACGACAGCTCTAACCTTTTTGGGGCAGATCTCAAAGCATATCCCGCATCGCATGCATTTCGATTGATCAACAACCGCGAATCCTCCGTCGTCCTTATAGATCGCCCCCTGAGGACAGTTCTCCCGGCACAGGTCGCAGCCTATGCAGATCTCAGGATCGATGGAATAAGACACAAGAGACTTGCAGGATAGGGCGGGACATCTCTTATCTTTGATATGGGCATCATACTCCTCTCGGAAATAACGAATAGTGCTCAGGACCGGATTGACTGCCGTTCGCCCCAGGGCGCAGAGCGATGCCGTTCTCATCAATTCTGCAATCTCCTGCAGGGTCTGGATATCCGTCTCCGTCCCCCGGCCGGACTCGATTGCATCAAGAATCTCTCTCATCCGTTTCAGCCCCTCCCGGCAGGGTAGGCATTTGCCGCAGGACTCGCTGCAGAGGAAGTCCACAAAGTAACGGGCCAGATCGACTGCACAGGTATCCTCATCGATGACGATAATGCTCCCCGAACCCATCATAGAGCCAAGACTGGTCAATTCATCAAAGTCCACTGGCGTATTCAGATACCTGGCCGGAATTATCCCACCAGACGGCCCTCCGGTCTGCACCCCTTTGAGCTTCTTGTTCCCGGGAATTCCCCCTCCAATCTTGTATATTATATCGGCCAGGGTCATGCCCATAGGGACCTCCACCAGACCGGTGTTATTGACCTTGCCTACCAGAGAGAAGATCTTGGTCCCTTTGCTCCTCTCGGTTCCAATGGAGTTGAACCATTTTGCACCGTGCTCTATGATCAAAGGCACATTGGCAAAGGTCTCAACGTTGTTCAGGGCGCTCGGCCGGCCCCAGAGGCCTTTTTGAGAGGTGTGGACGTACTTGGGCCTGGGCTCGCCCACCCATCCCTCCAGGGCGTTCATCAGAGCGGTCGACTCTCCGGAGACAAAGGAGCCGGCACCCCTATGAATGCTCACATCAAAATCAAAGCCAGTGCCCAGAATATTCTCACCCAAGAGGCCGTACTCCCGGGCCTGTTGGAGGGCGAGCGTGGCATTCTGGACCGCTAGAGGGTATTCCATGCGCACATAGATGAAGCCCTTATGCGATCCCATGGCGTAGGCGGCGATGATCAGCCCCTCCAGGACGCTATGAGGATTACCCTCCATGAGAGCCCGGTCCATAAATGCTCCTGGATCGCCTTCATCGCAGTTGACGATCACATATTTGGGCTCTCCTGGGGCCTCTCGGGTCGATTTCCATTTTCGTCCGGTGGGAAATCCGCCACCACCTCTGCCCCGGAGGTTTGATCTCTTCACCTCCTCGATCACCTCTTCCGGGGTCATCTCGGATAGAGCTCTGGCCAGGGCACTGTATCCGCCCAGAGCTATATAATCTTCTATATTTCTAGGATTTATTTTTATGTTATTTTTTATAAGATGCCTCATCTGGTATTTATAAAAAGGAATTTCGCTCTCAACGACGGCATTCTCTTCCGTTTCTGGATCCTTGTAGAGAAGGCGGTCGACCAGGTTGCCTTTGAGTATCGTCTCCTCCACGATATCAGGGACATCATCCTGGTGGACACCAATATAGTAGACACCTCTGGGGTAGACCACCACTAAAGTTCCTTTTTCGCAAAAGCCAGGGCAACCGGTCTCCTTGATCTCTATCTCCTTTTCCAGGCCCTTTTTGATCAAGTATTCTTGAAAGGCCCTGACCACTAGTCTGGCGCCGAGGGTCAAGCAGCCCGTTCCGGCGCAGATTGCGACCAGGGGCTTTGTGCTGTCTCTGCTGGACAGAATATCTGATCTGAGCTGTTCAAGCCCCTCAATTGATCTGAGCCTCACCATCCTGCTACACGCCCTGATTCCTGATGGAAGTGGTCATTCTTGCTTTATAGCAATTCCTGCTGACTCGTTGTGCGCAACTTGATATCCATCCTATTTCCAGCTTCAGGCCCAGATTCATCTGCTTTATGCTCAATCGTACTTCTTGATTATCCTTTCCACTCTGTCCGATGTGAGCCGGCCATGGTAGTCGTCATCCACGACCATTACAGGACCTATGGCGCAGCATCCCAGGCAGTTGACTCGTTTCAGAGTGAATCTCATATCCGGGGTAGTCCCGCCCTGTTTTATCTTCAGCTTAGATTCAGTCCTGTCCAGTATCATTCCAGAGCCTCGCACCTGGCAGGCTGTGCCCATGCAGACGCTTATTTTGTGCTTCCCAATGGGCTTGAGGCTTATGGCCTCATAGAAGCTTGCTATTCTGTATATCCGGCTGGGTGGGATCTTCAGTCTCTCGGATATCTCTTGGAGGGCATCTTTTGAGATCCAGTTGAACTCGCTTTGCAGGTCCAAAAGAAGCTGAATGAGAGACCCCTCTTTGCCTTTGTATCCATCTATCATCTCCACCAGCCTCTTATGCTCGTTATCCTGCATTTCTATACCTCTTGTCTATCCGGTTTTGCTTTGAATCTCCGCTAAGCCTTCGATCTCATTTATCCAGTCTGCGCCAGAGATGGTAGCCAGTCTGGTTAGCCTCCTTTCACCAATATGTCACTACTAAGCATGAATATATACGTTTGCTCGATGGATGGGTTCATTTCATCCTGATCATTATATCATGAAAAGGATATAATTAAACAGTATGCATTTTTTCTTTTTTTATCTTGATCGACCGACGAATGTACATGCCATTCGACATTGATGAGATCGTCCTGCCCGGCACAGAATATGTGGTTTGGGCATAATCTTGCTCCCCGAGGCGATTTGATTCAGATGCTATGATGATCCAGAGGCAACGAACCAGGCATTTTCATTCTGGCCTCAAGATATTCTTTCAATGCCACTGCGTTATTGTGCTCGGCATCTTTTGCCGCATATAAAAAGATCAGATCAGATTCCTCTGCTTTGGAAATTAGCTGATCCACAAGCTCCGCCTTCAAGTCAAGTTCTCTGAAGAATCTCTCTTTGAACTCCTCCCATTTGCCTGGATCGTGGCCAAACCATTTTCTAAGCTCATTGCTGGGAGCTATGTCCTTCATCCAGAGATCGATTCGTGTCTCATCTTTGGCCAAGCCCCTGGGCCAGAGCCTATCCACCAGTATTCTGAATCCGCCGCTTGCAGGAGCACTGTAAACCCTCTCAGTTCTTATCATCTCAAGCACCCATCAACCTCAATCGTTAGAATCACATCTTCAGAAGCCTGTCGCGTAGATCCGGTTCAGGGTCATGCTTCCTTCCGGTCTTCTTCGACTGACCCGCCATGTCTATCACATCTTTTGGATCGTCCCTGACCAGCATTTTATGTCTGTCGACTCAACCGTTGCATCTGTGCCGGGGCCATGGTAATTCTCACATCCGCTGGAGCGACACCAGGAGCATCGCTCACCCCGTCACCGGCCATGGGCCACGACATAATCCTTCTGGATGTTCTTAATGGCCTGGGCCTTGGAACAGCTTGAGACTCATGTGAAGGCAACCTCTGGATAGGATGTGTATTCGACTGCAGAGTACTTAACAACCATACCCGCACAAGTCCTCACCTGTCAGAAAAGCATAAGAGAGAGAATGCAGGCGAACAAATGACAAGAACTGAAGGCAAGAATTAATAGTATTACGAGGAGCTAATCAGCTCTCTGACCTCCTCTCGGCCAGATACGCCCTGGCCTTCCAGGGATCACAAGCCAATTCATTAATTCGGTCTTCCGACATGCGCCAGAGAATATCGTCCGCCTCGGTCACTTCATCTCTCTCCTGCCACCAGGAGAGGCAGGCTTCAGCAGCTAGCCTGCAAGCGTCCTCATCCGTCAAATGCAGAGATGCACAGTACGCCTCGCCCACGCATGCACCCACTGGTGCCCTAGTACAAAGATCACAGTTCATTTCAGCGCCCTATTTTGGTTAACGGGATTAATTAATTAAACTATCCCAAGCTATCTATAGACCTTCGGCAGCAATTAAGCATTGCTGTTTTGTGCGGAGAAGATCGCACAGTATCTCATAATCGCTCACAGGAAAGCGGATGGATATGGATAACGTAAGTCCGCATGCTTGGGAGGGATTCAATTCTACTGTACCGGATTCCTGGTCAATGTACTCTCTTGCATCATGAGGATGACCAGCATATTGCCAGCCTCCATTTGAGCCCATTATTCTGGAGTACAGCCAGTTGTTAGCTTCTGGGTCGTTGATGGGATCAAGACCCGATACTATGCGTGCCAAAAGCGCCTCTGCATCTTCGGCAGCGAGAAACTCGATCCATATGATGCCCGGCTTATTTTCTTGACAGGAATTGCAGGTGATGATACCGCAGTCCCAGATGGCTTCCAGCAGTGGTGCTATTCGTTCGTCCACCTCGATCATCGTGTCTGATGCAGGATCGTGAATTGCGGTCTGCTTGTGCTCAGTCAAAACCCTTTAGCTCCTTTCCATCCTCAAAGGTCTTAATATCTCGTGCATCAGGTGACGCTGCACGCTGCGAAAAAGTTGGAATCTGAAGGGCAGGATGACGCCCCAACTAGCCGATTTATAGATGTAATTCGACTAGAACAGATATTGTTCAGTACCTTCCAGAAGACCTGGCAGGCCTGTGCTTCTGGTAGCACTCGCTGCAGTAAACCGGCCTGGATCCATCCGGTTTGAATGGGACCTGGGTTTGCTTGCCGCATTCTGAGCAAGTTACATCTGTCATTTCTCTCGGACCGCTGTTGTAGCCACCGCGGCTTCCGCCGGAGCTACCTCTGTTTTCGTATTTTCTCTCAAACATTTTATTCACGTACCATTTGGATCGATTCAAAGAATCGAACTCGCTACAAAAGACATCTCAACAAATCTCTTTGAATCGATGAAAATGTAACGTCTCTTGAGTGATCAATCCGGTTGATATACCTGTCGGTGGAAATGCGAAATAAGATGAAGCATCGGATCATGAGGTTTCTTTTATTATGATCTTTCTCGCCTTGTGACTCTCAGATTGCCTGGACCGAACGGACCTCTGCGGGCATTTTAGCGCCTTTTTGGATCTTCGTTCCAGCAGAATTCAGCAAGATCTTGGCCTCCTTTACGGATATCCCGGGCAGTTGCTCTGCATTGCTGCTTCTCATTCCTGATTATGCCATATTTTTTGCATCGATTAGCATAGGAATATAAGGAAAGGTAACAATTGATGGTGCAGGTGATGTGGATGAAGAAGCTCAACCGAAAGGATATTCACATATTGAAAAAGTTGGTCAAGCCGCACATCGAAGAGCTGGAAAAAGGAGAAGCGGGCAGCTTGCTTGCATCCATCTCCAGATACTATATAACCGATAGGGAGGATTTTCTGTTCAGGCTGGATAAGCTGCCTGATGAGGATCTCAAGTATCTGGCGGAGAGGGCCATGGACGGCTCGGAATGCCTGTTGTGCATTGCACCGCAATGTGCGGAGGTCTTCTTGGATGCGGTTGAAAGAAGGCTCTCGCCGGAGATTGCAGGCAGATTAAGGGAGCTCTTCGAGAACGTCACCACCGGCTACAAGGATGTGACGTGATCGGCTCGGCCCACTATAAGCGACATCAGATCATTCCATTTCATCCAGTCCCATTCCAGGGATAAACCGCCATCTAAATATCTATCGGATCTATGACTATCATCCGGGAGGCCCGGAGATGGATGGGGCAAAGGCCGGCGACTCCGTGCCTGTCCGATACGCTGGCAGGCTCGATGAAGAGATGGTCTTCGACACCTCCAAGACCCACGGACGCTGAAGCTCACATATGAAAGGGAAAGGAAGAGCATGGACGGGAAGAATAGGAAGGACATAAAGCCGGGGCTGAAGGTGGAGATAGTCCTCAAGAAGGACCAGAGGACGGGGAAGAGGACCGAGGGAGTGGTAGCGCAGATCCTGACGAACTCTTCTTTCCACCCTCACGGGATCAAGGTCCGTCTCGCCGACGGCCAGGTGGGGCGGGTGGCGAGGATCCACGGGTAGGAAGCTGATATAAGAGATAGGTAACTGGGGGGACGGATGCCCTCACGCGATGTTTGCCAGAGAGTCACGATCTCGCTTCCAGTCTGTCCCAACCATGTATTTCTCTACTCCGGCCGGAGTATCCGACGCCAAGAAGGCTAAAATATACCGAAAAACAACGCGAATAGCAAAAGCTCTTGGATTGAAGATATAAAAAAAGAAAAAAGGATTTGTCTCCCTCAGAATGGTTGCCCCGGAAAAAGTTTAGGGAAGGATAATGTTGAATGAGGGATCAAATAGGTCCAGCACCCCAACAAATCCCTCAAACACCGAGGCATCTCCTTCAATGGTCACATTTGCCGGTGGAACGGATGGATCGAGCGCCAGCTGTTCAAGAGTCTTGCGCGGCATATGGACAGTGAGGGCAGCTTCATCTGAGTGCTCATCGATCCAGTAGACCAGCACGCTGTTATTGACCTGAATCAGTGCGCTCTCGCCGGTATCATTGATTATCATGTTCATCCTGAAGTCCTCGCCGTCCGCCTTCTGGCTATTCAGCCTCACTGCTATGTAGTCTAAGAGCTGGTTGATTGACATGGCAGATATCACATCTGCAGATATCATGTTCATTGCCTGCACTGGCTCTTTGCTGCGAAGCTCCATAGCTCCCACCAGATAGGCATTCCGGGCCGGTCCAGATTCCGCCTGATATCCAAGCTGCTCCAGGGCAGCAGCCTCCATCTCACGGGCCTTTATATTGTCGGGATCAGCAAAGACCAGGTAATTGGCGATAGTGGCCACCAGTTGATAGTTGCCAGCGTCATAATCTCTGGCCAGCCTCTCCAGGACAGCATCTGCCCCTCCCATGTACTCGGTTATATTTCGGGCAAACTCCTCAGGAGGAAGCCGTTTCAGGTTGATGGGATTGGCATCGTAGAATCCCAGGTATTTCTGATATGTGGCCTTTACACCCATGTATATCTGGCCGTAGAATCCATGAGTATACCAGTACTTCTGCAGGGATTGGGGAAGAACGATCATATTTGCGATCTCATCCATGGTATAGCCCTTGTTGATGAGGTTCAGGGTCTGATCATTGATGTACTTGTACATATCCCGCTGGTTTTCTAAAAGCTCAATGACCTTATCGTTACCGTACCTGGGCCAGTTGTGGGCGGTAAACACCACCTCTGCCTGGTCTCCGTAAAGCCTTCGTGCCTCATCCAGGCATTCTGCCCAGGAGAGAGGATCCCTGATCTGTGCTCCCCGCAGAGTCAGAATGTTATGCAGCGTTGCCACGCAATTCTCAGCCATGAAAAGCGCTTTGTGATCTGGGAACCAGATGTCTATCTCCACGGGAGCTTCCGTATTGGTGCAGTAATGGAACTGCATATCGACTCCGTCGATGGTCAGGTTCTGGCCGGTCTCGGTGATATCGATCGTCGGAGCGATGAGGGATGCCGATCCAAATGGGGTTCGTTTTCCCAGACCGTTATCCACAAGACCCTTCTCATCATGAGGAAGGAGGCCTCCGTACATGTACATGCCCCGCCTTTGCATAGCCGTCCCAGCATAGACATTCTCGCTGATTGCATGGTCCATGAATCCAGCAGGGGCTATGACCTCAACCTCACCCGATGCAACCTGCTTCTCAGTGATCACTCCCTTCACTCCCTGGTAATGATCCACATGAGGGTGAGAATAGATGACTGCCTTGACCGGATAGTATCCCAGTGTTCTGTTAACCAGGTCCATGGCCGCCCTGGCGGTCTCCACAGTCATCATGGGATCTATGATTATCCAGCCGGTATCGCTTTTGATGAGGCTCATTGATGTGAGATCGTATCCTCTGACCTGGTAGATGCCAGCTACGACCTCGAATAGACCGTTGATCTTGTTCAGCTTTGCATGCCTGTAGAGAAGGGGGTTTATTGTATCCGGACAGGTCGCATTGTCCAGGAAGGAGAACTCTTCCATATTCCAGGAGGTGAAACCCGGATAGAGAGAGGGGATGATCAGGGGACTATCGGTAGCGATGAACCCTCTATTGGCAAAATCGAAGTCTTCCTGGTTGTTGCTCCAGGCGGGAGAATTGTTGGCCAGCAGGTTGGCAGCAATGGTGTATTCGGTCGCATCATTCCTCGTATCGGCAGATTCTGCATAGATAACTGAAATCTCGCTAAACGCAATCAATAAAATGGCAGCCGCAAAAACGGCCTTTGAGCATAACTTCATTCTCTCACTTCCGCAAATTTTGATCCAGATTCAAAAAAATCTCTGACTAATATATTACAATTTTTCAATAATGATCTGTATGTCAGAATAATTGGGGCTTAATACTCCCAAATTTTTGGAAAAACCTCCTGCAGCCAGGTATGCTATTCGACTATTTAAGTTTAATCCAGGCTATTATTATAATTATATAATTTATTAATATTATTCTCAATGGCGATTCGTGACCGTGCCACAGTCTCCTGTCGTCCCATGGAATGGGAATTATGAAAAAGGCATTTGAGAACGTCACCATTGGCAGGAGGATGTGACCTAATCGGTTTTGCTTTGCAGGAGGGGCTCGCATTGAATCGAGGTAGGTTGGGACTATAGATGCCACTGTTGAAGGATACTGAGGGGGCTGAGCTCTCCCCCCGCAGCTTGAATCCTAATCGCTTGAATAGATGCCCGATCCCAGGAACCAGGTACCATCGACATCCATAACGTAGCTGAGCTTCAATTCTTGGGTCATGTTGTTAGATGGGTCTGGGTAGACGTAATAGGCAAAGCCATCTCCATTTTTGGCCATATCTGTGATCTGCTGAATGAAATATACTCCATTGGGATCCTGAGCATCGATGCGGTTTGTGCCGACCAGCTCAGGCTGATGGGAAAGCGCCAAGTTCTGTCCCTCATAGTCGTAGGCAAAGATGTAAAGTCCGTCTCGGGCGAAATTGCCTTCTGGATCGTTGAATGCCTGAAGAGCTTTCTCTTTGCCATTCTCCTGGGCGTACTTCAAGGCTTCATTCACAAAATCTACAAGCTCATCTCTTTCCCCCTGATCGAATGATGCCTGAATGTCAGAAAGGTACCGCCCAGATCCAAGGTACATGCTATCATTAACACTCTCAAGATGGAGTTGTTTTAGCTCCTCCTTGCCTTCATGAGATGGATTCGGGAAGACGATATACATAGTTCCGCCGCCTCTCTTAGCCAATGCAATCTCGCGGCCTACCACATCCACATCATTGATATCCAACAGGCTGGTTTGGCCGACCAATTCAGGATTGATAGGATGGGCGAGGCAGGTTCCATTGAAATCATATGCGAAGATGTAGAGATCTCCCCGAACAAAAGATCCAGTTGGATCGTTGAACTCTTGGAGAGCGTTCTCCATACCATTGTTGTCCACATAAGCTACAGCTTCATCCAAAAAGGCGATAACCTCGTCCGCCGAAGCGGTCTGATCGGAAGCTATACATAAGGTAATGGCAGCTAAGACCGATAGAGACATCAAAGCTACCATACGGGCTAAAGCAGCAATTCTCATGATAAATTCTCCATAAGTGCGGGGATGCATATTGGATGTCTATCTATGCGGGCTATTTTCATAAGAATATTTCGGCATTGCTTGGTCATGATCCATGCGGATTGACTTGTGGGATAACAGGGCCAGCCAATTTACAGAAGAATCGACATACTACCGAGCATTGGTCAAATCCGTTAATTTTGACTGAAAAATGGATGCAATCGTCTATATGACTTATCGAGTTTTTAGATGCAGCTATGCCCAGGAGGAATATATGTGCAATAAGTTTCATCTTGTTCACATTTGCGGCGAGCATGTCATTGGTGAGTGCATCGAATGATTCATTATCTAGTCTGAATTCGTTGATATCCGGCTTCGACGATCCGAGCATGGGTGTTAAGGATCTGGCTTTTTATCTTGTTACTCATAATTTCGACGCAACCCCGCATGAAAATCATGTAACAGTTGATTTAGGTGGTAAGATCTACAAACTTACTCCTAACGGCTTGGCTTCTGGGCTTTGCGATATTGTGGCTTAATGAAAAAGGAAAAATAAAAAATATCAACTGGATATAAAAGATCACTTCTTTTTCTTCTTGCTGAAGAACTCGATCGCCTCGGCGAGTTCTCTGTGATCCTTCGCATAGTCCGCGATGTCGATCTTATTCTTGTAGGCTTCGCATGCCTGCACAAGGGCCATCGCACCAGCGCGTGTTCCTCTCGGGTGAGCGTGGCAACCCGCGCCCATGGTCGTAATGAAATCGATTCCTCCCATGACATCGATGAAAGGCTCGAGGAGCGTCGGGTTTAGTCCTCCAGAGATGATCGGGCAGCATTTCTTGAGGCCGCGCCAGGAGTCGTCCTCCAGGACAACGTGGTGAGCATCGTCCATCTCGACCATCTTGATGGCATCGTCGTCCTGCGGCGGGATCCTTCCCCAGTTCTGGGTGAAGAAGTGACCCTTTCCCTCGACTTTCAGGATGTTCCTCGCCGCAGTTACGTCCTCCTCGGGACTGCCTGCCATCTTGCCGACGCCTGCCGTCCCGGTGTGGATACCTGATGCGCCTGCCAACCTGGCAAACTTGGAGAGCACTAGCACTGAGAAGCCAATGGGGTTCTCCGGCCTGGTAAAGCCACCGTGGCCTGCCCTGTGGAAGTGCAAAAAGACATCCGGATACCTCCGTCTCAGCGTCTGCACCGCCATCCACCCGGCGGTGATGCCGTCTATGAGGAAGGCGTATGAACCCGGCTCGAAGCCCGCCTCCCTGATCATCTCGCACCTTTCGATCATGGTGTCGAAATCGGCCGAGGATACGTTGAACGAGTGGACCTTCTTCTTCCCCGTCTCCTTGACCGCCTTGTCCATTGCCATCTTGACATACTTGACCATTTTGTCGTAGGGGCAGAAGTCCTGGTCGGCTTGGGGCTCGTCGTTCTTGACGAAGTCGCCTCCGCCCACCCAGAAGTCATAGCAGACCTCGGCGTACTCCGAAGAGGTGAGCCCCATCTTGGGTTTGATTATGGTCCCGAGTATCGGCCTGTCGTGCACATTGAGGTAGGTTCTCATGTCGTCGAGTGTATAGCTTGGGCCGTCGTACTGCTCCAGCATGGAGGGGGGGAACCAGATGTCCAGGAGCTTGAGAGCCTTGATCTCCTTCATGCCGAGGGCGTTCCCGGCGATGTAGGTCATGATGTTCTGGACGTTGCCGTTTCTATCGAACAGGCGCCAGGGATAGGCGATCCAGACCAGGTTCTTCTCGATGTCAACCTTGTAGACGAGGGCGTTCATCACCCTTGAGAAGGGAGTCTCGGTCTTCACGGCAAAATTGGTGCCTGTTGAGCTCTCAGCTGCGACCTCGGCTGCGGCTTGCATAATGTTGAGCTCGCCGCTGGGGATCAGGTGAAACACAGCCAGAAGATACTCGCCGTTCCTCGGATCAGGAAGATCCATCCTCATGTACTGGACCTGCTTCGGATTGAGCGTTTTTGAGAGTTCTTCTTGAATCATTGAAAAAACCTTCCGATTCTCCATTTAGGCCATTGCATATATTTGATGTTTCTCTTCCATCGGCAATTCAAGCCGCATCGTGAAGTTGGGTGAGCATGACAGAACCATGACAGGACCATGGCATCGGGAGAAAAACACGCATCCTCAAACATCTAATCCAAACAAATCGGCCGCTCTTGTCCGCAGATGAATTTTCCCAGCCCTAAACTCTTATCACTCCCTTGCTCATCCGATGACCAGGGGGGAGGGCAGACTGAACTTCCAAAAACTACTTATCCGCATCATCAGATTAAACTATGTGAATGGGCACTATGAGTTCCTACGACCATTGGCTCGACTGATGAGGGAATATCGTCGTTTTGAGCGAACAGTATGGGCTCTCAACGCCATTATAATCGCCATCGCGATCTATGCCCTCATGCAGTATCTGGGATTGACCACTCTTATGAAATTCTACTATCAGGATAGCTTTATCCTATCGGCATTGCCTGCCATTGTCTCCATAATTTCAGGAGTTGCTCTAGCCACCTTTTTCAAGAGACGCAAGAAGGCTGATGTCTTTCCGCTTTTAGGCTCGGAATTATCTGAGAAAGCTAAAACCGCCTTTGACAACAAAGATCTTGATTCTCTTCCCATGCAGAGCCTGGCCGAGGAGCTCAAACTGAGTTTGGCAGGAATCAAACCCTCCCAGATTCTGGATAGAAGACAGCTGAGCGGAAGAGTGATGACTGCCATCCTCCTTTCAGCAGTGGTGGCGCTCTTAGCGCAGGGAAATCTTGTCGAGACCGCAGATCTCCAGTCGATCATCGAGCTGAAGGACAGAGCCGCCGGCATCTTCCAGGAGGATAAACCCCAGCCGGATATAAGCCAAAACATGAATCTGAGCGAAAACCTATTTGGCAATCCATCTCTCGCCGTCCTGAACGAGAATAAGCTTCCTTTAGTCCTATCTCCTGGAACGGGCGCGGGCTCCATCCCCACAAATACCAAACCCGTGGAGAGGGTCTTTCAGCAGTCTCAAGCAGGAGAGGCAGCAGCAGTGCCGTCAGAACTCTATATTGAGAGCCTTCCTCCTGAGAATAGAGAGATTATAAAGAATTACTTCACCCTTCTCTCCCAGAGCGACTGATGATAATCCGGGCCAGCAGCTCCTCCCCTTTTCGAGAAGAGAAGAGAGGCAGCTCCCAATCCTGCAAGATTCTTCTTTCATCGCGATAGATCATTATTCCCCTTCTCTCCCAGGAAGGAGTCTTGGCCAGGTTTATTCCTCTCTGGAAGACCAGCTCATGAATCTCATGCTCTTTCATTCCCCGCAGCCTCTCCATGGCTCCGGCCGGATCGATTCCTTCATCCTGCAGCATATAAAATCCATAAGAGAAGACATGGTTTCTCCAGGTCTCGTTCTGCCGCTCAATTAGGTATTCTCTGATCTCGGCCTTGCACAGGGGAATGGTCCGGCAGTCCATTGAGACGGGCTTTGCTAGCTGGAGAGAGAGAGCAGCAGATAATGAGCCCGCGACCAGGGAATCTATCTTCTCTATCCGTCCCCCAAAGGGAGCAGCCAGGAAGATGAGATTGATCTCATCGGAGAACATGAATGCCAGGAGAGGACTGAGCCCCGAATCCTCGAACAAGCCGCTGGCTGAGGATGCCATTGCGCTCGCGAAGCCTGCATCGTAAGGCTTCTTGAATCCAGCCAGGATATTCTTGAAGCCCCGGCCATCTGCCCTTGCTACCAGAGGGGGACGGGCCCGAAGACCGGAATAGATCTCCCAGTTAGCTGACTTTTGGCTCAGCCTTTGCATTTCTACTCAGGTGCCTGATTATTATGATGTCGCCGACAGCAGTGACCCAGCGGTAAGGGATGACGATCCCTTTGCCCTTGCTATCGAAAAGATCCCGGTTGACGTCTCCCAAAGCCAGTCCGCTTACCACCCCGTTGTCAGGATCTAAGACGGCATCGTCCACCCTGCCCACATAGATGCCTTTCTGAGTATAGACATCCTGTTCCAGAAGCGATGTGATCTCAGCATTCATTTTAATCCCATAATAAAATTAGGGTATTAGATATTAACTTTGCCATCGGCAGGTCGAACCGCAAAAGCATATATTCGTCTCCTGCAATCTACTGAACTGTGAAAGAAATAATGAAAATAGTAGGCATCTCAGGCAGTCCCAGGAAGGCCGGCAACACCGAGTTCTTGCTAAACGAGGCACTGGCGGTAGCTGCTGAATATGGCTTTCAGACGGAAAGGCTGCTCTGCTCAGAGCTGAATTTTGATTTTTGCAGCGACTGCGGAGACTGCAGCAAAGGCAAACCCTGTCCCAATAAAGATGATATGCACAAGGTCCTGAGGGCAATGCAAGAGGCAGAAGGCATAATTGTGGCCTCGCCCGTCTACTTCGGAAACGTCACTGCCCAGCTCAAGGCGATCTTCGACCGGACCATTCCCCTCCGCAGGCAGGGCTTCAGGCTCAGGAATAAGATTGGCTGCGCGATAGCCGTTGGTGGCTCCAGAAACGGCGGCCAGGAGAAGACCCTGGAGAGCATTCACGCCTGGATGCACATCCAGGGAATGATAGTGGTTGGTGATGATGCTCATTTTGGAGGCATTGCCGTTCGGCCAGCAGCAGAGGACCGCATCGGCAGAAAGACTGTGGTGGCCAGTGCCAATAAGCTGTGCGATCTATTGCTCTTGAAAAAGGAGTATGATGGGACCATCAAGGGAGACTGAAGCCTCTTGCAATTGAATGTAATAATTCCGGCCGCTTGGATGTCCGTCATTCGGATATCGAGCACAGAGATGCCATGGATTAGGATTTTGGGCTGGAGATTGCCCAAGAGATGACGGATTCCCAATCAGCCTTTGTCTCCGGGGGCAGGAGACAGAAATATCTGGGCAACAGGGGCCTTATCGCCCTCATCGCATTTCTGAGCGCATTCGTTCCCCTATCTACTGATCTCTATCTTCCTGCCCTGCCCGGCATGTCCAAATATTTCCAGGTATCAGCCGAGCAGGTCAATCTCACGCTGATATTCTTCTTCATCGTTTTTGCCGCGGGGATGCTCTTCTGGGGGCCCCTGAGCGATAAATACGGCCGGCGCCCCATTCTGATAGCTGGCCTTGCCATCTATTCTCTGGCAGGATTCCTCTGTGCCATCTCCCAGGATATCAATCAACTCATCGCGTTTCGCATCCTCCAGGCTATTGGAGGAAGCTCAGCCTCCGCGGTGGCCATGGCAATGATAAAGGATGTGTACGACAGCCGCAACCGGGAGATGATCCTGGCCTGGGTCTCCTCCATGGTCCTCATATCACCCATGGCGGCACCAGTCTTGGGAGCGCTCCTCTTAGGGTTCACATCCTGGAGAGGAGTGTTTGTGGTCCTGGGAGTCATAGGATTTGTCGCTCTATCAGGTAGCCTGGCCCTGGTGGAGACGCTAAATACAAGATATACCGGTACATTGAGCCAGTCCATCGGGAGGCTGGCAGTGGTGCTGAAGAACCCTGGATTTTTATCTCTGCTAATCGTATTCTCCCTGCTCAGCTTCTCCTCTATGGCCTTCATCGCTTCATCCTCATACATTTACATAGACGGCTTCGGCTTGAGCGAGAAGCTCTTTTCCCTCTATTTCGCCTTCAATGCCCTGGGGATGATTGGGGGGCCCATGCTTTATCTGCGTCTATCTAAGAGGTTTCGCCGCTATTCGATTATCATCGCCGGCTTCATCTCTACATTTCTCGGAGGGCTGCTGGTGTACCATCTTGGCAGCCTTCAGCCCTGGATATTCGCATTATGCCTTTTTCCGGCGACGACGATGGGAAGCTGCATCCGGACCCCGGGCGCAAATCTGATGCTGGAGCAACAAGAGGAAGATACCGGCTCTGCCTCTGCTCTCATGAGCTGTTTTGGGATTCTAATGGGCAGCATGGGCATGACCGTCATCTCTCAGGAGTGGAGCAATACCATTCGGATCTTGGGATTGATGAATATCCTGGTGGGGGTATTGTGTCTTTGCCTTTGGCTTCTCCTGTCAAATAGGCCTTTTGTAAAGCAGATTCCCTGATAAAACAGTGGCAGAATCGATTTCATCTCGGGTTCAGTCTCAAGCCCGCGAGAAATTGCGATTTCATCGCCCCCTGGCAACTCGCATTGGATATTCCCGGCAAAGGTTTAACTTGTTCGCAATCTACGCATAAGATGGAAATTGCCCTGTTAAAAAAAAAGGATCTATTATGATTGAGATAGACGGCTCCTTTGGAGAAGGGGGCGGCCAGATCGTCAGGACGGCTGTGGCACTTTGTGCGGTCACTGGGAAATCGGTCCACATAAGCAAGATAAGGCAAGGCCGTCCAAAGCCCGGACTGGCAGCTCAGCATGCCCATGCTATTGCTGCTCTGGCCAGCATATGCCAGGCCAAGACCTCAGGCATCAGCCCTGGATCATCAGAGATCAGCTTCTCTCCCGGCGAGATTCAAGGTGGCAGCTATGAGATCTCCATAGGGACTGCCGGAAGCGCGACTCTTCTCCTTCAATGTCTCCTCCCTGCACTGCTTCGGGCCAATACACCCACAACCTTATCGGTTCAGGGTGGAACTGATGTGCAGTGGTCGCCAACTGTCGATTACTTCCAGAACGTCTTCCTGCCCGCTCTGCAGCGTTTCGGGGCCAAAGCGAGCCTGAAGCTGGAGAAGAGAGGATACTACCCCCATGGCCAGGGAAATGTGGTCTGCAGTATCGAGCCCTCGGAACTCCAGGCCGCTCATCTGGAGAGCACAGGCGTCAGGAACGCTTCCGGCGATCGATCTGAAATGGAAATCTCCGGAATATCCCATTGCTCAAACCTGCCCGAGAATGTGGCCAAAAGACAGGCGGATGCAGCGGCCGGAGCTCTTCTGGAGGCAGGCTTTGAGGCCAACATAGCCCTGGAGGTCCTCAGGCTGCCGTCAACGGGTAGCGGCATTACCCTTTGGTCGGATTCTCCCAGAGTCCATATTGGTGCCAGCAGCCTGGGCAAGAGAGGTCTTCCTGCAGAAAGGGTAGGAAAGAGCGCCGCAGAGGAGCTGGCTTTGGAGCTTGCATCTGGCGCATCTGTGGATGTTCATCTGGCCGATCAGCTGATTCCCTATCTAGCCCTGGCAGGAGGTAGCTATAGCACCCGGGAGATATCCCTGCACACCAGTACTAATATATGGACTGCAGAGCATTTTCTGGAGAGGAAGATATCGATCTCGCAAAAAGATATATCAGGAAAGGAAGTTATGGTGCTCGAGGCTTGAGCCTGATGGCGGGCTATAGATTAAGCCAGGGTAGTAATAATAAAAAAGGGCTCCTCGCTATTTGTCATGGGTGAACGTAAATCGGAAAAACTTTATGTCTCCGTGCCTTCTGTGGTGAACCGCGATGCACTGACCTAACCACAGAGGCACAGAGGAACAGAGGCCATATTCTCTGCCTGAACTCACCCACATAATTCAGCGAAGAGCCAAAAAAAGAGAAACTCAGCTCGAGCTATATCTTCTCAAATAGCCCTCAATATATTCTCTGATCTCCTCGCCTCTGTAGATCCCAGCATGCCCCTCGCAGAGAAAATCGGCCTCAAGGTCAAGGAGTTTTCTCATCGATCTCCTCCACTCCACCATATCAGAATCCCAGGAGGGAGAGAACGGGCCGTGTATATCCTGGCCGAAGAGAACCCTGCCTTCAGGGGTATCGATATAAACCGAGATGCTTCCAGGAGTGTGGCCGGGGGTGTGAAGGACCTTAAATTCCATCTCTCCCAGACGGATCTGATTATGCTCGCCAGAGAGGATGGTATCAAGCATGACCGGCCGGTAGTCAACCCCGTACATGCTGGCGGCCGTCAGCTCATTATTCTTGCCCTCTATGCCAGCCCGGTCCAGTTCATGGGCAATGATCTTGCTGCCGTACTTATCCCGCCAGAGGTGAAGTCCTCCGATATGATCGATGTGGCAGTGGGTGGCAATAATATGCCAGACCTGTGCTGGCTCGGAGCCCAGAGATCTGATGTTCTTTTCTATCTTATCATTTCCATATCCTACACCAGCGTCTATTAAAACCAGACAGCTCTTTGCATCGACAAGATAGACATATGCATCCTCGGAACGGGAGAGATTCGGTCCCCCCACAGCATAGATCCCATCGCAAATGGTTATTGTTTTACTCATTGCACATCCCCTTGATTGTATCCGAATTTCTATTGGGACGGGTTAATTCTTCTTCATGGACTCTTCTTCCTTCTCCATCCTCAATGATCTCAGCTTTCTGATGCTGAAGTAATACTCAACGAGCAGGGCAATCGCTGCCAGGGCGAGGATGGATATGATTATCGCCAAGGCTTCACGGGCATTATCTCGATAGTAGTTCACCTCAATATAGGATACCTTAGTGGTATTATACCAGGTGAGAGCACTCTTTTTTTCTGCGCTCGCGATCATGTCAGGTGGGGGCCAGGCTATTCCCAGCAGGCGGTCTCCAGTGGCATATCCTTCTGGCAGGATTACTCTTACCGGTCCTTTATCTCGGATTGATATCACAAACTGCTGGCCCTGTGAAGTCAAGTTGTAGACCAGCCTTCCCTCGACATGCCTTTCAAAGTCCAGGCTGTAGATGTAGTTTCCCTGCCAGAAACTCTGGCTGCTATTTATCTTAACCATTCTTCCGGCTTCATCATAAAGGGTGATATTATCCACCTTCTCTGGCAGGGTGAGATTAAGCCGGCTGGCATTGACCGGTACTGTAACCTCGGTCACCAACTCGCCCAGACGATATACTGTGCCGTTGAACTCCCCATCTGCGCCGCCGTTCATAGATGCTGTGGCATTATAAATTGTGAATCCATTATGCTCTGCAGGGGCGATGCTGTTCGCAGTGCTGTTTATGGATTCAGAGAGATCAAAGTCGGCAGTGCCCTCGTGTATCCCGTCTGTCTGCCCTTTGATCTCAGCAGAGGAGGTAGGGGCAGAGAGAATGGCCGCCATCAGGGCGATCAGAAGCAGTATGCTCTTTTCAGTGGTAGTCTCAGTCATCTTTCATACTCTGAATAGCGCTACCGCTTTATCAAATGCTCGCTTGTTTTTTGCCCTAGGAAAAAAGATGATCTTATGATAATAGATGCAAAATTTTCACACATAATATACGAATCCGATATCTTCTTATAACCCAAGGACAATTGGCCCAAGGGTGTTTCTATGCACATTCCTGATGGCTATTTAGGGCCTTATACTTACGGTGCATTATGGATAATAATGATCCCTATATGGATCTACGCCGGAAGGCGGTTGGGCAACGAACTCAGATCAAGGCAGGTTCCCCTGCTTGCTCTCTCCGCGGCATTCTCCTTCGTGATCATGATGTTCAATGTTCCAATACCTGGTGGCAGCACTGGCCACGCAGTGGGAGCAGCGATAATAGGAATAGTTCTGGGACCCTGGGCAGCGGTAATATCAGTGACGGTGGCCCTGGTATTGCAGGCCCTGATATTTGGAGATGGGGGGATCACAGCCATTGCTGCCAACTGTTTCAACATGGCCGTAGTGATGCCCTTTTCCGCTTATTATATCTACAGGATAGTGAGCGGAAGCACTAATATCGCATCTTCACGCAGGGTCATTGCCGCAGCAATAGCAGGATATGTATCGCTCACCCTGGCGGCAGCTCTGACCGGCTTCATGTTCGGAATCCAACCCCTCCTCCATCAAACGGCAGAAGGAATTCCCGTCTTTATGCCTTATTCCCTGAATATCACCATGCCTGCAATGATACTGGAGCACGCGCTCGGATTTTCCATTCTCGAGGCGTTGGTAACTGCTTTGATCTTCGCCTATATTCAAAAGACCGATGCCACCCTGCTTTATGGTGAGTTATCCGCTAGAGAGAGGATAAAAATGGGAAGGGCAGGAACGTTGTGAGGAAAGAGCATGGACAAGACTACAAGGAACCTGATAGTAGGCCTGGCTGCGCTCATCATCCTTGCGCCACTTGGCCTGCTGGCAGTGGGAGAGACCTTTGGAGAATGGGGAAATGAGGAGCTAGAGGAGAAGATAGGCTATGTTCCAGAAGGCTTAGAGGAGCTTTCATCCCTTTGGAGCGCGCCAATGCCAGACTATGCCCTGCCCGGGATGGGAGACTCAATGACCGCAGCGTCTGCGGCGTACATTCTCTCCGCGGTGATAGGAGTTATCATTGGAGGCGGCCTGCTATACATTCTGGGAAAGAGGATCGCAAAGGATTAGTACTATCCCTCCAGGGAGACGTCGGCCAGGATATCCGCTAGCTTTGGACATAACCGCTCATCGGCTAGTGCCTGTGAGGACAAAGCATTCCAACCAGTAGGCTGTAACAAAAGGAGCATATGATTCCGGATTGGATGAGAGAGGTAGATGCTGGCCCACTTCAGTTTCCAGAGACAGCCCAGGGCAAAAAGGGTTTTGTGGGAAAGACGATAGACGGGATATTAGGCTTCATGGAGGAGGCATTCGTCTCTGAGGCCAGCTCCCGCCTGCCCGGCGTTCTGCAAAGCCTGGACCCAAGGGCGAAGCTGATCTCCATTCTGGCCATCGTATTCGCAACCAGCCTGATTGGAGATCTGAATGTCCTGATATTCATCTATCTCCTCACCCTGCTCTTCGCATATCTGAGCAAAATAGATGTGCTCTTTTTCATCAAGAGGGTGTGGCTGTTCATACCCGTTTTCGCTGGGATCATTGCCCTGCCCATGATCTTCAACATATTCATTCCGGGAGACCCTCTCATTCACCTGGCAATCCTCGGACCGGGAGCTCACCTGGGGCCGTTCTCCCTTCCAGAATCGATCTACATAACCCGCCAGGGAACTGTAGCCGCTGTGATCTTCACCATGAGGGTGGCAGCATGCGTATCGGCAGTAGTATTGCTTTTCATCACCACCTCCAAGCAGGTCCTCTTCAAATCCCTGAGATCTGTGGGCGTTCCAAAGCTGTATGTCCTCACCCTGGAGATGGCCTATCGCTATATCTTCCTCCTGATGGAGCTGGTGCGAGAGATGTACATCGCCAAGAAGGCGAGAACCATCCGGGCAGGAGGGCTGTTCGACGAGCAGAAGTGGATGGGAGGGAGGATGGGCTATACCCTGATCAGATCCCTGGACATGAGCGAGAAAGTCCATATGGCCATGACCTCCCGAGGCTTTAACGGCGAGGTGCATATTATGCAGGAATTCAAATTCAGGAATCGTGACTATCTCGCCGGGGCAACAGCTATATCTCTGGGCATTGTGCTCCTTCTGATCTCTCAGAATATCCCTCGGATATAGGAGCATGGAAGAGAAGATGGACACCATATTTGACCTCAGGAATGTATCTTACTCCTACCTGGGAAAGATCGAGGCCCTAAAGGATATCACAATCAAGATCAATAGGGGAGAGCAGGTCACAATCATCGGCTCAAACGGCAGCGGCAAGTCAACGCTGCTCGCCGTCTTGAACGGCCTGGTCTATCCGACGGCCGGCGACTTTTTTGCCTTCGGCCATCCGGTAACCGAGGAGGTCTTCGACTCCATAAAGGAGAATAAATTCAGGACCTACTTCCGGACAAAGGTGGGCTTTGTCTTTCAGAACTCCGACATCCAGCTTTTCTCCTCCACGGTCTTCGAGGAGATTGCCTTTGGCCCATTGCAGCTGAATATACCTTTGGAGGAGGTGAAAGCCAGGGTTGAGGATATAATAGAGATGATGCAGATAGCAAAGCTGCGAGACAGAGCGCCTCACACCCTGAGCGGTGGGGAGAAGAAGAAGGTCTGCATTGCCACCGTCCTGGTGAACAATCCCGATGTGCTGCTATTGGACGAGCCATCCGCGGGCCTTGACCCCAGAACCCAGCTCTGGCTGATAGAACTTCTCAGAGAGCTATCTCATGCCGGGAAGACCATCATCACTGCTACACACGACCTAGAGATCATGGATATGATCAGCAAGAGGTCAATTGTAATGGGTGAGGACCACAGGATCAAGCTGGATGACACTCCAAATAGAGTTCTCTCCAATTATGAGCTCCTTATGGAATCCAATCTGGTGCATGAGCACATGCATATCCACGGCAAGCTCGTACATGAGCACCTGCATGACCATGATGCGGGGCATACTCATGTTCATCTGAAGAGCTAAGATGAACTTTTATAAAAATTATTTCAATCCCAAAGCCTAGCGATCATGATTTAAATAATAAGAGATGAGGGATATAATCATGTGCGAGGTTTTGGAGCGAAAAGACCAGAAGCATAAACTTGACTACGACCGGGAGGAGCCCAAGGACATCACCAAGTCGCTCATGATCCTCTCAGAGAGATCTCTGCATGAGTTCTTAGCGAGCGAACCTGATATCTATACAGTTGATGATTTGAAAGTCCGATATAGATACTCGTTCCTTTTCCAAATTCCGACCTGACTCCAGGAAAGCTGCGGCCTGCTTTGGTTATCTACGAAGATAATATCGAGAATGAGACCACGATTGCCTGCATATCTTCGAAGACTCCAATAATGCCGTCTCCTTGCGATGTCCTGGAAACAGAGGAACACCCTCTTTTGATGAGTCCGGTCTAAGCTAAACTCGGTAATAAAGCTGAATAAAGTAGCCACCATAAAAGACTTTTTAATTTCAGGCCTGCTCGGATCTGCAAACGAAGCACTGTAGGCCGAAGTAGATAAGGCCATTGACGCCTGCACGAAATTCAGGCGATCAACATAGATCAATAGCGAAACAAAAAAAAGAGGAATAAGCAGGCAGGAGAAAAATTGCTGCCAGCCCGGAGCATATGGCCAAGCCTAAAGCCGCGACCTTGCCGATCTATCCTGCGGAGGAGCGGTATTCCCGAAAAGGCGAACTTGAATCGTTTCTTGCTATGAGATAAAAAAGAAATTACTGAGGCAGCAGTACTGTTGCTGCCTGCAGTGCCCAGTTGATGAACTGATCGGGGAATACACCGATATAGACGACTCCTAGCATGGTCAGAACCAGTGCCGCCATATATCCCTTCGACTCAGCGATCTTCGGCCCGGCGGGCTCCTTCAGATACATGTAGCTGATGATCCTCAGGTAGTACACCAGGGAGAGAGCGCTGTTCAGGATGGCTAAAACCGCCAGCCATACCAGGCCGGAGTAGATGGCCGAGCTGAAGAGCACGAACTTGCCGATATATCCTGCCGTGGGCGGAATTCCCGCCAGGGCGAACATGAAGATCAGCATGCAAAACGCCGTGACCGGCGCCCTGCTTGCGAGACCTGCATAGTTGGATATATCATCCGGATCTTCTGCATCGCTTTTGGAGACCATCGAGGCCACCTGAGCTGAGCCGATGAAGGCTCCGGTCTTCATCAGGGCATGACCGAGTATCAGGAGCAAGGCTCCAGCAATGCCCAGCTGATCCGCGGGGAACATTCCCAGGTTCAGCACATTGACCGGGGCATCACCGTAGGCTGCACCTACCACCACAAATGCGATGGCAATATAGCCCGCCTGGGCGATTGAGGAGTATGCCAGTATGCGCCTGACATTATTCTGCCAGCAAGCGGCCAGGTTTCCGAGGGTCATGGTTACTGCTGCCAGTATGGCGAAAGCAAGATACCACTCCACCCTCATGGCCACCAGGGCGATCAGGAGAACCCTGAAGGCCGCGGCAAATCCCATCTTCTTGGAACCTGCGGCAAGCAGCGCCGAGACCAGGGCCGGTGCTCCCTCGTAGGTATCGGGAGCCCACATATGGAATGGCACCAGAGCCATCTTGAAGGCAAACCCGGCGATGACGAATAGCAGGGCGACCAATGTCGCTGCACCGAATGATTCTACAGATGCTGCTGCGACGTCTGCCAGCCTAGTCGATCCGGTCATGCCGTAGAGCAATGAGAAGCCGAAGAGCATGAACGCCGAGGAGACAGAGCCATAGATGAAGTACTTCATGGCCGCCTCCAGGTTCTTCTTCGTCTTGTCAAACGCCGCCATGGCATAGGTGGACAGACTGGCCAGCTCGAAGCCCACGAACAGAGTCACCAGATCTACCGAGCTGGAGACTATCATCATGCCCACAGTGGCCAAGAGGAGCAGAGCGAAGAACTCGTCTGAGCCCTTTCCCGTGTACTTGGATAGCGATGCTATCACTACCAGCAAGGACACAATCAGGAAGACCGCCTTGAAGAACTGGGACAGGGCATCTACCGATATGGTATCAAAGAAGAACAGGGTGGGGGCAATAAAGAGATTGCTTGCCACCAGCCCCAGGGCTGCGACCAGCCCGGCCAGGCTCAGATAGCCTGGAAGTTTTCCACTGTTCTTCATCATGGCCCCCAGCAGCAGTATAAGCACTGCCAGTGCCGTCAATAACGCCTCTCCCCAGAGGGGTGCGTAGTGAGAAAAGTCCACTTCAGATCACCCCCATCTCAGATAAGGTTACAACCGGCTGCAATAGCTGGTTTGCTGCTGTGCCCATCATGTCAGTCATAAGACCGGGCTGCAGGCCGAAGAGCAGAGTGAGCAGAATGATCATGCTCATACTGAACAGCTCATAGGCATGCGGATCATGTACATCCATATACTTCCTCAAAATCGGTCCGAACATGGCCTTCTGCATGGCCCAGAGATGATAGGCCGCAGTGATCACTATGCTCAGGAAGACCACTATCATGACGTATACGGGAAGGGTGGCATAAGCACCGGTCAGTGTCATGAACTCAGCCACAAATCCGCTCATGCCCGGCAGGCCTAAGGAGGCCATAAACCCGGCCATCATGATAACGGCGAACTTGGGCATCCGATCAGCCAGTCCTCCCAGGTCTGCAATGATCCTGGTGCCGACAACGTGCTGAATGGTGCCGGCGGACATGAAGAGGACGCAGGTAATGATTCCGTGGGAGAACTGCTGGAACATGGCACCCTGAATGGATAATGGCACCAGGGCCACTGCTCCCAAAGTTACGAACCCCATGTGGCTAACTGACGAGTAGGCCACAAGCTTCTTGATGTCCTTTTGTGCCAGCGCCAGGAATGCTCCGTAGACGATGGAGAGCACCGCTATGATGGCGATTATGGTCACGAAGATCTTGTCAACGCTGGGCAGCATTGGCACTATGATCCTGAACAGACCGTACCCGCCCATCTTCAGCAGCAGCGCAGCAAGCACCACTGAGCCGGCGGTCGGAGCCTCGACGTGGGCATCCGGCAGCCAGGTATGGAAGGGGAATGCGGGCATCTTGACCAGGAACCCGAGCAGCAGTCCTGCGAAGATGATGTTCAGCAGGGCCGGCGGGAATATCTCCGGGTTTTGGGTGGCCTTCAGCAATGTCAGCATATCAAAGGTTCTCGATCCGTCCGGCAGCTGGTAGGTGAAATACAGAGCGAATATCGCCAGGAGCATCACCAGGCTGGCCACGTGGGTGTAGATGAAGAACTTGATTGCTGCATAGTCCTTTCTCGGTCCGCCCCATGATCCAATGAGGAAGAACATGGGGATGAGAACGATCTCCCAGAAGATGTAGAACAGGAAGAAGTCCAGTGCAGTGAACACTCCGAGCACTCCCACCTCATTTAAGAGAAGCAGGGCGAAGTATTGATTGGGCTTCTTTGTCTCTCCCCAGGAGTATATTATCACCAGTACAGTGACTATGGTGGAGAGGAGGACCAGGGGGAATCCTATGCCATCGACGCCCAAGGTATACTTGACTCCGATGGATGGAACCCAGTTGTAGCTCTCCACGAACTGCATCATAGTTGAGCTCTTATCGAACTCCATGTACATCTGCAGGGATAACACCAGAGGTGCAAGCGAGGCGATCAGAGCCACGAACTTGGCCTTTGTGCCCACAAAGAAGGATACTATCGCTCCCAGCAAGGGAAGGAGTATCATCAACGAGAGCGCGTTTGAGATCATATCAGGCCCACCTCCATTGCCAGACTGATAGCAGCAATTGCAATCACCAGCACCACTATCCCTAGCATTAAAGCAGTGACGTAGTTTTGCACCACGCCCGTCTGAACCTTTCTCACGTGACCTGCAAAGCCCATGACCCAGGCGCTGAGCCAGTTGAGCCAGCCATCAACGATCTTGATGTCTATCGTATTGCTGATCAGAGCCGTGCCGTAGACTATTCCCTCACATATCCAGCCGGTCATGATCTCATGCTGGTAGTAGCCTTTCAGCAGCATCTTTCTGATTGGATCCTTATCCCCGGTCACCTGGCTGGGGTCGAACTTCTTGACCCGATCCCAGTAGAACAGGGCTGCTATCAGAATGCCGCCCAAAGCCACAATATAGGGCAGTAGCTGAATGTGCAATGGTATCGCATGGCTTCCCTCTCCTTCAGCAGCCGCGCCATGGCCTTCCTCAGCAGAGGCATGCTCGCCCTCTTCGGCAGCAGCACCATGCTCTTCAATAAGCGCATGGCCTCCGATGATGCCCAGCTCAACGAAATCCATGTCATAATGCTCGAAGTTGGAGTCCAGATAGTTGTAGAAGTCATGCTGAGCGGCAAAGCCGAATGCGAAGGCGAATATGGCCAGAATCACCAGCGGCCCCAGCATAACCCAGGGAGACTCGTGCTTTCCGTAGTTAGATCTCTCTTTGCCCGTGAAGACGGAGAACCACATTCTGAAGGTGTAGATGGCTGTCAGGACCGCCGCCAGTATGAGGAAGATGTAGGGCAGGAAGTTGATCGCTATGCCGTACTCATAAGCGATCATGATGATCTCATCCTTGGAGAAGAATCCCGTGAATAAGGGGAATCCTGCCAGGGATAATGAGCCTATGAGCATGGTGTACATGGTCCACTTCATGTACTTCCCAACCCCGCCCATCTCACGCATATCATTGGTATTGACGGCGTGGATGACTGAGCCGGCACAGAGGAAGAGCAGGGCCTTGAAGAATGAGTGGCCAATGAGGTGGAACATGGAAACGCCCACCGCAAATGCTCCCACTGCTGCTCCCACACCAAGACCGGCCATCATGAAACCGAGCTGAGAGACAGTGGAGAAAGCCAGCACTCTTTTGATATCAAACGCCGTCAGGCCCATGGTGGCTGCGAACAGGGCTGTGAATGCTCCCACTGCCGCTACCGCGGTCAGGCCGTGAGGTGCGGCATAGAACAGGGGAAACATCCTGGCTACCAGGAATACACCGGCGGTAACCATCGTGGCCGCATGGATCATGGCGGAGACGGTGGTTGGACCCTCCATGGCATCAGGAAGCCAGACATGCAGGGGGAACTGACCTGACTTGCCCACTGCACCACCCAAAAGGCCCAGAGCAATGAGAGTCAGCTGATCTGGCGGTATCTCGGCGATATGAGCATAGATCACCGGGAACTGCAAAAGGTACTCTCCTGGATTGAGGGTGATGTTCAGGTTGACCAGGTTGTTGTAAAGCACAATTATGGCCGCCAGGAACATGACATCGCCCACACGGGTAGTGAGGAATGCTTTCTTGGCAGCGGCTGCTGCAGATGGCTTCCGGTACCAGAATCCAATCAGGAGATAGGAACACAGTCCCACCAGCTCCCAGAATATGAAGAGCTGAAGCAGGTTATCTGCGTAGACCAGTCCCAGCATAGCAGCGGAGAACAGTGCCGCCTCGGCGAAGTATCTCGCTGCGCCCGGGTCGCCATTCATGTATCCATTGCCGTAGATATGGATCAAAGTGACCACGAGGGACACCATGAGCAGCATAATCAGTGACAGTGGATCTATCAGTATTCCCACATTGAAATCGCCAAACCAGTGCATCGACTGATGGACGATATCACCGGGATAGATCTCCTGGAATATTCCAAAGGATATAATGAAGGCGCCTAACGTCGCCAGGACGGTGATAAATCCACCGCCTCTGGGCAGGTGCCAGCCAAAGAAGAGGCACAGCACAAATGCCAGTACAGGCAGCCCAACAATCAGATAAGCTAAATCGGAATACAAAGACTACCACCTCATGGTGTTTATGTTATCCAGGTCAATGGTTCCGTATAGCCTGTATAGTGCGATCAATATAGCAAATCCAACACCCGCTTCAGCTGCCGCCAGCGCTATGGAGAACAGGGCGAATACCTGCCCGTTCATATTAGGCTGGTAGGCTGAGAAGGCAACAAGATTGATGTTGGCGCTATTGAGCAGCAGCTCGATGCACATCATCAGCTTGACTCCGTTCTTCTGTGTGATGAGGCCGTACAAGCCGATGGTGAACATGATGGATGCCAGCAATATGTAAAGCTCCAACGGTATCATCGGTAAACTTCCCTCCTTGTCATTCTTTGTCGCCCTCCCTAGGCGTTCTCCTTTCTTGCCACCCAGATCGCTCCGACCAGGGCTGCGGTCAGGACCAGGGCCAGAACCTCAAAGGAGAAGACATAGGTGGTGAAGATCTCAAACCCTATGTCTCCTACACCGCTCTCAGGAAGCCTCATCCCCTCCGAAGGGGCGTAGCCGAGCGGGTGCTCTGTGACCGGTCCCCAATCGGTTACCGAAAGTGAAGCCACCAGGGCAGCAAGGAAGGCCAGAGTCAGTATAATGAGCTTAAATTTCGCCATGAGACTCCTCCATAATCGTCCTCCTGGTGAGCATCACAGCGAAGAGTATCAAAACTCCCACTGCACCAATGTAAACCAGGATCTGAGCCACACCCACGAAGGGGGCATTCATGAATATGTAGAGCGCAGCCACTCCAGCAAAGGTTCCCAGCAGGTAAAGAGCGCTATGCACAATATTCTTGACCAGGACCGTCAGCGCCGATAAAAGGACAATAATTGTCGCTA
Organism: Methanothrix soehngenii GP6; assembly: GCF_000204415.1. Lineage (NCBI taxonomy): Archaea > Methanobacteriati > Methanobacteriota > Methanomicrobia > Methanotrichales > Methanotrichaceae > Methanothrix > Methanothrix soehngenii. Next base: position 2,590,766 of record NC_015416.1, on the reverse strand, counting down.
TGGCCAGAAATGCCAAAAGCTCTATGGCAAAGCGAATATCGTAGTCCAGCAGCCTGTCCAATATCGTCTTGGACCAGGGGGACAGGAATATTATCACCGCCAGTCCGCCGAAGATGACTCCGAGGGCAAGCAAAAGCACCAGCAGCTCGAATATGCTTCTAATCACATTTTTTTCAGGTTCTTTTTCCGACATCAGGAAGCACCTCCTTCTGCGGGTTTGGCCACCGCCTTCTTCTTTTCTGCATTTGCTCCCTCTTTGGCTGGCTTCTTGTCGCCTGCGGCTGCAGCATCTTTTGCCGCAGCCTTCTTGGCAGCGGCCTTCTCAGCAGCAATCCTCTTTGCCTCGGCCTCCAGGTCTGCTACCTCTTTGGCTGAGAACCTCTTGGTGGCCAGGAAATCAGGACCTTTCACGATGTCCTTTCTTTCCCAGCCAGCCATGATGACCTTCTTTCCCATCTTGAGGCATTCGACCGGGCATTCATCCACGCACAGGCCGCAGAACATACATCTTCCGTAATCGATTTGCGGAAACTGCATCTTCTTGTTCTTGAGGGGATTTCCGAACTTGAAGTGCACCATCTCAATGCAGCTGTTGGGACAGACTCTAGCACATGAGCCGCAGCCGATGCATATGGTGGCATCCAGCTCATGAATCCCTCTCTCTGCATCAGGCAGCTCCATCATGAACTCGGGATAGAGCCTGGTGACTTCTATCTCCCGCGAGGCGGTCTTCAAAGGCCAGGTGAAGTTCTTTATCATCTTTCTCTTCAACATCTTACAGCCACCTCATGCAAAGTATGAGCCCACTATTACTGCCCACCCCAGATTCAATATGGATAAAGGCAGCATCCACTTCCATCCCAGGTCAGTCACCTGATCTATTCTCAGACGGAAGAGAGCAGCCCTGATCAATATTATGAACCAAATAACGATTATAACCTTCATGAGCAGCCAGATCATAGGCGATACCATGTCCAGAAGGGGTATGGGTATAATCGGTCCATGCCATCCGCCCAGGAACAGGAGCGAGACCAGAATGGATCCCAAGAGGAAGTTATTGTACTCCTGGAAGTATAGGAGACCCCACCTGATACCGCTGTATTCGGTGCTGTAGCCGCAGATGATCTCCTCTTCTGCCTCGCTCTGGTCGAATGGGACTCTTCCCAGGTCAGTCACCAGGGCGATCATGAAGATGACAAATCCCAGCGGCTGGGCAAATGCATACCAAACGGTCTGGCTTTCTACGATCTCCACCAGGTTGAGGCTATGGGCCATGACCGCTACGGATATGACGCAAACGCCCATTGGAACCTCATAGGCGATCATCCTGGCAATGCCTCGGAAGGCTCCGAGGATTGAGTACTTATTGTTCGAGCTGTACCCGGCCATGAAGACGGCAATGGACATGATGCTGAGAGCTGCTTCCACATAAAAAGCGCTGATATCCATATTGGCGACTACCAGGGGGTAGTTTTTGCCACCGATATGCAGTGCTCCAAATGGTATGGCTGCAGCCACCAGCATGGTGCCGGCAGAGGCGATAATAGGAGCCCAGACATAGACCCCCTTATCGACTCCTGCAGGTATGACATCCTCTTTGGTGAATAGCTTGATGGCATCAGCGCCCAGCTGAAGTATACCCCATCTGCCACCCACCCGGTTGGGGCCGAACCGGTTGCAGAAATCGCTCATTACCTTTCTGTCTGCCCAGATCACCAGCATTGCGCCTACATTGACCACGGCAGAAAGCACCGCTGCGCCGATTATGCCTATGATCAGGGCGAATATTGCCGGCTCCTGGGCAGCAAATTGGGTGATGGTATCTATTATTCCGTCCAAATCCTCTCCCTCCTACCTGTCAGATTCAGATGGGCAGCCGTCCATGCTTCCGGCAATTGCCACCGCATCCGCAATGTATACTCCCTCAAGAAGCGGAGTCAAAGTCTGGAATGTAGCATAGAAAGGCCCTCTTACCTTCACCCGGTATGGCTTGTCGCCTCCGTCGCTGATGACGTACATTCCCATCTCTCCGCGCGGGTCCTCGACCCGATAGTAGGCCTCGCCTGCGGGAATCTTCTTGGGAATCTTGGCCTCGGTCTTTATCGGTCCGGAGGGAATTTTATCCAGACATTGCTCTATGATATGAATGCTCTCCAGCATCTCCCTTAGAGTGCAATCGATTCTGTCCGCCGAATCGCCACGGGTTCCGGTGACCACCTTGAAGTCAAGCTCCGGATAGACCAGGATGGGATCCTCAATTCTCATGTCATAAGGAACGCCCGCTGCCCTCAGCACCCTTCCAGCGCAGCCAATGCGCTTAGCGGTCTCGGGCGATATGGAGCCGATATTCTCCATCCTGGCATGGTAGATGGGATCCTGGGCGAAGAGCTCAATGAACTCCTCGATCCTGGACTTCATGTAGGGAAAGACCTTTCGGCATTGCTCGTCGAAGCCCTCTGGAAGGTCGTTTCTTACCCCTCCAAAGCGGACGAATGAATGAGTCAGCCTGGCTCCGGTGACGCTCTCAATCAGAGAGATGATCTTCTCTCTATCCATGATCATGTACTGCCAGGGGGCAAAGCCCACCCCAGCGATCAGGGTCAGGAACTCGCCAGTGCCTATCAGGTGGCTCTGGATTCTGGAAAGCTCCTCCAAGATGACCCGGATGTATTGAGCCCTCAGGGGTACTTCCAGGCCCAAAAGCCTCTCCACTGCTCCGCAGTAGCACTCGTTGTTGCTCAGGGCCGCGACGTAGCACATCCTGTCGGTATAGGTTATCCCCTGGAGCCAACTTCTGTTCTCCATGATCTTCTCGATGCCCTTGTGGATATAGCCCAGATCGAGGAAGGCCTTCTTGACCCTCTCTCCTTCAACCAGTATATCGAGCAGGAAAGGACCGGGAACCATGGCATGCTGCGGCCCAAGATGCATGATCATCTCCGAATCGGATTTGATATGGGCCTCCTCTCTCTCCCGGAATGTGGGATATTTGGGCCTCTCGGTCACCACTGTCCCCGCCTCGATCTCGGCAGGAGTGGGCGGGAAGCGGTATTCGGTATAGCCCTCGGGGGTGGTGATCTGCACCGCCCTCTCTCCAGTGGTCAGGTCGGGATAGCCCTTGAAATCCTTTCTCCAGGGCCAGACCCCAACCAATGGATCGGACAGGAGAAGTGGATACAGCTCTGGGTGCCCTTCGAAGTTGATGCCAAACATCTCCCAAGTCTCTCTCTCATACCAGTTGGCATTCCAGTACATATCGACAAGGGAAGGGACAGATGGATTGTCGCGTGGCGTTTTAACCTTCAGCATGGCCACTACATTATGAATTCCATAGCTGGCCATGATCTCGACGACCTCCATCTCATTTCTGGCGATCCAGTCGACCCCTGCTGAACCTGCGTAGTGGTCGAAACCGAGCTTATCGGTCATGTATTTGCATACATCCCGGATCTTCTTGGAGTCAACTGTGACCCATAACCTGTCATCCGACTCCACTTTGCCGTCTGATACCGCTGCAGGGAAGGCGGACTGGATCGAGCTTAAGACCTCGCTTGCATTTGTCAAGAAAAGATCCCTCCTTAATAGTCTCGCAAGTCCTTACGCTGCTTGATCTTTTCCTGGAGATTCATGAGCCCCTCAAGGAACTGCTCAGGGCGTGGCGGACATCCGGGGATGTAGACATCAATGGGGAAATAGTCGCCTGTGTTCTGGATGATGTTGTAGGAATCATAGAACGGCCCGCCGGATATAGCGCATTCACCAATGGCTATGCACCACTTGGGCTCAGGCATGTTCTCCCACAGGTTCTTGAAGACCGGCAGGTATTTCCGGGTCAAGTAACCGGAGATGATCATCACATCCGTCTGTCGGGGGGTGTTTCTCGGAATGCATCCAAACCGGTCGCTGTCATAGGGTGCAGCTCCGAAGACGAACATCTCCACACCACAGCAGCCCATAGGCTGCATTAAAAAGTATACGGAATTCTTTCTGCCCCAGTTGAAGATATTCTTGATGGGCCCCATCTGGATGATCTCATGGATCTTCTCAGTGGTGGTGAACCAGACCTCAGTGACGGGCTGGCCGAATATAGTCCACTTCTCAATCTCCTCATCGATACATACAGGCACGGGTATGACATCGCTTATACCCAACGCAAAGCCTCCTTCTTGATTGCATAAATCAGTCCAACCAGCAATACAATGATGAATAGGAGCATCTCGAAGACGGCAATATTCATTGATCCGAAGACCATGAACTTTTGCATGGCTTCGTTCGCGTAGACATAGATCCAGGGGTATAAGAACAAAACCTCAACATCGAATATCACAAAAACGATTGCGAAAAGGTAATATTGAACGCTATACTGGATCTTGGCGTCGCGGATTGGTTTCAGCCCTCCTTCGTATATCGATAGCTTTTGGCGGCTAGGTTTATTCGGCGCTATGATTTTTATAGCTGCCAGAGCCGCAATGGGCACTATAGCTCCCATTATCAAAAATATAATAAGTGGTATATAATAAACCACTGCCATCGGTTCGCCGGCCATTGTTTATCCTCCGTAAAAGCTAAACATAAGGCCTGGTATAAAAGGTTTATGAGAAAAAATTTCGCGTTGCATAAGTTCAATCACAATTTTCCAGGACTATTTGGCGGGCATTATCATCATTAAGGTGAATAAAATGGATGCAGTACATCAGCTAAAGATCGAGCCGGGGATGAGCATAGATGCTTTGGTCAGGGGATGGAGCCAATGTGGCTTTGGAGCCAGAAGGCTGGCCCAGGCAGCGGACATATACGAAAGAATGCTTTCTGGAGATTTTACAAAATTTCTAACCCTATCGGGTGCTATGGTCCCGGCAGGGATGAGGCATGTGGTCTCAGATCTGATTCGGGGCGGCCATGTGGATGTGCTGGTGACAACCGGAGCGAACCTGGTGCATGATATAATAGAGTCCTATAGCTGCCACACCCTGGGATGTGCCGAATCGAATGACTCCTCCCTCCGAACTATAGGGGTGAGCCGGATCTATGATGTATTCATCAGGGATGAGGACTTCGTGGCCTTCGAGGAGCTGATGCAAAGCATCTTTCCGGAAAGCGCTGAATCTATATCCGGCAGGCAATTGTTGAACATCCTGGGCAGCAGGATAAGTGACGAGCGATCAATATTGCGCTCAGCATACGACATGGAGGTGCCCGTATTCTGTCCCGCTCTTCCCGACTCCATGATCGGCCTGCAGGCCTGGATGTTCAGCCAGACGAAAAAGCTCTCTGTGGACGCATTTGCCGATATCAGGGAGATCGTCGACATCTGCTACAACAGTGAGAGGGCGGGAGTTGTGATCGTTGGAGGAGGGGTTCCCAAGAACTTCACCCTGCAGTCCATGCTGGTCACACCAAATAGCTTTGATCTCGCGATTCAGCTCACCACGGATACCCCAGAGAACGGAGGCTTGTCCGGGGCAACGCTATCCGAGGCCATCTCCTGGGGCAAGATATCGGAGAGCGCAAGCTATGTGACGGTTTACGGGGACGCGACAATTACCCTACCATTGATGGTGGGGGCGGCGCTGGAGAGGCTGAAAAAATAGTGATATGGAGGGAAGGCGGCCATTGATGATCGAACAGATCGATTTTGAGGACCTGCCCATATCGGAGCTGAAGGCAGCACAGACGGTCAAAGGCAGGGGGATGAGGATCCAATACATCAGCTGCGTCGGCTCTCATATGTGGAAGATGGAGAATGAAACGAGCGATATCGACCTGGTTATGATCTATACCGTCCCCACAAGGAGAATCCTGCGAGGGGAGAAGTTCCCGGCCACAATCCGCCAGGAGATGGTCGCGAGAAGGGGAGGGATTTATGATACCCTGGGCTGGGAGATCGGCCACCTCATCGACCTGCTCATCAAAGGAAACATCAATGCCATCTGGTATGCGACCAGCCCCCTGGTGATTATGCCTTCTGCCCTTCAGGAGGAGCTATCAGCTATTGTGCAGGCAAACCTCTGCCGGGAAAGCTATCATTCCATAAAAGGGATGGCAGAAAGCCAGATTGAATCCGAGACCGGGCAGCTTAAATTGTCCGGCGCTGGATTGGTCAAGAGGCCGGGCAAAGGATATCGCACTGCTCTGAGGAGCATCAACTTCGGAATCGAGCTGCTGAGAGAGGCCAGGATTAGCTATGAGCCCGTAATGCACGATCCTACTCATGAAGAGTTAAAAGAGGGGATGAATCAACTGGATGAGGCATACAGGCAAAGCATGCTGCCCGATCTGCCCGACGAGGATCAATTCCGCGATTTTCTCTTGCGGCAGCGCTTGAAGGAGATGGATGAGGATGCCGGAAAGGATTGAAGAGATGAGGGAGTTCCTCTATCGGTATGAAGCGAGCTTAGTTGAGGAAATGATATGGAGATCGTTGTAGGAATCAGCGGGGCTTCAGGAGTGCAGTATGGAATCCGGCTCCTGGAAGCTCTTAAGGCGAAGGGCTGCACCACCCACCTGATAATCACCGATTCAGCCCGAAAGATCATCGAGATAGAGACCAGCTCGCCGGCCCGAGGGGTGGAGGAGCTGGCGGCCCATGTTTATGCCCCCAAAGATTTCTCCGCGCCGGTAGCCAGCGGATCGCATCTCTTCGACGCCCTGGTGGTCATCCCCTGCAGTATGGGAACCCTCTCAGGGATTGCCTGCGGATCCTCGGATACCCTGATCACCCGCTGCGCCGACGTATGCCTGAAAGAGAAGAGGAGGCTGATTTTGGTCCCCAGGGAGACGCCCCTGAGCCTGATTCAGCTGCGCAATATGGTAGCTGCCAGCGAGGCAGGTGCAGTGATCTTGCCCGCCTGCCCTGCCTTCTACTCCCAGCCCAAAAGCCTTGCAGAGTTGGTGGATGTGCTGGTGGGAAGGGTGCTTGATCTCCTGGGCCTGGAGAATGACCTTTATAAAAGATGGGAAGGAGAATGAAGGAAATGCTTATAACCGTGCGAATCAGTGCGAGTAAAAGGTGAAATTAGATGAAGTGCGCCCTCTGTCTTGTTGAGAAGGAGACGGTTCCTGTCAAGCTCAACTTGGCCACCATTCACGGCCCCAAGGATGAGATCTTCTATATCTGCAAAGAATGCCTGGACCTGGCCCATCAGGCCTATCTGGATAAGGACTTCCTGATTGTAAAAGGAGGGACAAACGCAGCGCCCCATGGCGCACATGCAGATGCGCATGGAGCGCATCACTAAACAACTTTTTCTCGATTTTTGAAATGCTAATTTTCCCATGGATTACTGCATACTATCAACATCATCAAATACAATATCATCTTGAAAAGGCTAGATAGCTGTAAATTGCAATATATCTCATTGATCTCCTATGAAAACTAATTTATATGGATTAAAATAACAAACAAATCTTAATCTCGCGAAAAAGAAAGGATTGATGATGACTGAGGAAGAAATCGATAATAAGATTTTGATTCTCAACGAAAAGGTCATTGACTTTCGTAATGATGGTAATTATATTCAGGCAATAGCCTTTGCCGAGGAACTAAGGGACTTAATTTGGCAAAAAGTGGGCTATGATCATCCCGACTACGCCGCTAGCCTGAACAACCTTGCAGAGCTGTATCGATCGATGGGCAGATACAACGATGCTGAGCCGCTTTTCCGCCAGGCAGCAGAAATTTGCCGCAAATCGCTAGGCGAAGATCATCCCGACTACGCCACTAGCCTGAACAACCTTGCATTGGTATACTATTCCATGGGCAGATACGACGATGCGGAGCCGCTTTTCTGCCAGGTAACAGAAATTTGGGGCAAATCGCTAGGCGAAGATCATCCCAACTGCGCCACCGGCTTGAACAACCTCGCAGAGCTGTATCGATCTATAGGCAGATATAGCGAAGCTGAGCGGCTTTTCCGCCAGGCGACAGAAATTCGGCGCAAATCACTGGGAGAAGATCATCCCAACTACGCTGCTAGCCTGAACAACCTCGCTATCCTGTATCGATCGATGGGCAGATACAACGAAGCTGAGCCGCTTTTTCGCAAGGCAATAGAAATCTGGCGCAGATCGCTAGGCGAAGATCATCCCAATTACGCCACCAGCCTGAACAACCTTGCATTGGTGTACGATTCGATGGGCAGATATAGCGAAGCTGAGCCGCTTTTCCGCCAGGCAACAGAAATTCGGCGCAAATCGCTAGGCGAAGATCATCCTGACTACTCCCAGAGCTTGAACAATCTTGCTGGCCTGTATTATTCGATGGGCAGATACAGCGATGCTGAGCCGCTCTACCGAAAGGCAATAGAAAATTGGGGCAAATCGCTAGGTGAAGACCATCCCGCCTATGCCCAGAGCCTGAACAATCTCGCAGAGCTGTATCGATCGATGGGCAGATACAGCGATGCTGAGCCGCTCTACCGCAAGGCAACTGAAATTCGGCGCAAATCGCTAGGCGAAGATCATCCTGACTACTCCCAGAGCCTGAACAACCTCGCATTGATGTACTATTCTATAGGCAGATACAGCGATGCTGAGCCGCTTTTCCGCCAGGCAACAGAAATTCAGCGCAAATCGCTAGGTGAAGCCCATCCCGACTATGCCCAGAGCCTGAACAATCTCGCAGAGCTGTATCGATCGATGGGCAGATACAGCGATGCTGAGCCGCTTTTCCGCCAGGCAACAGAAATTTGGCGCAAATCGCTAGGCGAAGATCATCCCGAATACGCCGCTAGCCTGAACAACCTCGCAGTGCTGTATCGATCGATGGGCAGATATAGCGATGCTGAGCCGCTTTTCCGCCAGGCAACAGAAATTTGGCGCAAATCGCTAGGCGAAGATCATCCCAACTGCGCCACCGGCTTGAACAACCTCGCAGAACTGTATCGATCGGTGGGCAGATATAGCGATGCCGAGCCGCTTTTCCGCCAGGCAACAGAAATTTGGCGTAAATCGCTAGGCGAAGATCATCCCGACTACGCCGCTAGCCTGAACAACCGCGCAGAGCTGTATCGATCGATGAGCAGATACAACGATGCTGAGTCGCTTTTCCGCCAGGCAACAGAAATTTGGCGCAAATCGCTAGGCGGAGATCATCCCAATTACGCTACCAGTCTGAACAACCTTGCATTGGTGTACGATTCGATGGGCAGATACAGCGAAGCTGAGCCGCTTTTCCGCCAGGCAACAGAAATTCGGCGCAAATCGCTAGGCAGAGATCATCCCGACTACGCCCAGAGCCTGAACAACCTTGCTGGCCTGTATTATTCGATGGGCAGATACAGCGATGCTGAGCCGCTTTTCCGCCAGGCAACAGAAATTTGGCGCAAATCGCTAGGCGAAGATCATCCCGACTACGCCCAGAGTCTGAACAACCTCGCAGTGCTGTATCGATCGATGGGCAGATACAGCGATGCTGAGCCGCTTTTCCGCCAGGCAACAGAAATTCGCCGTAAGGTTCTTGGAAAAGATCCTCTTGATAGATTTATCCTGTATCCCAGGCTGACTCATTCAGAGAAGCTCAGAGTGAACCAGGAATCAAATATCCTCGTCCAGCTGCAAGCAGAGGCATCAGATCAAGGCATTGATGCTGTTTTTATCGAATATTCTTATCTGCAGAGTCAATTTCCAAGAATAGAGATGGCGCTTCTGGCCCCAAATTTCGCAGTGAACGGCGAGGAAACTAGGATTCTGAATGTAGCAAAAAATGAAGACTCGAAAATTGCAGATTTTTCTATCATTCCACTTTCCCCCAGGGAGAATCAAATTCGCGTGGATTTCTATCAATCTGGAAGACGGATAGGCATGGTAAGAAAGAACGTGAATGTTTCGGAGGCCCAATGAATTGACGGCATATTTGCAGAAAGAAAAGAGCATTCAGAAATCAATATCCAAGGAATTGAATTATTCTGGGCCAGACCTTGAATTAATTGTGCAAATGGATCCTTTAAGCAACGAGCATATGCTGCATTTTTACCTGCATTCTTTGAGAGGAAATAATAGATATAATTTTAAGAATTTTGGAGTGACAAAGCTTTCAGAATCGCCACAGGAAAAAGTAAAAGAAATTTATAATGAACTGAGCGAAATGGCCAAGTATGACCTCTCAGCAGATGAGCAATCCGTAGCAGAGGCTCGCCTGAGCTCAATAGGAAAACACCTTTGGCAGTTGATAATTCCTAAAGAATTAAAAGATGAATACTGGCAATTTCGTTCCCACACCAAATCATTAATGATAACTTCAGATGAACCATGGATACCGTGGGAGATAATTAGACCCTACAATAATACCGAAGTGGAACCTTTCTGGTGTCAAAAATTTGCCATGTCCAGATGGCTCTCTGAATCTGCCAATATCGAAATCTTACCATTGGGCATAGCTTTACCCGTATCCTCCTCAAAAACAGATTTGGAGCATTTGAGTGAGGAAATGGATTTCGTGGAAAGGTTAAACGATCTGCACAAAGGTGTAAAAGGCAAAAGGCCTTTACAGGGGTATCTTGAAGTTTTGGAATGGCTAGAGCATCAGAACTTCTCTATTATGCATTTTGCCTGCCACGGGGAATTTGACGAAAAAATGCCTTCAAGATCTCCAATTATTCTATCTGGACAACCGCTAAGACCTGATGATATAAATACAAAATTCGGGGAAGGACGTCAAAGGCCACTCATCTTCATCAATGCATGTCATACTGGACGAACAGGGTCTAGCTTAACATGGCTGGGCGGCTGGCCGGTTTGCTTTGTCAATATAGCTCATGTTGGGGCATTCATCGGAGCCATGTGGGAGGTAGATGATCAACTGGCAGTTCTATTTGCCAAGAGCTTTTATACTGCCCTATTAAGAGACAAATTCCCTATCGCACAAGCATTTCGTCATGCACGGGAGGAGATCCGCAGGGCTAAGCCCTACAATTCGAGCTGGCTGGCATATGTCCTTTATGCAGATCCCGAGGCAATGATGCTCGATTCTTAGAAAAGGTCATAAATTTGAAGGTGAGAGAAAATGTCCGAGATTTCAGGCGCAGATATCGAAAAGGTAATTGCAGGAGTTAAGAGAGCGATTAAAGCGGCTCAGAAGAGTGAATCTGAAAAGAAGGCACTCAATATAGAGAAGCTTGAGCTCACGCTGAAAGCTGTTGTTGAAAAGGTCGCAGGCGGAGAGCTAAAGATAACTATTCCAGTAATAGGCAGTTTAGGTGCCAGTGCAGAATTGGCAAGCAAAGAGCTTCAAACCATCCAGCTCACGCTTGTGCCAGCGAGATCGACTACTCGAACTGCAACCAGGACAGAGGCTTTTGAGAAAGACCTTGTTAAAGCGATAAAAGCTATTCAAGAAGGCATAAAAAATGCTTCAGAAGGTGAGCCAAAATTCACTCTTAAAGATGCTTCAGTCGAATTGAATTTCGTCGTGAATGCAAAAGGGGAGATATCTTTATTGGCTAAAGGCAGCGGCCAATCAGAGTTTGCGCAAACAGTGAAACTATCCCTGGTCTCTGCTTGAAATAGAATTTTTAATCAATTTTTTTTATATCCGACCTGATATAGCGCATGCTAATCAGGGCAGCTAATGCTCCCAGGCCGCCCAGGCCCAGGCCGATGGCCATAACCCTGGTCTCCAGCTGAATCAGCATCAGAAGATTGAATAATATCCCCAGAACGGGAAGGACCGCAAGCTTCCCCCACGAAATTGGCACCCGGAAGGGGCGAGCGATCTGGGGCTTTTTGTATCGCAGGGATATCAGGACGGCATTGATCACAATGAAGGTCACAAATACGGTGAAGTTGTTGACATTGGCCACGAAGGCGATATCCTCCAGGAAGACAAAGGACATGGCTATGATCATGGAGAGGATTGTAGCAATCCAGGGAGCATGGGTTCGAGGGTGGACAGATGCCAGGATTGGGGGAAGCGATCCGGAACTGGCCATGCCGTAGATGATCCGGGATGAGGCGAGGAGCATGAGCAGAACGGTGTTGGTGGTAGCAAAGAGCGCCATGATGGATATGATGGCAGAGGCATTCGGTCCCAGGGCATAACGGGCGATGTCAGAGAAGGGGGCACAATCCTTCGTGGGACAAATTTTCCATTCGCGTTCAAGACGCATGCTTGTCTACGAGAGTTAACATGGTTAGTTTGTGGGTTGGAATCAGAGTTCCAATGAGGCAGCAGCCTTCACTGCCCATATCAAGCATAACAGGAATACCAGGCTTATCACAGTTTTCATCCTGCTTGTATAATACCTGTCCTGAGGATCATTTAAGTTTGTGGTTGGTTCCGGATCGCGGTTCACCCCAGATGCAAAAGGATACAGAGAATTTGCGATTCAAGTTCACCCATGCCAAATAGCGAGAAGCCATTAAAAGAAGATGAGCCTTCGGGGCTGGATCGATAAGGCCCCGAGATAATTCAAGGCCTCAGGGAATAAATCCTTGACCGTCCCTTCTTATTCACATTGATCTTGCCCTCTCTGCCCAGCCAGCCCAGTGCGCCATGGACATCATCTATCCGCAGAGCGGCAGACTTGGCCAATTCCCTGGCCGGCATCGGGCCCTTTAGGCTGAGCAGGTCCCAAATTATGCCGGCATTGATACCGAATACCAGATCCACAGACTCCTCCGTCATCCCCCCTCCCTTCCCAGTCACTCTCTTTGATTTGACCGCTGCCACTCCTGCTTCAGCCATTCCTCTCTTCTTCCTGGACCTCGGTTTCTTCTCAGTTTCATTGGCCATTTTTTATATCCTCCAATATGTATCCTTTTTTAAATACGACTTCATGGAATTTAAAGTTTTTCTGAGCTAAAATTGCAGATTTGGTCATAGTCACTGGTTCAAGGTGCGGGATGCAGGCCCAATGTGCTATATGTGAAATGTATATACCGATCCCGGCCCAAAAGCGATAAATACCGAGGACTATGACTTAATTGCTCGTAATGGTTCTGCATAAAGGAAGCAAGAGATCCACGTCTGGCGATTTCTTGAGGGGCTATTGTCATTCTTCTGCCTGGCTATGCTCTCATGGCAAAACGCCTTTGACACCAAAATCCCAAAGGAGAAACTGCTGCCGATTCCAGCACTGCAGAAGTTGCTGCAGATCTATCATCGCAAGAAGACGGGAATCTCTAAATATTCAAATAAAGAATAAAAGAGGACGAATTCGGAGGTTTAAATCATGCTTGATCGATTCACAAATTTCCTCACAATATTGATTACCTCTCTTTTGGCCATCTCTCTTTTCTGTGCCTTTGCCCTGGCAGAGGAAGAGGATGACAATGGTCCTGAGCATTCTCTAGGCTCGGGTGATTCTGATTGGTGGACGACATACCCGGACAAAAACATCGACTCTGGCTCTGCCGTAAATCACCCGGATTGGGTTATTGAGGCTCTGGAGGACAGACCTCTGCTGATCCTGATCCACCAGAACAACTGCCTGCCCTGCGTGACCCATGTCCCCAGGATAAATGATGCTATAAAAATCCACAACGACGATATCCGGTTCTACAGCATTCTGGCTGAGGGAGACGGAATCCTGAAGGCGATGGAGGTTCTGGATATCTACAGTCCCACAGGCAAGAAGCAGTATGTTCCCACCACCATCTTCCTCACTCTGATAGAGAACGAGGACGGCGAGGTTGAGGTTGGCTGGCATAGCGAGATTGATATCATGAGCACGGACGATATCAACAGCTATGCAGACGATTCCATTTACTATCACCAGCAGAATGCGGCTGACTGGGAGCAGTGATCGGCCTAATGGCAGTGAAAGATGGCGTGGGTGGTCTGAGCAAGCCGGGCTCTAATCCCCCTCACGCTCTCATTTTGCCAGTTTCTATTATATCTTTATTCGCGCTATTATTCATATCCCTATCCATCAGTCCCGCGCTAGCAGATGAAGCGCAGGCGCCGGACTTTTTCGCAACCAGCTGGGATCAAAGGAGCTTCAATCTATCCGATTTCATGGGCTCCCCGGTGGTCCTGCATATAACAAATATCGAGAACCCCCTATGCATTGAATGCGAAAAGTCCCTCTCGGGGCAGGTAGAGGAGCTTGCAGCCCTCAAGGCCCTAGACACCAATGTCCAGATAGTAACCCTGAACCTGAGGAAGAACCCCTATTCCATTGACGGCCGGGAGCTGGCCCAAACCTGGTGGGAGGTCAATATAACCTGGCCCTGGATCGAGGATCTGGACCCATATCCCATAGGGAGCAAATACCTGGACTATTGGACGGTGAGAGGCGGCTCTTCCAATCCCACCATTGTTCTGATCGACAGAGAGGGCAGAATCGGCCCGGTCTACCACGTCTACCGGGTGGGTGAAGGGATAGAAGATGGGGTGCAGAAGGCCCAGAGCCTTCTGGATGACATCCAGGAGCTCAATGGGACAGCTCTTATGGTGGAAGGGGAAGCCTCCCCTCCTGCAGAGGTGGAGGCCCGCCCAGAGGGGGCAGCAGGCATCTTCTCCGCCCTCTGGACCAGGATGGAGAATGAGGTCTCAAGGAAGGATGTCACCGCCTTTGGCATGTTCCTTCTGGGCATCTTCACCTCCCTTGCCCCCTGCTCCATCGCCCTGATGATCGCTGTGTTCTCTTATGTGATGACCGTTCGCAGGAAGGACGAATACCTGCGAGCCAGCGCCTCCACCTCAAGAGAGGGATTCATGATCGGCGTCGCCTTCACCCTCGGCATGGCGGTTGTCTTCTTTGTGCTCGGGCTGTTCATATCCCAGATAGGCGTCTTCTTCCGGGATTCAAAGATCTTCGACCTTCTGGCCGGGAGCATCATGGTCATGCTTGGAATCGGCAGCTTCAAGCCCCTGGGGGAGATCATCGAGCCGGTCACATCCCGTATGCGCTTCCATCAGGCTGGCGTCGATGGGACAGATGAGCCATCCGATGGTCCAGGCTCAGCCAGCTTGGCCGAGCCCATGGAGGAGGAGAAGAGCCTGCTCCAAAAGGCTGTGGAGTTCTCGCTAAACCTCTTCCGCTATTCTGCGTTCATCGGCGCCTTCACCCTGGGGATCTTCTTCGCCCTGGGTTGGGCTCCCTGTGCCCTCTCCATGGTGATGCCAGTCCTGATCTGGCTGGCAAGCCAGGATGTCGCCCCCCTGGTCGGCGGGACGATGCTCTTCTTCTTCGGCATCGGCCATGGAGTGCCCATCATCCCCATCACCACCTTCTCCCGAATGGTGGGCGGCAGGATCGGGGAGAAGTATATATCGGTGGGAGAGTGGACCAGCAAGATCTTCGGGCTGCTGGTAATCCTGGTGGGCCTGGTCTATGCCGCCAGGTATTTTGGATACCTGTTATGGTAAGGGTACAATAACGGCGCAGTAATTACAGTGTGAGGATATCGAGGGGAAGGTGAGATTACATTTCGACCATGCTGAAAAGCCTGCAGGAGATTGTCGGGGAGAGGGTCTCCTCCTCGCTGGCAGAGAGGTGCTGCTACTCTTCCGACGCCTCCCAGGTTTCTGGATACCCTGATTTCGTCGTCCGGCCAGCGAATACGGGAGAGGTCTCCAGAATTATGATGCTGTGCAATGAGAGGGATGTGCCGGTGGTCGCCCGGGGAGCGGGAAGCGGACTTGCCGGCGGGGCGTCTCCGGTCTCCGGCGGCGTGGTTTTAGATATGTCCGGAATGGATCGCATTCTGGAGATGGACCTGGAGAACCTGCAGGTCATCGTTGAGCCGGGAGTGGTGGCAGAGAAGCTCAATTGGGCTCTTGAGCCTCATGGATTCTTCTTTCCCCCAGATCCGGGCAGCAGCAGCTTTTGCACCATCGGGGGCATGATATCCTACAACAGCAGCGGCATGCGCTCGGTCAAATACGGCACCACCAGAAGCTATGTGCTGGATTTAGAGGTTGTTCTGGCGGATGGTAGGGTGATTCATACCGGCTCCCGGAACCTCAAATCCGCAGCCGGATACGACCTCACCCGGCTATTCGTCGGCTCGGAGGGAACCCTTGGCATCATCACCCGGGCGGGACTGAAGGTTGCCCCTCTGCCCAAAGAGAGGAGGCTGGTATTCGCCAGCTTCGAGAGCGCAGAGGCTGCCGGGCAGGCGGTGATAGCGGTATTCTCCCAGGGGATAACCCCATCCGCCTGCGAGATACTTGACCGGACCACTCTGAAGGTCCTGAGGCTTGTCGATCCCAAGCTTGCCCTGCCGGATGACGGGGACGTGATACTATTCGAGGTGGACGGCTCAAGAGATTCGACCGCAGAGGCAGCAGAGCAGATCGAAAAGGTCTGCCGGCCGATGGCCATTACGATAAGGCAAGCTTCTGGCCGGGAGATGGAGCCCATCTGGGCGGCGAGGAGGCTGGTGGGAGCGGCCATTTCGCGTCTGGACCCGAAGAAGACCAGGATCTATATGGGCGAGGATGTGGGGGTTCCCATAAAGCAGATTCCGGCGCTGATTAAGAGAGTGCAGCAGATCACTGCAAGCGTGGGCATTCCTGCCATGAAGTACGGCCATATAGGAGACGGAAATCTGCATGTCGCATTGTTCATCGATGTCAACGATCCGGATCAGTGGGATCGGCTCAGGACGGCAGCCGACAGAATCCACCGAGCGGCCCTGAGCCTGGGAGGGACGGTCAGCTCTGAGCACGGCATAGGCCTTGCCCGTGCGGAGTATATGGCAGAGCAGGTAGGGAAAGAGAGCTTGAATGTGATGCGAGCGATCAAGAAGTCTCTGGACCCAAGGGGGATACTAAATCCAGGAAAGATGGGGCTATGACTGATAATGAATCGTGGATTTCAGCATTCCACAGAATAATCTTTGCTCTTTGAGCTTTTCTTTGGATCCGCCTCTCTGAGCAGATCAGCTATATCTTCCATTGAATCTTTCTCTCGCAGAGCTGCCAGCTCAGGAGGCGATTCCTGGAACAGCTCCAGGGCGTTGAAGAACCGGTCCAGAATATCTCCCTGATAGGTGGGGACCAGAAAGATATGGGTATGAGGGATCCTCCTGCCCCGAGCATACATGCAGACGAAGTCAGGTTCCAGGGCGATCATCATCTTTTCCGCCACCACCTTTGCTACTTTAAAGAGGCTGGCATTCTCATCATCTGAGAGTTCATGCCACCAGGGCACATGTCTCTTAGGTATCACCAGACAATGGCCTTTAGAAAAGGGGTTGACGTCCAGAATTGCCAGCGATAGTTCATCCTCATAAATCCTGTAGCATGGCAGATCTCCAGCAACGATCTGGCAGAAGATACAGCCTTTCTCTTTCCCGGTGCTCTCAGCCATAAAGCCTCCTCTAATTCTATTAGGGTATTATTGATGATCAATCCTTCGCCATGCAAAATATTCCTTATTTGGATGGAGATCTTTTTATGCCGGATGAACAGGATGCGATAGAACGAAATGCAGAACATGAAACAGGATAAGAGGGCCTTCAATCTGTGCGTTCGCTGCGGGACCTGTCGCACCGTCTGTCCGGCCTTCCTGGAGAGCGGCTGGGAGTCGGCCAACACCAGAGGGCGGATGATGATCATCAAGGAGCTCACCTCGGGCCGCCTGCAGGCAGATGGTGATGTGCTCAGGAGCCTTAACACCTGCACCACCTGCGGCCTGTGCACTGAGAACTGCCCGGCAGGCATCTCCCCACCGGAAATCATCGAGAGGGCGAGAAGGATGCTTGCCATTCAGGGAAAGGTGACTCCGGAGCAGGATGCTCTCAGCCGGAGTATCTTCCAGAGCGGCAATACCTTTGGCACAGGGGACGACCGGCTGGCGTGGCTCCAGGACAGGAGCCTGGTCAGGAAGAAGGCGGATTATGTCTACTTCGTGGGCTGCATGAACTCCTATCGCTACCATGAGACGGCCAAGAATACGTTCTCCCTCCTCAGCCGGTTTGGAGCTACCCTGCTGCCAGGAGAGCAGTGCTGCGGCTCGCCCTTGCTTCGAATGGGGTTTGATGCCAGTGAACTGATCGAAGAGAACTCCAGGCAGATCAGAGAGATTGGGGCGAGCACGGTGATCACCGGCTGCGCAGGCTGCTATACTACCCTGAAAAACAGCTATGGGAACCAGTTTCAGGTTTTGAGCGTGCCCGAGTTTCTTGCTAGTCACATCTCGGAAATCGATCTGAAGCCTCTGGATATCACTGTGACCTATCACGATCCCTGCCACCTGGGACGGCACAACCGGATCTACGAGCAGCCGCGCCAGGTCATAAGGGCCATCTGCCGCCTGGTAGAGATGAAAGCAAGCCGGAATGCTGCCCGATGCTGCGGTGGAGGGGGTGGGGTGCGGGCGGGATATAAAGATCTATCTCTGCAGATGGCCAGGAGGAGGCTGGAGGATGTGCCGGATGATGTGGATTATATTGTCACCTCCTGCCCGCTGTGCATCAGGAATCTAAGGGATGGGGGAGGAGGAGAGAAGGTGATCGACCTGGTGGACCTGGTGGGAATGGCTATGGAATGAAGGGGGATGAGCTGTCCATCGAGGAGGTGCTTCTCTTTCTGTAGAATATCTCAGATTTTTCCCCTTTCCATTCCACTCGATATCCCTCGTAGCCCCTCTGGATGAGCTCCCTCTGGCACTCGATATTCAAGCAAGTGATTGCGGTTTCATCTCCGGTGGCAGCCATACCTGTACCGGTCATCGGCCAGTTTACATTCTTATAGAGGATGTATCTCCACCAGCCGGCAAACTTGGGATTCAGTGCCCTGACCCTGAACCCGCAGGAGAGGAGGTTATTCAGGCTGACCGGATTTTTCGGGGATACGGTGCAGCAGATGTGCTCATACCCAGAGCTTTCCAGCACCTGCAGGTGGGCTGCGGCCAATTCCCGCTGCAGGCCGCATCCCCTGAAATGAGGGTGGACGGCGATGGCCTGGAGGTGGGCGAGTTTTTTCAGATCCTCTTCAGCCAGGTTCAAATCCCGGCCCAGGTTATCTTTCTCCATCCCTGGATAGCGAATTATGCTATAGGCGGCAAGCTTTTCCTCTGCCAGGACCCCCAGGACGGAAAGTTCCGTCTGGAATATCCGGCTGAGGTACTCCTCATCGTGAGGCATGAAGATTTCAATCTCGTGCAGGGTGCTGACTACCAGAGACTGCAGGGCGGCCAGGTCTGAGAGTGAGCACTCAGCAAGAAACCTCATCTCCAGGCATTTGCCCCGTCTTACGAAGCTGCGGGGATAGGAATCTGCCATATCTCTTTGGCCGGTCAAATGCTCTCGAACCATCTTCTTTATTTCTTCCTGGATTCAAAATATCTCTCGTACTCCTTTATGAGGGCCTCTTCATAAAGATCCTCGATATCCTCGGGAATGAAATTCTGCCTTCTTACCTCCCTGATCATTTCACGGCCCTCAATCTCCTCTGCCGTCATTCCCTTCTCGAAGTAATCATGAAATAATTCGTCCAATCCTTTCACTTCCATAGAGCACTTTCCGACCTTGACCTGGCAAAATCCCACGGTCCACTCGTAGTAGCAATCCTTCTTGCCGTTCTTCCTTGCCAAAACCCCATCCATTGATATTTTAATCACATCCGAATTCCTTAGAAAGAATAAATCCGACTGCCCTCTGCGACCATCTCCTCCACCAGCAGCTGGTAGAAGTCCTCAGGCACCCTCACCCCTTCTCCCGCCTGCACACCTCTCGCATCCAGGTCCTCTTTGCAGGCCATAACCTTTCCAGGCCATTTTTCCATGAGGGCTTCATCCAGAAGATTGTAGACACCGTCTCCCGCCAGATAGAGAACTGGATCATCGCCGTGCTCCATCAGGCGCAGGCACAGCTCTGCCCGTTCACTCTGGGGCGGCTTGGTCAAAAGGAAGATATCTCTATTTGCCATAATTCAACCTTTATAGTGCAATCAGACCGTCGGCAGCAAGGGCCTGCTTCATAAAATCCTCCTCATCCACAAGCTCCACCCTCTCCACCAGCCCGCGGCTCAAGAGGCCCCTCTCCGTCAGGGAGGGCTCATGTGCCATGACCCGCAGCTCGGGGTAGGCATAGAGGATATCGGAGAGGTTTGGCACATCAAGAAGGCTGGTGTCCTGGCCGGCAAGGGCAAGATATACCCCATCGGCGTACAGGCCCAGATTTACATCCATCTTGATGCTCACCGCTGCCGCATTGAGAACGCCATAAGCCTTTTCGCTTCCGTAGGGAGCGCTGTCGAGAAGATAGAAGATCGATCGCATGAATAGCTAACCTCACGACTTATGATCTCATGAAGATCGATCTCACAGTGCAATCACCCGGTCGCTCTTCTCCAGCATCTCTGCCAGGTCATAGAGGCTGGTGATCTTTATCCCCTGCAGGTAATCCGGGCATGTTCCGTCTTCCTCTGCCCGATAGCCTCTGGCAGCAGCGCATCTAGCGCAGGCCCTGACCACAGCTCCTCTATCCGCCAGTTCCTGGAAGAGCTTGCCAGTAATTTTAAAATTTGAGGGATTCTGGCCGCTCTTTGGAATATGGACTGCATCCAGGTAGAGGAATATGTTCACCTGGAACACATTTAGCGCCCGGGAGGCGATCTTAAAGGCCATATCTGCATACTGGGAGATATAAGGCCCGTCTGTGAGTATGATGGTCAGGGTCTTCAACTGCTCACCTGCATGGCATCTTCAAAGGTACTCCAGCAGAGTCCTGATGTGCTCGAGATTGGTGGCATACCTGGGCTCGAGGAGCGGCGTGCATTTATCAATCTCGGTCTCCCTGCCCACCAGCTTGATGGCAAAGGCATAGCAGCTCTGCTCGCCGCAGATCTGGCAGTCGGTGCGGGGAAGGTACTGGTAGATCTCAGCATGGTCCACTTTGACCTTCTCCCGCGGAACTGGAGTGACTCCCTTAGCAATAGCCTCATTGATGGTCTTTTTCAGGTCCTCCAAAACCTCCCTGGCCTCTGCCTCGCTCTTGATCATGGTCATGGTCACGCTGCCGGTGGAATAGATGGTGATCAGAATGTTGCCCCTCTGAATAATCAGAGCGCCGATCCGATCGGAGTACCTGGCCCGGGGGAAGAGGGGCTCCAACAGTTTTAGCGCTCCTTCCAGCGGTGGCTCGAAGCGGGCGATTATCCTGAAC
This sequence comes from Methanothrix soehngenii GP6, assembly GCF_000204415.1. Taxonomy (NCBI): domain Archaea; kingdom Methanobacteriati; phylum Methanobacteriota; class Methanomicrobia; order Methanotrichales; family Methanotrichaceae; genus Methanothrix; species Methanothrix soehngenii. Next base: position 2,569,709 of record NC_015416.1, on the reverse strand, counting down.
TTGCTGCTGTCGGCGATGCAGGGCAGGAGCTGGCGAAGCTCGACGACCTGCAGGGGTCTGGTGCCAGCCAGGTCTTTTTTCGTTTCTGCCGGCTTGTCGGATTTGGTCTCCATGAAGTTCTTTCCGAAATCCGTGATGAGGACCCTGTCACCTCTCGTGTCAGCCAGGCCGGCTTGCTTGAGCATTTGCAGGTGGTAGTCGAGCATGGTACCTCCCACTGCTTGCTCAATCTCTTCTTTTGTCCTCTCCTTTTCCACCAGCATGGCCATGATCTTCCTTCTCGTAGCATTGGCCATGGCATTGCTCACGAGCTTTACCTCAGCAGGCGATCCAGTCATTTTTCATCACATCTTCATATCGCATCCATATGTCGCATCTTTAGTCTTCGGACTTCAAAGGGCTTTCACAGAATATCTTCTCCGGGGCGGAAGGATAGTACCTGTCCCTCAGCTTCAAGGCCACGTTCACCAGGGCGATCAGGACCGGCACCTCGATCAAGGGGCCGATAACCGCAGCGAAAGCCTCCTGGGAGGCGATGCCAAAGACGCCCACAGCAACGGCGATGGCCAGCTCGAAGTTGTTGCTGGCCGCAGTAAATGAGAGTGCTGCAGTGTTCTCGTAGCTCACGCCCAGCTTGTAGGACATAAAGAAGCTAACCGAGAACATCAGCAGGAAGTAGATGGCTAAAGGTATGGCCACCCGCACCACATCCAGGGGGAGCTGCACGATGTAGTCCCCCTTAAGAGAGAACATGACGACTATGGTGAAGAGCAGGGCGACTAGGGTTAAAGGCGATATCCTGGGCAGGAAATCCCTCTCATACCAGCTCTTTCCCCGCGCCTGGATAAGGCTGAACCTGGTGACTATCCCTGCCAAGAAGGGAATTCCCAGGTATATGAATACGCTTTCAGCGATCTGGGATATGGTAACATCAACTGCCGTGCCCGCTGCAATTCCCAAAGCTGCCGGCAGGACGGTGATGAAGATGTATGCATAGATGGAGTAGAAGAACACCTGAAAGATGGAGTTTAGTCCCACCAGGGCGGCGCAGTACTCGGTGCAGCCGCAGGCCAGCTCGTTCCAGACGATGACCATGGCGATGCAGCGGGCAAGGCCGATGAGGATTATGCCATACATGAGATGAGGCGAGTCCCGCAGGAAGATCACTGCCAGGGCGAACATCAGAATGGGGCCCACGATCCAGTTCTGAACCAGGGAGAGGCCCAGAACCTTTCGATCTGTAAAGACCTGTCCCAGCTCCTCGTACTTGACCTTGGCCAGTGGCGGATACATCATCAGTATCAGGCCGATGGCGATGGGAATTGAGGTCGTGCCGATCTGCAGGCTGAGGATGAAACGGGTTATCCCGGGAGCATAATAGCCAAGGGCGATTCCCAGGATCATGGCCACGAATATCCAGATGGTAAGGTAGCGAGAGAGAAAATCCAGCCCCTTGCTCATCCCATTTGACCCACTTGATCCACTTGACATATCGCTCCACCATCCCCCTTAAAAATGCAATTATGTCCTGCCGAGCTTTACGTACTTAGAATCAGAATCATCTCCCTTGCCCTCATGCGACTGCCAGTCTCCCCAGGAGTAGACGGCAGCCTCGTAATCCATGAGCTGCAGAGAATATGCCACCAGAGCAGATTAGCTGTAGTCATCGGAATAGACCACAATAGGCATATCCTTATCCAGCCGGCTGAAGACGGTTCCTAGATCGCCACCGTTCTTGATTTTATCTCCTTTTATCACATTGGCCGGGTCCAGGGCTGTGGAGCCGGGTATGCGGCCTTTTCCAAAGTCCACAAAAGGCCGGACGTCCACGATCCGAGCCTGGCCGGACTTAACATAATCGTATTCTGCTATCACGCCAGGCCTTACGGAGGGATTATATTCAGCAGCTGGAATTACCGTCTTCTGGGCCTCAACCGGCAGGCCTGCAGCCTTCCAGTCATCCAGGCTTCCCTCCAATAGCCTCACATCATCCTGTCCCAGATGTCTCAGGACCAGGAATGCCAACTGCGCCTCGCCAGAGCGTTCTGCACTTCCATATACAACCACGGAGTCCTCTTTCGAGAGGCCTGCCTCACCCAGGAGCCTGGACAGCTCTTCATCGCCCTTGAGATTGCCATTGCTGTCCAGAAAGTCCTTGCTGGGGATGTGAATAGCGTTCTTGATATGAGATGCGGCATAGCCATCTCCGTTAGATGCATCTATTATCACATCAGAGCTGGAGACGCTCTTCATGAGCTTCATGATAATGCCATTGGGGTATGATGCCAGCCTATCGGGCGGATTTTGAGGGCTGCTGGAGCTTACTGCAGCGCTTTCTTGCGATCCTTCTGCCTGTGCGGACTGGATGGGCTGACTGGGCATGCCTGTGCCAGCATCGGAGTTCAGAAATCCGCTGGGATCCCAGGTGCCTTCACTGCAGCAGCCGGCATTGGCCAGGGGAGCTAGTGTTAACAAAGAAATCATGAGAATTGCTGGAATAGTAAAATCATTTTTTGTCATTGGAGTTGCCTCTTCGGTCTTTAGATTCAATCAATATGTTTACCAGATTGAGCATCTCAATCACTGCCCCTTCTGAGAGCCTGTATCTGGACCATCTTCCGTCTTTGCGCTCTTTGATCAGACCGGCATTCTTGAGGATGGAGAGATGATGAGAAGTGCTGGATTGGGGTCGGTCAACGCCGATCATGATCTCGCAGGCGCATAGCTCCCCCTCCCGCAGAAGAGAGAGAATCTTGAGGCGGCAGGGATCGGCCATGGCCTGAAAGATCTCAGATTCGGTCTTGAGCTCCTCTTCATCCAGATCTATGGTCAGGGAGCGCAGCCTGTTCACCTTGCACTCTGCCTTATCGCGATCGCCGATGAGCCTGGTCATCCTATCGACGGCCTCTTTGGATATGCATGACATGAGTCTCCTCTCACCTCAGCAGCATGTGCAGCTTTTTTGAGCAAGGAGATTGTCTCTCTCTTTCTGCAAGCAATCGCCGCAGATCCTGATTCTTCCCCTTTCTTTATGTGTAACCAGGAAAAAGGATTTCCCGCTTCTATTGCATATTTCGCATTCCATAGTGACCTCAAATAAGCAATACAACACCATATCCAGCAATCTCGATATATAAGAGTTTCCAGTCAGGCGATGAAGAGCAGGTACGACATCTGACGATAAGTATATATAATGAAATTGATATATGTATTCCTGCTGTCTGCAAATCTTATTTAACAACCATTGATTCATAATTCATTTTAAATATAATACTATGCATGATCTCAAAGCAAATGTTTTCCTCAGGTATGCCTATATAGATCGAATTGACGAAAGTCTTATATCCAATAATGTCGATGTGCTGAGATTAGCTCCTCATACCAACAGCAAGATGTCGATGTGATAGTTGGATCGGCATGGGAATGAGTGGGGAAAAGGAGAGTGTACCATGGATATTGTATCGAGAAAATATGGCATTGCCTCATTAATTGCATTAATTCTTATCGCTTTTGGCTTCAATGCAGCGGGAGCTGAATACTCCTTAGGATCGGAAAGCGATGACTGGTGGAAAGAATATCCCGATCAGTCTACGGGTGCAGGCGGCGATGTCAGCCATCCTGATTGGGTATTGGACGCTCTGGAGAGCAAGCCTGTGCTGATCTATGTGCATAAAGAATGTGATTATTGTGTACCACAGACCGAGGCCGTGCAGAAGATAATCGACGAATTCAGCGGAGAGATCACGATCTTCGAGTTGGGTGCCGATGGCAGTGATGTCAGGTCTGGTGAAGCCCTGCAGGCCTATGATCCCAATGGCGGCCTCGACATGTTCGTTCCTCTGACCGTCATATTGACCCTGGCTCCCGATTCTGAAGGCGAGATCGTGGCAGTCTGGCACAGCTCGGATGAAATAACGGGCGAAGAGTGGATCAGGAACTATGTGGAAGACGCCATAAGCCTATATGATGAGAACTACGCAGACTGGGATAATTAAAGCCGGATTTCAGATAAAGGGATCGTTGTCATGTCCACGAAATGCAAGAAATCCCTGATATCGGGACCCGTCACACTTTTTGCGGTTATAATTTCCATTATCTTTTCCATCTTCTCCATATGCTCATCACCTGCTATATCCCAGGTAGCTATGGCCCCTGATTTTCAGGCAGTAGATCTTGATGGGAAAAATGTCTCCCTCTCTGGCTATCGAGGAGAGGCAGTCCTTCTCCATATCACAAACATAGAAAATCCCCTCTGCAGGGAGTGCGAGAATGCTCTTGATGCCCAGACCAACCAGCTCTCTCAGCTTGCCGAAATGGATCCCGGCGTGAACATCATAACCCTCAATGTGCGGAAGAATTCCTACTCATTGGATGGGCGAGAACTAGCAGAAGGATGGTGGAATGCCAATATCACCGGGCCCTGGATTGAGGACTTTGACCCGTATCCCCTCACCGGCAAGTACATCGACTACTCAACTTTAGAGGGAGGATTTGCCAATCCCACCCTGATCTTGATCGATAAAGAGGGAAATGTGGCAGGTCTCTACCACGTCTATCAACTGGGCAAGGGGGAGATAGACGGTATCCAGAGTGCTGAGTCGTTGAAAAGCGACCTGGAGAGAATAGAGGCAGGCGAAGCCTCCGGATTTGAGGGAATCGCCTCCCGCCAGGGCATAAACTATCTGGGCATGTTCGCCCTGGGAATTGTCACCTCCCTCTCCCCCTGCTCCATAGCGCTTCTCCTGGCCATGTTCTCCTATGTTATGACCGCCCGCAGGAAGGACGAGTATCTGAGAAAGACAGCCTCGGCATCAAAAGAGGGCTTTATGATCGGCATAGCCTTCACTCTGGGCATGGCGGCGGTATTTTTCATCGTGGGTTTTTTCCTCTCGGATATCGGCGTTTTCATCCGCCAGGCCCGCTTCTTTGACCTGGCTGCGGGTCTTTTGATGATCATCCTGGGGATAAACATCATCAAGCCCATTGGGGAGATCATCGAGCCGGTGCGCTCACGCCTTTCTTTTGGCAGAGGCAATTCCGATGCGATTGATGAGGAGACGATAGCAGAGAAGAAGGGGATCATGGAGAGACTGGTTTCAGTCTCTATGAACCTCTTCCGGTACTCGGCATTCATCGGTGCCTTCACTCTGGGGGTCTTCTTTGCCCTGGGATGGGCCCCATGTGCCGTGTCCCTGGTCTTTCCGGTGCTCATCTGGCTTATATCCCAGGACGTGACCCCTTTGGGCGGAGCCCTGATGCTCTTTGTCTTTGGGGTGGGCCATGGAGTGCCGGTGATTCCCATCGCCACCTTCTCCAGAGCTGTGGGCGGGCAGATCGGTGAGAAATACATCGCCGCGGGGAAGCACATTACAAAGATATTCGGTCTGGCGGTAATCGTCATCGGATTGATCTATGCGGTGAGGTATCTGGGGTTCAAGATGTGGTGAGATAAGGTGGCTTGCATGTCAGGCTATGCTTCTTCTCAACGTCGCCAATCTTGGGAAGCTGGGCGGAGATGCAGTCGCCCAGCAATCGCAATCGTTCGGCGAAGAAGCATCAACTGGTTACAGCGAATATTGGTCTAAAATTTCTAATCTGCAAAGAAGTCAAACAGCGCTCCCCGCAGCAAGCTGCTGGATATACATTCAAAAACAATCATTTTTGCAGCAATTGCTCCGTAGCATTCAAAATATTACCTGCATTAAAGTCACCAGACACAAATAGCGTATCAATGGAATCCTTCTGTGAAGCTTCTTCTGTGATTTTAAGAAATCCTATCAATGTCTTAAAGTCTATGTCTTCCTGCAGGGATGAATATTCGGCTTTCAGATAATCCATTATCTTGCATGCCGCAATGCCAAAATCCGCTTGTATTTCAATAAGTCGCGATTTATGGCGATCATACAATTTAACTTCAAATTGATTTTCAGATGTCCTTAGTGTCTCAATCTTGTCCTTTTGCTCAATAAACACTATCATTCCAATGAGCAATGAGGTTATACTTGCTCTAATTTGCAGCCTCACAGATGGACAGAAGGGCAAGGCAGGAAGGCATCTCAATATATCTTCAGAGAGTTCCTGTAATGCAAAAGCCTCCCAGTTTGTGAGTTGCCCTTCATTAAATTTTGTAATTTGGTTTGAGCTGATTTGGTACCCACCCTCAAGGAAACGAACACCCTCATGTATCGGCACTAGATAGAAAATATCAGCAATATCTTTGACGTCCGAAATCGCTTCAATAACGATATCCAGTGAAGCTTCTGGGTAGATTGGATCCTTTACGGAAAATGCCAGCGGCATGTAACAAAGAGGATGTTTTATATATGCATCGATAGGGGGTATGATGATCATGCCGTATTCTTTGAGATGAGCGTTTACATCCTGGATGCGATTGAGCATTTCCTGTCTCTTTTGCTGTCTTCTTTTCCTAATATATTGCATAATATTTCGTTGTGGCGTCTTGGGTGGTTCTATTATCCAAACATCTAGTAGATCGGCGAGGATTTCGTAGTTCTTTACTTCAGAAATATCCAACTCACTGACGTCAAAATAGTCGGGTACATTCTCAAAAAGCTGATTAAAGATGCTGTGCATCTCCGGAAGATATTTGACGGCACATAGGAAATTATGGACTGCCAATCGTCCTATTCTTTGTTTACGTACATCCTGGAAATATTCAAATATTTGTAATAGGAAATTTTGTAAACTAGTTGACCACTTATTGGTAGTTCCTTTAAGCGCCTTGCTCAAATGCACCGGAGCCTGAGAAGGAGGATCTGGCAAATATCTCAGCAAGTCCATCAATCTGTCTGGGAGTTTTCCTCCGTCGAAGGCCTTTTGAAAGTCAAATTTTTTGCCCACAAGGATATTCTGTAAACCTTTTGAGAAGGCCTTTACAAAACACAAGCCATCATTTCGGAGATTATACCAAGATTTTTCATATATATAATAGCTATCCGATAGATAGTAATTATCTACTATGTGTTTCCATATCAAATTCTTTTCAATATCAGATTTGAATGGCAGATTCCCTTTGGGGATATTTTTTCGAGAATCGTCAATGGATGGCGTTAGGCCAGATGGCAAGAACCAAATGCCCTGAGATTGATAACTTTCACAAAAAGGAATACTAGATCTCAACTTATTGAAACGCTGTACTGCCTGTTCATTGATACTTTGACTTTCATCTGAATCAGTGAAGAATTCGATGTAAAGCGTATCGTCTGAAACATTCAATTCAATACAATTAACATGAAGTTTAAGATAGCCCAGAATATTCTCTTTATTTTGTGAAAACCATTTCATATATGCGGGTCCATCGTATCGATAAAATCCCTGCGCAAAGATGGAAAATGCGTCTAATGAATAATTAAATATTTTCATGTCTGAGATGTAATTGTCAAAAATATTTGTCCAAGTTGAAACGTGGATATTGCATAACGAACACCAGTCAAACAAGCGACCCATATCATCAGGAGTTTCTTGCAGTTTTTTTGATGGGATGTCTAGTATGATATAATTTAAGAAATCCCTGACTAAATCGAGGCCTCTGTCTGATTCAACGATTTGAGACGCAATCTCTGTTAACTTTTTGAAATTTTCTTTATTCTCACCAAGAATCCCGATCATCTTGGTTAATATGTCTACCTTGATGACTGGAGCAAATTTTAAAATTAATGGTAAAATACCGCTAGGACCAAATAACTCGTATGCCTCGTCGAACAAGCTTTGATTTACTTGAAAGAATTTACGTTCTCCCGCTTCGAAGATTCCATCAACAATGGCTAAAATAATATTGAGATCATTTTCCTTTGCTTTTTCAATCAGACCATTCATAAATAGTTCTTTATCCAAGTCGTCTTTGCTTAAAGCATTGGAGACAAATACAGGAATGCGTTCAAGTGGAATAGCTCCAAAAACTGCCAGAGCTGTCTTGCAAGGATTTGGATATCCTTCATGGAGTATATGAGTGAGGTGATCTGAACGAACCCAGTGAAGGCCAGTAAGAATTCCGTCCACTAAATCAATGTACTCCCCGGAAAGAGACATCAATACCTGTTGCGGATCATCCGTTAACTGAATGTCTACCAACAATTTGTCAACTGCGACGGGTGCTCCAAGCGAATCTGCCAGTGATATTCTTCGCAATATTTCAACTTTGGCGGGATCCTCGCCTTGTTCGGAGAATTGCTTTAATTGATCCCGAAGTCGTTCTTCAAGCATGTGACCATGTGTGAGCAAGTAAACATATTCCATTAATAAGTGGGGCTCACCAATTTTCTCATAAGCCCATTCAGGTGAGCTGATCGATTCGTGGAGTCTCCCTTTTGATCGAAATGCCTCGAAAATTTGTTGTGCTTCATCTAGAATCAAAATTGGCTCAATTATCTCGTAATTTGTCAAACACTCCCTTGCAAAACGATGCCAATCTTCATTGCGTACTGATATCAAAACCTGAACTCCTAAAGCGGCACATTCCTGTGCGACGAATGGCCAAAATCGCGTGCTCCATCCAGCATTATCAATTAGAAGAAAAATAGGCACGCCCAGATTCGCTCTGAAACGAAGGTGATCACGAATAAGCTCAACGTGTTCCTGTGATTCGGCAACTCGAAGAATAAAGGTGTTTTCCGCTGGCCATTTTTCGTATGCATACCGATATAAAAGTGATGATTTGCCTTGTCCGCTTGAAGATCGAAGGATACAAATCTTTGAGGAATTGATTGCCTTATCAATTCTTTCAAGCCAAATTGGCCGTCTAACATCAACGTTAGATGCAATATGCCCCTGTCTTGTTCTCTTTCCTTCAAAGAAATCCTCGATATTCGCATCTGAATCCCATGAGATTCTATCAATAAGACCACGTCCGTATCCTTGCCACTCCACCTCTCGTGACAAAGGTTCCCCAACGTTCGCTCGAACACCCTCAAGATCCGTGCGATTTATCGTCTTTCGATCCTTGGCCCAATCCAGAAATTTGGCGACAAGCGCCGAGATGTAAGTTTCAACTGCTTCGCTTCCTATATTAAAAGAGTCAGCTACGGCAGGTCTAAGTTTCCTCCAAATTTGATCTTCTGACATCGAGACGATGCATAATCTGCTAGCAAGAGCGTCGGCTTCAGTGGTAGATGCCCCTATTTGATGGCACAATTTACGAAACATTTCCTCAATAATTTTTTTATCTCTTGGTGGCAGAGACTCTATTTGAGCCAATTTTTCTAGGTCACCTTTTAGCTGAAAATTCACCACGAGAACGAAATGACAATTTGGATTTAACCGATAAATTTCTAGAAAATTCTCAATTGGACCTTTAGAATTTTTATAACTTTTAAGCTGGCTCCACTTCCACGGTTCTTGTGAGGTCTTGACTTGGATGTATTCATCCTCTAAACGCAATCCAAGAAGATCCAAATCTTCAATTCCCTCAAGTCTAATCGATCCATACGCATTATCATCAGCGTAGAGGTCAAAAGCGCGAAGAACAGAATACAGTATTTGATACTTGATACCTCTAATATTTGCCGCTCCGTGGTAACGTGCTCTAAAAATCGCGTCAATATCTGAACTTATGACCTCCTCGTCAGCCTGTGCATCTCTTTTTCTTGTTTTAGTAGACATAGGCCATCCTGTTTGAATACTTATCCGTTCCATTACATCACACTAAGTTGCACATATCTCTTTCGGGTTTTTTAATCTATTTAAAAAACTCAAATATAGTTTTTCCACAATTTTTAAACTGTCATCTTTTCTGAATAACACGAAATGCTTCACGAGCCTTACTGAAAACTATGAGACTGTCCCCCAAAGAAGATCTCATCGAGCACAGGCTAGCAGTGCAGGCTCATGCTTAAGCAGTCATCACTCGGAATTATGGATGGCGAAGGAACCGATAGAAAATAGCATAAAGATCGATCGATGGATGTCTGCAATTATTGAAACATCCAATCCGTAATCATCCAGGCGACATAGCAGGAGATGGAGAGATCCCACGTCCCTACTACCGCCAGAATTTTTTCCATTCCCAAAATAGAACCGGCCAAAACACAAGACCGACCCAAAGGAAGTTAATGGCAGATTCATTCTCCAAGGCTCTCCCTGGCCAGATACCTCAATCTTTCTAGTATGTCCCTGGCCCTCTGCACGCTGTCGCACTGGGAGAGGTCCTTGGGATTGCAGCAGGCCAGAAGGTCCATCATCCTATCCGCCAGGGGGAAAAATCCCTTCTCCTCCAGGCTCTGCAGCAATAGGGCTGCTCGATGGTTGAAATCCCGGCACTCAGAAGATTGGGTGATCTTTTGGTGACTTATGCAGAGATTCTCGATCTCCTGCAGGATCTCTAGATCTCCATATTGCTTTGCCATCATCAGGGCAAATGGCAGACAGGAGATTTTAATGTAACCGGCGCCCAACAGAACTTCAGCACAAATCCGCCTCCTGCGCCAAAAAGCATTAAAGCGATAAAAGAAAAACTGGCCCTGGCATAGGCCGGGATGATTTTCATGATCAATGTATCAATCGATAGAGAGGGCTGCATAAGCTGCGGTCAGTGCTGGGGGGACTGCCCCGATCTCTTCGATGAGAGTGAACAGGATGGCAAGAGTCAAATCGCCGAGAAGTTCCGCATAGCTGGGAAGCTGGATGAGGGAGTCGCTTTTGAGGATCAAGAGGAATGCGCAAAGAAGGTGGCAGAGGAGTGTCCCTCTCAGGTGATAGGCGTGAGCCCTCCGGCAATGGGCTTCGATCCCATCTGACCCACTTTTTATCACGCCTCCATCCAGCCAGACAAAATGCTGATTTACAATGGAGGCACCCGATCATCAGATGAAATCAGACTCTGCTTCCAGTTCGGCAGGAAAAAAGAAAGTCCTGTTCCTGTGCACTCACAACTCCGCCCGCTCCCAGATGGCGGAGGGGCTCCTGCGGGCCATGTACGGCGATCGATATGAGGCCTATAGCGCCGGGGTTGATCCAACGGCAGTCGACCCCCGCGCGGTGCGGGCTATGAGCGAGATCGGCATTGATATCTCCGGCCAGCGCTCCAAATCCACCCAGGAATTTCTGGATACGGTCTTCGACCAGGCGGTCACAGTATGCGACCGGGCCAGACAGGCCTGCCCCATCTGCAGCACAGAGATTGAGCTTCCCGCCCGGACGCCTCGAGCTAGAGAGGTCATCCACAGAAGCTTCCTGGATCCGGCGGCTACAAGAGGATCGAAGGAAGAGGAGATGCAGGCCTTCAGAAAAGTGAGAGATGAGATGAAGGATTGGATCTCTCAGACCTTTGGGGATGACGGCAGGACTCTTTTTTCGCCCTAATTCGCCTGCAATATTTCTATTTCGTTTCTCCTTCTGCAAACATCACAATGCCAACCAGTTGGCCAGATATCCGACCGCAACCGCTATTGTGATGATGGTGAGCACAAAGGCTGCCAGCATCTTCCTTTTGAATATGGCGGAAAGGAGGGTCAACTCAGGGATGCTCGCGCCCGCTCCGCCGATGACCAGGGCCAGCACCGCTCCCGTGCCCATCCCTTTCTCTATGAGGGCCAGGCCGATGGGGATCATGGTCTCCGCCCGGATGTAGATGGGGACGCCTATGATTGCCGCCACGGGAACAGCAAAGGGATTTCCCGATCCGGCGATGCTTGATATCAGCTCCGTGGGCACGAATCCATGAATGAAGGCACCAATGCCCGCTCCCAAGAGGAGATAGGGTACGAGCTGGCGGAATAGGCTGAAAGCGAATCTTGCCGAGCGCTGCACTCTCGATTTTGCATCCTCAGCCTGCTCACAGTCGCAGCAGCCTCTCACCGCGGCCACGGATTTAACCTGTGCTGCGAATCCCAGACTGTCAAGCATCAGGCCGATTACGATTGCCGCCAGGAAGGTGACGGAAAAGTAGAGAGCAGTTATCTTCCAGCCCAGGAGGATGATGAACAGGGATATTATCACCGGATTGAGCAGGGGCGAGGCAAACAGGAATGCCATTGCAGATGCGAAGGGCACGCCCGCATTGAGCATCCCCAGGAGGAGCGGAATGGTCGAGCAGGAGCAAAATGGAGTTAGCGCACCAAAACCTGCTCCCAGAAAGCTGCCCAGAATTCTGTGCCGCCCACCCAGGGCCTTCTTTATGGTTTCATCAGGCACATACTCCTGGATCAGGCCCACGAGAAAGGTTATCCCTATGAATAATACTATCAATTCTACTGCAATCTCTATGAAAAAGCTCATAGCCGTCGCTAGGTTGTCATAGAACATCTCATCCCACCACCTAAAAATCTTTTTATTTTATCTTCTTCAGCTCTCGGGCCTGCTTGATCATCTCATTGACAGCGCTGTCTGCCAGGCGGTAATAGGACCATTTGCCATCCTTTCGCTCTCTGACCAGTCCTGCCTCTCTGAGAATGGATAGATGATGGGAGGTGGTGGACTGAGGCTTATCAAGAGCAGTCATGATCTCGCAGACGCACAGCTCTCCTTCCTTCAAGAGCTTCACAATCCTTAGCCTGCAGGGATCGGCAACGGCCTTGAAGACCTCCACCTCTCCTTCCGGGCCATCAATGTCGATCGCCTTCATCAGTGACATGAGCATTCTGGTCCTCGACCGCGCCCGATCCTCATCTCCGATGAGCCTGGCCAGGCTGCATATTGCATCCTCATCGATTGATTCCTCAATGATCTCATCATTCATCGAATCTGGCATAACTGTCTATTTCACCACCAACTACTCATAGATTTCTGGTCGAGCCATGAGTGCAGAAATGGCTTTTATGGCCTTTAAATTGGATCCTATTTCTTCCTGGCCTCCCAATACCTCTGATATTCTGCCAAAAAGGCAATTTTATACATCTCCTCTACCCCATCGGCGATGAAGTTGGCCTTTTTCAGCTCCTCGACCAGCTCACTTCCGGTGGAGTCCTCTGGCTTCATTCCCTTTTTAAAGAAATCCTGGAGGGCTTCATCCAGGCCCATGATTCCTACGCTGCGTCCACCTACGTTGATCTGTCTGAGTCCCACAATACGGGTGCCACAGCAACAACTGCTGCTGCCCTTATCCCCGAAGATCTTATCTTTCAGCCCCATAGCAATCACAGATCATATCAATATTTGCCGATATATAATGCTTGCGCTTTATCTGAATTCTGTCAGGATTTGATGTGCATAGCATTAAACTGGTTTTAAAATCCAAAGTCATATTTGTTTGGAGAATTACGCATCAATTTTTATCGATTTGAGATGTTGCTTAAAAAGAGAATTTTCTGATTTTTCAGAAATATTTAAATAATCAGAGATAACGATATTATTATGGCGGTTAAATCCGAAGACAAGGCCTGTTGCCTGCCGGGATCGATGAGCTCATGCCGGGTGGAATCCATAGTAAGCGTAGATGAGCGCGGGCAGATGGTTCTTCCCAAGGATATCCGGGAAAGAGCAAAGATCCGGCCGGGAGATAAGCTGGCAGTGGTGAGCATGGAGAAGGATGGCAAGATCTGCTGCCTATCATTGATCAGGGTAAAAGAGCTGGAGGGCATGGTGAAGTCTGTGCTCGGGCCGGTTATTGATGACATATTCAAGAAATAATACTATATTTAGAATTTGAGGTGAACTAACGATGAACGATTCGGAAATAAAGGTACTGGTAAAGGAGAGCTACGGAAAAATTGCGAGAACGGAAGGCTCGTGCTGTCCCACCAAGGGCTCATGCTGTGGAACTCTTCCCCCAGAGGAGATCAGCAAGAATATCGGCTACTCAGAGGAAGAGATGAATGCCGTGCCTCAGGGAGCTAATCTGGGCCTGGGCTGCGGCAATCCAATCGCACTGGCATCGATAAAGGAAGGGGAGACTGTTCTTGACCTGGGCTCAGGGGCGGGATTCGACAGCTTCCTTGCCGCCAACAGGGTTGGACCGACAGGAAAGGTCATTGGAGTGGATATGACCCCGGAGATGATCAACAGGGCGAGAGAGAATGCAGCTATTGGAGGCTATAGCAATGTGCAGTTTTTGCCTGGCGAGCTGGAGGATCTTCCGGTTGAGGATAATAGCGTGGATATTGTCATCTCCAACTGCGTCATCAACCTGGTGCCCGACAAGAAGAAGGCTTTTATGGAGGCCTTCCGGGTGCTCAAACCCGGTGGCAGGCTGATGGTCTCAGATCTCGTCTTGCGCCAGGAGCTGCCTCTTCGCATAAAGAATTCGATCGAAGGCTATATAGGCTGTATCTCGGGAGCCGTTATGAAAGATGCCTATCTGGATGCGATAAGATCTGCAGGCTTCGACGAAGTCGCAGTTATTGAGGAATCCGCCTTCAACAGATTTGCTGATTCTGTATCCAGCATAAAGGTAAGGGCCATCAAGCCGCTATGATGGTGGGATCAGGCCCTGGATATGGGGATTAGAGGCCTGATTTTCCTTTATCTATTTTCTGATTGTATAGATACATTGAAAATGCTCATCCTTTGTGGGAGGAGTTGCTTGAATTTGTGCCTGCAACCATCGATAATATGCCATCTATGATCCATTTATGGCTATCGTCTGGCGCAACCCTGATTATCTCTTTCAAGTAAGTTGAACTGCAATCCGATGAATCTGTCTGCCATTGAAGTCTCTTATAATTGTTAATGAGGTTTTGGTAAGCAGCATCATCGAACTCAAGGTGATTTACGCAATCCCATTTTAAATAAAGCCAATCATATCCAGCTCTGGTTAGATTGATGGTATTGATCTGGCTGCTCTCGAAGTGGACATTTTTCTTAAACTGTGTATTATAGAAATTGACTCTATCGCTGAACGCAGTTCTGCTGAAGTCGGCCGGACCGCTGAAGATGGAATCGCTGAAATCAGCATCATATAAAAACTTCGAACCTCCAAAATCGGCAAATCCAAGGAAATTGCTTCCGCTGAATTCTGCTGGTTCAAGAAAAGTTGTATTATTGAATATGGCATCAACCTGGAAATCGGATTCTTTGAAGGTGGCGTTTTTAAGGAAATTACAGTCGCCGAACTCGACCAAATCATCAAACTTGGCCTTTGCGAAGAATGCCGGACCCTCGAATTGAGTCCGATCAAATCGAACCTCCTTTTCTAACTGAACTGAATTGAGGTCAACAGATTCGTTGAATACAGATTCAGAAAATTGAGCAGACCCGGAGAATTTTGCACCCTCAAATGAGGTCTCTTTTTCGAATCTTGTTCCATTGAATTCCACATCCTGATTGAACTGAGATGCTATGAATTTGGCTTCTCCTTTAAAATCTGTTTTATCAAAGAGGGCATCAGATGAGAATTGGCTGGAGGCGAAATTGCCAACTGAGTGGAACTGGGCGAGGGAGAAATCAGCAACGCCGCCAAATTTAGCGCCATCAAATGATGCCGGCCTGTTGAAACGGGTTTGGAAGAAATTCGCCTTGCCGTCAAACCTTGATCCTTCGAAGCTTCCTTCCTTTAAAAATATAGAATGATCAAATGCAGCATCGTCATTGAAAGTTGAGTTTACAAATAATGCATATTCGACAAAAAACACATTCACGAAGCGGACCTGCTTATGAAATTGTGTGTTGTTAAAGTCCACTCTGCCGCATATAATGGAATTTTTGATCACGACAGATGAATTGACCTGCATCTGCTTGGATGGCGGCATCTTCACCTCAAAGGGGATGCGCAAGATCTGCTTGGCAGTCATACCCAGCCGGTCAGATGTAAGGTTTCCTTTTATGACCGCATTTTCGTACTCCACTGGCAAGCCCAGCCTCATTTTGATCATTATATCATCGGCTGCTACCACAGTCTCCGATTCGCTAAGAGCCTTCAGGGGAGAGCAAAAGATCAAAACCAATCCAACCAGGATAATAGCTAAAGCATGCTTCACGGGTCATCTCCTTCCAAATATTAAGCCTTAAGCTTGACTTTAGGTCGCTTTACGCTCTATATGCGTATATCTGAGAGGCTATATTTCTGATGGATACACTCCATTTTGCTCCTTAGCAAGTCTCTTGCATTCGTAACTGTTTACCCACTCTGATTGAGGGGTTTGCTTTCCAAGTATAAATGGTTTTGCTTCAATATCTATATAGACTCCTTCATTCTATAGACTCATTCATACTGCAGACTCCCTCGTACGGCCAGCTCTACCTATGACAGGAGCTGAGGCAGGAACCTCTCGTGAGGCTTTATGGAAACCACGAGGAAGAGCAGGGTGAACACCACCAGGACGGCTAGATCTATGGGAAGCGAGTAATAACTTACGCCAGTTGTCGAATATCTTGCCAGGTCAATGAAATAGGTTAGCGGTGAAGCTGATGCAATGGTTTGCCCCCATGCAGGCATCTCTTCTACCGGGACGAAAACACCGCTGATGAAGACCAGGGGAAACCTCACCAGCGAGGATAGCATCATCACCGTGGCAAGCACATCCGTAGGCGGATAGACTGACAGCAATATGCTCAACGATGCAAAACAGATGGTTGCCAAAATCATGCCCAGGCAGAAGACCAGGAGGTGCACAACTTCCACGCCCATCAATACGGCAATGGCCAGGGGTATGAGGGAGATCAGCAATCCAAAGACGAACGAAGCGAAGACGCCTCCTAGAAGAAGGGCCCAGACCTCCACAGGAGAGGATATCAGCCGTTCCAGAGTTTTGGAGCGCGCTTCCCAGGGCAGAATTGCAGGACCTACCGCCGTGGAGGTGAAAAAATGGCCATGCCCATGAGCCCGGGTTGACATACACCGTGCATCATAGGCACAGATTCGTGACCTCGTTTTTCTCCGCAGTACATTTATTCCACCTCTTCTTCTTCCAGCAAATCAATCACAATTCTACGGGTCTTCAGCTTCCACACCTTCTCCGGTGTCCCCCCACCGACCTCGCGGTAAGAAGCCACCTCGACATTGGTATATTCGGGCCAGATAAACCATCTACACCTACCTGCAAAAAAGGTAACACATGTGAAGTCAGCTATTCAATTTTATCTGATTCAGGGTTTTTTTGCTAATCATTCTCTAAATCCCAAAAGATATTTAACCAATAACTATGCAAGATATCATAACCCGAAAATAGTTCAATGGTAAGAGGAGGATTAAAAGATGGAAAGGTTTCTGGGTTTAGTTCAGGATGGCAGATTCTCAATCTTGATGCCACGCCATCAATGCTGCACGGTCAGGCTTACCCGCATCGCCAGGCCGGCATCCATTGCGGAAGAGCTGACTGCTTCCCATGCAATCGATCTTGCCGAGTACGAGGGCAGGGCAATCATGGTGACCGGAGTCCTTCCCGAACGCAAGGGCTGGCTTTACGAGGCCAACGTGATCGACCAGGCAGGGCCCATTCTGACCGAGGTGGTCAAGGAGACATTCAGCCCGAGATGATGTGCCAGCCGTCCAAAAATTTTTGATACCGAGGATGGGATGACAAAAGTAGTCATAGATCGCGAAGGCTGCATAAGCTGCGGCACCTGCTGGGAGGATTGTCCAGATTTCTTTGAGGAGAATCCCGATGACAACTTGAGCCAGGTAGTTGAGAAATACAGGACTGGGGGATTGGGTGAAGGCGAGGCACCGGATGACCTGCTGAGCTGCGTTGTAGATGCCTCAGATGCCTGCCCGGCAGAGGTTATCCACGTCATATGATAGCGGCCTTGCGATTCAGCATCCATGTTCTGATGTCCTCAACGGCATCCCCGCGGCCATGCAGGTCAAGCCCGCTGCGACGCGCGAGCAGCGTCATTCCACTCTCGCGCACACAGTAGTCGCGTGCCAGCTCCTCTTCCACCAGCGCTGCCTTTAATGGCCAACGAGAGCGGTCGAGAAACAGCATGTGAAATAGCGAGGAACCAAATCCTCTTTGGAAAAGCCGTATCTTCCAACAATTACTATTCCAGCATCCTTTATCCGCTCTCTGAAGTCTTCCGGAGAGACGGCGCTGTTCTGAAAACCTCAAGCTCTCCCAGCTCCTCCAGCCATATCCTATAGGCATCTGGCAGATAATATTGGATCTGCTACCACAATCCTCATCAGCTATCTTGCCTCCGGAAGTTTATTTCTAGGTTAAGACCCTTCAAGAGAGTGCTCGTCGAGCCACATCCCGAGTCTTCTACGAACAATGTAAAATCATCCCTCCGAGAGTTTTATCCACAACATTGTCGGTCCATTTCTATTTTGTTAAATGCATCGGCAATGGCTATCTTAACCTCGTTGCAGCTTTCTTTAGGCTTAATACCATATCTCGTGGCCAACTCATTGTGTATATGCTGGATGTTATCCAGGGCTGAGGCAAAGGCGGCGATCTCCTGGGCCGAGATTATCTTTTCTGAGACCAAATGCTGTTTGATGTGGCTCAGGAGAATAACCGACAGAGCGGCACAGTTCGCATCGACGTTTATCTGTTCGCATTTCTCCGTCCCAATGGGCTCATCCTCTATTTTGTTCATTTCAAAGATCCCCTAAACTCATTACGGCTAAACTCTAAAATGCTTGCTGCATATACAATCAGCATCATAGCGATGAGCAGGAGACTGTCTGCCCACCTTCTTGTTCGTTTTTCAGCGCTGCAAAGGCGTGCTTACCCCTGGAATGGGGAAGTGCCTTTTTATTCAGATATTCGAGATGCTGGATGATATCCGGGAGATAAGATGCCGGGAATCCCAGCACCGCCTCGCCAGAGGCCATGTCTGTGGCATCGCGGCAGCCGTAGCAGCCGAAGCTGAAGTTCAGCCGCTTCTCCAAGTAAGGTATCACTGTGGAGTCGACACAGGTCGCCTGGAGAACTGCGGTGTTGCTCTGCACCCGCTCGCCTCCCTGGGCATGCATATAAGAGAGGACGATCCACATCAGCTTCTCTACCTCGTCCTCAACCACTACCAGATCCGGCAATTGCTCCGCCTTCTCCAGAGGGAAGAGGTGAATTTGCCCGATGGCCCCCTTCTCCAGATGTGGCATCTGCTCGAACATCTCCTGAGCCACCTTCTCCTCGGAAACAATTCCAAATCCCACCAGGCCTTTTCCCGTGCGCAGTGGTTCTGGCAGCGGCCTAAATCCGAAGGCTTGGGCAGCAGCCGGACAGGAAATGCCTTCTGCATCCAGCACCACGTTCTGGCCGTGGCGGGCGCGCATGAGTGCCTGGCAGTAGCGATGCCGATCAAGTATCTTCGCCCCTTCAACTGCCTCCTCAGCGTTAAGAAACCGCACTCCAACGGGAGAGGCGGAGAGCCCCAGGATGGCCTTCATCCTGGCTCCCATCTCTTGAATCTCTTCAATAGTAGCTATCGTCATTCCTTCTTGTTTAACTGCAGCACCCGCCATCACAGCAACCGCTCTCCTCTTCAGACTTCTGCTTTGTTTTTATCTTTCCTTCCTCCTCCAGTTGCTTCTTCACCTTAGACCAGATCTTCTCTCTTTTGTAGATCTCTCTTATCGTTTCTTTTTCCGGGAAGGAGATAGCATTGCCCATGCACAGATTTGCACAGGTATTGCAGCCCACAATACACTGATTGGGCCTGGCCACCACTGGGCCTTCCTCTGTCCAGTCGTATACGTTCCTTCCGCAGTTCATGCACATTCCGCACTTCACACACTTTTCGGGATCAATGGTGGGGTGCCAGTTTATCTTCTCTCTCGGATATCCGACTAACCATGCCATATTCATCTACCTCAAATTCTATTGTGTTCTTTATCATCTATTGATTTTTATCATCGATTGCATGCACATTCTATGATGGGCTCTATACGCTGCCCCTCAGGGAGCGTTATCAACAGAGGATGATTGTAATCCAAGTACAGGGTGGTGGTGTTCAGATCGATCTTTAGCAGGAAATCTTCGATCGGATCACTCAATTGCTCCATAATGTCTGGCGTCAAAGATAACTCCATCTTAACATTCTCCTTTCGGAGCAGCCCATCGTCATTGGATAGCCAAACGGTCCAGTTCACGACGCTCCTATCGCGAAGCCCGGTAAGGTTCACATAAGCTAAAGGCAACTCGGATTCTAACTGCTCAAAAACAAAGCTCTCATAAGACTTCCTATCCGGCATTACCTCGATTCTGCTGCATTCCATCCCGCCGATCATCTCTAATCCGGAAAGCTTCAGTTGGGATGAATTAAGCAGCAAAGCCTGCTTTTTTGCAGTATTCTTAAGAGCCCAGAAGTTCTCTGCATCCTGCAATGGTGCCTGGGACCAATTGCCATTAAATTTAATTTTTGCCGCACCTCCAACGATATAGACCTCTTGCTGCGTATTGTAAATCTCATCTCCGTAGCTGGAGATTTCGCTTATGATCGCGCTCATATTCTGGGCGGTCAGATTGACTGCACCGCTGTCCCTGGATCTCAGAATTAGCATGGAGATTTCAGTCGAGTCTTCGATGGACTTGAACTCCATAGCGGTTTCCGTGACAAACCTGTAGCTATCAAGGTTCTTTCCGGAATTGACCATCATCGTACTCAGATCCAATGCATTAAGCTCCTCTTCTACGCAGCCAGATAGTGCCGCAATGATCAATATTGGAATCAGCAGAACTCTATTCATTCAGCCCCATTTATATAATTATGCGATTTTTTAACCCCTTTTCTTCTGCTGTGATTTGGATTTATTAGCATTTTTTCCTATATCAACCTTATTGGATATATACATTTCATGTCTGAGACGAGAGAGAGGCTATAGCCCAGATAGCTCTTACCTGAAAATAAGTGCAAAAAACTTATATCGAATTACTTTGATATTGGACATGCTACAAAGAAAGCTTAAAAGCAATATTATTCAAAGGAGTGGTTTGAAATGGGGCGAGTGGATGGAAGAGTGGCAATAATAACGGGATCCACCTACGGAATAGGTGAGGCCATAGCCAGGGTACTGGCAAAAGAAGGTGCCTTATCCATAATCACAGGCAGGAGCAGGGAAGAAGGAAGGAAAGTAGTAGAGGCTATCAATAGTGCGGGTGGACGGTCGGAGTACTACCCCCTGGATGTGACCGATGAGAAGAGGATTGAAGAGGTAAGCAAAGCCGTCTATGAAAAATATGGCAGAATAGACATCCTGGTGAACAATGCCGGCGTGGCAGGTCCCAACAAGCCCACTCACGAGTATGCTCGTGCCGAATGGGAGTGGGTCTTCGATGTCAATGTCACCGGAGCCTTTCTCTGCACCAAGTATGTTGTGCCTTATATGCAGAGGCAGAAAAGCGGGAATATCGTTTACATCTCCTCCATCTACGGCATCATAGGTGCTCCTGACCTTCCTGCCTATCATGCCACAAAGGCTGCCAACCGGGTCATGGCCAAGATAGATGCATTGCTTTACGCTAAAGACAATATCCGCGTCAACTCCGTTCATCCTGGTTTCATCTGGACGCCACTGGTAGATAACTTCCTCCAGGAACAGTGCAATAAGTCGGGGTTGAGCTGTGAGGAACTGAAGAAGCAACTGGACGCCAAGCATCCTATAGGCCATATCGGCGAGCCGGATGATATCGCATATGGTGTGCTCTATCTGGTATCCGATGAAGCCAAATTTGTGACAGGCAGCGAGCTGATCATAGATGGTGGTTATACTGCCACCTGATTTCGCCAATTGCACAAGGGAAATTCGACTTGTGGTGAACTACTATGGCTGAGGATTCCGGTTTAGTTAAAAAACCTCCATGATTCTGTGACTCATACACAGAGCATGAGAAACGCTATTTGCCTGAATCAACCATAATATGGATGATATGGGCAGATAAGGCTGTTACGCTTATTGGGATCATAATCCCGTTTAAAAAACTAGCCATCTAACCGCTCGCATACACAGATGCGTCTTGGAACGCGTATGGGAAAATGTCCCTACGAGGGTTTATCGTATCTGCCCATATCAGGCCAGGTAATAGTATGATGGAGCAAAGAAATAAAGTTTGCGGAGTTGATATCCACAAGAGATTTCTGATTGCTACGATACTATCGAGAGATGGAACCAAGATACAGAAGCGATACAGTACCGACATTGATGACTTATTCGGTTTCAGGGATTGGGTACTCGAAAACAATTGTGACTGCGTAGCTATCGAATCGACTGGCGTTTACTGGTATCCTGTGAATGCGGTATTGGAAAACAAGATAGAACTGATACTGGCAAATGCACGCCAGATCAAACACACCCCAGGCAGGAAGACCGACTCCATAGATTCTGAATGGATTGCTGAGGTAGCACTTAACAATTTGATATATCCATCACGAATATTTCCGAAAGAAGAACGAGACCTCAGAAGACTAACAAGGACAAGAGAGAGTCTTGTGAAAATGAGATCTCAGATCAAGAACCAAGTTCACCAAGGACTGGAATCGTGTAGCATAAAGCTCTCATCAGTTCTTTCAGATAACTTTGGCAAATCGGGGAGACATATCCTGGACGGCTTGATCAAAGGAGAGAATATCGATCGTATCATTGAAGAAATACCTTCAAAGAGGGTCAAAAATAACGAAGATAAAATTCGAGCTGCAATCAGAACAGGGTTGGACGAAACTCAAATATTTCTTATCCAATCTCATCTGAATACGATTGACAGCTTAACAAAGAAACTTGATGAAATCGATTCCGAGATTAAAGACAAAATTTCAGGAAGAAAAAAAGATTTGCAGATCGCGATGTCAGTACCAGGAATAGGATTCACAGCCGCTGCAACCATACTCGCAGAAATAGGAAATTATAGGGATTTCAGTACATCGGATAAACTTGCTTCATGGTGCGGAATAGTCCCCAATGTGTACCAGTCTGCAGATAAGCTCATTACGGGAAGCATTACAAAACAAGGTTCAAAGCATATCCGCTGGATGTTGGTTCAAGTCGCCCAAGCTGCACTTAAAAAGAGAGAATCACGATTTAGAAGGTTCTTTCTAAGAATCAAAGCAAGAAAAGGACATAATGTGGCTGTTGTGGCTCTGGCTAGAAAGATACTCTGCATCTTGTATCATCTCCTGATGAACCAGGAAATGTATCAAGAAGATGGAGTAACTAAATCAAGGCAATCCAAAATTGATTGGTCTTCCGCGAGAATTGATAAGATGAGCCTGCAATCCATGATCGAGATAATTGCCAAAGCAGGATATGAAGTGAAAAAGATTAAAGGACAGGGGGGATAGTCCCCCATTCCGGATTTTTATATGTTTCTCATGGGAAAAATGAGAAGCGGGGCAGACTAAAAAGCACAGTTCTCTTTACCTGCTCAGGACGTTCAAATACGGGCAAACTTACAGATATAGCGGCCAGTACGTTGAGTTTTCGCAGACCGAATCTCTTTAGGGCAATTCCTGCACAGAAGGGAGCTGAAAATCTAGAAGATGCCAAACGAGAAGGAGAATTGATTTTTATCGTCGATGGTTGTGAGGAACACTGCGCCAAAAAGAAACTTGAGTTTGCGGGATTAGAGGCAGATATGCAGGTTGTTTTGACTCAGATTGGCATAAAGAAAACCAATCCTTCCGATATTAAATCTGAATACGTCGAACAGGTGATAAATGTATTAAAGAAAACAGTCAAATCGTTGCAGAAATAACTTGTATAATTTCTCATGAATTAAATGGATCCAACCGCCTCTGATTAAATGGTTCAGGCTATTTCTTTATCTCTTTGTAGATCGGAAGCAATCAGGCGCCTGCTATCTTCGCTACCCGTTTCATCAGATCCGTTCTCTCCTCTTCTGTCATGCCATCGCTGCCCTGCTCCAGCAGGACTGCTACCATCCTGGGAATGAACTCCACTCTCTCTTCTTTGCCAATTCTGGGAAGCATCATGCTCAAACACTGGGGCATCATCTTAGTCATCATTTGCTGCATCGCTGGCATGTCTTTTCTCATAAGCTCGAGCATCATTTCCATCATGTTGCCCGGATCTTTTCCTTCCATCATTTGAGGCATCATTTCCATCATCATGGGCATCATGGAGGCCATCATCTGCTGTTTTTCTTCAGGGGTCAGATCGGCAAAAAACTTCTCCATCATCCCATCCATCAGTCTTTGCTTCTCATCCGTGCTCATTCTCTCCATTATAAGCTGCATCATCGTATCCATAAAGCTCAAGGGCCATCAAACTCCTGACCAAATAGATCCCATATCGACTTTATTTGATATTAAATCTTCGAAAGGATTTAAAGCTTTGGACTATTCCGTTCGGGAAAATACCCCGGTGTATTCAATTGTTAATCCCTCTGTATTCAATTGTTAATCCCTCTGTATTCAATTGTTAATCCCTCTGTATTCAATTGTTAATCCCTCTGTATTCAATTGTTAATTGATGAGGATAATATCAAAAATTACCTGGCCATATTGCAGTTTTGACTTCATGACATCACAAGATATGTCGAAATCCTTATATCAGATTATATTGATATATAAGTTATAAGTGACCAACATATGAATCAAGGAGGAAGCTTTTGGCAGAGGTATAAACCAATGATTATACTTCTAGCAATAATCGCTGCATTGGCCATATGGACCTATCATTCTGGTGGAGATGGCCAGAGCGGTGCTCCGGATCTGACACCATTGAGGGTTATTATGCTTGTTGTGGTCGGTTTTATTGCCGGCGTACTGGGAGGATTGATCGGCACAGGAGGATGCAGCATAATGCTTCCGGCAATCCATTTTTGGATGGGATATTCCGCTCCCCTGGCTATCGGAACCACCATTTTTGCTGTGATTTTTACTGCAATCTCCGGAGGCTACGGGCATCTTGTTCGCAGAAACCTGGACCGAAAAGCGGTATTATGGATAGGGGGAGCAGGCATTTTGGGCGTCATATTGGGCTCATGGCTTTTCACCATGCTCGTCGACCATATCGATCTTCTGCAGCTGATTCTCGGTTTGGCTTTTCTTCTGCCCGCCATCAGAATGATATGGGAGGGAGCAGGAAGAGCCAAACCCCGGCAGGAGGGGAATGAAATTCCTGGACGCAAAAGCCACTGGGCAGTCTTTGGATTCCTTATAGGCATCCTCACGGGAATAGTCGGATTGGGCGGAGGCTATGCTCTGGTACCTGGCCTGATATACCTCTTCGGCGCTCCGGTTTACATAACAATGGGTTCATCTTTGGCCGTGATGATTCCTCTGGCAGCAGTAGCGGGTAGCATCAAGCTCTATCAGGGATTTGTGGCTTTGACCACTGCTCTCATTTTAGGAGCAGGCACCATCGTGGGTGCGCAGCTTGGAGCTGCAGTGATCAAGCGGTTTAAGCCAAATACCCTAAAGCTTATCTTTGGACTATACTTCCTTTATGTTTCCGCAAAATTCATAGCGGCATATTTCGGAGTAGCCATATGGTAGATGAACGGAGACAAGCTAAGATTATGCTAAAAGAGACGGTTGGGGTTTCTCTCAAACCTTAAGCCGTCACCTCTATCTCCAGAGCATCCACAAAGGTTTCGGAGTTGCCCGAAACAGTGGCCAGTATGCTCACCCCATAGATTCCCGGATCTACGTTGGCATTCCATATACCTGCATAATTGTATCCAGAGGTTTGCAATAGCCTCGTCCTTGCCACCTCTGAGCCGTCAGTCGCAATGACAAGGGCGGTGCAGAGGAGCGAGCTTTCTGTCTCCTGTACAGCGGTTTCTTCCGGCTGGGTGGCCTGGCGGGAGGAGCCGATCCGTGCAACTCCGCTGCTTCGATCTATATTGGCAAAGCTCTCAGGAGATCCGAATCCACAGGTGACACATCCCTTAACTGTCAGCTTTACATCTTCGTTTGAAGAGGAATTGCCTGAGGATGAAATCTCCTCCGCATCACTATCCCTTTCCCGGAATGATGCCGTTATAGTTGTGGCCATTCCCGACCTCACCGGATTGGGCTCGGCCCTAGCCTCTGTCAGCTCATAGCCGAATTTTGGCTGATTTTCCAGCCAGTCCCGCCAGGTATAAAGCCGGGCATCATAACCGGATAGGGTCAGGGCAAACCATACTAAAGAGGCCTCAACGCCGACATTGGTGTAGACGACGATGGGCCGAGCCTTATCCAGGCCGACAAAAACCTTCTCCAGATCCTCCTGTGCCCTTACAGTCTCGTCTTCCACCACACTCTCGAAAGGAATGTTAATCGCGCCGGGGATTGAGCCTATGCTGAAGTCTCCAGGCGGCCTGGCATCCACAATCTGAGCCCCGCCGTTAACGACGAAGTCATAGGTGGCAAGAAGCTCTGGCCTGAGAGCTGGAATGTAGTCGGTCCTCGGCCTCATAGCAGACACATTGCTGGTGTTTAGTCCGGCTGCTGCCCAGTCTTCAATGCTGCCATCCAGGACTCTGACCTTTTCCTGGCCGAGATACTTGAGAATCCAGTAGCTGAAGACGGCAGGAGAAGGGCCGCCACCGCATGGAAGACACTCGCCTGCAATCACCAGAGAGTCATTTCGAGAAATTCCTGCCTGGCCCAAAAGCTCTGCGATCTCCCCAACGGATCTGAACCGGCCACCTTCGGCATAAAAGCGCTCATAGTTGATATTGACTGCCCCTTCGATATATCTTGTCGCGCTGGGGCTTATGTCCAGCACAATATCATCAGATAAGACCTCTTGAGGGGATACAAGTGCCTGGGCAAAGTTGCCTGTCCTCACTCTCGAAATGCCTCCAGTAGCCGGATTGCTTTCGGGTGGGACCTGCACCTGCTCAGGAGGCGCATTCTGCGTGGTCAGTGTTATCGCTTCCTTTTCAAGCTGAGCTTTTTGCTGCTGCTCCTGCTCGTATGCCTCCTTCTTGGCCAGCCAGCCATCCATATCGGTCCAGTCAGGACAGGTGGGGCAAAATTCGCCGGTTTCCGTGCCTGCCAGAGCCGGGTGGGCTAAAGCCAGGCAAAGGAGGAGTAAGGTCAAAGCCGATGCAAAGGCTGTAGCTTTTCCGTTTCCCATTTTGCTCATCCGAAACAAATTCAAGTAAATCATAACCATCACTCCTGGGCATCACTGGATCTTTGCTCTATGAGCTGATTTGCCATCCAATTCTGGTAGCTGTAGAGCCGGGCATCATAGCCCATGATCTCCAGGGCAAGCCATAAAACAGAGCCTTTGAAGCCCGTGTTTGTAAATGCCACAACCTGTTGCTCTTTATCCAAAATGAAAAAGCGCTCATCCAGCTCATTCACATTCCTCAGCTTATCGCCATCAAGGACACTCTCATAAGGAATGCTGATGGCAGAGGGGATCGTTCCCGATTCGTACTCTAAAACTGTCCTGGCGTCTACCACTTGAGCCTGGCCGCTCTTCACATAATTATAGCTTCCAATATACTGATCGGTGAATTGAGGTACGTATTCAGCAACAGGCCTAGTGGTCGCATTTGATGATACCGGCAGTCCTTTATCCTTCCAGTCCTGCACATATCCGTTTAGGATCCTGACATCTTCATGCCCCAGGGATTTAAGCATCCAGTAGACATAGGCTGAAGCCGATGGCCCTCCTCCGCAAGGCAGGCACTCTCCATAGATGACCAGGGGATCATCACTGGAGATTCCGGCATTTCCGAGGATCTCTGCCAATTCCGGCACGGATTTGAGCGAGTCCCCTTGCAGGAACTCCTGATAAGGAATGGCTATAGATCCAGAGATGTGCTCTTTGGCACTCTCGCTGACATCCAGGAGAACATTCTCATTTGAGATCTCATCAATCTCAATTATTATCTCATGCCACCTGCCAGTACTCTGCTCAGCGCTCAGATCAGCTCTCACATCTTCCTTAATAGTAGATGCAGCCCCGTCCTCCCCCTGGCTGTCCTCGCTGCCGGAAGACATATTCCATCTTTGTTTCCTCGACTCTGCGGGCCAATTTGCGCTGGCCTGAGCCTGGTCGTATATTCCGGTGCCTATCTCATCCAGCTTGGCCATGGGATCCCAGTCGCCGCCGTCATCGCAGCCGCCGCCAAGGGAAGCACATTCAGCCCCGCCATATGCGCTCTGCGTAAGGGCCAGGGTAGCCAGCAAAAGAGCGCATGTTATGCTTTTTTTTGCATTTAGAATACTCATATCGCACCTACCTGATTTCATGCGGCAAGCTCATCTTTTACCTTCTCTACCACCAGTGAACAGGCTTTTGCTGCATCATTCGCGATCTGTCCCACATTCGAGCCGCCTGAACAGGCTACTACGCGCACATCCATTGTACCACAAGTGCATCTCTTCTCATCCATAATTCAGGTCACCCTTATTTCTGAAGCATCCTCTTGATCTCTTCAACTGTTGCCGTTCTGCCCGCCATCATTGACTTTCCGTCGATGTAAAGGGCAGGGGTCATCATCACACCTCTGTCCATTATCTCCTGGATGCTGTCAACCTTGACCACCTCAGCAGAGACGCCCAATTCTGCTACTGCTTTCTCCACATTCTTCAGCAGGCTCTTGCACTTGGCGCAGCCTGTCCCCAGAACTTCAATCTTTACCATTTAATTCGCCTTCCTTTTTAGCTCAAATCAGCTCCCAGTAAATCAGCGGAGCAAGAATGATCAATGTAAGCCCTGTTATCACTCTTATGGCCACTTTGTGATTATTCCGGAAATCGTCCACCTGCTCCGGGCTCATGCCAAGGGTCATGATAACTCCCAAGAGCAGCACGGGAAGCACTATTCCCAGGTTGTATAACATCAGATATATCAGACCTGACGAGGAATATCCATGGCTGGAAATAACCCCTATGATGGCGATATAGACCGCTCCTACACAGGGGGCCTTCACTAAAGAGAACAGTGCACCTAATAGGAAATAGGAGCTAAGCCTCTTGCTGGCCAGAGCACCATGCACATACTTCATAGCCCAATCTGTGCGAAAGAGGGAATCCCGTCCTGCATTCAACCTTCTCCCGTCTTCCATCTGAGTCAAGCCCAGGATCAGCAGTACGGCTGCCAGAACAAGTTTAAACATGGTGGCAGTGGACTTCTCCTGCAGAACATTGAACAGGCCTACTCCGAATATGTAGTAAACAACGAATATGCCCAGGGAGAAGAGTGCTATCATGGTCAATAGATCCCTTCTTCGGCCGGAGCTGGCCAGCACGGTGCTCGCCAGAAAGGCCAGTATAGCCAGAAGACAGGGGTTGAAGCCCGCCAGAAGGCCAGCCGCAAAGACAGTGACAGCGGAAGATAGGTTAAGATTTTGCAGTGCATCTTCAATATTCAGATTGCTATCTGTTTCATCCTCACTCTTAACGCTGATATTCTCTCCCTGCAAAGCAGCATTGATTAGTATCTTAAGTCTGCTTTCGTTTCCACCATAGTCTTTGTAGCCGATAACCGAACTGCCGATGATTATCGATGGAACATCCTTGACCTTATGCTCCTTTACGATCCTGTGTCCCTCTTCACTGGAAAATATAACCTCTTCAAAGGTGCTCTCCTGGTAATTAGACAGAACCTCTGTCAGCGCCCTTTCTGCAGCAGCGCACTTGCTGCAACCGGGAGAGGTGATTACAGTTATCTCGCTGTTAGCCCATGCAGCAGCAGGCAATAGAACCATGAATAGGGCTACCGTCAGCAGAACTGCTGTGATTCGCCGTCTGGCCTTCATCTCACTTTTCCCGCATCGCTTAATCTGAATAGGATTATGCCGGAGGGAGGTATTCTTCTCCGGCGATTTTTCTCCGATTCTGCTGCTATTCTCATCGATCGGTTCTATCGATCATCAGAATGCTTCATACTGCAAGACAGCCTTCTCCTCCTCGGATCCCTCTTGGGAGGCGAAGCTTATGGAGGCATCTTCATCAGCCACCAAAACCACTGAGAAGGAACAGCCCTCGCTGCACTCTACTGCCGCCTTTTTCACAAAATCTGTAGCATCCCAGGTCTGCCAGCCTGTCTCCTGAATCTCTATGCTTCCCAGGGCCTGCGAATCATATTCAGGCTGATCCGCCCAGGTAACGGTGTTCATGGCTGCATTATCGTAAAGGTAGAGAGTCACCTTTCCTGGCCTTTCCACCCCTTTGACGTAGATCTTCAGGTTGGCGGAGCTTATCTGCTCGGGCAGCTTGGTCATGCCGGCAAAGGAGAGATAGGCAATCCTCACAGGCTCCCCCATGTGGGATGAGACCCATACAGCGCTCTCTTCTCCAAAGCTCTGATCCTCATTCTCGGCGTCGGTATAGGTATCGATATGCAATGCAGAAGTGACTTTCACCGCTCCAGCACAGCTCGCCAGAAGGAATATACAGGCCAATGCAATTATGGCCCGAATGGCATAGTATCTCATTTTATCTCACTCCTTTTATCAATTATGAAACGATGGCACCGTAGAGCATTCCCACCAATGTGGATAAGATCACCACCAGGCTGATGTAGACGCTGGCTTTTTTCGCTCCAATGATCCTCCAGATAACTATCATACTGGGTAGGCTCAAGGAGGGGCCAGCAAGCAGAAGGGCCAGAGCAGGACCGGCAGCCATAACTCCCGTGCTGTAGCCGAAGAGAGTGCCGACGATCGGCACCTCAAGCAATGTGGGCATATAAAGCAACGAGCCGATCACTGAGGCCAGAAAGCAGGCCAGAAAGCTGCTGGTGCCGAAGATTGTCCTGACCCATTCAACCGGCAGGAAGTAGCCGATCACCCCGGTTACAAATGTGCCCACTACCAGCAGAGGAAAGATCTTCTTGGTCAGCCACCAGGTCTCTTCCAGGAAGGCGCTCTTTTCCTCTGGCTCGTAATACTTGTTCATAAGGAAGGCGGCCACTGCTATCAGCGCTCCCACAATTATCGCCTTGGGCAGGAGCTCTATGGCACTTGAGGTGGCAACGAGCAGTATGGCCACCAGAACTGCCATAAATGTGCCTGTGATATAATTTGGCCGGCTCATCTGATCTGGCTTTGGATCGGCCTGAATCATAGAAGGAGCAACATCGGTTTTGCAGCTTGGGTCATGTTTTTGGAACATGGCCGCCATGATCAGACCTATGACCACGGCCATGATCACTGCGGCCACTGCCCTGGCTATGCCCAGGTCCAGGCCCAGGACCCTGGCTGTGAGGATGATGGCCATGAGGTTTATCGCCGGTCCGGAGAAGAGGAAGGCCGTTGCCGGCCCAATGCCTGCGCCTCTCTTTTCGATTCCTGCAAACATGGGCAGGATGGTGCAGCTGCACACTGCCAATATGGTCCCTGAGGTGGAAGCCACGCTGTAGCAGAGCCACTTGGGAGCATCAGCACCGAAGTACTTGAGCACAGTATCCTTGTTCAAGAGAGCTGCTATTGCACCGGCTATGAAGAATGCTGGCACAAGGCAGGTCAAGACATGCGCCGAAAGGTATTCAAGCAGCGTTGCCAGCCCGGCCTCCAAGGCTGCCATGATGGTATAAGTTACCGTAAATATCATCTCCCGATGCCCAATGATTCCTCGAGAATCCTTCCTGCTTCTGCGAGCTGCGATATCTGCTTTAAGGCCATCCGGTCTACAAGGCGAACCAATTCGAAAACCTGAGGGTCTTTTATGCTGTAGAGCGTCTTTTTCCCGTCTATTCTGCGATCCAGAATGTCGGCCTCGAAGAGGATGTTCAGATGTTTGGATATGGTGGACTGAGATCTGGAGAAGGCGGGAAGGATCTCGCAAACGCATCGCTCGCCCCCGCTCAGGAATTCGAGCAGCTCCAGACGGATGGGATCGGACAGAGCGC
The DNA here is from genome assembly GCF_000204415.1 of Methanothrix soehngenii GP6. Taxonomy (NCBI): domain Archaea; kingdom Methanobacteriati; phylum Methanobacteriota; class Methanomicrobia; order Methanotrichales; family Methanotrichaceae; genus Methanothrix; species Methanothrix soehngenii. The sequence goes on along the minus strand of NC_015416.1, from coordinate 2,538,118 downwards.
TCAGAATCTTTAAGCGCAGTTCAGAGACATTCTTTTGAGCCATGATTAAAGCGCGATTAATGCATATTCCGATATAAACTTATCGCCATAAGACGATAATAGAAATGCACATCTAATCGAACCACATTTAGAGCATCACGTTTGTTTTGAGAGCATCGCCTTAATACTCCGTAATAGCGGATATCTTTCCCGGATGGCGATGAACAGGGACGACTGGTGCAGATCCAAAAGGAGCTTTCTCTGCTCTGCGAGCTGCACGAGGCAGTTATCTAAAGGCAGAATGCTGGCATTTCAACTCCCGCACAGAGCTTTTATTCTGCAGACAATTTTGAGCGCGAGCGGGCGCCATCCCCATCCAGAGGCTCGCCTGTTTTGCATGCCACAACCATGATCTCCATCTCATCCAGGTCGACGGGCCTTCTCCCCCAGTTCCCTGCTGTCCCGCCCCATATGTTGATCACAGACATCCCTGCCAGGCGGAAGAGCAGGACGAGCTCAGTTGGCACGAAAGCCCTCTCTCGAACGGCAACTGCAGCCACCCCCTCTTGGGGCGTGCATTCCGAAGACTCAACCAGTGTCAGAGGATCGAATCGTCCCTCCTCAACGTCCTTATTCGCGTTCCTGCGAATCGATGCCAGTGCGTTGAGAACAGTGAATACTGCCTTTGCCTGCGGCTTCAGGCTGCGGGAGATATTGCACAGGATGGACAGGGGCTGGCCAATAGGATCATCGCCCTTGCCCAGAAGCCCAAAAGCTCCCTCGCACAGGCAGATTGCGCCATCGTAGCTATTCGGTAGCTGAAACCGGGCAGCATCAGAACGAATCCATTGCACATTCACTTTTTTGCTCCTGGCAGCATCCGCAGCCCTGGCAAGCATCTCTGCGGACAGATCAAGCCCGGTGACAGCATAACCCCGCCTGGCCAGCTCAATGGAGTGACGTCCTGTACCGCATCCAACATCAAGAATTGAGCCCCCATCTCTCACCGCCAGTTCCTCTGTAAGGAAATTGACCTCCTGAATGGTGTTTTTTGTGAATACGTTTTCCTCATAGATCGGAGCATGAGCATCGAAAAACTCTTCCCATACGCTTTTCTCTGTCATCAATAGCATCCCTATCGGACGTCATATATCTTTTCCGCCCTGCCGGAGGATTGGCCACAGGGACCAATAACTTGAAAAGGAAAATAGTATGAAAGAACTCACCTATGCTGGAAAGGCTCAAAAAATCATTGCTGGAAGCCCCCGTATTCAAACGGGGAGAGTACGACTACTTCATCCATCCCATTACAGACGGAGTTCCCGAGATCAGGCCGGATCTGATCAGAGAGGTCACCGCCAATATCGTGCGGATCGCCAATCTGGATGTGGATAAGATAGTGACTGTTGAGGCCATGGGAATTCCCATAGGCATAGTGCTTTCCATCCTATGCGATATCCCCCTGGTGATAATAAGGAAGAGAAAGTACGGGCTCCCGAATGAGGTCGAGATCAGCCAGGTCACCGGCTACTCCCGCTCGCAGCTCTATCTGAACGGAATAAACAGGGGAGATAGGGTGATCGTGGTGGATGATGTGATCAGCACCGGCGGCACCCTTCAGGCCACGCTGGACTCTATGGAGCTGGCTGGGGCCGAGGTTATGGATACAGTGATCGTGGTGGAGAGAGGAAACGGAGCAGAGCTGCTGAGGTCCAAAGGCTACAACCTGAAGACCATGGTCAGAGTCAAGGTCGAAGGCGGCCGGGTGTCCGAGGTAGAACCGGGAATCTCAAAATAAATAAGATATCCTCCTACTCTTATCAATTATGAAACGACGGCACCGTAGAGCATTCCCACCAATGTGGATAGGATCACCACCAGGCTGATGTAGACGCTGGCCTTTTTCGCTCCAACTATCCTCCAGATAACAATCATATTGGGAAGGCTCAGGGATGGACCAGCAAGCAGAAGGGCCAGAGCAGGACCGGCAGCCGTAACTCCCGTGCTATAGCCGAAAAGAGTTCCGACTACTGGCACCTCAAGCAATGTAGGCATATAGAGCAACGAGCCGATCACTGAGGCCAGAAAACAGGCCAGAAAGCTGCTGGTGCCAAAGATGGTCCTTACCCATTCAACCGGCAGGAAGTAGCCGATCACCCCGGTTACAAATGTGCCCACTACCAGGAGAGGAAAGATCTTCCTGGTCAGCCACCAGGTCTCTTCCAGGAAGGCGCTCTTTTCCTCTGGCTGGTAGTATCTATTCATCAGGAAGGCAGCCACTGCTATCAGCGCTCCCACGATTATCGCCTTGGGCAGGAGCTCTATGGCGCTTGAGGTGGCAACGAGCAGTATGGCCACCAGCACGGCCATAAATGTGCCAGTGATATATTTGGGCCGGCTCATTTGATCCGGGTCTGGATCGACATCAAAAGAAGAAGGAGCCGCATCGTTTTTGCAGCTTGGGTCATGTCTTTGGAATATAGCCGCCATGATCAGACCTATAACCACGGCCATGAAGACTGCAGCCACTGCCCTGGCTACACCCAGGTCCAGGCCCAAGACCCTGGCTGTGAGGATGATGGCCATGAGGTTTATCGCCGGTCCGGAGAAGAGGAAGGCCGTTGCTGGCCCAATGCCCGCCCCTCTCTTTTCGATTCCTGCAAACATGGGCAGGATGGTGCAGCTGCAGACGGCCAATATAGTCCCCGAGGTGGAAGCCACGCTGTAGCAGAGCCACTTTGGGGCATCAGCACCGAAGTACTTGAGCACAGTATCCTTGTTCAAGAGAGCTGCTATCGCACCGGCGATGAAGAATGCTGGCACCAGGCAGGTCAATACATGCGCCGAGAGGTATTCAAGCAGTGTTGCCAGCCCGGCCTCCAAGGCTGCCATTATGACATAGGTTGCCATGAAATCTATCTCCCGCAGCTCAATGACTCCTCGATAATCCTTCCTGCTTCTGCGAGCTGCGATATCTGCTTTAGGGCCATCTGGTCTACAAGGCGAACCAATTCGAAAACCTGAGGGTCTTTTATGCTGTAGAGCGTCTTTTTCCCGTCTATTCTGCGATCCAGAATGTCGGCCTCGAAGAGGATATTCAGATGCTTGGATATGGTGGACTGAGATCTGGAGAAGGCGGGAAGGATCTCGCAAACGCATCGCTCGCCCCCGCTCAGGTATTCGAGCAGCTCCAGACGGGTGGGATCGGACAGAGCGCTCAGAATCTTCAAGCGCAGTTCAGAGACATTCTTTTGAGCCATGATTGGAGCGCGATTAAAGCATATTCAGATATAAGCTTATCGCCATAAGACGATAATACGATATTATCACTCTTCCATATTCAAGCAATTGATTCGATTTTTCAGGCTGATCGGATTCGAGGATACTGGAATCGAGACTATAAGACCATCGCCTCTGCATTGAGAGAATCGCCTTGATCATCGCCTTAATATTTCTGAAAGATGGATACCTTTCCCGGATGGCGATAAAAAGGGAGGACTGGTTGCAGATCAATAAGGAGCTTTCTCTGCTCTATGAAATGCACGAGGCTGCTATCTCGCAGACGGGGAAATGCCGGGAATTCAACTCCCGCGCCAGTATCTTATTGCAGCATCTGGAGGAGCTTGAGGCCTTCGATATGGCCGACAGAGTGATGGACCTTCTGGCTGGCTGCAATCCCAAAGACACTTCTCCCTGTGACAGTCGCCTGAGCACAAAAGCCTCTCTGGAGAGGCTGCAAGAGAGGATCAAAAATAAGATGAGTGAGCGGGAAGAAGACGGATAGGGATGCTGTGTCAATTGGTCAATGTCAGTTAACCTGCTTTCTTGTTCTCGCCTGCTCCCGAACATGATGCTTGGAGCGCTCTTTTGCTTTTCATTCCGGCTAATGACTGCCTCTCATGGATGCTACAGAGGGCTGGCACCACTTTTTCTGTACTTCATATACATCCCGGTGGCCACCATCAGGGTGAGAAAGGAGATCGTATTGGAGACGATCAGAATGCGATCCTGAATATACAGGCCATAGAGCAGCCAGAGGAACATTCCCAGTGAAAATTGCAGGAGCATGATCAGGCTGACATCTGAGACAGACTCTGTCCGATAGATTTTGAGGATCTGGGGGACGAATCCGAACATCGTCAAAAGAGCTGCACACCAGCCAACCAGTTCCCATTGCATCTGCCTTCTGTTAGAGCTGCAAGTATATGAGGATTGCAGTCTTCTATCTGGCTGTATCAGCCGAGCCGCTACCTTTTTTCACTGCCTCCTCGCCCCATCTTTTTTGGGATTCGAATTGGCAGATCGCCCGAATAAAAAAAGAAGCTTGTGGCGGAAGCTTCAGATCCCGCCCAGATACTCTGCTCCGCTGGCCTTTCCCTCTTCAGATCTCCGATATTGATCGATAGCCGCATCTGAAAGCAGGTTAACGTCATTGGTGGAAAATGTCTTGTTGCCTGACGATCCATCGATCTCGTGCACTATCCCCTTCGAGCTGGCGGTGGTATTGGTGATGAGAACCGGCTTGCTAAGATCTACTGGAGCGGTCATCTTCGGCATTAGCATATTTGGATCTTCTCCGAAGTTGGCCCTCACCCAGGCATTGTATTCGTCAACCTTGGCATTGAAGCCATCGATATTCTTTCCGTCAAGGGCAAGCTGGTATGCTTGACCCATCTCAAAGCCCTTCTTGAAGCCATCAATGGCTCCGTTCTGCCAGTCGGTATATTCTGCGGCCACTGCCAGGCCCGCCAGACACAGAAATATCGAAATATATACGATTTTATTCTTCATATTCAATCACTCCTTTATTCGATTATGCTCATTAACGGCAGCATTTCTGCCAATAATATCAAGCTCCGCTCTTATCCTGCATGTGAGCAGAGCGGCCATCATTCCGTTCGGTCAATTCAGATCTATCCGGGAGGCTCCTATCTCAAGACCGGTGGCAATGAGTAACTGCTGCTCTTCGCAACAACAGGGATGTCTGCACCGGCATAGCCATCCACATAGAATGGCTCATTGGTGTAAGGATCCAGGTAGAAGTACTTCGTCTCCCCAGTCCTGGGGATCTTGTAGGCATATATCGGATACCCCTTGAAGGGATCGACTCCCACTTGAGCTATCCCGCTCTCTGTGAGGTTGAAATCCTTCCAGCTGTTGAATGGATCGGTCAAGACCTCTCCATCCACAAGAACGCTTCCCTTGGGCGCGCTTCCCCAGCTCCAAAGGGTATCATTCTCGCTCGTATTCTGGCTTTTTTCCTTTGATTGGGAATCAATGGCCTCCAGGCTTGCCAGGATAGACCTGCCGGAATCTCCACTCAGAGTCTGAAAGCTGCCAATGCTCTGAGCAGAAGAGTTCGCTAGCAAGAGACAAGCTAATGCCAATACAATCACTGCTAATGCAGTCTTCATACCGAACCCACCATGCTGAGATTGATGCCTGATGATAAAAGGCTTTCGCAGGTCATTTAATCAGTTTTATCTGAGTATTGGTGGCAATGAGTATTGCTCTTCTTCGATGTATTGGCCGGAGATGGGAGTGAAGCTGGCATATATCGGCTCGCCAGTCTCCGGATTAAAGTAGACGTAGACCAGTTTTCCGCTATTGGAATCTGTGTATGTATAGTAGTGCTGCCCGGTGATTGGATCCACATAGGTTTTAACTCTCTCCCCAGTGACCGGATCGAAATAGGAATAAGCAGGAGTATCTCCATAGGGATCCACGAACGAATCGCCCAGCCAATCGCGCATAACGCTCAGGTTCTTCAACGTATACCGCGGATCGCCGATGATATTACCGTCCACAATCAGGCTGCCTTTGGGCGCTCCTCCCCAGCTCCATAGATTTTGATTGCTCTCGCTTTTTGATGCCGCCTCGGCGTCCGATGCTCCGATGGTGCTCAATACATTTCTGCCGTAGTCCCCGCCAACGCTCTGGAAGTTATTATTCTCCTGAGCAAGAGCGTTCCCGACCAAGAGGCATGCTATCAGCAATGCCATTGCTGCTGCAAATGCAGTCTTCATACTGACCCCACTGGTGTTGAAATGACTCTTGGCAATAAAAGGCTTTCGAATGCAAGAGCCATTTGTGTTCAAAGCCAACCCAACTGAGGCAGGGCCTGGAGCAGGGTTGCTCTGAGCAGCACATCGATGATCAGAGCCGCAAAGAGCCACGCACGGTAGTTGGCGGACTGATAGAAGAACTGCTCGCCTCTTTTTGCTGTCGGATGGCGCACGAAATCCTGGTTCTGACTCAGCAGCCAGCCGCCGGATACAATGGCTGCGATGAAATAGAACCACCCCAGGCCCGAGGCCAATCCCAGGGCAATGGAAAGAGCGATTCCTGCCAGCCAGAAGAGGGCCACCATCTTTGCGGTGACCGCAATGCCGAAGGTGGCGGGTGTGGTGGGAATTCCCTCTCTTCTGTCGCCCTCAACATCACGGGAGGCATCGCAGTTGGTAAATCCCCAATCGGTGATGCAGATCATCGCCGCCAGGATCAGAGAGGCAGGGTGGATGCCAGCGCCGGCCTTGAGAATCCCCGCCGGCTCCATAGCCAGCCAGACGCCTAAAGGCACCAATCCATAGGATAATCCCACGAAGATCCAGGAGAAGGGGGTATTCCTCTTGGCCCAGGCGGAGTAGATGCTTGCAAGTATGGTGGCAGCGACGAGGGCGACAAAGCTCTCGGGGTTGAGGTAGAGGGCGGCAGACAGGGCGACGAGAAAGAGAAATATCGACCAAGACTGGGCCTGCCTCTTGTTCAGCTTTGCCGAAGGCAGTGGCCGGCAGGGCATGCCGACCTTATCCACCTCGATATCGCAGCAGTCGTTATAGACATAAGAGCTGGTGATGGCACAGTAGGATCCGAGCACAGCTATTACAAAAGGAATCAGAGGAGGAAGAGTCCCTTCCACCGCATAGACCGCCAAGAGAGCCGAGGCTGCAGGCATGGCGATGTCCATGGGCGCGAGCGGTGGGCGTAGCAGCTCGATATATGCTCTGAAGTCTGAGAATCCTTGGTTTGTCATTTTATTCAAACTTCCCTCAGGGGTTCATCTTTTGAATCCATACTCTCAGATTACGCCTGAAAAGAGATCCAGGTGATCCCCGGGCCGGGTCAGATAATCCAGCCGGCCATGCTCCTTGAGGAGAGGGTACATCTCTTTGCCTTTGGCCAGCCCCAGCTGGGAAAGGGTTCTGCCACCTGGTGCGTCGGCCCGCCGCAGCTCAGACGCCTCCGGACAGCGCGGGTTCTTGATCCACCCATCGCGGGTAAAGAAGTATGCCCCTCCTCCCTTCTCCTTTATGGGATCGTAGAGGGATGAGAAGTCCCTGGCCACGAAATTGGACATCTTGAGGGTCTTATTGGATCGATTGATGGTGATATGCCCGTAATTGGGGGGGACCAGGACCTTATCCCCGGCGGCTGCGTTTATGGCCACCACATCGGATAGATCCTCCTTCTGCAGGAGATAGAGCGCCTCGCCCTCAAGCACCTCATAGAGCTCAGGATAGGTAACGGCAGACCCCGGTGCCAGGGGGTGATAGTGGCCTGCAGTCTTAATGTACTCGCTGCCCATCATCCCTGGAGGGATTATGGTGATATCGTATCTCAAGTTCTGGTCTCGAAGCTTATCCCCGTCCGCCCGGCTCAAGAAGAGGTCGCGGAACATATAGTACAGCTCAAAGTTCTCTCTTCCCGCCAGCCAGATCTGATCGAATATAACGTCTTTCATGTCAAAGAGCCTGCGAATATCAGGCTCTTTGGTCTTGCCACCAAATTCTAGATCCATTTTCTATGCCACCGCTCTCCTTAGGCCCTCCAGGATTTATATGGTCTTCCACTGGCATTCGAGCAAAGAAATGGAAAGACCAAAAGCAAAGCTAGCGCTTTAGCTTGCCAGTCTTATCATTCAGGACCTTTATTAATCTCGATATGCTGATATGCCAGTATAGGACTCAGCAGGCATAAGGAGTGTTGATGGTGAAGTACTCCGTGAGCTCCTTTTTGAAGTCCACTATCACATCCACCCTCCAGTTTCCTGGAAGCCTGGCAACGTCGGTTCCCTTGATCTTCAGGCAGCTCCAGACAGGTGCCGCCCACATTCCCGTGAATCCGTCGATGGGCGGAATGGTGCTAAACGACCGGGCATAGGTCCTGCCCTCGGGCCAGTACCATCTCCACTCCACAGTATGCGGCTTTGAGTCCCGCCAGATAAGCAACCAGGAGACGGCCTGCTCATCATCGGTGGTAAATATGTTTGTCCTGTATAGCGGCATGCCGCTATCGGTAATATCCTTGGCTATGGTATGCTCGCTAAGGGGAAAGAACATAGGATGGGATGCCAGAGCCCCTCCGCCCATGAGCAACAATGCCAACGCCACTAAAGCAAATACTCTCGTTCTCATTACCACTCACCATAACTTTGAAAGCTTTTCAAACCCCAATAGTATATTAATCCATGTAGCATAAAAAGATAACGATTGGATGATAGAGATAAAAGATAGTGTCAGGCAATTGTCAGAGAGTCAGAGGCCTTATGCCCGATCTTCTGGCAATCTCTCGGGGAAGGTCCATAACATGATCCAAGCTATCGATCACATTTCCGTCGCTGGTCAACACTATTCCCCTGGTTGCCTTTAAAAGGCGATCGACATCTCTGGCGGTTCTGGCTGTGCCGCAGAGGTGCCGATCTGCCATCATCCCTTTTATCAGCTCTGCCATCTCTCCGCTGCGGCTCATCTGCTGGTCCAGCAGCACCTCTGTTCTTGCGGGACCAGCCTGGGCCAGAAGATCAAGGATCTGGTTGAGGGCAAGAGCGGTGAGCGAGGAGATTTTGTAGCTCCTGAAGATCCCTCTGCTATCTCGCAGGAAGCCGTCATCGCATGAATAGACGGGATGGCCTCCGAGGAGGCTCTCAGTGGTGATAAGGACATTGTAGCCGTCAATGAAGATGGTCTGATCCTTCAGGTCCTCCAACTTCTGCATCCTGGACCTTCTGATCTGAGCAACGTCCGATCTCACTATTACCCTCATCATGATGAACCTCTCTTCAATCGCCAATCGATGGTGATTGGAGATGAACCTGACCGCAGAGTCCTTGGGGTAGCCCCGGTCCACCAGATACCTCGCCTCCTCCAGGGCTTTTGCCGTTTTTGCTTTTATTGCTTCTCTCTTGCAGCCTTCGCCGACAGTCTCACATCCTGGTACAGATCCCGACCATACGAGTCCACTGCCACTACCATGGGACCAAGATCTTCGGCCTCCAGCTCCCAGATGGACTCCGCCATCCCCAGCTCCGGGAAGTGAACAGCACGAATCCGAAGCTGTGATGCAGCCGCCGCACCGCAACCCCCTGGATAGGCAAGATAGACTGCTCTATTCAAGAACGGCTCTCCTGGCAGGCCTCCTTTGCCGATTATGGCCTTCACCCCTAAAGCCAGAATCTCATCGGTATAGCGTGCCATTCGGCCGCTGGTGGTAGGCCCGGCAGAGATGACAGAATCATCCTGAATGATGGGGCCGCAATGATAGAGCGCCGCTCCCTCTAAAGGTACTGGGCTGCCCTGGCGACGGATCAGAGCATGGGCTTTGTCCCGAGCGGTGAACACCTTGCCCTTCAGAAATACTATATCACCAGCGTTTAGCTTTTTCACATCCTCCTGGCAAAGGGGGGTATGGAGATGAAATATGGTCATAAAATCACCTCGGTAGCGCTTCTGTTTGCCCAGCACTGGAAGTTTATGGCCACCGGCAGGGAGGCGGTATGGCATAGAGCCTTCTCGATTCTCAGGCCGAGGACGGTGGTGTCCCCGCCCAGGCCCATGGGGCCGATGCCCAGGTTGTTCAGCCTCTTCATGAGGCTCTCTTCAAGCTTTTTTATCTCTTCAGGTGAGGTGGTAAGGGTGATGCTGCGGTCGGCTCTCTGGGAGGATTCCTGAGAATATGGCTGGATGCGGTGCATATTGAGGAGAGCGTGCTTGGCCAGCCGGGCGGCCAGATCGAAGCTGCCGCCGATCCCTATTCCCAGGAACAGGGGTGGACAGGCATTGGCTGCCCTTTCCCTGACCGCATCGACGATGAACTCCATCGGATCGTCTGCCGGATTGAGCATCATGACGAGGCTCATGTTCTCAGATCCCGCTCCCTTGGGAAAAGCAGTTATGCTCAGGCTCTGGCCACGGGCCTGGTCCAGGATGATGTCCGGCATCCCGGGACCGGTATTGTCCTTGCTGTTCTCTCTTGTTAAGGGATCGACGGCATTGGGCCGTAGAGGTATCTGAGATGTTGCTCTCCTCACTCCCTGAGCTATGGCCTCCTGAAGATCGAAGTCCAGGATCAGATCCTGGCCCATCAGAACATGAAATATGGCCAGGCCCGTATCCTGGCAGATGGGCAGGCCTCTTGATCCGGCAAGGCTAACATTGTCCAGCATGAACTGAAGCTGAGAGCGGGCCAGGGGATTGGTCTCCCTTTCAAGCCCTTCTTTTATTCTCTCCAAGACCCAGGGAGGAAGAGAGGTTTCCGCTCGATATAGGGCGCGAACGGTGGCGTCTGTCACCTGAGTGCTAGTGATCATCTGATTCTCACCCATCTTTTACCCTTCCAGCTTCTTGCCCTTCTTTCCCGGCTCGATCTTGATGGGTTTGGACTGCTCGGGAAGGACAAGCCGGGTGACCTTACCCAGAGCCCTCTCCATGGCATCCTTATGCAGGTCTCCGGAGGTGTGGATGCCCCCCGGACCTCCCCTCACTGCGCGACATGGATACTGCTGGCAGAATAGGCCTGTGAGGGATGGTGCCTCAGCCACAGTCTTCCCCACTATGTCTGTGGCGGCATGCCATGTCGCTCCGCAGGGGGAGCCACGCAAGACGCGCACGCCGCTGATCTTGCCGTCCTTTGTCTGGACCTCTAGCTCCGGTTTTCCCAGCTTTTTCGCGAACTGGTCGATCGCCGGGACGCCGCATTCCTCCAGGGTGCAGCAGATCTCATCAACCTCGATGTGGATGTTATGCACCTCAGCGATCTTCTCCAGCTCAGTGATGGAGCCCGCCCGGCCTATGCCGCCGGGAATGATGACCGCCTTAACCCCTTCTTTTCCTGCCAGGCGGACGATCTCCGGAGTGAGGTCCGGATGAAATGTGTAGAGAATGAGCAGGTCAGCCTGGAAGATTTGCGGGTCTAAATTCAGCTCCCGGACGAACTCCTCCGGATCCTCTATGAATCCCGGCAGGATCTCCGGGACATCAACCGATACCACTTCGAAGTCGGTATGGTCTTTTATGGTCTCTAGAAGGCGTTCGCCGTATTTTCCTCTTTTGATTACCCCAACCAGCATGCAGAAGGGATCGGCCAGCGTATTAATATCCTTGCCGGAGAAGATGGAAGCATGCACCCCGCAAGTTCAAAGAGGCGGTCGGATAGATCGATGGAAGGATCATTGGAGAGATCATCGGAGAGTTCAATTGAGAGATCGCATGATAGCTCAATTGAGGGATCCCTGAAAGGATCTATCCCAGCGGTGCTCATCGCCGGTACCCATAGCGGAGTAGGCAAGACGACGATCACCTTAGGTCTGATGGCCGCCCTGCGTGCTCGGGGTCTGGTGGTTCAGCCTTATAAGGTGGGCCCGGACTTCATCGATCCCTCCCACCATACCGCTATCTGTGGACGGCCTTCCCTAAATTTAGATCCCTTTATGATGAGCGAGGAGGGTGTACGTCGCTCCTTTTTCTCTGCCCTCGAGGGAGCAGATGTGGCGGTGGTGGAGGGTGTGATGGGTCTATTCGACGGCATGGATGGCACAGAGGTTGGCAGCACCGCCCAGGTGGCCAAGATACTGGATATACCCGTTCTCCTGGTGATCAATGTGCACGGCATGTCGCGAAGTGCTGCAGCCATGGAGCTGGGATTTGCCAGCTACGATCCAGGGGTGCGGCTGGCGGGGACGATACTCAACCGGGTGGGAAGCAAGAGGCATCTGGATATGCTCAAAAGCTGCCTGGCAAAGCCCGTATTCGGAGCCCTGCCCAGGGATAAAGAGATGGAGATGAAAAGCCGCCACCTGGGGCTGGTTATGGGCTTTGAGAAGGATCATGATCCAGGAATCCTGGCGACATTACTGGAGGAGAATGCCGATATCGACATGATTCTTAAGCTTCCGGGCCAGGCCCGGCCACCCGCGATTTCCACCTCTATTGAACTGGCAGGGGCAAAGGCAAATGGAAATGGATCGGTGCGAATAGGAGTGGCCAGGGATCGAGCCTTCTGCTTTTACTATCATGAGAACCTCTTGGAGCTGGAGAGGCATGGCGCGGATCTGGTCTATTTCAGCCCTCTGGAAGACAAGTTGCCCGATGTGGATGGACTGTATATCGGGGGAGGCTATCCAGAGCTTTATGCCTCTCAGCTGGAGAGAGCTCCTGCCAGGAAACAGATCAAGAAGGCTTCCGAGGATGGCATGCCCATCTATGGAGAGTGCGGGGGTCTGATGTATCTGGGAGCAGCCCTGGAGTCGGAGGCAGGCTCCTTTAAAATGGCTGGGGCCCTTCCCTGCACCACGTTCATGGAGAAGAGGCTCATGGCCCTTGGCTATGTGAAGGCGGAGGTATCGGAGAGAAATCCTTTGGCTGATGTGGGCAGGAGCCTTCGCGGTCATGAGTTTCACTATTCGCGCTGCATTTGTGATAGGGATGCCCGTTATTGCCTGAAGCTTTCCCGGGGAAAAGGAATCGCTGATGGCCGGGACGGTCTGGTGGAGAACAACACCATGGCTGGATATCTGCATACTCACTTTTATTCGGTATCTGGTAATAAATTCATTGAAAGCTGTCGTGCATACAGGAGGAGTTGAATCCGGATATCTGCAATAGCTCTTAAAAAGACTGCTTTTTGAGCCTGCTTTGGCTGAGCCTACTTGGCAGGGGAAAAGCTCGTTTTTTGCTGATCAATTCTCCTATTAGCCCGAGATATACTTAATTTTTGTCACGGAAAAGTTTATATTCAATAAAGATTTTCACACGCTAAGTTAGCAAATGGAGTGTAAACTATGAGCAAAATATCAAGCGGATTGGTACTCTTCTCCCTCTTGATGGCTCTGTCGATTGGAGCTGCCTTGAGCGAGGAAGTATTGGATGAGGACCTGAATGCAAGCGAAAACGAATCCACGAACATGACCAATGTAACCAACATGACAAACGTTACCAACATGACAAATGTAACCAATGTGACCATCGAAGCCGAAAACGTCACTGTCACTGAGTCCGCTGAGGAGTAAATCAAAACCCAGGTCAGGAGAAGGTGGCTCAGCAGAAACGCCTAAACGGGCGGAAGAGGGGCTATATTCTCTTGCCAATTTTTTTTGCCCAGAGGCCATAAGCAGCAATAAATTATATTGGCACTATGGACGAATCGAAAGAGGCCATAAGAAAGGCTTATATTTTTCTGCGAATACGTTTTGATTGAGGTATGAATATGAAGTGTACAGGAATGTTGATTCTATCTATGATGGTAGCCTTCTCCGTGGGGCTGGTTTATGCCCAGGATGTAGCAGATATCGCTGCCCTCGCAGATTTGAATGTCACTAACATCACCAATCTCACGAACGCCACCAATGTCACAAATATGACAGCCGTCACTAATGCAACTGCTGCAATAGAGACAATTAATGTCACAGAGGCCCCTGTAGAAGAGGTTCCAGTAGTTGAGACCCCAGTAGTTGAGACACCAGTGGTTGACACCCCAGTGAACGAGACCCCAATGAACGAGACACCCGCGGAAGAGGTCGCTGTCGCTACTGAGACCGCATCAAGGTTCAAGCAGCTCTCTAACTACACCGCTGGCACCTCCATGGTTCTGGGGAAGGCTCTTCCGGGAGGCTATTCTGATGTGGCCACATCCGCAGATCGGGCTGCCGTATTCAGCCGCGATTCTGGAATTCCGGCTCCTTCGGTAAAGGTAACAATCGCCAGAGTAGTTGATACTCCTGGGGACAAGTATGTCCAGGTAGCCAATGAGGCCGTTGGCGAGTGGGATATGACCGGCTGGACGCTGGAGTCTGCAGGAGTTGCCACCTTCGTCTTCCCCCAACTGGTCCTCGAGGATGGCACGTCGATCAAGGTTCATGAGGGAATGGGCGCTGGAACTGCCACAGATATCTATACCAATAGCACTGAGCCCCTCTGGGTCGACAATATCGTTACCTTAAAGGATGCTGCGGGAAATATCTTAACCAGCTATGATGTCACCACTGCTGCAGCAGAGGTAGCAACTGAATATGTCGATCCCTGGAAGGATATGATTCAGTACTAGAGCTTAATGCGGCCATTGCGGCCGCAGATTTTTCTTTTTTTCTCATGGCCCGATATAACAGTCAATTTCTCCTCTCCTGCAGATCTCCATTTGTGGAAAGGGAAAGGAGACGCGAGCAGGAAGTCTGAATGCAAAAGATGGTGAAATACTAATCGCCTTTCCCGCATGGGATGATAAAGTCCAAATACGAAAAGGGATAACAGTCAAAAGAATGCTCAAGCTCACCGCTTATGTCTCTGGAAAGGTCCAGATGGCTGGCTACAGGTCGAAGGTAGTAACCATAGCGCGCGTCTTTGGACTCAAAGGATATGTGATGAACCTGTCTGACAGCAGGGTGAAGATCGTTGCAGAGGGCCATGAAGCTGATTTAGAAAGGTTCCTTGAAGCCATCAGGATCAAAAATACCCTGATCGACGTGGAAGAGATTGAGGCAGAATTTTCTGGGGCAAATGGATCTTACGAAGAGTTTTTCAAAGTTGCGGGGGAGAGGGAGACCGACGCCCGCCTGGACCAGGCAGCAGATTATCTCAAAGAGCTGATATCTGCCGTGAGAGAGGGATTCAGAGATAATGGTTCAAAGCTCGATAGTATGGGATCCAAGCTGGATGGCATGAGCTCCTTTTTAAAAGAGATCTCTGGGAAACAGGATCAAATCATCGATAGGATAGACGATGCCAGAGAGGAGATAGTCTCTGAGGTTTGTGGCATGCGCTCGGATTTGAAGAGCCGCACAGAAGAGCGACTGCAGAGGATCGAGAGCGATGTGACGGAGATTAAGGCCAAGATGAGGTCTTAGCAAAATCTCGAAGCTTTGATCAGGGGCAGAGATTGCTATAAGGCTGAGGCCCAAAGAAAGCTGCGAGAGGATGAGCGATTCCGACATCCATTCTACTGGGCCGCGTTCTATATGACCGGGGTATGATCCATTATTGAATCACGGCCGTATGCTATTTGTCGCAGAGATGATAAGGTAGATGTATGCCACTTCATCTCAACAAGCCTGCCCTGCGGGTCTTGGGGATTGCGGAGAGCTTCGAGCGGCCTTGTGCCCTATCCTCCGATCCCGTATCCACAACTCTCTCACCGCCGATGAGTTCCTGGTCCATGCTGGCGGGGGTGGTCATGCGCGCAGACAGAAGGGTGGACGGCCTGGCCTATGCCCGGGCGAGTGTGGGGGGAGACGATGCCACCCGAGCGGTCCTGGAGATATGTCGCCGGCTGGATCGCAGGGATATCAATGCCCTTTTCCTGAGCGGGGCAGCAATAAGCTGGTTTAATATCATCGACCTCGTGGCGGTGTTCGAAGAGGTCAGCCGGCCCCTCATCTGCCTGACCTACGAGGAATCAGAGGGCTTGGAAAAATACCTGCGCGAATATTTCCCGGAACCGGAAGAAAAGATCGAGCGCTACCGTTCCCTGGGCATGCGGGAGAAGATCAGGCTCAAGACGGGCTACGAGCTATTCGTGCGCGTGCACGGGGCAACGGTGGAAGAGGCGAGAATTCTCTTAAATAAGTTCACACTGGATGGCAGGGTGCCGGAGCCGGTTAGATTGGCCCGAATGGCAGCCCGGGCAGCGCGCAAGGTTGAGGAGGAATTAGCTTCCGGCAGCGAATAGCAGCCTGCGATCCAGTGGATAAACCAGCGATAACAGCCTTGATGGCTTAATGGCGATATGCTGGCAGGAGGCATTCTGCCAACTTTGCTGCTCCTGCCAGGGCGGCAAGACAAGTCCCCACTCTCCTACCGCTCAATAGTCGATTCTCTCCGAAGTTAATAACTGTTTTTTTCATGTAGAGCTTATGTAGGTCTGATATAGGTTATTTTTTCAATTAAAAATTCAGGACCAATGGCCGAGCTGCTTCACCCTTCGATTTCACAATAGTTAATTCCTGAAGGATCTTTTTGATGGTGATAACTATACAGTGCGGGCTTTTTGGACCGAATCCTTTTTCTACAGAAAAAATATTATGAGGAAGTATGTGCAAGTCATACAAGCCAGGCAAGTTATTGAGGAGCGCCCGCTACCTTTCATGTATCATGGCGATCCTCATTCTTATGCTATTGTGTTATTTTCCTGCCGCAGGCCTTACCGATCTGGACTGGAGGCTGGGTAGCTCGAAGTACTCCCAGGGGTCGGTCAGCGATGAGGCGGCATTTCACGGGTCGAACTGCGCAGACCTGTCTGTGGACAATAAGGGCACTACCGTCCGGGCGCGAATTTATCTGGATGAGCCCATGGCCATAGAGGACATCGATAGGATGAGTATGTGGGTGAATCCGGGAGCTGGGAATGGAAAGGTTCAGATCGAGTTCTATATGGATGGTGATGAGAGCGGTGCCTACGAGAGCAAAGACCCTCAGGATGCAAGGATTCGCTCCATTAGCCGGTCGTGGTCGGATCTGGGATTCTCCCACGGCCAGTGGAATGAGCTGGATGGCTTTGACCTCGAATTTGAGAAATATGGCAATAAGAACTTCCCCCACGGCGGCCTAGAGGATTTCAAAGAATGGCTAAAAGGGCATGAGGTATTGCATATCTATATCACCCTCTATAAAGATTCCAAAGCGCCGGTGACCTCGGCCTTCATCGATTACATAAGAATTGGCGATGAGATCATCAGCTTCGAACCCCTGGAGGAAGAAGACGTCAAGTATGGCCCCAAAAGCGCGGCCGCCGGAGGGAAGATCACCTATACCATCACCTATGGGAACAACGATTTCCAGCCCGTTGACATCGTGGTCAGGGAGAATTACGACCCGAAGACAGTCTTCATCGAATCCCAGCCAGCGCCCGATCCGGGCAGCAACAACCGCTGGACCATCCCCGCCGTAGCTCCAGGCAAGCACGGCCAGATCAAGATCGTCATGAAGACAGTGAAGCCCGCAGCTAAGGCTGATATAGAGGGCACAGTCTCAGGCATAGGTCTTTCCTCAACCCGTGGCATGCTTTCAACAGAATTTGAAAGGTACATCATCACCAACAGCGTCCAGATCCTGGCGGGCAACCGCAGCTACTCGGCCTCTCTGGACACGGCGATAAAGCCGATAGTCGGCTCGACACTGGCTTACGGCGAGCATGGCTCTGGCACCTATCGAGCGGAGGAGGAGCTGGACTATAGATCTTCGAGCATATCCGCTGACCGTAGTGTTTCTGCCTCTCAATCCCCTTGCACGCTCAACCTCTCCCATCGCTCGATTGCCCTGGATGAGAGCTGGTCTGCCGATGTGCGGGCGGAGAACGATTACCGGGATCTGGGCTGGATGGACAGATACCATGAGGCAAGCTGGATCAATCTGAGCTACAAGACAAAGCTGGGAAAATCGCTATCATATCTGGAGACCTCTGCCCAGGTGAATGGCACTGCCGATCGCATGGCGGCATGGCAGGGCGGCTTCATAGACCAGCGGCTTATTGGCAACTTCTCTATGGATGGGAAGGCTGAGTGGAGGTTTGCGAGCAAGAGAAAGAGCCTGACAATGGATGAAAATGCGCTGGACTGCGGGATGGAGATTGGGGAGGGGAGGCTGAACTCTGGCAAATGCCAGGGTTTTTGATCCTCTTCTGGATTTAAGGCTTGCACGAGACTTCTTAATTGCAGATGAAACATGGAAGTCTCTTTGTTCTCTTTATGCGTTCTGTGTGAATCGCTTCTGTTCTATGTGGTTGAGGAATTATCTTTAATTAATAACACGTGCAATAATTTAACCACAAAGAACACAAAGCTCACAAAGGACTCGCTCAGATATGCGGGATTCCTGCAACCAGCATACAAACCACGGTCAAAGTGAGTCATATCGACTGAAGAAGAATCAGATGACGGGTCTGAAGGCAGGGATATTTAATTTTAGCATCCGCCCCCGGGCATCGGGAAAGTGGCGGGCGATCCGCTCAAAGATCGCATCTACAGCGATGGGCCTCTCAAAGGAAAGCTCCATAAATGATTGGAATCAGACTTAACCACCTCGATAGTTCCATCCAAGCCTCACCGGCGTTGAGGGGGCCAAAGCTCTTCCGCGCGTTTAATCGCGCGCGTCGCCCACTAAAAAAAACAGCTGTGAAGAATATTAGCCTCAATCCAGCTGGATTCAAGAAATCGACTGAAGTGAAACGGCGGCGACGCACCCCGCTGCAAGCAGACGGGGCATCCGAGGCGTCGCCGCATAAAGATAGTACTACTCGGATCTGATCAAATCCCTAAGTTGGACACGGATGCCCTTTATCCCCGATGCAAGCATCGGGGTATTGCGGTAAAAAAATAATAAAGGCCCTGAAAATAACTAAAATTGAAGGCCCTTCGCTGAATTATGTGGGTGAGGCAGGAAATATAGCCTCTGTTCCCCTGTGATTGGGTCAGAGCATAGCGGTTCACCACAGAAGGCACGGAGACATAGAGTTGTTCCGATTCAAGTTCACCCATACAAAATAGCGAGGAGCCAAATTGAATGAGGCGGTGGCTCTCTGAGGAATGATCGAGAATGGCTCCTTGACATTCTGGCATTCTGGAGGTTATCGAGAAGATAGAAAAGTACGCTGCCCTGGGCGAGAAGACTCCTCGGAGCCCAATCCCCTACGCGCATGAAGCCATCCCCTGGCAGATGAGACTGGCTAGCAAGACGACCTGCCAATAGAAAAGCCTAAAGCATCCATCCAGCCTCAGGCCCTATTGTTAACCAGCGCGCATTTCCGCCCAAGAAGTGCTTCCTGTGGCTCTACATTTTTCTTTCTCTTCACAAAAAAGATTTGCAGACTATAATTTTAAATATGAATCGATTTTATGTAATATCATCTGGATAAGAATTGATTGAGGAGAGATGAGATATGAATAGAAGGGGGATAATTCTCATGCTGCTGGCGGCGGTCATCGCCGTCTGCGGGCAATGCCAGGCGACAGAGATTCCCGCTTCCCAGGACGTTTATGTCAGCCTGGGAACGGGAAATGAGACGGTATACAACCAGAGCGATACACTGCTTTGCGCCACCAATGTGCCGGATGCAAACAATACCACTTTGAACAGCTATCCCGGGGTTCCATTAATACAATTCAACCTTTCCGGCATAGACATTGCCGATGACGACATCGCAATTCTGGTGCTCAAAGCAGCATCGGTGCGCCAGATGGATCGCTCAGGCATTGTGGCTCTGGTGACCATCGGCTCGGATTGGGATGAGCAATCCGATATAACCACCTTCCTGGTCAACATCCTACCTGCCAGGAACCTGATAGTGAAAAATGACCTTTCTCTGATGAGCACCAATAGCGATGGCGATGATATCTATGCCTTCGACGTCTCCCAAAAGCTCATGCAGGCAAAGGGAAGAGGGGACAAGGTATCATTCCTCCTGGAGGCCATTGGCAACAGCACGACTGAGATCGACTTTCTGTCTAAAGAGAGCGGCCAGGGGCCATATCTGATGATCATGCCCTATCCTGGGCAGCCCATCTCCGGCAATGCAGATCAGGCCATCCCTGCTGGTCAGCCAGTTCAGGCTGATCAAGCAGATCCGGAGGGTATCTCGGGGCAGATGAATCAGACAGATCAAATCCTATCCCCGGACTCTGTCTCAGCAGAGCCACCCGTTAATACATTTGGACTGGCACAATAAAGATCAAGGCCAGGGGTAGCCAGGTGCCTGGGGCGCAGAATCATAGGTAAATCAGGAGCCTGCCCAGATGCCTGCGACCATCTGACAGTTGATCTCATCTATACTTTTTTATTTTGTTCTGGACAAAGGCCGTTTCCAAAAAGCAAAAATAGCCATGATGAGCTAAACTGCCTTGATGGACTTCTTCTCCCATGCATTGCTTCCCTATCTCTTGGGCCGCTTCTTGAGGATCAGGAGAGATTATCTTGCCGCCCTGGTGCTCGGCGGAATAGCTCCCGACCTGGACGTGCTGGTGGTCTGGATCAATCAGATCCATCCGACCTCTTATCTCATAGTGCACAGGGGTTTCACCCATACTTTCCTCTTCGGCTTCTTCGTGGCAGCAATCCTCCTCTTTCTGGTCTCTCGCGGCTGGATAAAGACCAGGTCCAGGGGTATCGTTACTGAAGACCTGCAGTTCTCAGCCACGACCCTGGCCTATTCCTATGCAGGAATCATCAGCCACCTCTTCTTAGACTTTCTCACCTCAGGAGGCGTTCCCCTCTTCTATCCTCTGACCGCTGCCAGGTACTCAGCCGAGATCTTCAGCCGGATAGAGATCGTGATAATGATCGCTACCCTTCTATTTATGGCGAAGCTCTTCCGGGACCGGCCAGAGATGAAAATCGATAAAAAGGTGTCCGCCGCCTTTCTCATATTTCTTTTGGTCATAAGCGGAATAAGGCTGGAGGGCAAAGATATGGCGAATGGTTTTCATGATGACGGCTTCAAGATCTATCCGGACTCAAATCTCTTCCAGTGGATCATGCTGAAAAACGATAGCAATAACAATAGTTTCCTGATATCCAAGTTCAATATCTTTACTGGATTGCTGCCGGATAATGCATCCTATCTTCACCAAAATGCCCCGCTCCATAAAGACGGATTGGACGAAGCCCTCAAAAGAGCTGAGAGCCTCCCCCAGGTCAAGCTCTTCCGGTGGAGATCCAGTGCAGTAGCCATCAACGCCTCCGAAAAAGAAGGGAATTGGATCATAGAGTACTACGATCCGGTGATCGTGAATCAGTACATGAACAGCTGGCGCCCACTGAATGCCAGCTCCAGAGGTTTTGGATCCATCCAGGTTATGGCAAATGAGACTGAGGCGGAGCTCCTCTAGCGAAGTTGTCCCGACGGAGCGTCACAAAAACCCAAAACCGGATCTGCACCCTCTGATCCCATCGACAAAGCCTCAGACCTCCCAGATCTCCAGGGGCATCTCCGTCAGCCTCAGGGCTCCAGATGATGTCGTCAGGAAGGTGTCCTCCACCCCTAAAACACCTTTGCCCGGATAGATGATCTTGGGCTCCACGGCGATGGTCATCCCTTCCTGGATCTTGTGGTCCAGCGGGGCGAGCACCGGATACTCATCCAGCTCAAGACCTACACCGTGACCCACAAAGCCGCATTTGCTCCCTACCGGTCCACCCAGGAAATCGCCATAGCCCAGGCGCGCCCCCTCTGATTCTGAGAGCTCGAACAGCTCTCTAGCCGTCCTGCCCGGCTTCATCTCCCTGGCGATGGCCTCCTCGATCTGGCAGGAGGCCTCGTAGGCCTCCACGAGCTCCGGCTCGATCTTGCCCAAAGAGAAGATCCTGGTGGCATCGGCGATATATCCATTGCAGATGCCCACCGTGTCCACAAATACCGGTTCGTTTCTCTTTATCTTTCTGTAGCCTGGACCATGAGGAAACACCACCGAGGTTCCCTTGCCGCCGGTGGGCGAGGCCAGGAAGCTGGGGATGGCAGCGCTCGATCCGGACATTATATGGCCTATGGGAACGATGCTGTTGAAGCGGCGAAAGCGCAGGGATCCCTGATGGCCCATCAGCCTCATCTCCGATTCCATGCGGCACATCAGCTCCACCTCAGTCATTCCCTCTTTAATATGATCCGGAACGGTGGAGAATCCCTCCACCAGCATCTGTGCAGCTTCCTTGGCCAGTTTTATCTCGAACTCTGACTTGACTGAGCGGATATGCTTGATCCTCTCGGCAACATCGACAAAAGAAGCATCCTCCAGGGCCTTGTTCACCCTAAAGTAGAAGCTGCAGGGAAGGACATCCATCTCCAGGCCAATGGTAGCGCTCGTTTTGATGCCCAGGTCCTCTTTTAGATTTCTCATATTCTTTAGCGGCCGGACCTCCAGGGGCGACTCCTCTTTTGCCCTCACCAGGCTTCTTTTCATCATAATAATCGGCTCGCCGTCTCTGGGTATGTAGACCAGTCCGTCCTGGGCGGTTCCAGAGAAGTAGCACATGTCCACCGCCTGAAATAGAAGGGCTCCGTCGATGTCGTCCATCCGATCTTTTAGCTTTTTTATCCTGCTATCGATCTCTGACTTGGGGTGAAGAACATAATCCATTTTGCCTGCCTCTTATAATCCATTTATTATATCTTTTTTTATCATCAATTGAGCCTGGCCGTTATTGCAGTGTTTTGCTGGCTATGCATTTTTGCCATTCTGTCAGTGATGGTGCATGGCTGATCATCTTGATCATTTATTTACCTAACCATCTTGATCAAGTCAACTACCGCGTCCTGAAGGGCGCGGCTTGCGACTACGCAAAAAGTCGTGTCGCGTCTGGCGGGCTGACATTACCGCCCTGAGACTCCAGGATATACCTCAAGTCTCGTGTTCGGTGCTCTATGTTCATAGCACCAGCTCTGTCGGCATGGGTTTCGTAACCGCATTTTTCGCACCTGAAGGCTACGCCGCAGCGGTTATTTCGGCTGATGTGGTTACATCTGGGGCAAGTTTGGGAAGTATATTCAGGATTTACGTAAATTATAGCTATCCCGGTCTCTTTGGCTTTGTATTCCACAAAAGCCTGTAGTTGCCTGAATGCCCAACTGCTATGCTCGTACCTGAATTCTGTGGAGACTTTGTTTTCCGTTCTCTTCCTGATGCCCGTCAAATCTTCCATGCCGATTGCCGAAACGCCGTTATCTACAGCAAATTCTATGAGATCCTTGGATACCTTACATGCGTCTTCGGTTAAGACCACAATCCCTCCCTGAATCGTTCTCTATTGACATGCGGATCAAGTGCCTCACTTGAACACACATTTAAGACTGTAGAGAAATCATGCTCTATTCCAAGGTAATCCAATATCGCAGACAATAGATGCGAGGAATTTTGGACAAAGATGTTACTCCATCTCAATTGAGTAAAGCGAACCATTTTGGCACCGGGATTTAGTTTTCGCACTATCGAATACAATTTTCTGCTGACAAGAAGCGTCAAAATTGAGACCCAGATTAAGGCCTCAATCGCGTATGGGCTCTTTGTTGTTATCTGATCTAGCGCATATCTGCTCTTCAATTCTTTGAAGATGAGTTCGACTTCCCATCTCCCAGAATAAACCGCTGCAACCTCTGAAGCATTTAATATATCTGATGAAATATTAGTTAGATAAAAGTGATGTTCTTCTGCTTCGGTATTATAAATGGCGACTAATCTAAATATCTTATTATCTTTTTTGCTCTCGCCGCGATAGGATCTTCGGTCAAATGATACTTCCACATTTACATCAAAAATATCATCGGATTTTTCTAGTTTAATATCTTTCAAATGTTTCCCGTTTAGATCAACGCCACGGGTATTGCGTACCTGATTTGTTCCTACTATTAAGGGATTTGCATTGCTCTTGAGGCGAGAGACAAAGGATCCGCCGTTTTCAACTATCCTGCTGAACAGTTGATATTTGTAAAATCCTAGATCTATTAATAATATTATATCTTTTACCCAGGGACCTATTTTTAAGGTCTTTACATCGTTGGTATTCTCAGGCAGTATCGAAATGCTTTTTGGACTATTGGCTATGGCACTTGTTAAAAATGCCACTTTTACTCCTGCAGCCACTTTTCGGGAACGAGTGGCTGGCCACTTATCAGCAAGGCTTTTATGAAGCCGAATAATAGTGCTATCTTGAATCATTACATCCCGAAAGCTAGCTAGACGGTCACCCAAAATCCTACTGGGTTCTTCAGAAATGTGCTCTATGCCGTGAATCACACATTCTCTGAGAAATTTTACCAGTTCTGGAGTGAAACGATCATGCCAACTGCTGTCTGAAATTGATACTTTCCCTCTGACTTCGTAAACGCGTTTCAACTCCACTATAGTTCGATACAACTGTGAGCCATAGCCGATAGCGAGAGTCCAAAACATTATCACTGGATCAATCTTTCTTTCTCTTTCGATCAATCCGCTCTCTCTTGCTTTATCTCGAATCCACTTGGATTCAAACATCCTGGTTAGTTCTTGCTCGACTATATCTTTCTCAATTTGTGATACTCCTTTTCGCATGCTAATCCCTTGGATTGAATATAGTATCACATATTCCATATAAATCTTATTAGATGAACTATTTCAGAAGATAAATTAATGTGCATTTATAACGATTGTGCTAGGAATGATCTGCTAACCGAAGACGCATGGGATACCTTATGGTTGACGGCAGTCATAAACCGTGTCTCTAGGCCTGCTATTTTTCTAAGAGTTCTCATAGAAGATCGAGTGCCCAAATATCGACCGCCTGCCTTCTGCAATCTCTGGCGTTCCTTGGATCGGATGTTTCGGTGGTTCTTGATTTCACCACCTGCAAAGAACTTGCATTGCTTGTCCGTGGTAGATGCAACCGCCAGACAATTAATACCGACATCAACACCCATGAAAGTGGATGCATCAACTATATTCTTGTCTGGAATATCCTTCGCACAGGCCAAATGGAAAAAGTAAGCTCCGTTTTTGTGCAAACAAAGCTTGGATGCCAGGTATTTCCAGGACCCGTCTAAGTATCTCTGAGCATACTGGTAATTCAAGATCTTATATCTCCTGCGCCCCGCTAATGTAGTTATGCTCAAAGTGTCTCCGGATAAGCCAAAATCGCGTTCGAACGAGAATGTAGCCGAGGTTGGATCGAAATCGAGGAATTGCCATTCTGATTCTCTTTTGTCGATCTGACTCTGAAGTGTTTTGTAAGCTCCCGAAACCTGGCGAGCTACATTGCAAGCCATCTGAGATTTCAGGGTTAAGATTGTTCCGTAGATGCTTGTAAGTGGCTTTTTGGATAAGTCCACTTCCAACAGGCTTGCCGATGTCAAACACGATTTGCGAGGCATAATTCATGCCTTGGGAGAATGCTCCTAGCAGCTCTGCTAGGTCATTATCCGGTGCATCTAGCTTCAGGATAATGGTCTTTGTGAGCTGCATGATTTGGTATATTCACTTAATGCTACATATGGTTATCCTGGGTGAAGATATTTGTACGCGCTCCTCCCCACCGTAAACGATGAAAACTCCGCGCTGCTGCGAGTTGAATCGTACGCATGGCATTGACCACTGAACTGCCCATAGTCAGGTGCACAATAGGATCGTTGCCTCACCAGTGCATCCGGCGCAGGTTGAAACCTTTATATGGGTGCCCTGATTAAATGCATTAATAGACCCGCTGAATGAGGCAGTTGAGGATCAGCAATAGGATAATGCAGTTGAATGGAGCAGTTGAGCAGGACAGTGGTTGCATATCGATATTCACCAACTCAAATAAACGAGGTTTCCGCAAAAAATGACATTAAAGATCGCTGTGGACATCGACGGGGTGCTCGCAGATCAGGTGGCTGCTGTTCTGAGGGAGATCGAGAGGGAATACGGCCTCATATATTCCAAGAGCGATGTCGATCGTGCGCACTGGACCTTCGAGGGAAGGGAGGTCTGGGAGGAGATATCTAGATTGCTTTCGGATCCGGAATATGTGATGCAAGTGCCAATTATCCATGGCTCGCAAAAGGCGATAAAGAAGCTCAGCCACCATGATGTCTTCGTGGTGACCGCCAGGAGGCCGCATACCGAAGAGGCTACCCGCCGATGGCTGAGCGCCCATTTTCCTTCCCTGAAGGGCTACTACTGGGCCAGAACGGGGACCAAGCATAATGTGCCATCAGATGTGCTTATCGATGATCTGGACATCAATATAGTGGAGTTCGTGAAGAGCGATCCAGATCGGCATGGAATTCTATTTCAGCACCCATGGAGCCTGAACGGCACTGGAATTGAGGATTATCGCAGCCAGGTCTCATACTGCCCGGAATGGGAGAGCGTTGTGAAGGCGGTGGAAACCATTGACCGCTCACGCCAGTGAATTCTCGCTACTGGTGAGATCGATCTTTTATAGTTAAGCCGAAAAATGGTTATCTTATGGGCTTCTGTCCCCTGGCCTGCGCTTTCTGTCGCCTCTCCTCCTGCTTTTCTTTCTTCTTATCCTTTCTTGCCTCTCCTCCAGCATTCTTCTTGAATAGGTTGATCATTGTCGATCTCCTCAATTAAACCCGATTATTGTTAAATGCTGACCATTTCTATATCAATCTATTCCCCTTTTAAGATAGATTCTCCATTGAAAATATAATAATGTGCAAAGAGCGAATGACATCTGACCACAGCTGACCTTCATAATCTTCTCTTTTCAGAGCGATAGGCTGATTATGGAAGAAGAAGAAGATCCAAACAGGAATGAACCGAGAGGAATTGACATAAGACGCAAATGAGGAGAGACGGGCAATGAAAGACAAAAAGATCCTGGAAGAGTTCAAGAAGACATATCCTGAGAAGTTCCTGCCCCCAGAGGTCATATTCAGCCACATCCATGCAGGAGATAGGATCTTCATAGGGACCGGTTGCGGCGAGCCTCAATTCCTGGTGGCTGAGCTGGTCAACTACGTCAACAATAATCCCAAAGCGTTCTTCGATGCGGAACTGATCCACATCTGGACGCTTGGCGTGGCTCCATATACCGATGAAAAGTTCCAGGATAACTTCAGGCTTGACTCCTTCTTCGTGGGAGACAGCACCAGAAATCCGGTCAACCGTGGTGCAGCGGATTATACCCCAATCTTCCTCTCATCCGTTCCCGATCTCTTCCGCTCAGAGATGGTTCCGGTGGATATAGCCCTAGTCCAGACCTCTCTTCCGGATAAGCACGGCTACCTTAGCCTGGGCATAAGCGTGGACGTGGTCAAGGCTGCCCTGGAAAAGGCAGAGGTCGTCGTGGCCCAGGTGAACGAAAACATGCCTAGAACACATGGAGATGGCTTCATTCATATCAAAGATATCGATTTTATCCTTCCCCATGACGAGCCTCTCCTCGAGTATTCGGTTAAGGCTCCCAACGACATCGTGCAGAGGATCGGAAAATACGTCGCTCGTATCATAGAGGATGGCTCGACCATTCAGGTGGGATACGGCCTGATACCGGACGAGGTGGTGCACAGCCTCGAGAACAAAAAGGACCTGGGAGTGCATACGGAACTCTTATCCGATGGCATCGTCGAGCTGATGAAAAAGGGAGTGGTCACCAATCAGAAGAAGATCCACAATCCAGGAAAGACCATCGCCTCATTCTGCATGGGAAGCCGGGATACCTACGATTTCCTGGACGAGAACCCATCGATCGAGTTCAAGAGGATCGACTACACCAACAATCCCCTCATAATCTCCCGGAACAGGATGATGACCGCCATCAACAGCGCCATGGAGGTAGACCTGACCGGCCAGGCAACAGCAGAATCTCTGGGAGGGACCTTCTACAGCGGCACCGGCGGTCAGGCGGACTTCATGCGGGGAGCGGTCCTGAGCCCCGGAGGGAAGACCATTCTCGCCTTCCCCTCCACTGCACTGAACGACAGCGTCTCCCGCATCGTTCCCGTCCTGCAGGAGGGAGCAGGGATCACCTTAACCAGGGGAGACGTGCATTATATGGTGACTGAATACGGAATCGCCTATTTGCACGGCAAGAACATCCGTGAGAGGGCAATGGACCTTATCGCCATCGCCCATCCCAAGTTCCGCCCCTGGCTGATCGAAGCCGCCCGGAAGAGATCTCTGATCTACAAAGATCAGGTCTTCATCCCTGGCGAGAAGGGAATGTATCCCGAGGAGCTGGAGACATACAGGACCACCAAGAAGGGGCTGGAGATATTCCTCCGGCCGGTGAAGATAACCGATGAGA
This sequence comes from Methanothrix soehngenii GP6, assembly GCF_000204415.1. Lineage (NCBI taxonomy): Archaea > Methanobacteriati > Methanobacteriota > Methanomicrobia > Methanotrichales > Methanotrichaceae > Methanothrix > Methanothrix soehngenii. Next base: position 2,510,168 of record NC_015416.1, on the reverse strand, counting down.
CCATGCTTAAAGACTTCTTCTACGATCTATCAGAGGACAGCATGTACATGAGGTTCTTCTCTGCCCGGAAGGATATGCCTCATAAGAGGCTGCAGGACTTCGTTGTTGTAGACTGGAGCCGGAAGATGGAGATCTTAGCGGTGATCAAGGAGAAGGAGAGAGAAAGAGAGACCATTATTGCTCTTGGCCAGTACGAGCTGAACCCAGACAAGTACCTGGCAGAGGTAGCAATAGTAGTAAAGGACGAGTATCATGGAATGGGGGTGGGCAAAGAGCTTCTCTCTTATCTGACATACATCGCCAGGAGGCATGGCCTCTTGGGCTTTACCGCGGACACACTGGTGGAGAACAAGGCCATGGTGAGCTTATTTGAGAAGATGGGATTCTATACGGAAAAAAGAAGAGAAGAAGGGGTATATGAGATGAAGATGCTCTTCCGCAAGTCCAAGGAGCAGAACCGAGAGGATGTGATATGAGAAAGAGCATTGCACTCCGTTCCTCAAATGCTGCAGCTATAGAATAATGATAAAATAATTATAAAATAGCGATGAAAGAGGGGGTGCCAGGGATATCTGAAGGGATCTTCAAGCCGCCGATAATCCCTGGTGATCCTTTTATCCTTTGAGCGGCATATGATCCTTTCATGAGCAATGAGCTGAAAGCCGCTATCCAGAAATGGTGCGAAAAGTTGGAGATACCCCTGGTGGGAGTGGCCAGCGTGGATCGATGGAAAGAACCCCCATTTCAGCCTTGGATGCCGGAGGAGTTCTATCCTCAGTCTATATACCCCGAAGCCCGGTCGGTGATAGTCATCGGCCTACCAATCAGCCTGCCAGTTCTGGAAACGTCGCCCTCTGTCTATTACCGGGAGCTGTACAGCACAGTCAACTCCCTTCTCGACCAGTATACCTACCGCCTGGCCAGCTATCTCACCCAATTGGGCCATCCTTCCGTCTTCGTTCCCAGGGATGGATACATCGGAATCCGGGCGCTGCTGAAAAATCCGGTGGCAATCTTCTCCCACCGCCATGCTGCCTTTCTGGCAGGCCTGGGAAGCTTCGGTGTGAACAATATGCTCCTGACGCCAGATTATGGTCCCCGGGTGCGCTTCGGCTCTGTCTTCACCTCCGCAGTTCTTCCATCGGACCCAATTAGAGATGAGAAGCTCTGCTCTGAATGCATGCGCTGCGTCAAGATGTGTCCGGTCAATGCACTGGATGAGAGGGATTACCCCCAGGGTCTGACCAATAAGAAGAGCTGTGCCGAGCATAGCAATGAGCTGAACCAGAAGGGCATATCCCCTTGCGGAATCTGCATCAAAGTCTGCCCGGTGGGTCTGGATCGGCGGCTGTTTCGCCGGGAGGATATATCGATTTATTCCCGGCCGGATCGCTTCCCGGAGGGCCACAGGGCCTGGGAGCATGCGCAAAACTACGGAGGGATATGAGGGAAGTTCGAGGGCTCAGATCATGATATGTGCATGATGCATATTAGATCATGAAACCATTCCTTTCAGCCCTTTTTCGATCCCCTCATCCATCTCCTGGCAGTAGCCATGCACTGTGCAGTCCACAGAGATCAGGCTCTTGGGCTGAGAAGCGAGAGCATAAGTTTTCACCGCCAGAGGATAGAGAATCACCGTATCGTTTCTGGAGTGGATCATAGCCAATGGCCGGGGTGCGATCAGAGGTAGATAGGTATCAGGATCGATGGATCGATAGAAGCGAATTATATCCTCATCCTCGATGCCCAACTGGGCAACGACGGCATCGGTACCATAACCGCAGGTGCTTAAGGCCAGAACGCCCTTAGATCTTTCATCCAGGGCGCAGGCGATGATGGCAGTTCGAGCACCATTGCTCTCTCCAGCATAAATGATCCTCTCCGGGTCGATCTCGGGCACAGAGCGGCACTATCTAGAAATCAAGTGAAATTTGTTTTTTACCAGCGATAGATTGTCTCATTTATGATATTATTGCTAATGTGGTTACACAAATCGGCCCATTTGGTTTGATTAAAGCAAATTTATCAGAATAATTTATAAAATAATTTTGTATTTTAAAAAAAATTACTAAGCTAACGCTATTGTTTTAGAATCTGGTTAGGCGATGCCGAATCTTTTAACCCGTATCTAGAAAAGGAATGAACATAAAGAATGCATTGAGTAGAGACTTTTGAGGCCTTCCAAAGACTCCTGCTCTCTTTAGCGCAGAGAGCTTTATCTGCTCTTTGATTCCTGGTTCCTCTAATTGTTTTTTTCTATGAGTCTTGAGACTTGTTGAATAGTAATTTTCTATGGGATTGTTTGTAGCCGGGGCATTATCGGTAAAGTAAAATGCTGTAAGGTTTGGCCAAAGCTCTTCGATTTTATCCAGCCTCTTTCTAACGGATATCATAAACGAGTCGGATTGCATCTTTAAAAATTTAAAATTATTTAAAGCTTCATGATAAGTTCTTTGCTCAAGGTTTTTGCTTTCTCTTCTACGTCTCAATTCCAGACGTCGAACAAAATCATAAAATAGGTGCTTGGCTTCTGCAATCCATGATTTGTATTCCTTGTTGCTTCTCTGTCTCATCATTTTCTCTTCTTCGATCAAGGTGGAAAGGAATTCAATCTCAAGTTCACGGTTAAAAAATATGTTAAGCATTTTGTATTTAAGCAATTCCTGTTCGATGCTTGTTTTTCGAGGAAAATCATTGACTATGAGCTTATTCAAGTGGAGCAAACAGAATTGATGGATTACCTTGTTGCCGAATACTCTTTTAAAAACATTGCTGTATCCTCTGTAAAGGTCTGTGACAATAAATATCTGCTTTTGAGTGTCGAGATTTCTTCGAAGGAAACCTTCGATAGTATCGGCATCTTTTGAATCGAAAAGCTCATCCGCGATTACTTGCCTTGTTACCGAATCAAGGAGTGTCAAACGATACTTTTGGTTTCGTCCTGCCTTGGGATGTTGCTCGTCATAATGCACGAACTGGATATTTTTGACCGAAGGGACATCTGTCTCCTCAATCGCGCACTGGACCATGTTCCGGATGGTATCTTTATCCCGAGGATACAGATAGCCCATTATCGATTCTATCACTTCATAAGATACGTGATTAAGCCTCAGACGTGTGCAGATTTCCGTGACAATCCCGAAGAAGTCTGCCTTTAGCTTGATCCAGAAGTCTCGATCTTCTTCGGTTGACTTCCCGCAAGCGCCACATAAATATTTCCCGACGTTTGCCCCTCCGAGATGTCTCTTCTGGCAGGTGTTAAAACCATTATGGCTCATTGGATGGCCACATTCGGGACATAATGGCGGCACTATTTTCCGAAAAATACCGCTCGCAGTAAATTCAAAGTCGTTTGAGTAATCCTGGAAGATATTTGAAAGCATTTCACGATACGGAAAATTTATCAAGCTTAATTGCATCTCAGTCATTGTAGGGTCACACAGGGTACATGATTATCATAATATTAATAACTTGTGATAGAATGTGCCCTGCCTACATCACTTATTTAGGAGATTGTGCCCACAGAGCGCAGAACTTCGGCTGCAGACAGGGCATCATAGACCATCATATGCTCCACAGGCTCTCTTCCATCTATAAAAAGCGCAAGATCCGCATTAACATCAATCGCCCCCAGGTTTCTCTGGTCCAAGGTGATTGTGGCATATCCCAGGTCGGCCAGGCGCTTGGCCAAACCCTGCTCCCGCTCTTTGGTCACTGTGGCTCCGGGCAGGAGAACTATTCCGGGAATACTGTCCTTTTTGTTCGCATCATCGCTGACGGTCTTGCTAAATCTCGAAAGTCTCAAAAGTCCCGCCATCTCCGCTCCCCGGCTGGCATACCGAACTGTAATCAAGGAGCTATTGCCTTCAACCGTCTCCTCGCTCAGATTGAACTCGGGCATTGAGATCAGATAATCCAGCCTGCCATCTTCTTCCACCTTCCAGTCCAGGCTATTGAGCTTGGTTGCTGGAATGCTGCCGGGAAGGCCCATCCATCCAATGAATAGAGCAATAGCCAAAGCGGCAATTAGAAGTCCTGCTCCTGCCTTGTAGCTTGCCATTTTCTCGTATCTGCTCTTCACCAGACCTAGAAAAAGCTGGCGAAAAGGATCTTGAGATCGATAAACCTATTGAGTATGAGGAGATGAGTGATCCTGGAGAAATCCGGAAATGAAGATAAATGAATTAGCTCCCGTAATAGCCTCTCGAGAGGTTGAGGTCGAGGCCTCGCCAGAGACCATCTGGGATATCATCGTCGCCGTCGACAGCTGGCCGGACTGGAATTCGGATGTCAAGGCCGCCTTTATAGAGGGCGATCTGGCTGTCGGCACGAGGTTCAGTTGGAAGGCTGGCCAATTGACCATCCGCTCAACAGTCTTGCAGATGGAAAGGCCCCACCATCTGGTCTGGACTGGCACGACCACTGGAATTAAGGCGGTTCATCTCTGGCAGATCGAGAAGAGAGGAGAAAAAGCGCTCGTCAGGTCGGAGGAGTCCTGGGAAGGTCTCCTGCCAAGCATTCTGCGCGGCACAATGAAAAGGATGCTCTCAAGGTCGATCCAGCAGACGCTCTTATATCTCAAGAGGGAAGCGGAGAGAAGATCTTTATGAGGCAAGCTTTTGCATCATCATATGGCCTGGAGTGCGGCTGGCTAAAAAATTAAAGAGTCTTGTCAGTATGCCCTTTAGATGCTTGGAGCCCATTCCTGCTCGGCCAGGTTGATCAGAGTTCCGTTATCGCTTACCTCATAGCCAATGGGAATCTTGCCCCAGCTCCACAAGTCATCATTCGCTAACAGTCGGGCGTCGCCAGTCTGATTTGTCTGGTTTGTTTGGTTTGTCAGGTTTTGCAGCATGCTCTCCTGGACCGCAGAGGGGCTGGAAGAGCCTTCTGTCAGATTGGCCAGTATTGCCATGCCAGAATCTCTGCTGATGTTCACTGTATCCGTTGACTGGCTGCTGCATGCTATCGCTAAAAGAATCAATACAGAAATTATATACATCTTCATAAATATAACCTCCTATGGCGTTATACCAAGACTCTCCAATGATATTCTTGATAGGAGGATTCGACCAACGGCTTTTTTTTAGATGCTGCAGTCGCCCTCATCTATCAGCTTATTCCTTCCTCTTTCTTTCTATGTTCACCAACATATCAATTTTTGCATCGATATGAATTCTGGACATTTCTGCAGCCGGGGAGCAGTCTCCAAATCAGCATTGCGGGGAGGAAAGGCTGCCCCTGAACATATTTGGCTTCACTGGCAAAACAGTCCTGCAGCTATCCAGCCTCATGCAGACCACCAGAACCTGAATCCTATCAAAAATTTGTGGCTATTTTCGCTCATCTGCATGGCTGCTGCCGCAGGAGCAGCCTTCCCCACTCGGGAGATATATAGCTAAGATTTAAACAGCTTCTTGATCATCCCCATAAATCCACTGCCGCTGTCCTGTGCGGATAGGATATCCTTCATCATTGCTTCAGCCTCTGGCGACGAGGTGAGTGCCATCTTCGATTGCTCATCAAGCAGCTTTGAGAGATCATCCGGTTTCATCTCCTTTTCTGGGGAGCTTTTTGTCAAATATCCCAGAATCAGAGGCAGAGCCATAGTAAGCAGCTGGCCGACGACCTCCTGAGGCAGTCCAGTCTTTTTAGCGATCGATTGCTGAATGGGAATCATGCTGCTCCCCAATATGGAATTGAGCATGCCCGGTCCAAAGGATGAGCTGCTGCTGCCAAAGTATTTGGCCATGTCCTGCATTGAGTTGCCCTTGGCTGAATCGGCAAGACCGCTCAAGATAGCGTTCGCCCCATCATTGCTGGAGGCTTTGCTGCTCATGGCTCCCAATAATAGGGGCAGGCCCATCTCCAGGGCGGATTTGGTGGATTGTTCGTCTGCACCAACTTTGCTGCTTAATATAGAGAGATTATCTCCCGCCATAAGCTGTTCCATTGCCATATTAACCACTGAATCCATTAATTCATCTCCTAATGAACAGTTGAGCTATGTACTTGCTAAGCATATATGCTCTAATGAGTATTAACTCCTTTCTCTGGACATTCAGTAGTTCTAACCAGAGTTAATAATTGTCAGAATAAAAAAGATTGATGAGTTAGGACCATCCTCATGCCCTTTTCCCAACCACTCCTTCCTATGATTCCAGTATCTTCCCGTACTCCAACTCGCTCTTGGGATGGGGCTCCTTTATCTCATCAGGGTAGCCAAAGGCGATCATGCATTCCACCTTCGATCCCTCCGGCAGATCGAGGGCCTTTCGGATATAATCCTCAGAGGTTTGGCCATCATTATGCATCCGGTTTCGGATCTGGATCCAGCATGATCCCAGCCCCAGGCTCTGGCCAGTCAGCTGCAGGATGATGGAAGCGATGGAGCAGTCCTCAATCCAGACGTCCGATTCCTCATCCCTGGCTATGACCACCACACCCAGACTGGCTCCCTTCAGGAAGCCGGAGCCGCTTTGTTTGGCGCGGGACAGCACCTCCAGCATATCCTTATCGGTGATGAACAAAAGCCGCCAGGGATTGATACCCCTGGAGCTTGGTGAGCGCAAAGCAGCCTCCTTGAGCTGATCAATGATTTGTTCATCGATCTTCACATCCTTATATTTCCTGATGCTCCGCCGGTCTCTCAATATATCTAGCATAATCGTCCTCCACTGTCTGCTGAAATCTTTCGTCCCCCGGACATAAATCGTTTATCTTCCGTCTTTCATCTTTTATCTTCCAGATTTCATCTCCATCTTTCATCTTTCGTCTTCTCCGGGCTTATGCTCTCTTTTCAAAGCCGAAGAAAAGATATCAGATGCGGTCGATTGAAGATGGAGAGGTGACAAGCTCAATGGATAAGAAGATAGTCTATTTTGATGAGGGAGGATCGGAAAATACCCTAGAGACATTTCGGCTGGTGCAGGAGAGATCAAGCAGCCTGAACATCAGGAAGCTAGTCCTGGCTTCCACCACTGGATCTACTGCGGTGAAGGCGAAAGACTTTTTCAGCCGGGATGGTATCAAGCTGATAGTAGTGCCCCATCAGTGGGATTTTCATCGGGAGCAGAATGCCTTTCCTGAGCCGCTGACGAGAGAGCTGCGCAGAGAGGGGCATGAGGTTCATTTTGGGACGATGCTCTTTCATACCGACGGGCTCTACGGCTCAAACAGCGCTACCACAATGGCTAACCTCCTGCGATGCTTCTGCCAGGGGGTAAAGGTCTGCTTCGAGATAGTGCTCATGGCCACAGATGCCGGCCTCCTGGTCTCGGGAGAGAAGGTAATAGCAATAGCGGGGACCGCCTCAGGATCGGATACCGCACTGGTGATGCAGGCCGCCTCCAGCCAGCATCTGAAAAGGCTAAGGGTTAATGAGATCATCTGCAAGCCTCTCAATCCCTTGAATATAGACGAGCTGAAGGGAAGGTGAGAAGAAGAAGCTCGAGGACGAGATTGAGGGAGAGGAAAGGAGACAATGCAGGTGCAGGAAAAGGGCTTTTCGCTGAATTATGTGGGTCAGGCCCGGCCGCGGTTTTGGTCTCTGTTCCTCTGCGCCTCTGTGGTTGGGTCAGGATCGCTGTTCACCCCAGATGCAAAAGGATACAGAGAATTTCCGATTCAAGTTCACCCATACTACATAGCGAGGAGCCCAGAAAAAGGAATGAAAAAGGGAAAAGGGAGCACGTGCAGGGATACTATAAGCGCTTGGCTGTGATAGAGCCCCCCAGTTTCTCAGAGGGGTTCAGCCACATTCGGGCGCATCCCCGAGCGTCCTCAGCTCGAATTGCAGCATGCTGACAGCGGATTTAAACATGGATCAACCTTTGTTGAATCCTCCACCACCCTCAACACTGACATTTTTGATTTATTCGAGCCGCAGCCATTGCTTACTGTCAGTCTGTAGCCGCCGGAATCAGATGGTCTCGGATTAAGGATTATCAATGAGGGTGATACCTCTCCTGGAATTATCTCTCCATTCTTCTCCCATTGATAGGAATTTGCCCCAACAGCGGTGCCCTTCATTATGAACGCCACAGTCTCACCGGCGTCGGCAATCAGGCAATCGGGTTCAATTTCCACATCCCCAGGCGGCCTTTCTACTATCAGGCTCACAGCATTTGAATCGATGAATCCGCATCCATTGGATATAGCAACTCTGTATTCACCCATATCCTCCATATTCGCATCGAATATGGTGAGCTCCTCAGAGTTGGCCCCTGGAATGATCCTGCCGCCTTTTATCCATTGATAGGTCAGAGGCTGAGCACTCTTTGCCAACACAGTGAACGTCGCCGTCGATCCTTCGCAGACCTTCTGGCTGGTTGGCTGGACCAAAATCTCAGGCAATGCGATTATATCCAGATTTGCAGTCTCTGATTCGATCTGGCCGCAGCTGTTTCTTGCCTGCACATAGTAGCTTCCTTTATCGCCTGTGATGGCCTTTTGAATGGTATAAACCTCAGCTATGGCTCCTGGGATCTCCACTCCGTCCTTGAACCACTGGTAGCTCAGAGGATCATCGCTTATTGCCCGAACATTGAAAGTCACAGGCGTTCCCTGGCATACGATCTGGCTGGCCGGCTGGAGGGAGATGGCTGGCACCCCAATTGTCTGCAGATTTGCTGCCTCCGATTCAATCAGATTACACCTGTCTCTTATCTGCACTGAGTAGCTCGCTGTATCGCCAAAGGTTGCGGCTGGGATGGTGTAGGTATCAGCAGTTGCTCCCTGGATCATCTTTCCGTCTTTGAACCATTGATAGGATAATGGCTCGCTGCTGCTTGCCTGCACAGAGAATGTCGCTGCATCTCCCTGGCATACCCTCTGGCCCTTGGGCGGAACAAGGATCTTTGGCATTGAGACCATCTCCAGGTAAGCGGCCTTTGATTCGACCGAGCCGCAGCTATTTCTCACCTGTACCATGTAGTTGCCCATATCAAATTTGCCGGTTCTTGGAATAGTATAAGCATCCGCCGTGGCTTCATAGATCTCGATTCCATCTTTGAACCATTGATAGCTCAATGCCTCGCTGCTCTCTGCCTGAACAAAGAACGTTGCTGCCGCCCCCTCACACACCTTCTGGCTGGCCGGCGGCAGATGAATCTCGGGCAATGCAACTATCTCCAAAACAGCAGCACCGGATTTGATCTGGCTGCAGTTGTTTGCCGCCTGCACCCAGTAGCTTCCAGTATCGTTGAGAACGGCCCGAGCAATCGTGTAAACATCCTGGGTGGCTCCAGGAATCTTTATTCCATCCTTAAACCATTGATAGCTCAAAGGCTTGCTGCTCTCCACTTGGACGGTGAAAGTCACTGCGCTTCCCTGGCATATCTTCTGGCTGGTCGGCGGCACAAGAATCTCCGGCTTGGCTACGATATCCAGGATTGCTGCATTGGATCCGATCTGGCTGCAGCTATTTCTCACCTGTACCCAGTAGCTTCCCCTATCGCTGGGGCTAGCCACTGGAATCGAATAAGAATTCGATGTTGCTCCTTCTATTTCTGTACCGTCCTTATACCATTGGTATTCCAGCGGTTCGCCACCGCTTGCCTTTACGCCGAATGTTGCTGCCGCACCTTCGCACGTCTCCAGGCTTTTTGGCTGCACAAGAATATCCGGTGATGAAATTACATCCAGGCGGACTGCCTCTGATTCAATCTGGTTGCATTTATTTGCCACCAGCACTGAGTAGCTTCCCGTATCGCTGAGGTTAGCGGCAAGGATGGTGTAGGATTCAGATGTAGCATCGGGGATATTCGCTCCATCTCTGAGCCACTGATAGCTCAATGGCTCACTGCTCTTGGCCTGAACGGAGAACGTTGCAGCCGTTCCCTGGCATACCTTCTGGCCGGTCGGTTGGGCCAGGATATCAGGCATAGCGATGATATCCAGAACAGCAGCCTCCGATTCGATCTGACTGCAATTGTTGCTTACCTGGACCGAGTAGCTTCCCATATCGCTGAGGTTAGCGGCAGGGATGGTGTATGTATCAGACGCAGCGCCGGGGATATTCACTCCATCTTTAAGCCACTGGTATCTCAACGGCTCACTGCTCTTGGCCTGAACAGCGAATGTTACCATCGTCCCCTGGCATATCCTCTGGCGGGTCGGTTGAGCCAGGATATCAGGCATAGCGATGATATCCAGACTGGCAGCCTCCGACTCGACCTGGCTGCAGTTATTTGCCACCAGAACGGAATAGCTTCCCACATCGGCAATATCAGCTAGATCGATTGTGTACCTATCATCTGTTGCCCCCGGAATCTCGATTCCATCTTTTAGCCATTGGTACTCAATTGGCTCGTAGCTTGATGCTTCCACATGGAATGTTGCAGCAGCACCCTGGCATATCATAAGGTTTGCCGGCTGCAGAAGAATCTTCGGCCTGGCGATGATATCCAGACTGGAGACCTCTGATTCGATCTGGCTGCAATTGTTTGCTACCTGCACCGAGTAGCTTCCCGTATCGTTTAGTTTAGCGGCAGGAATAGTGTACGTATCAGACGTAGCACCGGGGATATTCGCTCCATCTTTGAGCCACTGATAGCTCAATGGCTCGCTGCTTTCTGCTTGAACCTCGAATTTTGCAGCAGCGCCCTGGCATATCTTCAGGTTTGCCGGCTGCAGTAGAATCTTCGGCCTGGCGATGATATCCAGATTGGCAGCCTCCGATTCGATCTGGCTACAGTTATTGCTTACCTGGACTGAGTAGCTTCCCATATCACTAAGGTTAGTTTGAGGGATTGTGTAGTATTCTGACGTAGCACCATCTATCTTGATACCGTCTTTGAACCACTGATAGCTCAATGGCTCACTGCTCTCTGCCTGAACGGAAAATGTTGTTGTAGCCCCCTCACACCCCCTCTGGCCGACCGGCTGTATCAGAATCTCAGGAATAGCAATTATATTCAGACTGGCAGCCTCCGATTTGATCTGGCTGCAGTTATTGCTTACCTGGACTGAGTAGCTTCCCGTATCGCTGAGGCTAGCGGCTGGGATGGCGTAGGATTCAGATGTTGCACCATCTATCTTGATCCCGTCTTTAAACCACTGATAGCTCAATGGCTCACTGCTCTTGGCCTGAACAGAGAATGCTGCCCTCGTCCCCTGGCATACATTCTGGCTGGTCGGTTGGGACAGGATCTGAGGCATGACTATAATATCCAGATCAGCTGCCTCTGATTCAATCTGGCTGCAATTATTCCTCAACTGGACCGAGTAGCTTCCCGTATCGTTTAGGTTAGAGGCAGGGATAGTGTACGTATCAGACGCAGCACCTTGTATATTCACTCCATCTTTGAGCCACTGATAGCTCAATGGCTCACTGCTCCTGGCCTGAACAGAGAAAGTTGCAGCCGTCCCCTGGCATACCTTCTGGCTGGTCGGTTGGGCCAGGATATCAGGCATAGCGATGATATCCAGAACAGCAGCCTCCGATTCAATCCGGCTGCAATTATTGCTCACCTGGACTGAGTAGCTTCCTGTATCGCTGAGGCTAGTTTGAGGGATGGTGTAGGATTCAGATGTTGCACCTTCTATCTTGATTCCTTCTTTGAGCCACTGATAGCTCAATGGCTCACTGCTCTCTGCCTGAACAGAGAATGCTGCCCTCGTCCCCTGGCATACATTCTGGCTGGTCGGTTGGGCCAGGATATCAGGCATAGCGATGATATCCAGACTGGCAGCCTCCGACTCGATCTGACTACAGCTATTTGCCACCAGAACGGAATAGCTTCCCATATCGGCAATATCAGCTAGATCGATTGTGTACCTATCATCTGTTGCCCCCGGAATCTCGATTCCATCTTTTAGCCATTGATACTTCAGTGGCTCAGTGCTTTCTATTTGAACCTCGAATTTTGCTTTTGCACCCTGGCATATCTTAAGGTTGGCCGGATGCAGAAGAATCTTCGGCCTGGCGATGATATCCAGATCAGCTGCCTCTGATTCGATCTGGCTGCAGTTATTTGTTATCTGCACTGAGTAGCTTCCCGTATCGTTTAGGTTAGAGGCAGGGATGGCGTACGTATCAGACGTAGCAGCGGGGATATTCACTCCATCTTTGAGCCACTGATAGCTCAATGGCTCGCTGCTTTCTGCTTGAACCTCGAATTTTGCTGCAGCGCCCTGGCATATCTTCAGGTTTGCCGGCTGCAGTAGAATCTTTGGCATGGTAATTATATCCAAACCAGCGGCCTCTGATTCGACCTGGCTGCAGTTATTTGCCACCTGCACCGAGTAGCTTCCCATATCGCTAAGGTTAGTTTGAGGGATGGTGTAGTATTCTGACGTAGCACCATCTATCTTGATACCGTCTTTGAACCACTGATAGCTTAATGGCTCACTGCTCTTGGCTTGAACAGAGAACGTTGCTGCCGCACCCTGGCATACCCTCAGGTTGGCAGGCTGGACAAGAATCTCTGGTCTGGTTGCGATATTTAGATAGGACGCAATTGATTCAATCTGGCCGCAGTCGTTGCTGACGATCAGGCTATAGCTGCCGGAATCATTGCGGGTCGCATTCTTGATGACAAAAGAGTCAAGGTTTGCACCAGGAATCTGCAATCCGTCTTTCATCCACTGAATTGTGATGGGATCGCTGCCGGTCACATCGGCTACAAGAGCTATATCCGATCCCTCACATATCTTTTTGCTGGCAGGCAAATGCAGTCCTGTGATCATCGGCATTGATCTAATGCTCAATTTAGCCTTATCGGATTGAGTCCAGCCGCATAGGTCACTGCCTATGATTACACTGTAATTGCCCTGGTCCGTACTATTGGCCGCTGATATGCTTAAAACGGCGGCATTGGCTGCGGTAATGTTCAGGCCATCCTTCTGCCATTGATAGGTATATGACTCATTGCCGGCAACCTGGACCTCAAAGGAGACCGGCGAGCCGGTGCAGACGGTTTGGCTGATTGGCTGCACCAGAATTTTTGGCCTGGATCTCACAGATATGTGAACCGCTCCGGATTCTGCCATACCGCATATATTGCTCACTGCCAGACTGTAATCGCCTTCATCAGTCGGCAGGATGCTGGAGATCAGATAGCGGTTTGTATTGGCTCCTGTGATATTCTCTCCGTTCTTCTTCCATTGGTAGTTCAGAGGCTCGGTTCCAGATGCCTGCGCATTCAATAAAACCTCCGATCCTTCGCAGGCAATCTCATCAAGCGGCTCAATCTCCACCACCGGTTTTGAGCTGACGGTCAGAACTGCAGGGTTCGATTCGATAGAACCGCAAGCATTGCTCACCCTCACCCGGTAGCTTCCAGCATCTGCCAACTTGGCGGCTGGAATTATGTATGAGTCTGTTGTAGCCCCAGCGATTTGGGATCCATTCTTCGACCACTGGTATGATATCGGCCCATTTCCGGCAGCGACCACATTGAATCTTGCTTCCTGGTCTTCGCAGGCTGAATAGTCAGCAGGCTGGATCTCGATCATCGGATGAGCTGATCTGATAGCGACCAGCCAGCCATCATAATAGGTAGCTGGCTCTTGTTGCTGACAATCGCCGTAGCATGCGCTTTTTCTTCTTGTAGTCTGAGCGATATAGGGCGTTGTCTTTCCGGCAAAGACAGAGCTGCCATCATCCGTTTGAATGACTGAATAGCCCTTATCATCCAGTTTGCTGCCAAATGTCTGATCCCATATCCTTTCGCCATTCTGATCGGTCATGATCAGCCAGGCATCAAAGCCCCCGGAGCCAAAGGATCTTGTCGAACCTATGAGAATATGGTGTCCTTCTCTTGTCTTGACCAGGGAGCCTCCTTCCTCATCGTATGCTCCGCCATAAACCTTATCTGCAATTTTATCTCCATTGGCATCGGTCTTGATAAACCAGATATCATATCCCCCAGAGCCAACGGAGTTGGTGGAGCCGAGCATGGCAAAGCCGCCATCAGCAGTCTGCTGGACCGACCACCCTCTGCTCCAGGGATTCCGCTCGCTTCTGGGCCCACCGAATGTCTTTTTCCATTGCTCATTCCCATTCGAATCAATTTTAATCAGCAGGGCATCAGAATCGCCATTTCCCCAGGAGCCGGTTGTGCCGGCGACGACGAATCCTCCATCACGAGTCTCCTGGATCGAATCCCCCATATCATCTCGGGATCCGCCAATGGTCTTATCCCAGATTTTGCCACCGAACTGGTCGATCTTGAGCAACCAGACGTCATACATTCCGCTGCCAAAGGATTTTGTATTGCCCGCGATGATAAATCCGCCATCAATAGTCTGTTTTATGCTGCTTGCTTCATCATCCAGTGCTCCTCCGAAGGCTTTATCCCATATCTTCTCTCCGGACGGATCTACCTTCATCAGCCAAACATCGTACATTCCGCTGCCATAGGATCTGGTTCTTCCGGCTACAATATAGCCACCATCAGCGGTCTCTTCTACTGAATATCCCTCATCCTCTCTGGCCCCGCCATAATTTTTTTGCCATAAAATATTTCCGCTTTTATCGGCTTTTATCAAAAATAAATCATAATTGTTATCGCCATATGACTTTGTTCTGCCAGTGGCTATATACCCCGCATCGCTGGTTCGCTGAATGGAATATAGCTCGTCGTCAAAGGATCCCCCAAAGGATGCATTCAAATCCATCGCGATACAGGGTTGGCTGCAATAAGCACTCTGACAGCACAGAATCGTTAACGCGGCCAAAAATATCACCAAAATCAACCATTTATTGCAGCTATAATTTTTCATATGAATTATCCCCAATGCCCTCAATTATCCCGCCCCAAATCTTCCAGCCCTTGATCATCCAGCCCGTTATCATGCAGCACTTAATCATATGAGACTCAGGACTCTTTGGCTCCGGAGGATCCTGGTCTTTGACACAGCAGAGATTTACATATTTTTTAGCATATTTTCTCATTGATCGTATAAATAGCTTTAGGCTTATTTAATATATATTTGTTATTTTACGGAAGGTAGCGGGCATGGAAACAGGAAAATCGCACTCATTTCACTGGATTGAGCTACTGAAATTTTTTAAATAACATTTCTATTTTTAAATGAAATTTCTGAAATGCCCGAGCGACAATGGACCAATTTAGCTGATATGACAAGGCTTTTTTCCCTGAAGAACAGATTGATATAAATAATAATGAGTGGAAATATGACAAATAACCTGAAGACAGCGGATCAGCAGAGAGCTGAACTATTCCTGGAAGAGTTCGTCTCTGGGCTTGTGGGATCAATGGAGGATGATATAGATTTTATCCTTCTCTTCGGAAGTGCAGCCAGAGGCGAGTTCATCCTGGGAAAGAGCGATGTAGATCTCATCATTCAGACAAAGAGCGATGCTGCTGTCCGCAGGGTGGAAAGGTTTGCTGAATCTCTCTTCTGGCGACTGAATGAAAAGCATGGCACGCAGTTTGAGAAGGTTCTATCAACAGGCATGAGTGAAAGCATCCTGGAAGAATCGATCAAGTTTCTGGAAAAGCATGTCAGGCTCTACAAGCCCTTTGAGGTGTTTGGACCGAATGATATCGATTGGAGTGAAGGATTGGTCAAGAGGCCGGACCTTTTGCCGGGTGCTGTTCTCGTCGCCAGCCAGCTCACTCTGCTTTACAAAATGAAATATGAGGGCAAGATTCTCTTCGGCCGGGACATTCGCCCGGAGATAAATCCCCACTTCACCTGGTGGGAAAGACTGAAAGCTATAATGGTGCCTCAAAGCATTGCTCTTGCCTCTTTTGTCCTCGCCTTGATCCTTCCTCAGAAGGCAACAGGCTATGCAGTCAAGGCGCTCTTCTATGAGGTGGAGTCGGTGAACATCTACCAGAAAAGCATGATTCCTCCCCCTCAGGAGAAGATGAGAAGCTTTGCCGAAGCATCGCAATTCGAGAATGCTGTCTTCGACCGGTTGCGCTTTCTTTTAGAGAAGAACCTAGGTCTATCAAGCGAGCAGAAGCTGGAGCTTTTGAGGAATGCAGCTGCCATCAAGCGGCATGGCTTTCGCGGGAGCAGATGGGAGGCATTGAGATTCTGTCTGGTCGCTTTTGGGGCCATCTGGCAGACCAATGCCGCTTTGATCCTGAGAGCCCAGGGCTCAGGTTAGACTGATTCCTGCGATCAATGGATCGTGATCCGAGCAGCGATATTTGTCTGGGCTGCTCCAAATGCCACTGTAGCCGAAGTCAGGGGATTCATCGGAATTTATATGCCAGATGCTCGCTCCAGTTACCTGTCCGGTCAGGCTTGGGCTTGCCAGGATATGATCCAGCTCCCCCCATCTGCCCTGAAACACATATGAGTAAGAATTAGAGGCGAGCAGAGAGGAAATCTGGTTAACATATCCGGCCCTCTTCAAGGCCATGATGGGATCCTCGTTTCTGTACGAGTTCATATCCCCCAGGATCAGATAGTCGGGATCATGGCTTCCAGTAGGATCGGAAGACAACCAATCTATCAGCTCATTTGCGGCCCTTGTGCGGTCACCATTCCAGTATCCTTGACCATCTCCACAATCCCTATTGTCTCCATTCGCCACCTCATCCCCTCCTGGCGGATTCTTGGATTTCAGATGAACGACCACGACTGTAAGCCGCTCAAGAGTGCTGATCTCCTCGAAGGTCTGGGCCAGAGGCTGGCGGTTGCCCGATGAGAAAGCGCCCATGGATGTCGTCGCTGCCTTGCCTATGGGTCTGATCGTTGTTCTGTTGTAGATCAATCCCACTGATATGAGGTCATCGCCTAGCTTTGGTGATCCCGGGTCTACAAATGAATAATTCTCCAACCCAATCCCATCTTCACGAGCATTCAGCCCGTCACATAGATCATGAATGGCGCTCAGGTTTCCATAGCCATCATTCTCTATCTCGATGAGACCGATCACATCCGCCTTCATATCAGTGATAGCCTGAATGATCTTAGCTCTCTGCAGCTCGAACTCGCCATTCGATCTGGCTCCTCTTGCACTGGGAAAACCACGGCCTGCTCCATTGCCGTTAAAGTAGTTTTCCAGATTCAGGCTGGCAATCCTTAATCTGCCGCCCACTGGTTCAGGATTCATCGGCCGGGGATTGGATATTATGATTTTAGAGATATTCAAAGGTTCCAATCTATAATTTCCGTAGCCATAGCTCATTATCCCCATAATTCCCTGGATGGTGTCTGCACAGCGAATGGTTCTTGGAAATGGATAAGACTCGGGGAATCTTCGGCTGCTGCCGTCATCAAGGATGATCATGCTGCGACTGTTCAATTCCTGGACCTGCGCGGCTGGGGCTCCGGGCTTGGCAACGTTGGTGGGAACAGGCAGCCGGGATTGGGGAGATATGGCCAGTTCCCCATATGCGGAGAAATTCTCAATATCGGTGATGACCAGATCTTGAGGGAGCATCAAGAGCATTCCCTCGTATCTTTCCAGCGAATCCTCCTTTAGCGGCAGGATGAGCTGGTGGGCGGTCAAAGTGCTCTTAGTCTCATTTTTGCCAGCCTTTTTCTTTTTTATCTCCTTTAAATTCATCTGGGTCAGGCCATGGAACTCTTCGATATGCCCCCTGGCTATGACCAGATCACCTCTGGTGACATTCTCTTTCACTCCCAGCCGTCCAGGATCATAGATATAGATGCCCTCTGAGGTCTCAATATTGTCATCTATATCGCTGTCCTCTTCCTGGACAAAGAATCCTTCCAGCTTATCTGTTCCCTGGAAATCAGCGGTAACAATAGCCTCTATCGAGACTTTCATCCCCTGAAATGGGCTTGACTGTCCATCTCCCTGGATGGCATGAATCATGGTCAGATCAGCAATCATTGATTCTCCGCCCGGAGCAGCAGTCGAGATTGCAGCGCTCGCAGCCAAAAGAACGAAGATAATCGATAAATTCAAATCCATTCCATCCCTCTGATCAAGCCTTCCTTAAGTTCGGAGTAGTCACCTCCAAAAGAAAAGCTTTTTTATCACCATCTGAATATGTGTTAGCCTATGGCGAGTGGATGAATATCCATCTGAAGCTCACAGAAGATCTGCGATGGATCTACCTGGACCTTCTCTCCATTGTGGTAGGGATAAGCGGGGGCCTGGGGGCAGTGGCCTTCCGAAAGCTGGTGGAGCTTAGCCACGATTTCTTCTTCGGCTTTCTCCTCCCTCTCCTGCCGAATAGCTACTTCGTCGTTCTGCTGCCGGTCCTTGGCGGCCTCATCGTCGGACCTCTGATCTACAAGCTGGCGCCGGAGGCGAAGGGCGACGGCATATCTCATATCATGATCGCTCTGCAGAGGTTTACCGGCGACATCAGAAAGCGAGCCGGTCTGGTTCTCATCTTCACCTCCGCAATAACCCTGGGCAGCGGTGGGAGCGCCGGGCGGGAGGGGCCCATTGCCCTGATTGGAGCCTCAGCAGGCTCGGCCATCGGCAAAGCCATAAGGCTGTCTGCACGCGATTTGAAGGTGCTCACCTGCTGCGGCGTGGCCTCGGGGATTGCCGCCACCTTCAATGCACCAATGGGCGGGGCGATATTCAGCATGGAGGTGATCAGCAAGAAGTTCACATCACTTGATGCTGTACCCATTCTGCTGGCGGCGGTGGTGGGAAAAGCGGTAGCAACGGAGTTGATCGATCCCGTGCCGGAGTTCGTGAATCCCAACTTTTACTTTACCACCTTCGATATGGTTCTCTGCTTTTTCATCGGGCCCCTGTTTGGATTTCTCTCCTTCCTATGGGTGAAAGGCTACTACTTCTTTGAGGACCGATTCCAGGATCTGCCTCTGCCTGACATTCTGAAGCCGGCGGTCGGCGGGCTAACAGCAGGAGTATGCGGCATATTCTTCTTCGAGTTCGGCATAATGGGAGTGGGCTATGAGGGCATCAATAACATCTTCATGCTGGCAGCGAGAGCACCAGCCACTGATCTGCTCCTTCTGCTCCTAGCTTTGGGCTTGCTGAAGATGCTGGCAACATCCTCCACCGTCGGATCCGGAGGGAGCGGCGGGGTGTTTGCGCCCACGCTCTACATTGGAACCATGTTCGGCCTGGCGGCGGGCATGCTGGCTGAGATCCTGGCGCCCGATCAGATTGCCAATCCTCTGGACTACGGGCTCCTGGGCATGGGGGCTCTTTTCGCCGGGACAGCCGGGGCACCTCTCACCTGTATATTCATGATCACGGAGATGACCGGCAACTATAGTGGCTTGCCGTCTCTGATTATTTGTTGCATCACCAGCTATACCGTGGCTCGAATTCTGTTGAAGGGTGGGTCCATTTACACTATCAAGCTGATGAGAAAGGGCATTTATCTCGATCTTCCCCAGCCGGTGCTCTCCGAAGTATCGGTGGGGGAGGCGATGCACAAAGAGGTGATCACCGTCAGCCCCCTCTGCAGGATCTCGGAGGTGAGAGATGGCATCTACCGCTGCAACTATACCGGTTTCCCTGTGGTGGATGAAGGCCGTCTGGTTGGGATGATAACCTTTGACGATATCAGGAGAATTCCCCCGCATGAGCAGGAGAAGATGACAGTAAAGGAGGTGGCGGTCAGGGCTCCTATCACCATTAATCCCCACCAGTCGGCCAAGATGGCCATGGATATCATGTATGAAAATGACGTTGGAAGGCTGGCAGTGGTGGAAAAAGACGATCCTCAGAAGCTGATTGGCATCATCACCCGCTCGGATGTGATCAGGGCTTATGAGAGGGAGATGAAAAGAAGCCAGGACGAGGCTACAAAGTAGCATGGACAAAAAGTGCGGTGACTTCTTCCCTTGTCCCTGAAGGGGCAGGGGCTTCCTGCTTCATCGAGCACCTTCGAGTTCTCCACAGGCTTGAATTCGACGCAGTCCGCGACTACTACACTGTTGCCCAATCCAAGTTCGACTTAGCGGGGTACATGGTACAGGCAACTGACTTGTATTTTCTCGACCAAGCGAGTCTGAAGGTCAACGGCTGCAAAGAGACATCCTCTTAACAGCAATCTATAACTTCAGGCAGGTAGTAAATTAATTGGTGAATTGCATGAAAGAACAGGTATTCTTCGGCGAAGGCATGGCCATGGTAAAGAGAGATTATCCGGATCTGTATGAGGCCATAGTAGCCCTGAACGAGGCAGCTTACACCGGCAAGGTCCTGGATTACAGGACCCAGAAGCTCATCGCCATGGGGATCAATGCAGCTGCTTCCGACGAAAGGGCTACAAAGAAGCAGATGATAAGCGCCATAAAGGAGTTTGGCGTAACCAAGGATGAGATAGTGGATGTACTGAGGGTCGTTCTCCTCACGTCGGGAATGCCGCCCTTCACCAAAGGCATGAAGATATTGGGCGAAGTGATGGAGAAATAAACCCTTCAATTTTTTCGGCTCTTTGCTGAATTATGTGGGTGAGTTGAGGCTGGGAATATGGCCTCTGTTCCTCTGTGCCTCTGTGGTTGGGTCAGAGCATAGCGGTTCACCACAGAGAAACAGAGACACAGAGAATCTCCGATTCAAGTTCACCCATGCAAAATAGCGAGGAGCCATTAATTATATTAGGAGGAGTTATGCTGGCCGTTAGCTTCCGGATTCTGACCGTCTGGCTCTATAACAACACTGGAAAAAGCGTCTTTGCAGCCATAGTCTTTCATGCCGTGAACAATACTGGAAGGAGCATATTTCCCGGCAGTCGTTTAACCTTCGAACTGTGGGATGGGGCTATCGGGTATGGGCTCATTGCTATCACGGCTGTGATCGTAGTGTTCTTGTGGGGTCCTACGACACTAGCTCGGTTCAGGTATGCTCGCTCAGCTTCAAGTCGATGTTGCCGAGTTCCTGATTGTCTTGATTGCTGTAACGGCAGGGCGGCTTACCGCAGCTGAGCATCAGGGCAAAAGAGCAATTCAAAGCAGCAATTACAGATAGAAAAAGTATATAAAAAATTAAGTCCTATAAAAGGATCATACTATGACGAAACTCATTGCTCGTGCGGCGTTGGGAGTGCTTATCCTCCTGGTAATTCTCTACATAGCGATGCTTGTTGCTGCAAACACATCAATCACCCAGAGGACCATCCAAACCGAGGTCACCATCAATGCAACAGCCTCTAAAGTCTGGCAGGTGCTGACGGACTTTGAGGCATATCCTCAATGGAATCCCTTTATCCGTCAGATAGATGGAGCAATCCAACCAGGGCAGCAACTGATAATTGAGCTGAACTTAAGCGGTCGCACAATGACCTTCAATCCAACCGTCCTTTTTATGCAGCCCGAAAGGGAGTTGCGCTGGCTCGGCCGCTTTTCCATCCCCGGGATATTCGACGGTGAGCATAGCCTCAACATCGAGCCTCTTGGTGCGAACAGGGTGCGTTTCATTCAGAGCGAGACTTTCAGAGGGATTCTGGTGCCGTTTTCGGGAGCTATACTCAACGATACTGAACAAAGCTTTCAGGAGATGAACCAGGCGCTTAGGGAGCACGCTGAGCAAACGAGATGAAAATGCTCATTTGCGCAATCCAAAAGGATATTTCTTTATACAATCAAAACTAATTTAATCCATTTAGGAGATTTCAGCTATGAATAATAGTACGGCATTAAAAGGGTCACCTTATCTATTCTTTGTATTGGTTTACGCCATTTCCATCCCCTTTTGGGTGCTCAATACCATCTTTCCAATTAAGCTTCCCGTGGATAACCTTCCCGTGACAGACATTGCAGCCACTTTTGCCCCGACGATAGCTGCCTTGATCCTTGTGTACAGGGAGGAGAAGCTTTTTGGGGTGCGGAAGCTCTTGGGGAGAACCTTCGATTATAAGAGGATCACACGAAAGATCTGGTATATTCCCATCATTTTTTTGATGCCGCTCATCTACGTGTTGACCTACTGGATAATGCGTCTTGTGGGGCTGCCGGTCCCCACCGTTTGGCATCTGCCCCTTCTGACGCCGTTCATCTTTGGGCTTTTTTTCTTCGCCGCGGCTTTAGAAGAGATTGGCTATACGGGGTATGTCACCGATCCCATGCAAGCCCTGTACAGCGCACTGGCAGCCTGTCTCATCATAGGGTCGATCCATGCGATATGGCATTGGCCATCGATGATTTCGATGGGCATGGCTCCGGGATTGTTCATATGGGGTAGCATACTGACCGTTAGCTTCCGGATCCTGACCGTCTGGCTCTATAACAACACTGGTAATAGCGTATTTGCGGCCATACTCTTTCATGCTGTGACCAATACAGGGAGGAGTGTGTTTCCCGGCAGTCGTTCAGCATTAGAGCTGGGCGATGCAGCTATTGCCTATGGGCTCATAACGATCACGGCCATGATCGTGGTGTTCTTATGGGGACCCGAGACATTAGCTCGGTTCAGGTATGGCCGAAAAGGGCAATCTCATGGATTGGATTAATGGGATGAGCCCGCCTAAAGGCGCTGTCGCTGGTGACGTACAGAGCCGATGTCATTCTCCGTGGTCCTTGCATATGATTGTGTATGATTTTCCGGCTTTAATCTCTTTTAGGGTGCTGCTTTCTCAACCTGTAAAATAGCGCTGAGGGTGAGACTTCAGCTTATTTTTACCGGTAAAATGGCCTGATTTTTCCACAAATTGAACCTATTTTATGCTCATAACTCACACCTCAAAATGTTTGTAGAGTTTATGCGCTTTGTTGATGGTCACGATCCACAGGATCTTAACCAGCTCCTCCTCCTTACAGGCTTCATCTTGTTCATATATCTCGAAAACGGCTCAAGCCAGGCAGAAGCCTTTATCACCTTTCTGTGAGATACCACTCCATATCAGCCGGAATTAGGTGCGAGCAAAAAGCATGATACCAGAACTCTTACGCGAAATTATAGCCAAAGGCGAAAGCCTGAATGTAGAGTTCAAGGGCGAGGAGAAGGCATCCCTGTCAGATTCAGCACTGGTGGAAGCGGTCATATGCCTTGCCAACCGATCGGGAGTGGAGCCAGGATGGCTCTTGGTCGGCGTGGAAGACGATGGCCGCATCACAGGCTCCAGGCCGCGCCACTCTGGAGAAAAAACCGATACATATCGTGTTTCAGCTCTCATTGCAAATCGCACCCGTCCGTCTCTGGCTTGCCGTGTAGAGATCATCGAGATTGATGGTCGGTATGTTCTCGTTGTCGAGGTGCCCACATCCCGAACGCCGGTGAGCACTCCGGAAGGCAAGTATCAGCGCCGGGCGATAGGGGGCAAGGGAAAGCCTGAGTGCATGCCCTATCTCTTCCCCGAAATGCTCGCCCGCCAGGCAGACCGGGGGATACAGGATTACTCCGCTCTGGTGGTGCCCGATGCTCGTTGGGAGGATCTGGACCCTCTGGAGTTCGAACGGTTTCGGAGAATGATACGCGAGAGCCGGGGAAGAAGCGATGCCGCCCTGGCCGAGCTTCCCGACCAGGAGATAGCTAAGGCCCTTGGCGCAGTGGAGGCGAACCACGAGGTGTCTGCAGTTAGGGTCCTCGGCCTTTTGCTCTTCGGAAGAGAGGACGCAGTCCATCGCTACCTCCCCACTCATGAGGTGGCCTTCCAGGTTCTTTCCGACACCAGGATTGTAGTCAACGAATTCTTCCGATGGCCCCTTTTGAGGATAATGGAGGAGCTATTGTCCAGGCTGCAGGCCAGGAACCGAGAAGAAGAGCTGATGGTGAACATCTTTCGCATCGGAATTCCTGATTACTCAGAGCGGGCTTTTCGTGAAGGGCTGGCCAATGCCCTGATTCACCGCGATTATTCCAGACTAGGGGCT
Source organism: Methanothrix soehngenii GP6 (assembly GCF_000204415.1). NCBI lineage: Archaea > Methanobacteriati > Methanobacteriota > Methanomicrobia > Methanotrichales > Methanotrichaceae > Methanothrix > Methanothrix soehngenii. The sequence continues at coordinate 2,486,462 of NC_015416.1, read as the reverse complement.
GTGCATGTGCAGTGGCACGAGGACAGGATTGAGATCTCCAATCCGGGCGGCTTTCCGGAAGGCGTCCGGCTGGATAATTTGCTGGTCACACCACCGAGACCTCGCAATCCCTCTCTTGCGGATGCCTTCAAGAGAGCCGGAATCGTGGAGCGTACTGCCAGAGGGATAGATACAATCTTCTTTGAGCAGCTTCGGAATGGCCGTCCCGCTCCATCTTATGAGCGGAGCTCTGAAACAGATGTTATTCTGGTCCTGCCAGGAGGGAAAGCAAACCGGGATTTCGTGCGGCTGGTGGTGGAAGAGAACCAGGCAGGCCAGCCCTTCCGGCTGGATGATTTGCTTCTTTTAAATCATGTGTATCTCGAACGAAGAACCACGGCAAAGGAGGCGGCAAAGATTATTCAAAAGCCTGAGAACGAAGCTCGTGCCGCGCTGGAGCGCCTGGTTGAAGGCGGCTTACTGGAAGCTTCGGGTGAAGGAAAAGCAAGAGCATATCATCTATGCGCATCCACCTACAGAAGGCTTGGCGAGAGGGCGGCTTATATTCGTACTCATGGATTCGAGCCTTTGCAGTGGGGGCAGATGGTTCTTCAATATGTGGAAAAGCACGGAGAAATATCACGGGCTGAAGTTGCTGAGCTGTGCCATATATCTGGGCCGCAGGCCTACAGACTGCTGAAGAAGCTGGAGCGGGAAGGGCACCTCACTCCGATTGGGACAAAGGGACGAAGCGTGAAGTACGAGAGAAGAATCGGAGAAAATGCACGGTAAACGCACGGCGTGAAATTCTAATGCACTCGTGCATTTCTGAGATGCTTTTTGTCCATCCAGAGGATTCACTCCAGTCTCTCTTCACACTGAGCTTTCTAAGAACTGCCACGCTTCCAAGTGAAAACGCCAGCAAAAAGCCACAAGGGCCAAGAAAGACTCCCATGGGACGGACTGGCCGAGCACAGCTGCCCTCAGGCATATGCTCGAACGAGATAGTAAAGGCCCTTCTCAAAGGTCACAAACGAGGGCCTATGGTCGAGAAACATAACCCACCCCTACCTTCATCTCGACCTGAGCCAGCCACATGGTATAGAGCAGCTCTGCGGTTGCTCAAGGCTTAATATAAGCATTCAAGCCGATGGTGATCGGCTTATCATTAACTTTAGCGGTAGTAACGATATTCCCATGTGTACTTGCAACAACAAGGGTTTTACCGGATGACGATGGGGTTGGTTCTTCCAGGTCAATTTCTATAAAGAGCTTGTTATCCTTGATTTCTACTTTCATAGTCATACGAGTTCTCCTATTTTCGATGATTTTCGCGCTGCAACCATTTATCACTTTTCCTGTGGGTCTCTTTTTCTCTAACGGTTGAGAGATCGTTAGCGGCGTGTCGGGTCGTTGCCTCCGGAAGGATAATCCTCCATCCCAGTAATTCATACTCTTCTCGCAGATCCTCAAGGTTTCAAATGTTGGCAGTTCCAATGTCTTTTGGTCCGCTTTTCATCCAGCCAACGAATTCCTTGGCGATCTGGCTTGGAGGGAAGTTGCTGCAGGAGATCCAGGAGATCACTTTCGAGATCGGCATGCTGGGGCAGTACGGGCCGGACATCTACGACCCCCAGGGGACGCGCGTCCTGCGGGTGTTGCTGGGGAGGATCTTCTCGGCGCTGGAACTGCTGTGCATCATGTACGCCGGCTTCAAGAGGATCGAGCCGGGGATGGTATAGGGGTAGACCTGGGAGAGAAGACAGAGAGGCTAAGGGAGGAGAAAGTAGCTGAAACAAATCTTTAGCATTTATTCGCTTGATAGAAATCTGTTCTAATTTAGATTTGCCCACCGAAGGATCGTCCTATTGAGATCAGACCACCTGAGATTTGCATCCCTGAGATCAGCTCCACAGAGGCACGCATTGCTCATGTTTAATCTCTTTTAATTATATGCATTCTAGTATTTAAATAAATATATTTATAATATACTCTAAATCGGCGGGCAGCGTTTGTACCCTTCTTTTCCCTCCGGAAGCCCGCCTGTCAAGACGAATTCCACGTTATCTTTTGCCTTATCCAGCAGTTCATCTCAATAGGTCCCCCTCCTTTTCGACCTTCTCCTAACCACTCCCTAGCTCATAACCAGCGTCTCTTTCCATTCTCACCCTCCAGGTAGAATGGCTGTCGTGAGCAGTCATGGGATAGATATTCATCTTGAAGTCCAGCATAATAGCCTTAACCTTCTTGCTATGCCTTATCGCTTCCGTGAATCGGCACCCCCTACCGGGCGCAAGCGCAAATCTTCCTGCCCAAATAGATCGATCACAGTCTCTCCCATTCCCCTCCGCCCCAGGACGCCATCAACCCGGGCTGCCACTGCAGAAGGATTATCATCAGCAGCGCATAAAGATCAACTACGATGCAAAATAAACCTTAAATGGCTTTTTCGTGTTCCTCTTTTGCAGGAGCCCAAGCGCTGAGGGTGAGATTTGAACTCACGAGGTGCGATGCACCACTGGTTTGCCCGTTCCGCCCTCTGGAGGAGGACGAAAGCTCAAGACCAGCGCCGTAGGCCGCTTGGCTACCTCAGCACGCCCTCATGCTTGGAATCGATAGATCTTAAGCCTGACGATACCCCACCTTTAAAGGCCGGCCCAAAAACCTACACTTTATCTGTCAAATCGACAATCTTTTTTATCTTCAGAGCCAATTTTTCTCGGATGCTCATAAAGAATGTCTCCATACTCCAGTCCGGGCATCTCGTGCTGGGGCAGGATATCAGAATCAAGGAGGGCAAGATCGAGCAGATCGGCCCTGAACTGCAAAAAGAGCGTGGCGATGAGGAGATAAAGGGCAAGGGCAAGCTGGCTATCCCCGGCCTCGTAAACTGCCACACCCACCTGGCCATGAGCCTCCTGCGGGGCTATGCCGACGACATGGAGCTGATGCCGTGGCTGGAGGAGAAGATCTGGCCCCTGGAGGCCAGGTTAACAGAGGAGGATGTCTATTGGGGAGTGAAGCTCGGCTGCCTGGAGCTGATCAGATTCGGCATCACCTGCTACAATGATATGTACTACTTCCCGGATGTGACCGCTCAGGCCACAAAGGAGATGGGGCTGCGGGGTTTTATCTCAGGCGTCGTCTTCGATATGAAGCCCGAGCTATTGTCTCAGGTGGAGCCCTTCATCAAGCGTTGGAAGGACGATGAGCTGATAAGGCCGGCTGTGGGCCCCCACGCCGCTTACACCTGCTCTGAGGAGACCCTTCTCCGGGCAGGAGAGATCGCGGACAGGCACCAGGCTATGGTCCATATGCACATCTCTGAGACCTGGAAGGAGGTGGACGGATTCCTGCTGAGCCGGGGCAAAAGCCCGGTGGAGTATCTGGACTCGCTCGGCCTTTTGAATAGCCGCCTTACAGCCATCCACTGCGTCTGGCTGTCTGAAGAGGACTGTTATCTATTGGAGAAGAGAAAGGCAAATGTAGTCTCATGCACGGCGAGCAACCTGAAGCTGGCATCGGGCATTGCCCCCCTAAACACCCTGATGAAAGCCGGGGTTAACGTCTGCCTGGGAACTGACAGCGCATGCAGCAATAACAACCTCAGCCTGTTTGAGGATATGAAGGTCACGGCTATAGTGCAGAAGAATGCCTACCACACACCCGCCGCATTCACCGCAGAGCAGATCTGGCAGTTCGCCACAGAAAACGCCTACCGAGCATTCGGATTGAACAACGGAATGTCAGTCGGCGCCAATGCCGACCTGGCACTGATCGACCTGAAAAAACCCTGGTTTTATCCGCAGTCGAATATCGTATCCCATCTGGTCTACAGCATGGCGGGAGGAGTGGATACCACCATCGTCAACGGACGGGTGCTGATGCAAAACGGCATCATCCCTGGAGAAGAGGAGATCCTGGAAAAAGCGCAGCAGCGATTCATTAGGCTGACATCTGAGGATTAGACCATTTCGTGCAACATAAGTGGGACTTTCTCTTGGCTCTTCGCTGAATTATGTGGGTGAGTTAAGGCAGGGACTATGGTCTTTTGTTCCTCTGCATCTCCATGGTTGGGTCAGTGCGTAGCGGTTCACCACTGAGGCACAGAGACATAGAGTTTTTGCGATTCAAGTTCACCCATAGCAAATAGCATGGAGGCATAAAGATAGATCCACTGCCAAGCTCACCCGTGCTGAACAGCAAGGAAACCCCATCCTCTGGATCACTCTCCCCACTTCGTCCTCATCCCGCGAAGGGGGGCGAGCCTGCCGCCCTGATGGAAGAGGGCGACGCGGACAGAAATCATAGCTTGGGAGAGAATTCCATCTCACGCCGCCATAGCCCGAGGCGGGATGCCTGCCTGCGCGACTGCCCGGCAATCAGGAAGCTGCTGAACCGCCCCATGGAATGGCAACCTGTCCGAATCAAAATATCAGCCCAAAGAGGCTTCAAGGCCCATAACCTGAATTTGACAGATGCAAAAGCCCCTGGCAAGGCCGGGGTTGGGTTTAAGTATCAACAAATTGATCAAGCAGATCAGTCAAGCTAAGAGAATTCAAGGTGATATTTTGCAGGAGAGCGTGGTCAAGGATCTTGCCTTAGCAGAAGCAGGAGAGAAGCGTATCGAATGGGCCCGCAGGCATATGCCGGTACTGGACAGGATAAAGGAGGAGTTCGAGAGGGAGAAACCCCTGAAGGGCGCTCGCATAGTCGCCTGTCTGCATGTGACTGTGGAGACGGCCAACCTTATCACCACCCTGGTGGCGGGGGGGGCAGAGGTGGCGGTGACGGGCTCCAATCCCCTCTCCACCCAGGACGAAGTGGCTGCAGCCCTGGCCGCCCGGGGCCTCTTCGTCTATGCCTTCCGGGGAGAGAATGAGACTGAGTACTACGACTGCATAAAAAAAGCCCTGGAGCTCAAGCCCAATGTAAGCCTGGACGACGGCGCAGACACCATAGCCATAATCCACAAGGAGCATCCGGAGCTTGCCGCTCAGATGTTAGGCGGCTGCGAGGAGACCACCACCGGCGTCGTCCGCCTCCGGGCCATGGCCGAAGATAAGGCTCTGCTCTATCCGGTGATAGCGGTCAACGATGCCGAGACCAAGATGATGTTCGATAACCGCTACGGCACTGGACAGAGCACATTGCATGGCATCATGCAGGCCACAAACTTCCTCTTTGCCGGCAAGACGGTGGTCGTATGCGGCTACGGCTGGTGCGGCCGGGGATTTGCCATGAGGGCCAAGGGGTTGGGAGCAAACGTCATCGTCATTGAGATCGAGCCGCGCAAAGCTTTAGAGGCAGCCATGGACGGCTACAGGGTCATGCCGCTGGGACAGGCTGCTCCCCTGGGAGACCTGTTCGTCACCCTCACCGGCAACATCAATGTGTTAAGAAAAGAGCACTTCGCCCTTATGAAGGATCAGGCAATCGTCGCCAACAGCGGCCACTTCAATGTGGAGATCGATATCCCTGCCCTGGAGAAGATGGCCGGGGAGAAGAATGAGATACAAAATAACGTCACCGAGTATAAGCTCCCCGACGGCCGCAGGCTTTATCTGCTGGCAGAGGGCCGCCTGATCAACCTGGCTGCGGCCTATGGCCACCCCCCAGAGGTCATGGACATGTCCTTTGCCAACCAGGCGCTCTCAGTGCGCTACATTGTGGAGCAAGGCCGAAGCCTGAAAAAGTCGGTCTACTCTGTTCCTGTGGAGATCGACCGGAGAGTGGCTGAGCTGAAGCTCGCCTCAATGGGCCTGGAGACGGAGAAGCTCACCGCAGAACAGGAGAAGTACCTGCACAGCTGGCAGATGGGAACCTGATGATAAGAGGGGAATGGCTATGGATCTGTTAAGGGAAAATCTGGAGGCCTATCTGAGGAGCCTGTATGGTAAGGGCCTTTCCATCGTATCGGTTCGAAAGCTGGGGGAGACCATTCCCACGGCGGAGGATGTAAAGGGATTTGGATATGGATCGCCCCTGATGGTGGACTATAAGCTCTCGGGCAAAAAGGCATCCTGCGTTCTCTCCACCATGCGGGTGCAGCATGGCTTCGGCCACGACCACTTCTCAGACCGGGCGAGGATCCTAATCTGGCAGAATGCCACATTCGCTAGCCTTCCCAAGCACGTCCGATCTTTGGACGTGGGCTACTTCACCCCGGATGGAAGGCTGGTCTCTGCTGGCGATGCATGCGAGTATTTCCTCCTCATGGAGAAGATCGAGGGAAAGGAGTACTTCTTCGACCTGGAAAGAGTCAAAGAGGAGGGAGCAACAGACCTGGATCATGATCGGGTCATTGCCCTCTCCAGCTATCTGGCCCAGATCCATGCCACAAAGGAGGATTGCCCGCCCTTATACCAGCGCAAGATCAGAGAGACCGTGGGAGACGGAGAATGCATATTCGGCATCCTGGACGACTATCCCGATAGCAGCACCTTCCTGGATCCCGATGAGCTGCAGGAGATCGAGAAGGTCTGCGTGGAATGGCGCTGGAAGCTTCGCAGCAAAGTCCACCGCTTATCCATGGTCCATGGCGACTTCCATCCCTGGAATATCATGTTCCGGGAAGGCACCGATTTCTCCGTACTCGATCGGAGCCGGGGGGAGTGGGGCGAAGCGGCGGATGACATCACTGCTCTCGCCATGAACTACATTTTCTACTCAGTGCAAAAGAGCCTGCGTTTGACCGGAGACCTCAAGGACCTGTTCGAGCTGTTCTTTGAGAACTACCTGGATAAGACCGGCGACGATGAACTCTTAGAGGTCATAGCCCCATTCTTTGCCTTCCGGGCGACTGTGGTGGCCAGTCCAACCTGGTATCCATTGCTCTCGGACGATGTTCGAAGGGCTCTCTTCAACTTCCTGGAGAACGTTCTGGCAACAGAGCGGTTCAATTATCGGGATGTGAACTCCTATCTGGACTAAAAAAGAATGAAGAGCTATGCCTTCGAGCTCTCTGGAGAGCATGAGTCTCTGCCCAGATGTGAGGCTATTGCACTGGTGGAGATCTTCTCCGACCGCTATCGTGAGCAATCCTATCTGGACCAGTGCCTGATAGTCGAGGCCGAGGGCCTGGATGTTCGGGCTTTAGGAGATCGGCTGGCAATGACCCACCGGATCATCGAGGTCATGGCGATATGCGAGGCAGACCTCGAGGATCTTGCCAGATCCGTTGCCCTCCTCTCCCTTCCCGATGAGAGCTACAGGATTCGGGCAAGGAGGATCAAGAACGCTTCTCCCAGGGCGGATGCTGTGGAGCACGAGATAGGAAGGGTGCTCTTGGGAAAAGGCATCCGGGCAGACCTGAAAAGCCCCAATATAGAGCTGAGAGCAGTTATCACAAGCGGCAAGATAATCCTGGGAGTGGAAGTGGCAAGGGTAGATCGCAGCTCCTTTGAGGCCCGCCGTCCCCACCTGAAGCCGTTTTTTCATCCCGGAGTCCTCATGCCCCGCATGGCCCGCTCTTTGGTCAATCTAACTCAGATCCGAGCTGGGGAGCGGCTGCTCGACCCGTTTGCCGGAACATGCGGGATTCTGGTTGAGGCCTGTCTGATGGGCATAGAGTGCCTGGGGATAGAGGCTCAAGGCCGGCTGGTGAAGGGGGCAATATGCAACCTGGAGAATATGAATTGCGCCCTGGTATTAGGCGATGCCAAACGCCTTGCTCTGAAGGATGCTTCTATCTACGGTGCAGTGCTCGACATTCCTTATGGAAGGTCTGCCAGGATCCTCGCCTCTTCCAAGGAGGATCTCTTAAAAGAGAGTCTATCGGAGCTATTTCGTGTGATAAGACCTGGCAGACGCATGGTTATCGTAGCCGATGGCCCGATTGACTCCCAGATATCAAATGCCGGATTCAGAGTCATTCAAAGCCATTTGGATAGGGTGCACCGCAGCCTAATCCGCCACATATTCCTCTGCCAGAGGGAAGAAGGCAAAGATAGCATTTAGGATATGCTATCTTGCAGATGCAAGCGAGGAGATATGTCTAGTATATCTCCCTTTGGATCGCTTTCAAGCTCCCCAGCAACTCTTCGCCCTTCTCCGTGGTCTGATAGATCAGATTAGGCTCTCTCTTGGCATTTATCAGACCTCTCTCCATTAGAAGCTTCAAATACGGATCCACCGTTCTGAAGTTGAGATTCGCCTGATATACTATCTTGGTCTTATTTGCTCCCTTGGCACAAACGAGCAATATCTGGGATATAATTAAATCCTTGCTCCGCTTCATCGACTCCCTCCTACACCATTACCTTTTTTTTAAAAAGATTGAGACAAATTTAGCTCAATTTAACTATTTTGTTGTGGCCAGCAACAATTATATGGTCTAAAATAGGATATAAATCTGGTGGATCAATGATATGGTAGATAGATCCGAATCTGATATCAGCAAAAGCATTAATTAATATATAAATAATATAATATATAAAAAGAAATATAATATAATTGCAAATTTTCCCCAAATTTTATATTATATACACTACGGTGGATATTAATACTGATATGAGTCAAGAGATACAATCGTTAATGAGTATTAATTATAAAGTGTTATAAAATGTATTGATAAATTTATAACTTGGTAATTTAAAGAATTAAGCAGAGGTACTAGGCCTCTGCCGCTTCATAATCAGTATCGATGGTATCTTGCAGGCCATCCTCGGTGTGGACGGTGACCATGCGCTCAGAGACATCCTGATCGGATAGGATCTCCAAAAACCTTTTAGTGTAGCCATCTCTCTCCGATGCCTTCTGGCTGTCGAAGATATTCCTGTATTCGGAAATCGTTGAAGGAGCTACGCGAAGGGCTTCGGCCATATCCTTGACCGATCGGTTGGCCTCTGCAAGGCGAATAAACTCGTCTTTATCAAATGGTGGTTTCAGATCTGTCTCCCTGAAGAGGTGAAGCTTTATTCTCGCTCGACTGACGGTTTTATTGAGGGCTCTGTCGCCCAACTGCTCGGCAATCTCAGTATCGCTCAATCCTTTATAGAAAAGTCTTACCACAGAGGATAACTGTTCAGGAGTCAGTTTCGTCTGGATGTTGTATTGCTTTATCATCTCCCTTACTACTCCCAAAAGGGCTTGTTCAATCTCGCCGCTTCCCCGGAGGCTGCCATGCCGGGTAGCCTGCTTTTCCACGACCTTGGTGGTGGCGCCAATCTTGAGTACGAGGTCACGCAACTGATCAGTCCTATCACTCATTTTAGATACTCACCCCTCAACAATCACCTTGGCTAATGGTATAAAGAGATTTCGATTGATTACAAAGCTTTTTATAGGCGGCCCTCGTCTAAAAAGGCGGAATGTCCGAGACCAGCATATATGTTGTAAAGACCACTGCTAACCAAGAACGATCAGTGGCCAACATGATCGCCCAGATAGCGCGCAAGGAAAAGTATGATATAAGGGCACTGCTGGTTCCAGATGTGCTGAAAGGCTACGTACTTGTGGAATCACCAGCTCCAGAGATTGTGGATCAGGCGATCCAGGGAATACCGCATGCGCGTTCTGTGATCAAAGGGGCCTCAAATATAGGAGAGGTTGAGCACTTTCTCACCCCCAAGCCTGCAGTTATCGGCATCAATGAAGGTGCAATCGTTGAGCTCATATCCGGGCCGTTCAAGGGAGAGAAGGCAAGGGTCAAGCGCGTGGACCTTGCTAAAGAAGAGATAACTGTAGAGCTCTTCGAGGCCATGGTTCCCATCCCCATAACAGTGCGGGGAGATCACGTTCGCGTTCTCAGCAAAGATGAAACTTAGAGGTGATTTATTTGGCTAATGTTGTAGAAGCATTGGTCCCAGGCGGAAAGGCTAGCGCGGGACCACCTTTGGGGCCGGCTCTTGGACCTCTGGGCGTGAATGTCGCCCAGGTGGTTGCCAAGATCAATGAAGAGACAAGCGATCTCAATGGAATGCAGGTTCCAGTTAAGGTCATTGTGAAGTCCAGAACAGAGTTCGAGATCGAGGTTGGAACGCCGCCCACATCGGCATTGATCATCAAGGAGGTCGGTGGGGAAAAGGGCACTGGAGATAAGACAACAATCGGTGACCTTACAATGGAGCAGGTCCTGAAGATCGCGAACATCAAGAGAAAGGGCCTTCTATCCAAATCGCTCAAAAATGCCGCTCGCGAGGTAATAGGTACTGCAGGATCGGTGGGCGCCACCGTGGATGGAATGTCCAGCAAGGATGCCCAGCTGGCAGTGGCCAGCGGCAAATACGATGAGATATTAGAAGCGAAGGCTTAAATATAGTGCTATGATCTGAGTTTTGATTCTCTTTTTTGAGAAGCCGTAGGAGACCATAAGAGTCGCAGACTACGGAGGGTTGAAATGGATATCGAAGAAGCCGTAAAACAGGCTATCACTGAGGCCCCTGCCAGGAAGTTTGCCGAGAGCGTGGATCTGGCGATAAACCTCCATAATATCGACCTATCCCTGCCCGGGAATAGAGTCGATGCCGAGGTTATCCTTCCCCACGGACTGGGCAAGCCTACCAAGATCGCTGTATTCGCTGCCGGTGAGACTGCCCTGCGCGCCAAGAGCGCGGGAGCAGACCGGGTAATCTCCGGGGATGAGATCAAGGAGTTCGCCGGAGATAAGAGAGCAGCGCGCAAGCTGGCGGACGAGTACAAGTTCTTCATCGCAGAGACTCAGTTCATGCCTGTCATAGGAAAGAGCCTGGGTTCAATCCTGGGCAAGAGGGGCAAGATGCCCACGCCACTGCCGCCAACGCAGGATGTCACCCCGCAGGTGCAGAGGCTTAAGAACATGACAAGGATCAGGTCCAGGGACAGGCCAACCTTTCACCTGACGATTGGGAACAGAAATATGAATACCAAAGAGCTGGCTGATAACATTGAAGCAGTGGTCGTCAAGCTCGAACAGACTCTAAAGGATGGTCGGCATAACCTGAAATCAGTTTACGTCAAGACCACCATGGGCCCTTCCATAAGGGTGATCTAAATGGCTGGACAGATCCGTCACACTACCCATATACCGGAATGGAAGGTCAAAGAGGTAGATGAGCTGGTTGATAAGATCAGCAAAAGCAGAGTGGTGGGAGTTGTAGGTCTTCGTGAGATCCCGGCGGACAATCTGCAGAAGATGAGAGGGGATCTGAGAGGCAATGTGGAGATAAGAATGGTGAGGAACACCATTGCCCGCCGTGCCCTGGAGGCTTCCCCCGTCCAGATAAAACCACTGGCCGACTTCATTGAGGATCAGACAGCATTGATCTTCAGCGATCTGAACCCCTTCAAGCTCAATAGCATGCTGGAGAAGGGCAAGCAGCCCATGCCCATCAAAGCTGGCACCCGTGCCCCCAAGGATATTGTGATCGAGGCAGGTGAAACTTCTTTCTCGCCAGGTCCCATGGTCGGCAAACTGCAGGCTGCAGGCATCCCCGCGGCAATTAAGGGCGGAAAGGTGGTCATCAATCAGAAGATCACCCTGGCCAAAGAGGGCGAAGTTGTCCCTGCCAAGACCGCAGAGATCCTTAAGACCATGGAGATCTTCCCCAGAAATGTAGGTCTGGAGCTGAGAGGCGCCTATGAGGGCGGCCTGATATTCAGCTCCAAGGATCTAGCCATAGATGTGGAAGGCCAGGTCGCCAGGATAAGCGAGGCTTCTGCTAAGGCATTCAGCTTTGCAGTGGAGATCGGATACCCCACGCCAGCTACAATTGGACCCATGCTTCAGAAGGCCCAGACCAAGGCCAGAGCCCTGGTGCTGGATGCGGGAATGATCATCCCCAGCATGATGGAGTTCATTTTGGCCAAGGCGGCCGCTAATGCAAGTGCCATCGCCGGCCTTGCCAGCGGCCAGAAGGCTCAGGCTGCACCTGCAGCCACAGCAGCGCCCGCTGCAGAGGAAAAGCAAGAAGAGAAGAAGGAAGAAGAAGGAGACACCGCTGCAGGACTTGGTGCTCTATTCGGTTAATTTGGTCTTAATTAATAGAGGTTGATATAAATGGAATACGTATATGCTGCATTACTGCTTCATAGCGCAGGCAAAGATGTTACTGAGGAAGGAATAAAGAATGTCGTCGCAGCCTCTGGTGTTGCTGCGGATGATGTCAGAATCAAGGCCTTGGTGGCCGCTTTAGAAGGCGTGGACATCTCCAAGGTCCTCTCTCAGGCCGCTGCAGTCCCCGTAGCCGCTGCCGCAGCGCCCGTCGCTGCTGCTGCCGCTGCAACTGCACCCGCAGCCAAAGAGGAAAAAGAAGAGAGCAAAGAGGCTGCAGAGGAGAGCGGAGTAGAGGGCCTGGGCGCCCTTTTCGGCTGAAGCTCTCCACAGCCTTTTCTTTTTTATCTCGGCCTTATATCCTTTGCCTAAATATCCTCCAGCTTCTCCACGCCCAGCTTTTTTACATTAGGCTTCCATATATTGGCCGGCATCCATTTGGGGGCGTTTGATGGTTTAGGAACCTGTATCCTCTCGCCCTGAAATATGTGAACCTTCTTAGTGCCTCTCTCCCTGAGACGGATGTCGGTGAATCCCCGGTTTGCCGCCTTCAAAGCTGCTTGCCTTGGCTGCTTGCCCGAAAAGACGCCGATCTCGTTGCCCTCTTTATCCCTCAATGCAAAATTTCTTTTCTCGATCATATTATGCCTCCATTCCCCATATGCAGTGGGCTTTATGCCGCGCAGCATGTCTATATATCAATTGATCTTATATTAATCTTTTGTTTGATTTCTGTGAATCGAATGCTTTATCATTCCAGCAATAGACCATATTCACTATGGCATGGGTCATGTGGTTCACTGGGCTCCCCGGCTGCGGGAAGACCACCATTGCGATGGAAGTGAAAAAGAGGCTTCAGGAAAGGGGGATAGAGGTTAAGATCCTCCAGCTGGACGAGATCCGAAGGGTCATCACCCCAGAGCCGAAATATACAGAGGAGGAAAGGGACATCGTCTACGCCAGCCTGGCCTATATGGGAAAGATCCTGGCGGAAGAGAATAAAAACGTCATCATCGATGCTACCGCCAACAGACGCCGCTACAGAGATCTGGCCAGGCAATTGATCCCCAACTTCGCCGAGGTCTTCATCCGCGCTCCTTTAGAGGTATGCATGGATAGAGAAGAGAGGAGAAATGCGGCATTCTCTCCCAAAGATATCTACAAGAAGGCGGGGAGAAAGAATGCACTCGTTCCGGGGGTCAACGTGGCCTATGAGGAGCCGATCTCTCCTGAAATTGAGGTTGATGCGGCTGTATCCAGCCCTCTTGAGAGCTCAAGCTACATCGCAGATCGAATCGCAGAGCTCTATGGATCGGCATGATTCGAGAACGGTCTAGCCCATTCCAGCGATCCTGGATGGCACTCCTGCAATCCGGAAAGGTTAAAATATAGTCACTAAGACTTCATATCAGGAGTGAAGATTCTTGAAGTGTAATGCAGGCTTTGTGGGTTTCGATGGAACAGAGAATAAAAGGACTCTTCTTGCTACCGCAGAGGTCAAGAAAGCGGCTGGAATCGATGGCGATCTGAATGTGCTCCTCAGAAAACCTCATGGCCGGGCCAGGTCTATCATGGCCAAGTTCAACCGCCTTTACGGGGTGAAGGCCTATCTCAGCGATATGGCCCTTAAGGATAAGTGGCAGGCCGCAGGGGTGACGATCGAAGGCGGATACGATGACTTCTTTTCTGCATCCGATTTTATCATGGTGGGAACCCCCGGAGACCAGGAGCTGCCCTACCTGGAGGCGGGCCTGGCCAACGACTGCTTCGTCTCCCTCATGGGAGGAGCAGACCGGCCTGGGCTCCTGAAGGGATTGGAGGAGAACAAGAAGGTCAAGATCACAGAGGAGCTGAAAGCGGACTTCGCCCGAGAGTTCTTCTTTGGTCTGGAAAACTATCAGATGTTCCTAAATGCCAAACCGAAGCTGGTGCAGTGCACAAGCTGCAACACCACGGGCCTCTCCCGGCTGGCTCTGGCCGCCCGGCCCCTGGGCCTTACCGCCGTCCTGGGGAACATCGACCGCAGGCATGGAGATCCGCATACTGTGGTCAAGGCCTCGCCCAGCGCCATTCAGTTCGGCAAGGGAGCTGGCCACCAGGGAACAGATGCTGGAACCATCTTCGAGGAGGTCAACTTCTCCATCCGGGCGAGCAAGGTGCCAACCACCGTCCCCCACACCAACTTCCTGAATCTGGTCTTCAAGGGAGATGTGACTGCAAGTCAGCTGGTAGAGCAGTACGCCAAGACAAGAGAAGTGGTGGTGATGCCCTATCAGGACGAGGGCAAGAAGCACGATTGGACCAGCGAGATCTTAGAGGCTTTCCTATCCGGCATAGAAAGGCCCATCAGCCCGGAGATATTCGAACTCATAGTCTCCGATGCCATAATCCCCTTTAGGCTTGGCGACTACACCATCCTTCAGACAGTCTCCATGGTGGAGCAGATGTCCATCGCCGTGCCAAACCACGTTGAGTCCTATCTGCTTTCTGCAGGCTATCCCGCAGACGACGTGCACTCTCTGGTGGATAAGACCCTGGGCATCATGCATGGCATCTGGCCGGATAAACTGAGCTGCTGAATGCTCGCCCCCAAAGCAGGACAGTCATAGGTTGGGCTTGGGTTAGAATGCCAGAGGAGATTCGGGCCCAGTTTGAGGACGATAGGATCCGCCTGGGCCCTGAGGCCCTGCCTGAACTATTCGAGCAGGGCTACTTCGGCCGGCCCAAGGGGAAGGGCTTGGAGCTCTCATTGGTGGAGGCGGCCTATCTCCTGGATCGATCAAGAATAAAGATAATGCGCAATGAGAAGGAGCTGGACTTCAGATCCTTTTTTCAAGCTGCCTCCTCAATGGAGAAGGGGTTTGAGTTTCGCTATGTGGTCTACAAGGATCTGAGGGAGCGGGGCTACTACGTCCAGCCCGGCAGACCGGATTTTCGGGTCTACCCCAGGGGAGGCCACCCGGGAAAGGGGCCGGCGGAATTTTATGTTCTGGTCATATCGGAGCGCAATCCCTTGCCTTTAAAGGATATCATGGAGCCCGTCCGCCTGGCTGGACAGATGAGAAAGAAGCTCATGCTGGCCATTGTGGACGAAGAGAGCGACATCACCTTTTATGAGGCACGCGAGCGGTCGATGGCCGGGATGATGGCCGGGCTGGAGAACGGAGGCATGGCCACCCTGCTGGAGGACCGGGTGGTTCTATGGGACACGGAGGCCTCTCGTCTTCTGCATGAGAGTGGATTTTTTGGTAAGCCCGTGGGCGAACGGCTGCAGCTCTCTTTGGTCGAGTCGGCATACCTGCTGGAAAAAGGCAAACTTCAGCTGACTGACCGCCAGGGAAGACCGGTCGACCTGCCTGCTCTCACCGCCAGGGCAGAGCAGATCGATGAGGACTTCGAACTCAAGCTGGGCGCCTACCGGGACCTGAGGGAGAAAAGCCTGGTGGTCAAGACGGGATTCAAGTTCGGCACCCACTTTCGGGTCTACAAGCAGGTACACGGGACTCTAAAAGTCCCTCACTCTGAGTATCTGGTGCATGCCATCCCTCTGGATCATGTCTTCATGCCTCCGGTTCTCTCCCGCGCCGTCCGCCTGGCCCATTCGGTGAGAAAGCTGATGGTGTTCGCTTATCCGGATGACGGGATCGGATATCTGGAGATCAAAAGGCTGAAGCCTTGACTAATGTTAAAATACTAGCTGCAACCAGCAGATATCATGCCTAAGATCGAGGTAGAGCTGGATTCTGATCTGAACGACCGGCTATCGAATTTTGTTATAAAAAGCAGAGGAGCCCTTTATGTGCAGCGCTCCGAGGTGGTAGTAGAGGCCATAAAGGACTATTTGGATCGCAATGAGAGAAAGGTCCGGAGGTCCCACGGCTGATCTCATCTGGGAAAAGGATGGGATTTATTTTTATATCAATACCCCGATGCTTGCATCGGGGATAAAGGGCATCCGTGTCCAACTTAGGGATTGAATCAGATCCGAGTAGTACTATCTTTATGCGGCGACGCCTCGGATGCCCCGTCTGCTTGCAGCGGGGTGCGTCGCCGCCGTTTCACTGAGGGCTTGATCCAGGATCAAAATACCCTGCAGTACGGTCAGATCCGGTGAGACTCTATGGGCTCATGGGTCTACAGGTCTTCCGGTCTAATTTTTTCCGCTCCGCCCTTCTCTTTTTCCAATTTCACCAGGCTGCCATAGGCCAGCCCGGCATCGGTGAGGGTTATTTGCCCATCATGCACCTCCAGCAATCCTGCCAGCTCCAGCCGGTGCAGCTGGTAGTCGAGCATTCGATCGCCCACCTCTTTCGCGATCGCGTCCACTGTCAGATGGCCCTCATTCATGAGGATGAGCATCCTCCGGCGGATGGGATTCTCCAGAGCGTGATGCACCATGGCCATCTCCTCCGGAGACTCGGGCTTGGCTTTGCGTCCCATAAGCATGAGAAACTGCATGGCAGGCTATGGGTATCTCTCTTTCGCCTGGAATTAGATCAGAGGATCTCGGCAGCAATCTGAAAACAGAAAGCCACAGGGCATCTTTTTCCGTCGTGGTCTATGCAGGAATG
Organism: Methanothrix soehngenii GP6; assembly: GCF_000204415.1. Taxonomy (NCBI): domain Archaea; kingdom Methanobacteriati; phylum Methanobacteriota; class Methanomicrobia; order Methanotrichales; family Methanotrichaceae; genus Methanothrix; species Methanothrix soehngenii. Next base: position 2,469,941 of record NC_015416.1, on the reverse strand, counting down.
GGGCTGAGCTTTTTTGGCGGAGTCCTCCATCAGGTTTAAGTTGCAGTCTGCATTAGAATGATTTATGCGCAGGCCGGATCTTTTGATCGGTTTGATCTTGGTGTTTGTCTTCTTCAATTCCATCATATTCAGCGCTGCAACATCCATCCAGTCCGCCGAAGATGACCCCCTTCTAAATCAGCTTATACTGAGCGTGTATGTCGACGAAGGTGGAAGGTGCTTGATCACTGGATATGTTGAGGATCCTGAATCCTTGCCCTTTTTGAACTCCTCAGAGTATTCTATTGATGATGAGAGCAGGCAGCTGTATGCTATCACCAATGCCCTAACCTCCAAATCCGCTGATAGTTGGAGCCTTAGATTTGAGTCTCCAGGCATCTATGAAGAGTACAGGATTATCTTCTATCTGCCAGAGAACGCAAAGCTCAGCGGAGTTGACTCTTCTGATGGTCTTGATTATCTGGTCTATGCCGCCAACCGATCAGTTGTCGCTGAGGTTTATGGACATGATATTTTGGATCCTGCGGTTGAAATTGGATATGCTCTTCAGATTGACGAGGCAACCGCGGCGTTGGCAGATACAGTCACCTCTGCTGGATCAAATGCTGGAATATCGAATTTAAAAATGGAAATTTTGCAATATGTTGCGATATTAATTACTATTTTGCTGCTTATTGGCGCTGTTTTTCTGATCCGCTCCTCCAGGCGCAGGTCAAAACCTTTGGGGCCTGAAAAATGCCCTGCCGCTCATGAGCATATGATAAAAACCCAATCATCCGGCCATAGAAACGCTGAGCATGAGGATCAAGTTCAATCTGCTCAAAAGAATGATGGCAGCGAGGAATTCAGAGCAGGTATGGCGGATACCAGCGAAATATCCGCGGTGATGGCTACTTTGACGGACAAAGAGCAATCCGTCTTAAAGCTTCTGCTGCAGCGCGGAGGGAGGATGGTCCAGAGGGATATCAGCTATGAGACGGATATCTCTAAATCATCTCTATCAGGCATTTTAACCTCAATGGAGAAGCGCAAATTGATAACCAAAAGAGAAAAAGGCAGAACGAACATAATAGAATTGTCAGAGAGATTTAAGAACAATAAAGAACAATTTTAAGCATTTTTGGGAAATAAAATCTCAATCCTGGTTCGGCCTGGATTTTTTCTATCGTTCAGTGCAAGGAGTGGTTTGAGGATGGCAATAGTGGCCATCCCATCTGGAGGTAAGTAAAATATGAAATACATAGCTGTATTGTCGGTTTTAGCGGTGGCATGCCTGCTGGCATCTCCTGCCCTGGCAGCACAAAACGGAAAAGCATCGCAGAATGGACTGGCAGGCCAGGATGGGCCTGGGGCTCAGTATGGCAATTGCGGCGAGGACTGCAGGAATTCCAACTGCCCATACGGAAGCCAGGATGGTCTGGGCAATCAGAATCAGTATGGTCAGGAAGATGATAACGGTCCAGCCGCTCAGAATGGCAAAGGAGCTCAAAGTGGCCCGGCCGCTCAAAATGCAAATCAGGGCAAAGACTGCAACAACCCCAACTGCCCATATGGTAACCAGGAGGGACTGGGCAACCAATATGGAAACCAGGATAACGAAAGGTCGAATGGCGACTGTGACGGCGATCGCGATCGTAACCGCGACGGCAGTTGCCAAAACTAACTTTGGCCACATGAATATCTGAATGCAATGGGATGTCAAAGGGGCGAAGATCCCTTACATCCTACAATAACATATATTACCTGGCAGGACGTGCGGTGATTGAGATGAGATGCATAATGCGCCAGGCTTTGGCTTTTTTCGCTCTGGCATTATTGTTGCTGGTGATATGCGGTCCATGCTCAGCAGCTCAGAATTTGGATGCAGGAGCGCGGCAAATGGGCGAGACTGCTGGCCCTCAAATCGAAGGCAATTCTCCATCCCAGACCGCCAGCGCCTCTGGGTCTCAAGAAGATAATCCTTCAGCATCCCAGATGGGCGAGAGATCAAGGTCCCACATGGGCGAAACGAACAGCCTCTCATTGAATTCCTCCGGCGGCAAAGGTGCACAAAGCACATCCAACGGCGTTGGCAGAGGAAATGTCGATGTCCAGAATTGGCGGGGAACGGCGAGCAATGATGCCGAATCATATCCCGTCAGGCTGAACGTGGAGACCATATCGACTTTAGACCCGGATGTTGCCAGGAGTCTTCTCTCATCAAACCTCAGCCTTGAGGATATAAGATCCCGGCTGGGATCTGGTAGTAGGAATACTATTTTAAGGGGGAGCTTTGGGATCAGCAACGATAGCTATCATCTGGTGAATGTCACCATAGAATCATCGGACAACAAATCCACTCTGAGTGCGAGCCTGGCAGGTCAGGGCGCCACTTCCGGTTCGATAGATCAAGCCGAGATCGCAGGGCATATATCTGCGGCCATTTCGGCAGATGATTCAGAAATTGCCCGTGGCCGTGTGGTCATCGACGACGATTCCGGGCACAGCGGCACATACAACATTGAGCTGGAGAGGCAGGGCGGCCGGGGCTACATGTGGGGCATGCAGGGGTGAATTTGAATCGAAAAAACTCTATGTCTTTTGTGCCTCGGTGGTGAACCGCAGTGCTCTGACCCAACCACAGAGGCACAGAGGCCATATTGTCTGCCGGACCTCACCCACTTAATTCAGCGAAGAGCCGCAAAACTGTCCACGCAGCAAGGCTCCAGAGAGCTCCCGGTGGAGCTCTTGACCAATCAGATCAAGACCGCTTTTTACTTATCCATGCAAACCAATGGAGGTCAGAATTTCGCTCAATGATTTCAGGTGAGATATGTCAGCTTCTCCGGCCTGAAGACCGGAGCTTGCCTCCTGGTTATATCGAGGCTTCGGGGCATACTGACTGATACCCACTGCATCGTAATGCAGTAAATTAAGAGTGCCTTGGAAACAGTTTCTCCAAGGAGGAGATACAGCTATGAGAATAAATAATTTGCGAATTAGTGGAGGTGAAGTGCGCAATTCCTCTCCGGCCTGAAGACCGGAGTTCCCTCGCGCCATATATATGGATGACGACTTCAAAGAGGCTGCGGAGTTTCACGGCCACACTTGCCCTGGGCTTGCCATTGGCTATCGCATTGCAAAATATGTAAAAGAGCACTACCCTCGCTCCCAGGACGAGGAGCTGGTCTGCATCGCCGAGAACAAATCCTGTAGCATAGATGCCATACAATTCATGCTGGGCTGCACCGCCGGCAAGGGAAACCTCCTCTTCAAAGACTACGGCAAGCAGGCCTTCACTTTCTACTCTCGGGATAAGAATAAGGCACTGAGAATCTATTTCCGTGGCGGGATCCTCAAGGGTATGGATGAGCTGCGCCAGAAGATGGTTCAGGGAGAGCTGGGCCCGGAGGATCGGGAGAGGATGGCAGCCTTCCGCTCCCAGGCGACAGAGAAGGTCCTTTCTGCCAGGGACGAGGATATCCTCACTGTGGAGGAGGTTGACATTCCCGCTCCCGAAAAGGCCCGCATCCATCCCTCCCTGAAATGCGAGGAGTGCGGCGAGGAGTTCATGGAGATCCTGGGGAGGACGGCGGGGGGAAAGGTGCTCTGCAAGAGCTGCTTTGAACGGCTGGTGTGCTGAGGAATTGGATATAGGAGGCATCGCTCAAAGCCTATCGCAGGAACAAAATCGCATAATAAAGGGAAAACGCTGAATTTATTGAATCGCCCCATGCCGAGAAGGTGAGGCGAAAGCTGCATGAATGGGAAGAGGCCTCGAACCAAATACAATGAAACCGGAAAACATGGAGCTTATTCGAGCCCTGCTGGAGAACAAGGACTCGATTCAAGAGGACATCTTCGAAGACAGCGAGGAGATGCTGGGTATAGTGCCCTTCATCCTGCGAGTCATGGCCCGCCGGCCGGAGTTCATGATCTTCTCCTGCCTGAAGGACTTCTACGTCCTGCGGCCCAATAGCCTCGAGCCCAAGACCGCGGAGCTGCTGGCCGTTGCCGCCGCTGCTGCCTCGGGGGCAGACAAGTGCCTGAAGGTGCACATGAACGCCGCCCTTCGGGCGGGGGCAAGCCTAGACGAGATACTGGATACGCTGTTTATCGCCGCCCTCATCGGCCAGACAAAGGTCCTGGCCTCGTCCTTGCGCACCTTCCAGGAGTTCGAGGGCAGCCTGGATGAGAAGTAGCTATTTTTGCCGATGGCGATATATTTTCTGAGGAGCTTGATATGATGCTGATTGACTCCCCGGAAAAGACAGGTATGCTCCTGGTTCCCTATGGCTCTGCCTCACCCAGAGCGATGGCCACATATGAGAATATCCTGGCTCTATACAGAAAGGATTATCCCGGCATGCCCGTTCTTTTAGCCTTCACCTCTCGTCTTATGATAAAGAGGCTCCAGGAGCGAGAAGGAATCGCCATCCCGAATATCGAGGAGGCCCTGGGCAAACTCTCCGGCCAGGGCTGCAAACAGGTGGTGGTCCAATCCCTGCAGATCGTTCCCGGTGGGGAGTTCCATCGACTGGTATCCCTATCAAGAGAGTACGAAAAGAAGGATGCCGATCCGGAAAGGAGGCTGAAGATCACGATCGGCCTTCCTCTCCTTTCCTGCCTCGAGGACTGCCGGAGGGTCTCAGAGGCACTGCCAGACCTGTGGAGGCCCAGCAGAGATGCAGAATCAAAAGAGGGAGATGAGACAGTCAGGAAGAGCCAGTTCGCAGTCGAATCGAAAAAGGAAGCGGTGCTGCTGGCAGGCCATGGTACCGGCCACCCGGCGGACGCCATCTACTCCCAGATGGCTCAAGTCTTGAAGAAGGACTATGGCCAGGTATTACTGGGCACCATAGAGGGCTTTCCGAGCCTCTTGGAGATGATAGACGAGCTGAAGGTCATCGGCGCGCAAAAGGTCAGGCTGCGCCCCTTTTTGCTTGTAGCCGGAGGGCATGCCGAAAACGATATCTCGGGGCCTGCTCCAGATTCATGGAAGAGCTCTCTGGAGAGGGCGGGAATTGAGGTTGATTTTCATCTATCGGCCCTGGGCGAGATCGAAGGCATCGTCCAGATACTGAAAGAGCATAGCCTGAAGGCTCTGGAAGAGATGGAGATGCAAGCGGACAGAAGAGGGTGAACGCTCGCAATATCCGAAGAGCAGAGTATAATAACCAGAATTGTCTCATATTTGCATACGATGGCTCAAAAGAAGACCTACTGGGAGATGCAAAAGTCCTTCTGGAAAACACCGCTAGGGATTGTCATCTGGTTTGGTGCGCTGCTGGCGATCCTCGCCGGTGGAATACTGGCGCTGAACTTCTTGGGATCACCCTATCCGGTGATCGAGTTCTTCGATGCCGAACCGGAATTCCTGGCACCGGGCCAGTCCTCTGTTCTCAGCTGGAGGGTTGTCGGCGCAAGCCTGGTCGAGATCGACCAGGATATCGGCCCGGTCGCCCTGGAGGGATCCATATCTATATCTCCCTCTGAGGATACCATATACAGGCTTATTGCCGTCAACGGCAGCAGAAACCGATCTGTAGAGCTGAAGGTGAGCCTATCATGAGAGCTTATGGCAAAAGGAGATATTTGGAATTAAATATATCTTACCTCCTCCGGTTATTCGTTATGATATTGACAATTTTTTCGGTGCTATCCCTCCTGCCCGGATCTTCGGCCTCCCCAGACGAGGTCTACGGAGTAGTCACAAATGTGATCGATGGCGATACATTCGACCTCAGGATAGAGAAGGCCGACTCCAGAATTACAGACAGTGTGGAACGGATCACTCTGGCCGACGTCCGTTCACCGGATATGAAGGCAATCCAGGGCCCAGCGGCCAGGGATTTCACATATGCCGTGCTCATGGACAAGAGGGTCTACCTGGATGTTGACGACTTCAACCGGGGACAGGATGATGAGGGCAGGCTGATTGCAGTAGCCTATCTAGCCGGAGCCTATGGCCAGCCCATCCCTTACCCCAACTTCAACCTCTTGCTGGTGGATGCCGGTCATGCGATCCTGGCGAATCAGACGGACAATGAGTTCGATCCGAAAGACTGGAGAGAGGAGCATAACTCAGAGAAGAGCAACTCTGATACTCTGCAAAGGGTGGAGGAGAATCTGCGAGAGAGGCTGGAAGAGAGCTTGCAGGGATCCGATCAAGAGCAGAAAGGGACGCAGAATGATGGATGGCAGAACGACAGCCAGAACGGTCTACTATCCCGGATCGAGGATGCTGCAGGAGAGAAGCTAAATCGAGCAACTCAGGCCGCCTGGGACTGGCTGAAGGCAGAGATAACCAATACCAGCCTGGAGATGGTAAACAGCAACCTGGATCGAGCATTGAACCGCAGCTGATCCAGACCATCTTAATTTTATCTCTTGGATTCTTCTCTATCCCGTTCCGCCCACAGTGGCCCTGTCGACGAGCAGATGGGGCGATCCGTCGCTCACAGGCACCAGCTGGCCGGACTTTCCGCATCGACCGCTGTTATACCGCAGGTCGTCGCCCACAGCCGTTACATGCAAGAGCGTCTCCAGGATCTTTCCGGATAGGGATACATCTCGCAACAGTTGCGTCTTCTCCCCGTTCTCCACGATATAGCCCTTCTTGGCATTGAACTGGAAGATTCCCTCGCCGGTGCTGACCTGCCCCCCCCGGCTCCCTGCCAGATAGATCCCGCTTTTAAGCTCCTCTAAGATCTCCTCCAGCTTCCAGTCACCATTGGCGATGTAGGTATTGCTCATCCGCACTACCGGCCGGCTAATCCCCTCTGCTCGGGCATTGCGCGGCACACCACCTAACCTGGCTGCGGTCTCGCGGGTGTTGAGGTATGACCGAAGCACACCATTCTCCACCAGAACCGTCTCCTGGGCTCGGCTTCCCTCATCATCGAAGGGATAGTAGCCGTTGAGCATCAGGCTGGGGTCGTCTTTGACCGTCACCAGCTCCGATCCTATCCTCTGGCCCAGCTTTCCTTCCAGGCACGAGTCCCCCTCCAGGATTATGTCTCCCTCAGTGGCATGGCCCACCGCCTCATGGACGAACACCCCGGCCAACTCCTGATCCAAGACTACAGGGTGAGTCCCTCCTCTCGCCGCCTTGGCATCCAGGAGGGCGACCGCCGTCTCCCCCACCTGCCTGGCCAGAGCTATTGGATCTTCCCGGTCGAATAGCTCCAGGCCGCCCACACCGGCTCTGCCTTCGCCATCGGTCTGATAAAGGCCATTCCTATGAGCCACAGCGCTGATCACAAAGCCCATTCTGGTCATCCTTGATTCCAGATCCAGGCCCTCAGAACTAGAATAGTGGGCTACCAGATCCATCTCTGAGTAGACCGCCTGGGTCGAGGATATGCCCTCCACCTTCGCTGCGTCCTCGATCTCTCTCAAAAGGGCTACCTTCTCCTCTAAAGATAGGTCTTTTGGATCTCTTTTAACTGGCACCAACACGCTTCTGCCGGGCGGAGCCTCTGCCAGACTGAGATCCTCTTTCCGGCCGATCTTCCGAGCAATGCGCTTGGCCAGATCTATCTCCTGGCCAAGACCGTCCACCCGATCGGTGGTTACAAAACCCCAGGCACCGCCAAAAAGAGCCCGAACCGATGCCCCCTGGAAGGGCACCTGGGCTATCTCCTCAAGCTTTCCATTGTCCAGAACGATCCTGGTTCGACTCCCCTGCAGAATGCGGGTATCATAGAACTCCGCTGTCAAGCGATCAGATGCTCCGGATGGGGGTGGGGATCGTCTCTGGGATGTTGATGCCGATCTTCTTCTCGGTGGCGAACTTCTTCAGTTTCTCTATCAGCCTGGTCCTCTGGCTACCCATGGCAAACTCGAAGACCTCGCTGATATTGGATACGGGTATGATCTCAATAGAGTTTTTCATGGAATCATCTATCAGGACATCCCCCATATTGGATTTGGGAATGAGGACAGTCTTGATTCCCGCCTGGGCAGCAGCCTCGATCTTCTGGGTGACTCCGCCCACAGGCATGACATCTCCCCGCACGGAGAGCGAGCCGGTCATGGCTACCGTCTGTTTCACGGGCACCCCTTCCAAAGCGGATATGACAGCAGTGGCGATGGAGATGGATGCGCTATCGCCCTCTACACCCTCATATGTGCCTATGAACTGAATATGCACGTCCTTCTTGGTGATATCCTCGCCCAGGAACTTCTTGATCAGCACAGAGACGTTTGTCACCGCCTCTTTAGCGATCTCCTGCAGCTTTCCAGTGGCGATGATCTTGCCCTCTTCCTTGGATTGAGCAGGGGTGATCTCGGCCATGATGGGCAGAACAATGCCCGAGTCGCCCATGACTGCCAGGCCGTTGACCCTGCCGATCTCATCTCCGGAGGAGTGGAACATGCTGTAGTCTTTGCGCCTCTCCATGTATCTGTCTGCCAGCTGCTGCTCGACCGAACGGGCCATCTTCTTGGCCTGCATGACGTGATTAACCTCGGTAAGGTGAGAGGATTCCGCCCGGGCTACATCTCCAGAGACCCTGATCAGGCCACCCAGGTCGCGGAGCATGAGGGTGAGATGCCCCTTTCTGCCCGAACGCCTCTTGGCCTCTCTCATGATCTCCGCCACTGCATCTTGAGTGAAGTGGGGGATCTTTCCGTCTCTCACGATCTCCTGAGCCACGAACCTGATTAGCTTGTTCCTGTTCTCCAGGGTGTCCTCCATGGTATCCCGCATGTAGACCTCATAACCATAGCCCTTGATGCGCGACCGGAGTGCTGGATGCATTCCCTGAACAGCATCCAGGTTTCCGGCCGCGATCATGATAAAGCTGCAGGGAACGGGCTCGGTCCTCACCAGGGCGCCGGAGCTTCTCTCGCTCTGACCGGTTATTTGATAGACCCCTTCCTGCAGGGCGGTGAGGAGGCTCTGTTGTGACTCCGGCCGGAGGGTGTTCACCTCATCGATGAACAGCACTCCTTTGTGGGCTTTATGGATGGAGCCGCACTCAACCCGTTCGTGGGATGGCGTCTCCAGGCCGCCGGACTGAAAAGGATCATGACGGACGTCTCCCAGCAATGCCCCGGCATGAGCCCCGGTGGCATCCACATAGGGCGCCTTCTTCTTGCCGTTGTTATCCACCAACAGCTTGGGGACCATGGCATCCTCTTTGGGCAGCATATAGCGCAAAGAGATGAACAGCAATGCTGCGGCTATGATTCCGAAAAGAAGCTGGCCCATATAATAGGCGTAGACGATAAGGGCCATTACGATGATCATCAAGAACATATTTCTCGTCTGGACCTTCTTTCTTGCCTCCAGCTTCTGGGCATCGACGATCTGTTTGCCCCTGCCCGCGGGAACGACGCGAACCCTGGGGGTATTGTTATCCTCTGGATTGGCATAGACCAGAACATCCTGCAGATCCTCCACCGGAAGAAGCTCGCTCATTGCTTTGCCGAGCATTGACTTGCCAGTACCAGGCGACCCTATGAGCATGACATGCCTTCTCTGGCTTGCCGCCTTCTTGATCACCTCAACTGCCTCGTCCTGGCCAATAACCTGATCTATGAGGTTTTCAGGTACGGTTATGCTGCTCGTATCCTCGAATTTAATATCGCCGAGCAGTTCATTAGACTCGTCTTCTGAAGTCAATTTTTCGGTCCTCACAGCAATTATTGGTTGTTCTTGACTATATATTTGGTGCTTTGTCTCCATGCTTTTCTCTTTCCAAATCATTAAGTTTTCATACCTGGAATTCACGGATCATCTTGGTGTATCCCTGCAGCATATCTTTTGACAGATGCGGCCTGATATACTCGCTGGCCTCCTGGAAACGCTTCTCTGTAACAAGGATCTTGTCAACTATCAGCTCTTCTCTTTTCATTCCCGGCCGGATATGCTCCCGCAAAGCGAGCATCCCCGCCTCCCGGCAGAGCATCTCCAGATCGGCACCGCTGAAGTTCTCAGTGATATCCGCCAGCCATTGAGCAGAGACCTCATAGGCGGGCATCTTTGAGAGATAGATCTCCAGTATCTTCTGACGAGCTTCTTTATCCGGCATGGGAATATAAACTAAACGATCGAACCTGCCCGGCCGGAGCAACGAGCTATCCAAAAGGTCCGGCCGGTTGGTGGCCGCCACTATCACCACATCCTTCAGCTCCATGAGTCCATCCATCTCCGTCAGGAACTGGCTGACCACTCTTTCGGTAACATGCGAGTCCGATCCGCTGCCCCGGGCGGGAACAATGGAATCGATCTCGTCGAAGAATACCAGGGCGGGAGCAGCCTGGCGGGCTTTGCGAAAGATCTCTCTGACTGCCCTCTCCGACTCGCCCACCCATTTGCTCAATAGCTCAGGTCCCTTAACGCTGATGAAGTTGACATTGCTCTCCGTGGCCAGAGCTCTGACCAGGAGGGTCTTGCCCGTACCGGGAAGACCGTAGAGCAGAATACCCCGCGGCGGCCGGACACCCACCGAGGCGAAGGCCTCTGGGTACATCAACGGCCATTCCACCGCCTCGACCAGGGACCGCTTGGCCTCATCCAGGCCGCCCACTTCATCCCAATGGACCTGGGCCACCTCGACGAAGACCTCTCTCATCGCCGATGGCTCGATCTTCTTCAGGGCGGACAGGAAATCCTCTCTGGTCACATTGAGATTGTCCAGCACATCCAATGGTATGTCCTCTTTAACGTCCAGGTCGGGCAGAGCCCTTTCCAGGGTGCGCATGGCCGCCTCTTTGCACAGGGCATAAAGGTCCGCTCCTACGAAGCCATGAGTCGAGTCTGCGATCTCCATCAAGTCCAGCGATTCATCCAAGGGCATGCCCCTGGTGTGGACATAGAGCACCTCCAGCCTGCCGTTTCTGTTTGGTATGCCTATCTCAATCTCCCGGTCGAATCGGCCCCCCCTGCGAATGGCAGGATCGAGGGCATTGGGCCGGTTGGTGGCCGCTATCACTATCACCTCTCCCCTGGAGGAGAGGCCGTCCATCAGGGAAAGGATCTGGGCAACCACCCGCCGCTCCAGGTCGCCCGAGACCTCTTCCCTCTTGGGAGCGATGGAATCGATCTCATCGATGAATATGATGGAAGGAGCCGCCTTCGACGCTTCATCGAATATCTGGCGCAGCCGCTGCTCGCTCTCGCCATAGAACTTGGATACGATCTCCGGCCCGGAGATGGAGATGAAGTTGGCGTCGGTCTCGCCTGCCACCGCTCTGGCGATGAGCGTCTTTCCCGTTCCCGGAGGACCATGCAGGAGCACCCCCCGGGGAGGATTGATTCCCAGCCGGCTGAAGAGCTCTGGATGGCGCAGCGGAACCTCGATCATCTCTCTGATCTCCCTGATCTCCCGGGACAGGCCGCCGATGTCCTCATAGGATATGTCCCGCACATGCAGGGCCAGCTCATCCAGGGTCTCTCTGGTGATGCTGATGATCGTCTCCTGAGTTACCAGAACCGGCCCGTTTGGCACGGTGCTCACCACTGCCAGGTTGAGGCTGCTGTTTATCATCTCCACCCGCAGCATCTCACCCTTAACCACTGCCCTCCCCTGGAGCATGCGCAAGAGATACTGCTGTCCTCCCATGAGGCGGATCTGGCGGGTGGGGGCGACCACGATCTTTCTGGCGGGCCTGGCCGTGGCCCGGCGGACATTCACCCGATTGTCTATTCCCGTCCCCAGGTTGGACCGGGTGTTTCCGTCGATCCTGATTATATCCTGGGGGTCCTCAGGAGTTCCAGGCCATGCGATGGCATAGACCTTATCCCGGGCATTGATCTCCACTACCCCGCCGTTCTCCACTCCCAATTGGGCGAGAATGATGGGATTGATCCTGGCCACTCCCTTCCCCGCATCCTTATGATATGCTTCAGCCACTCGAAGCAAAACTGATGCATCCTCTGCGGGCTTCATGCCTCCCTGGACGATCTCCTCGATGCTGGGGCCGGGTTCATCTCCCGGAGAGGGATTGTCTGCAGATGGCGAGGACGTTGATGATGACGGGTTGCTTGAGGATCTTCTCATATGCTCCATTGCTGACCTCTTAAGTGCACTGCACTGCGCTCTTTGAGCTTATTCAAGCTATCTAAAACCACCGCTTCTGGAACCTCCAGCCTGGTCGCGAGCTCGGATGAATTTGCGCCGCCGCAGAGCAATGCAGTCATGATCTCCGACTCCAGCTGGTTCTCTGCCCGAAATCCGGCAACGCTGGATGCTCTCTGCTTGATCTCCATCTCTCGCGATTCGATCTGGGCCAATAGTTCGCGCAGCTCATACCTTTTTTTCTCCAGGCCCAAGAGCTCATCTTTGAGCATCTTCAGATCCAAAGAGGCCTCAGCCTCCTCAAAGCCCGAGTCGTCCTTTGGAGCATCTTCTGAAAGATATGCCCGGACCCCATATGAATGAGGAGAGACTGCTACCTCCAGAACGGTTCTCCTGGCAATGCGGAAGTATTTTCTCCGTCCCTGCTCTTGATAGCACTCCACCAGCCCCGCTCTCTCCAGCATCTCCAGGTGGTCGATCACCGCTTTCGGCCCTACATCCAGCCGTTTGGCCATCTCATTGAAGTAAAAGGGGCGGAAAGAGAGGAGCTGGAGGATACGTCTTCTATTTTCATTCCCCAGAATGTCAAGAAGCTCAATAGGATCCAACATGTTGCTCATAATAATTCATTGAACTTATGGTTAGTAACGTTAGGTTATAAATCTTGTGGTCTTGATCGAACTCCAGAAGCATCGATTGCGGCAGCAGTTGCAGAAAAAATTGGAGGAGAATCTCATATCCTCTAATCGATGCCAAGGATAGACCAGAAGGATAGAACTCCGATGGCGATGAGGAGCAGATTCACCAGCTTTTCGTGCCCCACCCTCCAGCGGGCCAGGGTGAATTTGGTGCTGATCAGTACATGCACCAGGAAGAAGAAGACCAGGTACAGGTCCAGCTCTGTGTGCATATGTTTGGCCTGACGTAGAGGAAGAAGGATTCCATTGTTCCAGGCGTATCCCGATATCAAGAAGATGATCATGAATATGAGAAGTACCCAGGCTGATAGCCTGTTTATCTTGACGAGCATCCGGCCGGCGTTCAGGGAAAGTCACCGCATTGGGATCGAGGTGCAGGGATAAAAAATGATGGTTTCATTTGGATTGATGGCGGCCATATAAAGCCAATATTCGAGCTATCCTGATATCAAAGCAGGAAAACATTGTTGGATGCTCATTTTTGGCAGGCGGCAATCGGATTATTGCTGCTCGCTGCAGAGACTTGCGGATCCTTCTTCCTCTCCTTCCACTCATTCGTAGAGCACAACCTCCACCATATCCCCCTCCTCGAATCCCTCCAGCTCTTCGGGCACAACCACAAAACCGTCCGCCCGGGCCACGGAGCTCAGTATCCCCGCCCCGGAGACCATGATCGGCTCTACCTGGCCATCCTCTCTGAAGGCCACCCGGACCAGGCTCAGATAGCCGGGCTTGGAGGTCATCTTGCGGACCACTCTGGCTTGAACACGCTGCGGCTCATCATCCAGATGAGCCATCCTCTTTATGGCCGGACGGATGAAAAGATACAGATTGGAGAGCGCTGCCACCGGATAGCCGGGCAGGCAGATCACCGGCCTGCCGGCCACGTCCCCGAAGGCAGTGGGCTTGCCCGGCTGGAGGCGGACCCCATGCACATAAAGCTCTCCCATCTCCGATAATATGCGGGGGGCATAGTCCTTCTCCCCAACGCTGGTCCCGCCGATGATGACGATCATGTCGGCATCCAGGTTTGAGCTGATGGCCTCGCGAATTCGCTCAGAATCGTCCGGGACTATCTTCGTCTTACGGACATTTGCCCCCCATTTCTCTATATAGAGTCGGGCCATGAGGCCATTGATCTCATAGGCCTCTCCAGGCTCAAGCCTGCGGGCGCCGATATCCACCAGCTTGCCGCCAGTGGGGATTATGACCACGTCCGGCTTTGCATAAACCCTGACCCTATCAATTCCCAGAGCAGAGATCAGGGCGAGATCAGGAGGTCTCAGCCTGTGCCCCTCGGTGAAGATCGTATCCCCCTCCATCACGTCCTCGCCCGCTCTGGCCACATTCTTGTAGGCGTGAGCCTCGGCAGTCACCTCCAGCACCTCGCCGCGAACCCTGGCGTCCTCAAGCATCACGATGGCATCATATCCTTCGGGAACCACCATCCCTGTACGCTGAGGTATGAAGTCCGGGATGAATCTGGGACCGGACGGCCTGGCGCCCTTGGTATCAGTAGATCGAACGGCATAGCCGTCCATGGCCGACCGGTCAAAGGCAGGAAGATCAGCAGAAGAGCGGATGTCCTCCGATGCTACTCGATCTAATGCACAGGAGGTATTCAGCTCCTCAATATCCTTGAGGGGAAGACATCGCTCCAAGAGCATCCTTCTCGCCGCTATTGCCCCGGAAAAGCGTTTGAACATGCAGCATAGACTTGAATGATCCTGGATAAATGCTTTTGTATATATTCTAGATATCATGTGAAAGCTTCATATAATGTTATGATGGAGGGGTGGGCATATTGACCTGTAATATTGGGCGGATGATTTAATGGAAGCTGTTGTATGGTTGGAGGATGTCGGCAAGGAAGACCTGTCCATTGTCGGCGGCAAAGGCGCAAGCCTCGGCGAGATGATCGGTATAGGCGTTCCCGTTCCTGGTGGTTTTGCGGTCACTGCTCAGGCCTTCAGGGATTTCATTAACCGGGCGGGCATCGCGGATAAGCTCTTTGAGGCACTTAACGTCGATGTGAACCAGGAGACTGAGCTTCATCGAGCCGAGCAGACGGCAAAAAAGCTCATCATGGATGCCAAGGTGCCGAAGGACATTGAAGAGGCCATAAAAACCCGCTACGAGGAGCTGTGCAAAAGGGAAGGAAAGCAGGTTTTTGTGGCGGTAAGGTCAAGCGCCACCGCCGAGGATCTGCCCGACGCCAGCTTCGCCGGCCAGCAGGAGACCTACCTCAATATGCGCGGCGCAGAGGACGTATTCAATGCCGTGCGCAAGTGCTGGGCATCCCTTTACGGGGCCAGGGCCATCTTCTACCGGGTTGAGCAGGGCTTCGAGCACAATAAGGTCAATCTATCCGCAATAGTGCAGTTGATGGTGGACTCAGAGAAGGCAGGAGTGATGTTCAGCTCCCAGCCAAGCACTGGCGAGCCGCTGGTGGTCATTGAGGCAGCATGGGGTTTGGGGGAGTCAGTAGTCAGCGGCAGCGTATCACCGGACAACTATGTGGTGGACCGGAAGACCAAGAAGATAGTGAACAGGTATATCGCCACCAAAGAGATCATGATCACCAGAGATGCCAAGACCCATAAGACCACCACTGCCAAGGTCCCTGCCAAGAAGAAGGAGGCAGTGGTCCTCACCGATAAGGAGATAATCGAGCTGGCCAGGTACGGCGAGATCCTGGAAGAGCATTACGGCCTCCCTCAGGATATCGAGTGGGGTGTGGAGAAGAACAAGATCTACATCCTCCAGTCCCGTCCCATCACCACCATAAGCAGCGAGAAGAAGGCAGCCGGCCCAGCAGCATCCGGCAGCGGCAAGATCCTTTTGAACGGGCTTGGTGCAGCACCAGGTGTGGCCAGTGGCATTGTGAAGATTATCACCAGCGGCAGAGACCTGGACAAGATCAAGCAGGGCGACATCATGGTCACCAAGATGACCATGCCGGATATGGTTCCTGGGATGAAGCGGGCCGGTGCCATCGTCACCGATGAGGGCGGAATGGCCTGCCATGCAGCCATCGTCAGCCGAGAGCTGGGCTGTCCTGCAGTGGTGGGAACCAAGAAGGCCACCAGCATTTTGAAGGACGGCATGGAGATCACCGTGGATGGGGGCAAGGGGATCGTCTACGAGGGCATAGTGGCTCAGGCCGCGCAAGCGAAGGCTGCCATTCCAGCGACTGCAGGAGGCGTCTTCTACTCCAAGCCAGTGACCGCCACGGAGATCAAGGTCAATGTCAGCGAGCCGGACAGGGCAGAGGCGGCAGCTGCTACCCAGGCCGATGGGGTGGGCCTGCTCAGAATCGAGCATATGATCTTAGGCATGGGCAAGACACCCAACTGGTATATCAGGAGCGGGAAGACTGAGGAGTACATATCGGAGCTGATCAGTGGCATCAAGGTCGTTGCCGATGCTTTCTATCCCCGGCCGGTCTGGGTGCGCACTCTGGATGCCCCCACGGACGAGTTCCGGGCCATGGAAGGCGGAGAAGGAGAGCCTCATGAGCACAACCCCATGCTGGGTTGGAGGGGCATCCGGCGGGATATGACCGAGACCGATCACTTCCGCCTGGAGGTCAAAGCCTTCAAGAGGCTGCATGAGATGGGCCTGACCAATGTGGGCATCATGCTGCCCATGGTCCAACATGTCAGCGAGTTCCAGAAGGCCAAATCCATAATGAGGGACGAGGGCCTGGACCTGGATAAGATCGATGTAGGAGTCATGATCGAGACACCAGGCGCCGCTCTGACCATTGAGGACTTCATTGAGGATGGAATAGACTTCATCTCCTTTGGCACCAACGACCTCACTCAGTATACCCTGGCAGTAGATAGAAACAATGAGAATGTGGCCGGGCTGTACTCCGAGCTTCATCCCGCCGTCCTGAAGCTGATCGAGTATGTGGTGGAGCAGTGCCGCGAAGCGGGAGTCAAGACCTCCATATGTGGCCAGGCTGGCTCCTATCCGGAGATGGCCAAAAAATTGGTCGAGATGGGCATCACCAGCATATCCGCTAACATCGATGCCGTGGCCACCGTCAGGGATACCGTGGCCAGGAGCGAGAAGATCCTGATCCTGGATGCTCTGAGAAATAGAGATTGAAGCACAGGGACCAAATCAGGCAGATAGCCAAAAAGGTCAACAAGTCAGGTCAAAGATCCGAAATGAGAGAGAAGGCCCTTCCTGCAGATGAGGTAATGGCCATTTTGGAGAGGACGAGAGAGCGCGACTACAGCTATGACCGCTTCCTCTCCACCATGTGCACCCGTCCCCATCCTATAGCGATAAAGGCTCATGACATGTTTCTGGAGACCAACCTGGGAGATCCGGGGCTGTTTCCGGGCGTAGCAGGGCTGGAAGAAGAGGTAGTTCGCATGCTGGGAGAGCTCCTGGGCTGCCCTCTGGCCCGGGGCTATATCTCCACCGGTGGCACTGAGTCGAACATCCAGGCCATTCGGGCGGCCAAGAACGAGTCCGGCAAGTGTGGGGGAAATATCGTCGTTCCTGCATCGGCTCATTTTTCATTTGACAAGATCGGAGATCTTCTCTCTTTGGAGGTGCGTAAAGCAGAACTCGATTCCCAGCTCAGGGTCGATCTCTCCTCAGTGGAGTCGCTGATCGACGAGCATACGGCAGCCCTGGTTGGAATAGCGGGAACTACGGAGTTCGGACAGGTGGATCCGATCGAAGAGCTATCCGATCTGGCCCTTGAATGGGGTGTTCACTTGCACGTCGATGCGGCATTTGGCGGATTCGTCCTCCCATTCCTGGATAGATCCTTTGCCTGGGATTTTTCCCTGCCAGGGGTCAAATCAATCACAATAGATCCACATAAGATGGGGCTTGCCACCATTCCCGCCGGCGGCCTGCTCTTTCGCAACCAGGAGTGCATGAACGCCCTGGAGACCGAGACCCACTATCTCACCAAGGCCAGACAGGCTTCCCTGACCGGCACCAGGAGCGGTGCTGCAGCCGCTGCCACCTATGCTGTGATGATGCACCTGGGCAGGGAGGGATTCAGGGAGATGGTCGGCTATTGCATGGATCTAACAGATCATCTGGTCCGGGGGGCAAAGGAGATCGGCGTTGAGCCACTGATCGAACCGGTGATGAATGTGGTCGCTTTAAGGGTCCCAGAGCCCTCTAAGGTTCGTGAG
Organism: Methanothrix soehngenii GP6; assembly: GCF_000204415.1. NCBI lineage: Archaea > Methanobacteriati > Methanobacteriota > Methanomicrobia > Methanotrichales > Methanotrichaceae > Methanothrix > Methanothrix soehngenii. The sequence continues at coordinate 2,452,064 of NC_015416.1, read as the reverse complement.
AGGCTTATGGATCGCGACTGGCACGTCTCCATAACCCGGGAACCAAACAGAGCATTGCGGCTTATCCTCATGGGGCATATGAGCCATGAAAACGTCGACCTATTCTTGAAGGACCTGAAAGAGGTCCTGTCTGAATTTGTTTAGAATCGGCCAGACCAAATCAATATAGCGCAGAGTGCAAAAGCCCAGCTATTTAAATAAAACTGCCAAAAAGAGATTATAATTCCCTGCCATCCAGGACGGGACTAAGGCCAGAGGCCAAAGGCGATATTCAGACCCATAACAACTGCGCCCGCGCCAATGCAGACGCCGAGCACCATCTTGGGGCTGAACTTGATCGAGTCATCATCGGCCTCAAAGTATCGCATCAGGCCGGCTGATGATTGGAGGCCGCTTCCTTCATTCTTTTTTCTTGCCATGCTCCAATCATATCCCATCATCATCTTAAGAAGATTGCGGTTTCGACCGGCAGCAATTATGCAAATCCGAAATGGCCTCGGGCAGCAATCTATGCTGCCAGCCAGCCATTAACATCCTGGAAGGGATAGTTATCTATTGCAATTCCTCCTTTGATCGATCTGGGCCAGTCGCTGCTGGGGTTGCCCCTGGCGGAATGATCGCTCCAGTAGTTTCCGCCCGTGTTGTTGCCGGCATCCCAGCTGTTGCCGCCTTCGGTATCTATCGAATGCTCTATGTTATCTATGAAGTTGTTGTGATAGATTGTATTCCCGGTGGAGAATGATAGCTGAGAGCCAAGGGAATTGGCAGTGATATTGTTCTCATAGATCTGGTTGTCATTCGAGAGATTCAGCCAGATTCCTGTGACCAGATTTTTCTGGACAGAATTATCGCGAATGATATTCTGATTGCAGGAAAGGAGCGATAAGCCGTTCTGTTCGTTTTCCGATGCGACGTTCTTCTCAATCCGATTCCCATCCGATGAGTACAGGAACAAGCCACTGTATCCATTGCCATTAAAGAGGTTGCCCAGGATATCGTTTCCGGATGAATTTATGAGCCGCATGCCAAAGCATTCTGAGATATTGCTGTTGATGATGCTGTTGTTCATTGAATCGAACAGGAAGACGGCATCGCGGGTTATTGTGATATTATCTACTGCCATATTCCTGCAGTATGCCATGGTTAGATGGGCCAGTTGCCTATCCCTGATCTGCGTCTCAGACTGGTCAAAGAGATAGGCTATAGGGACGAAGTCGACCACATTGGATTCATCTATACTGTTATTGAATCCCTCTTTTGTCTGGCTCTCCACATAAAGGCTCCAGGTAACATTCTGGAAGCGATTATCCTGGAGAAGGTTAGCGGGAGATTCTATGAGCATGATCCCTCGGAAGCCATCGGTAAACTCGTTTTCCAAGATCTTGCAGTTGCCAGACGATGTGATTTGCATTGCAGCATCGGTTATGCCCACAAATTGGTTTTTCAAGATCCGGTTATCTTCAGCCGCGCCGATATCTAGGGCGATGACAAAGTCTCTTGCCAGGTTTCCGATGATTGAATTTTGGCTGGAGTTGTCCACTCTTATGCCGTAATCCCCCTCAATGAGGCTGTTGTTATTGATATTTAGACCGTATGCATCCTGTATGTAGATGGCATTATTGCTTTGGGTGATATTGTTATACAGCAGCTCAGTATTTTGGCAATCAAGAGCGGCCAGACCGATTTCACCTCCATCGATCTTATTTCTCTGAAAGACAACATCGCTGACATTGGCAAGAAGTGAGGCCCTGCTGGTGGAATTGCCTGCATCGTCAATCATAACCAGATTGTCGCTGACATAAAGGCCGCTGCCATTTAGCAGCAGGATGCCATGGCTTCTGCTCTGAATATCATTTCCCTCAATCTGGACCTGGCTGGAGTTATCAAGCCATATGCCCCAATAAGCATCTGATATATTGTTCTCAATGATGCTGTTTCCATCCGCCTCTCCCAAGAATATAGAGATATTGCAGCTGGTGATCTCATTTCCGTCTATGCTGTTATTTTCCGATGCATCTCTCAGTGCCACCCCGCCCTGGCAATTCATTATGAGGTTTCCATTTATCGAATTTCCCTCCGAGCCGCTTGCCAGAATTGCCGGGCTGGCATCCTCGAAGACATTATTCTCAATGCGGTTTTTTCGGGAGAGAAGATGAACAGCCGCACCAGAATAACCTTGAAATGTGAGCCCCTCCAGGTTGCAGCCGTCCGAAGATACTGTCATTCCTGTCTCTTTGCCCTGGCCGGAGAGAATTATGGGGCCGATCTCTCCTATCAGAGGCATAAGGCTTAGGCTCTTGTTCAGGATAACCTCCTCACTGTAGTTTCCTGGCTTGACGTATATCGTATCGCCATCACTGGCTGCGATGACGGCATCTTGAATTGTTTTGTAATTAGAGAAACCGTCATCATCAACGATATAAGTTCTCGCGCCGCTAACCGGAGAAAGCCAGATGAGCAAGGCCATGAAGATGATCAATGGTAATCTTGGCATGACTACTACTTGCCAAGGCACCTTTTATAGTTAATGCAATTGAGGAGAGGAAGAGACAGTTCTCCCAACCCCTTTATTTCCCGTGGAAAAATAGTCTCGGATTTCTTTCCATGATGAATGAAAAATCTAAGAAAGTGTGCCAAAATGTGCGGCCCATTTAATAATGTTTTTTTGATAGTTATACAAATAATGAGGAATCTGCGTTTGATATCGTCTCGTTCCTGAAGGTGTATCAATGCAATTCTTTATTTTCTTTTTTCGTAATTCGCAGAACTGAATATCGAGCTATGGGATTGAATGGCGGTCGTTGATCATGCCCAAAAAATATGCTGAGATCTCTGGCTATAAATTGAAATTTCGTCAATCAATGCTCAACTTTCGTCCATTTGCTGAATCAGCTCGCCCCATCAAGTGCAGCAAGTTCATTGGTTTATGGATAAGAGGAAAACCTTATCTACTCTCCCTCCTTGTTACCAATGGACGATGATTAAATGACAGATATTGTGCCGCACAAACACTGTCTGGTCTGCGGCAATTCAGTGCGCGCAGACGAGAACTTCTGCGATGAGCTCTGCGAGTCGAAATATAAGTCAGCGCAGAGAAAGCAACAGATAATGTTCATAATATTTATAATAATAATGGGATTGATATTGATTCTGCCGTCGATCCTAAGGACAAATGGGTAAAGATGCGAGATATTGCCTTAACTTTATTATTATCAATGACAATAGTCCTATTAATCGGCGGCAGCGTTAGTGGTGAGTGCATTGAGATCAGGGATGTCACAATGCATCTGGACAAAGATCGCGCCACCTTTGAACTGAATTACACTCTGGATACATTCACCCGCCTTTATGTGCTCGCTTTGGGATGCCGGCATTTGGAGCCGGACCTGATCTCTTTCCTGGGTGGGTACAAAGATGTGAAGCTCATAAAGGCAGACGAGAATGGTGCGGCTCTTCAGGTCAACGGGGCGGGAAAGAATATCGATGACTTCTACCTATTTTACTCCTGTCCTTTTGGCTCAAAGGATAAACCGCTGAAAAAGGGGATAGAGAAGCTATCCGTGGTATATCCTGAGGGCAAGATTGAGACATTTTACAATGTCTTCTCCACGCAGAATGTCTTTTGTGGGGAGTAAGACGATATTCTATGCAAATACCATTCTGCGGGCTTGTATGACCATCAGATGGCCATATCATCTGATATCGAAGGCTATATCATTGAGAAAAAACGCATGGAAACTGCTTGGAGCTGAAACAGATCATGAAAGGCATCAACGACAAATTTCCCCATCTGCCGGAGAGGATCGCCGGATTAAGAAAGCTGACCTACAACCTATGGTGGAGCTGGCACCCTGAGGGCAGAGAGCTATTTAAGCTCCTGCACAGGCAGGGCTGGCATCTGAGCGGCCACAATCCAGTAAAGATGCTCAACCAGATGGATGCGCATATGCTCAAAGTTGCATCAAATGATACTCATTTTCTGAGGCATTATGATTCTGTTATGGCCAGGTTCGAGGGCTATATGGAGCCTGAAACTAGCTGGTTTTGTGCCGGCAGCCGTGAGCCGGAGAGATGTGCTATTGCCTACTTCTCAGCAGAATACGGCCTGCATCATGCCCTTCCCTTTTATGCCGGCGGTCTGGGATTCCTGGCCGGGGACTACCTGAAAGAGTGCAGTGACCTGGGCATCCCTCTGGTAGGATTGGGATTCATGTATCCCCAAGGCTACCTCCGCCAGATGGTCTCAGCAGACGGCTGGCAGATTGGGGCTTGCGAGATGTTGGACAGAGAGAATGCGCCCATTCACAAGGTGCTGGACGGGGATGGAAACCCACTCTCGGTCAAGGTTCCAGTCATGGACCCTCCCCTCACACTTGAGGTCTGGATGGTTCAGGTGGGAAGGACCAAGCTCTATCTGATAGATACCTCCAGCGAGGCCAACGAATCGCAGAACCGGATCATCTCCGACCGGCTCTACACCGGCGACCGGGAGATGCGCCTGCGCCAGGAGATTGTCCTGGGAATCGGCGGGGCAAGGGTATTGCGGGCTCTGGGCGAGGATTATTCCGTCCTTCATCTGAACGAGGGCCATCCCGCGTTCGCCGTGCTGGAGAGGATCAGAGAAAAGGTCGAGCAGGGGATGAACTACAGCGAAGCCTCTGAGCTGGTCAGAAATACCACAGTGTTCACCACCCACACCCCGGTTCCTGCAGGGCACGATGCTTTTGCCTATCCGCTTCTGGAAAAGTATCTCTCGTCCTATCTTCCAACCCTGGATCTTTCTATGGAGGAGTTCTTGAGACAGGGTCTCAATCCCGACCGGCCTGGTGAGTTCAATATGACCGCCTTCGCTCTTCGCAACTCAGCCTACCGTAATGCTGTGAGCAAGAAGCATGGAGAGGTGAGCAGGAGCATGTGGCAGCCCCTGTGGCCTCATCTTCCTGTGGATGAGGTTCCCATCGATTATGTCACCAATGGGATTCATGTCCCTACCTGGATCGATCGCCGGCTGGGTTATGACATCTTCAGCCGCTATATGGGCAGGACCTGGCTGGAGGAGCATGATGAGAGCCGCATCTGGGAGCTGGTCTGCGAGATTCCGGATGAGATCATCTGGAACCACCATAATGCCATGAAAAACATGCTGATCACCAAGATAAAGGAGCGAGCGCGGAACAAATGGCTGGAAGGTGGTGCCGAACCAGGCCAGATCATGGCCTCTGGAGTGTTGCTCGATCCCGCCGCCCTCACCCTGGGGTTTGCCAGGCGCTTCGCCTCTTATAAGCGACCTACCCTTCTCCTGCAGGATATGGATCGGCTGAGAAGGATTCTCAATGATCCCTGGAGACCGGTTCAGATCATCTTTGCAGGAAAAGCGCATGGGGACGACCAGCAGAGCAAGATGCTCCTCCAGCAGGTATTCAATGCCGCCAAGGATAGAGTATCCGGTGGCAGGATTGCATTTGTCGAAGACTATGATGAGCTGCTGGCCCAGTATTTGGTGCATGGCGTCGACGTCTGGGTGAACAACCCCATCCCTCCCATGGAGGCGAGCGGAACCAGCGGAATGAAGGCTTCGGTGAATGGCGTTCCCCAGCTATCCGTCCTGGACGGCTGGTGGATTGAAGGGTACAATGGCAAAAACGGCTGGGCGTTCTCTGGTGCGGATGATGGGCTACAGAGAGATGCCAAGGACGCAGCCTCTATCTATACTCTTCTGGAGAAGGATATAGTGCCACTGTATTATAATCTGGGCGAGGATGGCATTCCTCATGGCTGGGTGACGGTGATGAAGGAGGCCATCAGGATGAACGGTCCAAACTTCTCTGCCACCCGCATGGCCAAGGAGTATACTGACAAGTTCTATCGCCAGGCCATCGATGCCGCCATGATGGAAAGGCAAAAGAAAGAACGAGGATTCGTAAAGCAGGATCTCTTCGGAAGGTTCTGATCGAACTCATGCCGATCTCCTGAGGCTCCTCGCTATTTGCTATGGGTGAACTTGAATCGCAAAAACTCTATGTCTCTGTGCCTCAGTGGTGAACCGCTACGCACTGACCCAACCATGGAGATGCAGAGGAACAGAGGCCATATCCTCTGCCTGAACTCACCCCATAATTCAGCGAAACCCTCTCCAGATACAGCTATCGATCTTTTGGTTAAGGCAGGATCCTGATCAGCTCTCGATCGGAATCAACCTCGATACAGGTTCCGTTCTTCAGCTGAAGGATGTCGGACGGTACCCTGTCCACCAGAGGGATGCCGCTGATGATGGCGCCTACGGCCACGATTGGCTCAGAGCGAAGGTTGATCATGGCCGCGGGGGCCAGATCTCTTTTCTTTAGCTGATAGATGACATAAGAGCCTACCGTAGATCCCTTTCCTCCGGGGAATATGAGCACCTTGCCGCTGATGCTCTCGCCATATAGCTCATGGCCGGGATCGACCACCATTCCCGTCCTGGGGTCGATATTCCCCAGAAATGAGATGGCCATTTTCGTTGCCAGTGACGGGCCGCTGGCAAAGCCTGAGGCCACCTTATGGCAGGAAATCTCCCTCACGATCTCTTCCTCCCCAAAGCAACATCGATGCACTCCTCCAGGCTGCCGAAGGTAGCATCCACCCCCCCCAGCCCGGGCAGGTATACCAGGGCCTTGCCGGAGTTGACCATCATCTTTTCAAATCCTTCTGTTGCGGGCGAAACCACCATACAGGTATCGCAAAAAACCCTGGCTCCGGATGATTCGATCCTGGCAACCAGATCGGGGCAGGCATCCTTGATCTTCCGGGCGGTGCAGACCCACATCTCTTTTTTCACCTTCTGCCCGGCCAGGAGATCGGCTATCCTCTCCAGCTCTTCTCCAGAGCAGTGAGGGCAACCCAGGGCCACTATATCGGCATCGTCTCCCCCGTGCTCATCATAGACCGCCTCGATCTCTTCCCACTCGATGCTGATCCTCTCGCATCCATCATAATTTGCGGTAGGCTCGGGCGGCTTGGGCGTGACGCCATCCACATAATAAAGGGCCACTGAGCCGCTGGCAGCCATCGCTGCCCCCAGGGCCTTTAGCTCGTCTTTAGTGGGAGAAGAGCGAAGACGGAAGAGGGGAACTCCATCCCCGACCTCTTTGCCAACCAGAAATCCAAGAGCACCATAGTCAGAGCCCTCAAGTTCCGCTTTCGCCTCGATGACATGGCTGGGCTGCCGGTTGTGATCCAGATGGTAGCCATATAAAGCGGTCTTGCCGATCAAGGCAGCAGCCAAGGCAGATGGTCCTCCCTCCCGATTGGTCCGGGCGCCAATAACCGAGTTGGCATAACAGACCGCTGAGGACTCGCTCCAGGCCAGGTGGTCTCCCCGTTCGGCCAGACTATCATAGATCTGATATGGAGTGCAGGTGCAGTCGATGATCACACCCAGCCGGCGGTAAGCCTCTATCGTCTCCCGCTGCTTAGAGGCAAATTCCTCGCTGATTCCCATCTCTTTGTAGCGAAAAAGGTCCATCCCGGCAGGATTGAGAATGCTGGGAACGACCACCTGGCCCTCAAGATCGGATATCCATTCCAGGCCAGCGTCCCCGATATTCTTGTAGGAGACCCCGGCGATCTGCACCGATCTCACAGGCACGAGCCTCTCTGCCCCATAAATGTCGCCCAGGGCGACCAGGATCTCCATCATCCGCCGGAGGGTCTCCCCCCGATCTCCCCGGTATATGGCCTCTTCATCGCGAGACAGATACATGCCCAAGACTTCTCCTTTTGGGTATAAATCCTTTCCAGAAGATCCCAGCTGAAACTAAACCAGGCGGAAGATGGGATGGGTGGCCTCGGGATAGACCTCCAGATCCCTTACCGCCTCTGCCACCAGAATATCGGCCATGGCCGCTGCCGGAAAGATGACCTCGCCGCTCTCAATGGGTCCATAGAGGAGAAAGTCGCCTCCCATGGCAAGCTGCATGCAGGCAGCTGCGGCATCGCAGCAGCTTCGGTTGCTCTTCATCCTATCCTTGAGCCACTGCCAGGAGCTGACTGCATTATGAATTCCCGAGCCAACAGGCAGTCCGAGGCGTGATTTGGCAACCACCGAGAAGCGCAGAGAGGACCCCGCTCCGCTGCCCATCGGCACCACCCCTGGATCGATGAGAATGTTGCTGATCCCAAGCCTCTTTGACAGGGGTATCAGCCCCTCGTCTCTCACCAGGCCACCATTCTCCAAGATCCGCATGGCTCCTTCCACTCCCGGCTCACCGGGATTGTAAGCGAGGATGATGGCGCTGTCAACCTCATTCTCCAGCAAGGCCCGGGCCTCGGCATCATCTGTGGCAATGCTTATGCTGTTATATATGGCTTTGTCTGCATACCCCAATTCCGAGAGCAGCGATAGGGCTAAAGAGCGAGTGCTCCTCTCTGCCGAGTCGACGATAAACGGCCCCGACCAGACCTCTTCCGCAAAATCCAGATACTTCTGCAGGGCGGAAACGGTCCGGGCATAGATATGTAGGACAAAAGGGCAACCGGTCTCACTGGAAAGCTCAGATTGGCGCAGAACTAGCCTCTCCGCTGCGGCCCGATCGAATATTCCTCGCTCATCATCCTCCACAATCCTGTGCCCCTGATAGAAGATGGTGCCGCAAAGGACGGTTGGCAGCTCTCCGGGCTGGCCTCCGAACCTTACCCCGGCCACATTCACTATGGTCTGCTCATTCTTAAACCGGAACATGATCTCATCCCTCGGAAGCAACCAGCCATATGGCCGTGTCCATGCTGACTCCCGCTCCAAATGTTAGATCGCTATCGCCTGATAACATCTCCTGACGGGCCGCCTTTCTCTTGATCACCTGGTAGGGCTCCTCTGGAAAAGGCATTGCGAGGTGATTGTATTGGGAGACTAGCTTTTCAATCTCTTTCATGTCCTCCAGGCCAATCCTGTCTATAAGCTCCACCTGCCGCTGAAAACGCTCGACGGCCTGAACGGAGAGGTTCTGAATGAAGGGTATCGCTCCCTTCGATCCGATTATCCTCCCTTTCTCATCGATTCCATTTTTATGGAGAGCGAGCAGAGTATTTCCTGGCAGATGGCCCTTCGACTCCACTCCGCAGACGATGAGAAACCTTATGTTGCTGTTGCTGATCACATTGGCCACTATCTTCTCCAATCCCAGGTTCTCAGTCTTGCAGGGTCCGGATATGGCTGTACCCCTGGGGTTGAAGACGCTGGCTAAAGTGACCACCGCCACTCCTGCTCTGGGGTCGCCTAACCGATATTCGCCTCGAACCGGCGGCCAGGGATCCAGATACCCCTGATTCGCATAGTCACATTCGATTTTTTTGCATTCCTCAGCCATATGGCTCCTGCAGATCTGATGATGGATTGATCCGCATATCTTTCTGGGTTGACAGATCGGCATATAATTGTTTCTGATTTCCACAAGAATGTCTCTCACTTAAATGGCTATGAAAAATTGAAATATCATGATACAGGATAAACATGCGTGATCTGAAATGGTAACTACTTCGCAGGAATTTGGTCATACAAAGAGATGGTGGCACTAAATGGCCTCATACAAGGAGAGAATCCTGGAAGTCATAGGGGAGTCTGAGGTGGGCCTGACCACGGTTGATGTGGCCAAAAAGGCAAGGGTCAGCAAGACTACAGTGATTAAGTATCTCTCTATGCTCAGCTCTGAGGGGGAGGTCGAGTTCGTGGAGGTGGGACCTTCAAAGCTCTGGAGGACGAGAAACACGAGCGCGAGGCATGGGGAAAGGAAGGAAGGGGCGATGAATGCGGAGGCATTTCCCATGATGGACATAGATTTTCATAACGGCGAGGACGAGACTATCTATTTCTCATTTCGGGTCAAAACGGAACAGATATGCAAACTGTTGAAGCGCGCCAAGAGATGCGAATGTGATACCACAGAGAGTTGATGGAGGATGAATTATATGCAAAGCAATGAGCAGCCCTCCATACCTAAGGAGGTCAAAGAATTCTTTCATGTCGATAAAGGCCAGACGCTTCTCATCAAGGGCATGCCGGGGACGGGCAAGACCACCCTCGCCCTGGAGATCATGAGCAGCCTATGCGAAGAGAGAAACGGAATATACATATCCACTCGAGTGGATCCAGCGCGGCTCTATGCCACAAATCCCTGGATCGAGAAGGTCCTCATGCCCAGGAACGTGGTCAATGCCACTCAAACCAAGCTCTTGGGTAGCCTGAATAAGACGAGCAAGGATCTATCCAACTATTATGCGGTCATGGACTTCTTTCGGCTCTTCTTCGAGGAGACGGAGGAGATGGACAATCCCATGATCATCATCGACAGCTGGGATGCAGTCCTCAACTACACCTCCCACTTGATAGGCACCTCTCAGCACAGCTTCGAGCAGAACATCTGTGAGTTTGCCCGTGATCTGGACACTCACCTCGTTTTCGTCTCCGAGTTCGCTGATGTTATGCCCCTGGATTACATCGTCGATGGGGTGGTGACCATGGAGCAGTTCAATCTGCCCGGCCACGCCGGAGGGAACATGAGGAACCGCTACGTCCGGCAGATCAAATTAGAAAAGCTGCGCGGGGTCAAGATCAATCAGAAGACCTACACTGTCACATTGCACAATGGCCGGTTCAGGTTTTTTGAGCCCTATCGGGAACATAATGATGCGCGAATCGTCAGCGATGGGGTGAGGGTTCCCGATCCTTCTGAAGACCGAATATCTACCGGCATCCCCGACCTGGATATCGTCACCGGCGGTCTGAAGTACGGCTCGTGCAACGTCTTGGAGATTAATCATGGAGTGGGCAAAAGGTATTATCAGATGCTGACCGCCTTGGCCTCAAATGCCATCAAGAACGGCCGGGGAGTGTTCATCCTCCCCAGCATCGGCTATCAGCTCAGTTCAAGGGACATCTTTGTGCCCACCAATGTTATCGTCTCCCAGCCGGAGGGGGATGACGCCAGGGCCTGGGGAAAGGATCTGCTGGAGAAGTGGGATGCATTGCGAGAAAGGACTGGCCGTCCCATTCTGAACATAATCGGCCTGGACTCCATTGAGTTCTCCTTCGGCTACAAGGAATCGCTGAATCTGACCAACCTGATGATCAGAAACTGGAAGGAGACCAACGACATCAATGTGCTGGTGGTAAAGAGCGGCCAGGAGAGCATGAACATGGCCATTCACACCGCAGACACCTATTTCCTGGTAAATGAGCTGAACGGAGGGCTCTGCCTCTATGGGGTCATACCCAGGACTGAGCCCTACAATATGATTTTGGAGGACAGGAATAGGATCAGCCTGACGCCCATTGTATAGGTGGGCGGAGCAAGTCCAGTTATTGCAGGATTTCATGGAAAAGGCTCGTTTCAGCGGCGAAAAAAAGGAGGTATGGTTTCTGGCTAATTTATCTGTGGTATGCTGCTTACCGCCTCCGGATTGGATAGTGCTGATACATCACCGGTATCCTTGCCCAGCGCCTTGGCCTTGATGACGCGGCGCATGATCTTGCCGGACCTGGTCTTGGGCACATCCTTGACGAAATAGACCTTGTCTGGATAAGCAACCGGGCCCAGGACCTTCCTTACGTGAGTGGAGATATCCTTCTTGAGCGACTCCTCCTCAACCACTCCTTCCTTGAGAATAATGAATGCAACGATCTTCTCGCCCTTGACCTCATCGGGCTCACCGATAACAGCGGCCTCTGCGACCTTGGGATGAGATACTGCAGCGGACTCAACCTCAGCGTTGGATATTCTATGTCCTGCTACCTTAAGCACATCATCTATTCTGCCCTGGATCCACCAGTATCCGTCTTTGTCACGGGTGGCCTTGTCTCCTGCCAGGTATGTGCCGGGCTTGACCTGCCAGTACATATCCCAGTACTCCTTCTTGTACCTGATCTCATCTCTGAAGAAGGCGCGGAGCATGGACGGCCAGGGGGCCGTTTGGACGATATTGCCCCCGTAGCCCAGTGGGACCGAGTTGGCATCCTCGTCGTAGATATCGGTGTTCATGCCGGGCAGCGGAAAGCAGACAGAACCCGGCTTCTCAGGTGTCATGGCCAGCGGTGCAACGACATGGCATCCTGTCTCGGTCTGCCACCAGGTATCCATGATAGGTGCCTGGTCGGAGCCTATGTTCTTTCTGAACCACATGTAGGCCTCTGGATTAAGCGGCTCGCCTACCGATGCCAGAATTCTGATGCTGGACAGGTCGTACTTCTTGACGAATTCCTCACCGGATTTCATAAACATCCTTACAGCGGTGGGTGCGCTGTAGAATACAGAGACGCCATACTCCTCAATGATGGACCACCAGCGGCCCAGATCCGGGAAGTCGGGAGAGCCTTCGTACAGGATGCTGGAGGCACCCAGGATCAGCGGACCGTAGATCACGTAGGAGTGTCCGGTGATCCAGCCTGCATCAGCCGTGCACCAGTAGACGTCATCATCGTGGACATCCAGCACCCATGAGGTTGTCTGGGCTGCACCAACAGCATATCCGCCGTGAGCGTGCTCAATACCTTTGGGCTTGCCGGTTGTGCCGGAGGTGTACAGAATGAACAGCCTATCCTCCGGATCAAGCGGGACGGTTTCACACTTGGTGGACTGGCCAGCTACGAAATCGTCATAATAGACATCTCGGCCCTCAGTCATGGGCACAGAGACTCCTGTCCTCTTGACTACTATCACCTTCTTAACGGAGGGTGAGTTCTTCAAGGCCTCATCGACATTAGGCTTGAGGGGCAGGGGTTTTCCGCGCCTGTAGAAGCCGTCGGCAGTGACGACGACCTTGGCCTCGGCATCGTTGACCCTGCTGGCCAAGCCGCCTGAGGAGAATCCAGAGAACACCAGTGTATGAATAGCTCCGATCTTGGCGCATGCCAGCATGGTGATGGGCTGCTCTGGAATCATAGGAAGGTACGTAACAACTCGGTCTCCCTTCTCTACTCCCACGCTCTTGAGGGCGTTGGCCAGCCTGTTGACTTCTCTATAGAGCTGATAGTAGGTGATAGCTTTTGCATCGCCCACGGGCTCGCCGACGAAGTAGTAAGCTACTTTGTTGCGTTTCTCGGAGTGGGCATGCCTGTCAACTGCATTGTAGGCCACATTGACCTTGCCGCCAGTAAACCACTTGTAATGGGGCTTTTCGGAATCGTCGAGAATCTGGGTGTAGGGCTTGAACCAATCGACGAAGGTCCTGGCCATCTCATCCCAGAATTCTATGTAATTGTCCGAGCACCACTTGCGCATTTCATTCTCAGTCTTGAAGCCCTTATTCTTCATCCACTGATACGAATTCGAGTGCTCAATAATCCATTGCGGAGTATTGAAAATCCTTGTCTCTTCCTGGAGAACAGCCGTTTTTGCCGTATCCGATTTCATATTATAACATACCTTATTATGGTATATTAGGATTTCGCTCCATCTCTTATTTCAAACCATCATCCGAAAAGAAACATATCTGCAGCCGTTTCTGCGACATCACGAAAACTTTATCAATCAAATATTATGTTATATCATCTTGTGAAACAATTATCTGTACTAGTGGAAGATGATGTTCTAGAGGCTATCGAGAAGCGCATATTGGCCTCTGGCCGCAGCAAGAGCGACGTCGTCAGGGATCTCCTAATAATCGGCCTGAAAAAACCTCCCACTTCCGCATACAGAGATCTTGTAATGGATGCCATTGCAGCACATGAAAAGAGATTTCACGCAACGGAGAAAACTGAGGAACCATGAAGAATAAGAGATGCAAAAATAAAAAAATTTATGCCTTGGCCAGCCCCCTGGCCTCGCGGGCTATGCGAGCTGCGGCCTCCTTTCTCATCATCTCCGCAAACTCCCTCTGAGTGGAATAGATCAATGCACCCGTGGGGCATGCGGCCACACAGGCAGGAACCTCCAGGCTCTTGCAGCGGTCGCATTTAACCGCCATTCTCACCTCTTTCTTCCGGCCTACAACTCCGTAGGGGCAGATCATGGCGCACATCCAGCAGCCCATGCAGTTCTCTTCAATGCGTTCCACCACACCGCTTAGCGAGTCCTGAACCAGGGCTCCGGTGCGGCAGACGGCAACGCAGGGGGCATCCTGGCAGTGCCGACAGATCATGGGCACATTCCTGCCCTCTGCCTTCTCCACATAAAGCAGGCGAACGGGCACAGGCTTCTCCGAGATAGAAGAAATGAGGTTCTTGGAGATGGAGTGCTCAATCGCGCAGGCCATCTCGCAGGATCGGCAGCCCATGCACCTCTCCAAGCGGACGAATATCTCCTTATTCTCCTTCATCGCAATCACGCCAGGCCCAGCTTCCTGCGCTGGCTATCGATATGCTCAATCATCAGGCTGGCGGCTTTCACCGGATCGGGCTCCACGGCAAAGCATGCTCCCACCACGTCCTTTGCGCCGGAGGTTAAGAGCTCAGCCACTGCTTTGCTTCCCATGACCGGCGGAACGGTTCCGAGGACCGTGAACACCCCGGAACTGACCACATAAGCGCCGATGGATACCGCTTTCTCGCTCATCCATTCTGGAGCTGCCCCTGCTGCTGGCAGGTCGCTTATGTCCACTCCCAGAGCATTGGCCAGGGCGGCGGCAGCGACCAGAATGCGGCTGATATCCACGCATGAGCCCATGTGAAGGACCGGGGGAACTCCCAGGGCCTGGCAAACTCCCTTCAGGCCGTCGCCCGCCTTCTCTGCTGCTTCCGGCTGGAGGAGGCCAGCCTTGGCGCAGGCCTGGGCGTTGCAGCCTGTGGTGAGGACCAAGACGTTGTTCTTGATCAACTCCCGTACCATGCCGATATGTCCGAAATCCTGAGTGATCTTGGGATTGTTGCAGCCCACGACAGCTCCTATGCCCCGGATGCTTCCGCTCTTGATGGCCTCTATCAGCGGGTCTAAGCTTCCTCCTAAAGCGGAGACTATCGCCTCTACCGAGAATCCGGCCATGCATCGGGTCTTGATATCGGGGATCTGGACCCGGGAGGGATCGCGGTTGCGGAAGTTTTTGATTGCAGTGCGCACGATCTCTTTGGCCGTCTCTCCAGCGGTATCCTCATGGAACTCCATGTGGGTCGCGCCGGGGAACTTGGCTTTGGGCGAGGTGGATATGAACTTGGTGTGGAAGCAGCTGGCCAGGGGGCCCAGGGCGGGCATGATGCACTGCACATCCACCACCATCGCCTCCACCGCGCCGGTGGCCATTATCAGCTCCTGGCTGAGGAAGTTGCCCGCCATTGGCACTCCCTGGCGCATGAGCAGCTCATTGGCAGTGCAGCATATCCCGGCCAGGTTGATCCCCTTCGCTCCTTCGTTTCTTGCCAGCTCGATCATATCTGGATCGGAAGCAGCAGCAACTATCATCTCCGAGAGCAGGGGCTCGTGGCCGTGCACGATGAGGTTGACCTGATCGGGCTTTATGACCCCCATGTTGGCCTCAGAGAATAAGGGCTTAGGAGTGCCGAATATGACGTCCTGAAGCTCGGTAGCGATCATGGAGCCTCCCCAGCCGTCAGAGATGCTGGTCCTGAGGCCGTGCAGTATGAGGTTCACATAGTCGTTGTCCACGCCGATGTGGGTTCGGTGCATGCATTCCACGATCTCTCTATCCACGCCACGGGGGTCGATTCCCAGCTTCTTCCACAGCTCGAGCCTCTGGGGAGGGACCCGGCGGGTGAACTGGATGGGGCCGTCCTGCTTGCCGAACTCATTCATTATTGCTGCGGCGAGAAGGGCAGGGCTGTCCAAGCCGTACTCTTTCATCAGCCGGTCGAGCTTCTCTGGGTCTTTGATGCAGTAGGAGGGGGCTTTGCCCTCCACGATGAGCTGGAAGGCATGGGCTACATCCCTCCCGTGGTCGGAGTGAGCTGCTGCCCCGGCGGCAATGCTTCTCAGGAGGTTTCGCGCCACTATTATGTCTGCTGTGGCCCCACAAACGCCCCTGCTTGCTCCCTCCCCAAATGGGTCAATTCGGCATGGTCCCATGTTACAGTTTCTGCAGCATATGCCCAGCTCGCCAAAACCGCATTGAGGCTGCTGTTTTTCCAGTCTGTCCCAGGCGGTCTCCAGGCCGGACTTCTCACAAGCCCGTAGCATCTCCTGGCAGGCAGGGTCCATTGATTTGCTGCGAACATCGTTTGTCATACAATCCCTCTATAGTGAGCACAAATAGCGAGGAAATTGCTATTTTACTATTTAATGATGGTGATTTGATTAAAGAGAATTCGCTGAATATTGGATCTGAGAACTGGAAGCTCGTTTTTTATGATTCAGACCATTATCACATCCTTCTCCACATATGGCCGGATGCGTGGGTGCAGCCCCTTGACGGTGACAAGATCCGCCTTTCTTCCGAAGAGATCTTCCAGGCAAAAGGAAAGGTTCATGAAGTTGCGGAAGGCAGGCTTTTCAAACTCCACCAAAATATCAATGTCACTTGGACTCTTTCTCCTCTCCCCGTGAAAAGGAGCCGTAAATGCCTATCCGCTTCACGGCAAATCAGGACTTGATATCCTGAATATGACCTTTAAGAATATCCATTGCTTGCATCTTCAACCCAGCTTATAGATTTGACCTTTGACACTAAAAATCGCATCATTCCTTCCTTGAATCCATATACAGATCCAGGAACTCCTCCAGGCTCATCTCCAGATCTTCTCGTATTATTTTACGCAAAAGTCCCTTGGGTATCTCCCTATTGCTATGAATCGGGACTGTAGTTAACCGACCATCTTCTGAACGGAGTCGGACATGGGAGCCCTTTGTTCGGATGACGATGAATCCAAGAGCCTTCAGGAACCTCAAAAGATCCTGGGAATCAATCGCAGGTAGCTTTTGCATTATGAACGACTTCCAGCTCTCTGAAACCGACAAATGTATTGAAGCTGCCTATCTCGGTCTCTTCCAGACACATATCGACAACCTCGGAAATGTTCTTCATGGCTTCATCTATGGTCTCCCCCCAGGAGTGACATCCCTTAAAGAGCGGGCAGCTAACTATGTATAAGCCGTTTTCATCGATCTCGACTAGGATTGGCAAGTGCAGCTTTTCCATGAATGATCTTTTGTTCTCCTGAGCTTCAAGCTTAAAGATATTTCCTAATAGACTGAGAGGTTCTTGGAGAGAGTTCTTTAACATCTGATGTTGGGAGGAGATCATAAGAAATCTTCGTCCCCTTGCTAATCTTTCATCATTCCCTGGCTGGATTGACTTGTGTCTGACTAATTCGCAGGCCTGACCCATTGCTTTCTATTGCTGCCACTCCGCCAGCTGCTGACGCACCCGCCCCGCGTAGAGGCTCTCGATCTGCTCGTAGATAGCCAGCGCTTCTTTCGCCAGCCCCACCGCATCGGATCGTTTGCCGAGGCTGTCTTGCGCCAGGCTCATATTCCAGTGGGTGTTTGCTTCGCCCCTCCTGTATCCGATCTCCCTGCTGATCTTCAGGGCCTGCTCATAGTGCTCGATGGCTTTTCGCGGCTCGCCCAGGCGGGCGTAGGCCAGGCCCAGAAGATTCAGAAACGAAGCTTCGTCATACCGCGCTTCATCGGAACGAGATGCCTCCAGTCCCGCCTTAACCACGGCAACCCTTTCCGTCCCATGCCCTTGCAGGTCCAGATATTCCTCAATAGCCCAGGTAATGGTGCGTGCAGCTTCCCACAATCCGGCCCTATTACAAGCTGACCGCACTGCCAGGATGTGATCTCTTTGGGAGTCCAGGAGAGCATAGCGCGTCTGTCCTCGCTGCATCTGCTCACGGATGAAATCCTCATAGTACTCCGCCAGCCTGGTCAGTGCACTGTCTGGCGAAGTCAGCCAGGCCCTGGCATAGGTATGAGCCAATGCATGAGTTATCTGGTAGCGAGTATCAGGGCGGATCAGGAGACCGAAATCGACCAGCTCCCCCAGGCTGCGATTCGCATCATCAGCGGATATCTCCAGAGCGATATCCATGATTTCGGCCTCGAAAGGTTGCAAGGCCAGAATTCCCGTTACCCCCAGACAGGCTCGAGCTGGATCGCTCACCTGCTTGAGGCTGTGCTCCATCAAGAGAGGGATGCTCCGATGCTCTCGCTCTCCCTGATGCAGAGCTTCCAGAGGCGTCTTCTCCAGCCAGGTAAGATACTCGCAACCAAGTTGTTGACGCAAAATAAAATAGACAACTTTATATTGTAGAACATCGTTTATATATTATGGACAACGAAGCAGACTATGGACCATTCTTAAAAGCCTTATCCGGTGCAGATCCTATCCAGGCAAGGCGTTTTGCAGCTGCGAAGGCTCTTGAGCTTGGATGGGGTGGTGTCTCAAAAGTCTCTGCCATAACCGGATTTTCGCGTACTACTATCAATAAGGGCATTCAAGAGCTTGAGAGCAACGAAGATCTGAAGCCACCCGAAAGGCTCCGCAAGCCGGGTGGTGGTCGAAAACGAGTTGCAGATAGAGAGCCAAACCTATTGAACGACCTAGAAAAAATAATGGAAGAGAGTACAGCAGGCGACCCAATGAGTCTTCTCAAATGGACATATAAATCAACCTATGCCATAGCCGAAGAACTGCAATCGAGAGGTCATAAAGTAAGTCATGATACAGTGAGACGGCTATTGAAGGAAAGCGGCTACTCGCTTCAAGCCAATCGAAAAAACCTAGAAGGTAAGTCAGGTCCAGAGAGAGATACTCAATTCCGCTATGTCAGTAGTCAAGCCGCCAAGTTCATTGATGCAGGTGATCCTGTAATTTCTGTAGATGCAAAGAAAAAGGAACTCGTCGGCAACTACAAGAATTCAGGCAGGACTTGGAGGCAAAAAGGACAACCAGAACTGGTTAATGTGTATGATTTCCCATCCAAAGCGATTGGAGCCGCTATCCCTTATGGGGTTTATGATCCTAAAAGAAACGAAGGGGTCGTTAATATCGGAAAGAGCCACAATACCGCAGAATTTGCCGTTGAGAGCATCAGACAATGGTGGAATTTAGTTGGAAAATATCGCTATGCAGGATGCAAAAATTTGCTCATTTGCGCGGATGGTGGTGGGAGCAACGGAAGCCGAAACAGGGGATGGAAGTTCTTTTTGCAGCAATTGGCTGATGAAATTGGAATAACCATTACGGTTAGTCATTTTCCACCTGGGACGAGCAAGTGGAATAAGATCGAGCATTGCATGTTCTCATTTATAAGCATGAATTGGCGAGGAAAGCCTTTATCCAGCTATGAAACCATTATCAAGCTAATCGGATCAACTAAGACAAAGAAGGGGCTAAGGATAGAGGCTCGATTAGATGACCGAGATTATGAAACGGGAATAAAGATATTGGACGAGGATATGGCGCGATTGAAAATTAGTGTACATGAATTATATCCCATGTGGAACTATTCAATAGAACCACGTCTAACTACATCAAAATAGCGAGAAATTGAATATATTATTTAGCGTCAAGCCCCAAGCTGCCGCTTGTGAGCCATGTAGCGGCCCGCCAGGAAGACGGCCAGGGGCAGACCGCCCAGAATGCCACAATGCTCTGGCAGATCTTCTCATCGGAAGCCATCGTGCCGGCCCAGGATTGCAGGAGTTGCACCGCCTCGGCCAGGGGTAACGGAGGCATGTCGCAGAAGTCGGCAGGTGCATCGCTGTGCCTCCGGGTGGTTATGAGCACCCCGCAGCCTCCTGTGATGGACAGGATTTCTGTCAGGTCGTCGGCAGCCTCAGTTCCATCCAGTACTATCAGAGCCTGGCGGCTGCTCAAAGCCATTCGGGCGGCATCTAAGGCTCCTGTACGCGGATCAACTCCGTAAGCCCTGGCAATGGCCTCCAGGGCTAAAGCTGCCTAAGGCTTGTGGTAGAAGGTATGAAAGATGATGCCATCCGGAAACTGCTCCGGCGGATCGTTGCCTGGTGAGAGCTGTCAGATCGCTTCTGCGACAAGAGCAGTCTTTCCCATGCCTCCAGGGCCGCAGATGGTGACTGCCTGCCGGGCTGGAGACCATTTAAAAGTTTTGCCAGCTCCTTCTCCCGGCCTTGCCATAGCTGACTTCCATATCTTTTCCCTTTCAAACGCCCAGCGCCAGCCGCAGGGTGTTTCTCACCGCCGGGGCCAGGCCCAGGGTGATCAGGGCCAGCTTGGTGAGGTTTCTCAGGGATCGGTCATCGATGGCCTTATCGATCATAAAAAGGGCGGGCAGGAGCACGATCAACTTCAGTGGGTACATGACCGCCGCTGTTCCTGCCAGATCGATGAGGAACGTGGGGACGACATGCTTTTCGTAGTAGCCAAACCAGTCCACTCCCAGGTAGGTGGAGCTGGCATCGAGCATATGGGCATAGACGATCATGAGGTTAAACCTGTCATCCAAAAAGGATAGGCTAGGTATGGCGCGGCGAGAGAGGAGCAGGCCTCCAGTCAGGGCGGAGCCCAGGGCGAATACTGCCCCAATGACCCAGCCGTTCTCCAGGCCCACCCCGAAAAGCAGCATGAGATTGAAAAGGGTCCAGGCAAGGCCTATGGCGGCGTAGCCGTGATGGAATTGGTCCCCCAGAATCCTTCTGGTGAGGGTCAGAGATCCGGCAGTGACCAGGAAGACCAGGAAGAATATGAGGGGAGTGATTAATAGATAGCTCCAGGGCGGTTGCACGATCTCCGCGTCCTCGATCACCCTCAAGCTCGAGCCCGCCAGGATGTAGGGCAGGGTAGATAAGACCAGCCGCTCATCGATCGCCAGACGATAGTGGCGAAAGAGCTTCACCAGTCCCAGTATCGCCAGGCCCAGCACCACCGCCCAGGTGATCGTGTCCACTGGGTTGTAGCTCGTATCATAAATGATGGGGTGGATGTAGTACCTATATATCCAGTCTGCTAAATCGATCACACCAGGTCATTGCACTCTCACAGTATTTCAGTCGATCGAAATATGGCGTGCAAAAAGTATTTATATTGCAGAACGACAAGCATGCTTGTCCATTTTCCGATTTTAGCTGAGGTAATTAAATGGTCGAGGTGTTCAAAGGTACAACTACGGTAGGTGTACTCTGTGATGGAGGTGTAGTCCTTGCATCGGAGAGCCGTGCTACCATGGGCAGCTTCATAGCCAGCAGCCAGGCCAAGAAGATCTATCAGATCGACGACCTGGTGGGTATGACCACTGCCGGAGGTGTAGGTGATGCCCAGTCTCTTGTCCGGATGGTTCAGGTGGAGGCCAGGCTCTATAAGATGCAAAGAGGCGAAGGATTGACGGTCAAGGCCGTCACAACCATGCTCGCCAATATTCTCTCATCCAGACGCTACTATCCTTTTATGGTTCAGCTCATCATGGGCGGTGTGGACAGATACGGCCCCAGGATTTACTCTTTGGATGCCCTGGGAGGTCAGATCGAAGAACGGAGGATTGTCGCTACTGGCTCCGGATCTCCGGTCGCTTATGGCGTATTGGAGGCCATGTACAAGCCGGGTATCAGCGTCGAGGATGGAACTGTTCTGGCGGCTAGGGCAATTCATAACGCTTTGAAGCGAGATTCCGCTTCTGGTGATAAGATCGAGCTCGTTAGGATTACAGATAAATATGAGGAGGTAGGCGAGCCGGAGTATTCGGAGATTATGAATCTCATTTAATCTTTTTTGGATGTGTAATATTGTCGGTAGAAGAAGTACTTTTTGAGCTCAAACGCAAGGTTCAGAGCAAACTGCCCCCGGACATCAACGTCACGGGGCTGGAGTTCGAGGGTCCGGAGCTGGTCATCTACACCGATGACCCCAAGAAGGTGGCTGATGACGGCGAGATCATAAGGAACCTCGCCAAAGAGCTTCGCAAAAGAGTGGTGGTCCGGCCGGACCTGAAGGTATTGGCAGATCCTGAATCTGCCATAATAAAGATCCAGGAGGTCGTGCCCAAAGAGGCAGTCCTCACCAACTACCACTTCGACGGCGAGACCGGTGAGGTGCAGATCGAGGCGGAGAAGCCCGGGCTAGTGATCGGCCGCCATGGTGCCACCCTGCGGGAGATCACAAAGCTGATCGGCTGGACGCCGAAGGTGGTCAGAACCCCGCCGGTTAGATCTTCGACCATCGCTAATATCAAGGATTACCTGCGCAGCGTGCAGAGCGAGAGAAAAAACATCCTGCGCACAGTGGGCAGGAAGATCCACCGTGATATTGCTTCCAAGGACCAGTGGGTCAGAATAACCACCTTAGGCGGCTGTCGGGAGGTGGGCAGAAGCTGTATGCTCCTCTCCACCCCAGAGTCCCGTATTATCATCGACTGCGGAATAAATGTGGGATCGGATGACTCAGCCACCCCATACCTCTATGTACCTGAGGTCTATCCCTTGAACCAGATCGATGCGGTGGTCCTGACCCATGCTCACCTGGACCATGCAGGCCTTGTTCCCATGCTCTATAAGTACGGCTATGAGGGCCCCATCTACTGCACTCCACCTACCAGGGATCTTTTCGTTCTATTGCAGCTGGATTACATCGAGATCGCGGGCAGGGAGGGGAACCGTCTTCCCTATGACTCAGGAATGATTCGCGAGGCGCTTAAGCATACCATCACCCTCAACTATGGAGACGTTACCGACATTGCTCCCGATACCAAGCTGACTATGCACAACGCCGGGCACATCCTGGGCTCGTCCATCGCCCATTTCCATATCGGTGACGGCCTATATAATGTGGCCTTTACTGGAGACTATAAGTTCGAGAGAACCAGGCTCTTCGATCCGGCGGTCTGCAACTTCCCCCGCCTGGAGACCCTGGTGACCGAGGCCACCTACGGGGGGACGAACAGCATCCAACCCTCTCGCAAGGAGGCGGAGGTCAATCTGATCAAAGTGGTAAAGGAGACCATCAACCGGGGCGGCAAGGTTGTAATCCCCGCTTTCTCTGTTGGCCGCAGCCAGGAGGTGATGGTGGTCTTAGAGGAGGCGATCAGAAAGAAGGTGATCGATGAGGTGCCGGTCTGCCTGGACGGCATGATCTACGAGGCCACCGCCATTCATACTACATACCCGGAGTACCTCAATAACGATCTTCGGGATCTTATATTCCATAAAGGAATCAATCCATTCCTAGCGGAGTGCTTTGTCCAGGTGGAGTCTCCCAAGCAGAGGACGGAGATAGTCGAAGGGCCGCCTTGCGTTATACTGGCGACGAGCGGCATGCTCAATGGCGGACCGGTGATCGAGTATCTCAAGCGCCTGGGGCCGGATGAGAAGAATACCCTAGTCATCGTCGGCTATCAGGCAGAGGGAACCCTTGGAAGACGGATTCAGAAGGGATGGAAAGAGGTCCCGCTATCAGTCGACGGAAAGACCCAGACGGTGAAGATCAACCTGGAGGTTACAACAGTCGATGGCTTCTCCGGTCACTCCGATCGCCAGCAGCTCATGGAGTACCTGAGGCGCATATATCCCAAGCCCGGCCGGGTTCTAACCAACCATGGCGAGGAGGGCAACTGTCTGGATCTGGCCAGCTCCATCTACAAGAGATACCGGATTCCCACCATGGCTCCCATGAACCTGGAAACCATCAGGCTGATCTGATCTTCAAAAGCTTTATCAAAGAAAAGGCATAATGTCAATCCTAGTTATTACCGTGAGGTTCTTGTGACTGGAAAAAGGACGCGGATCATTAATGATCCATCAGATCTGGTTCCATTATTGCAGGCCTTCGGCTCAGCCGTTCATAAGAAGATATTCGATGAGCTAAGCCGGGAATGGCGAACTGAGCGGGAGCTAGCTGGCCTTTTCGGCGATGACGCTGGCGTCCACAGAAGCGTAGCCCTTCTGCGCAAGAGTGGCCTGATAGAGACGAAGTGGAGGGTGCCTGAGCCCGGGGAGAGCCCAGAGAAAGAGTATCATTCCACCTACTCTCGCATCCAGGCCAACTTCCAAGCCACCATGGAGGATCTGAGCGAGCTGATCAGCCTTACTTTTATGTCCGATGAGGAGCTGAGGGAGGTAACTGAGAAGCTGCAGAAGATGGTTAATGGAGGCAACAACTCGCTTTCTAATCTTTCCCGGGAGCTGGGACTCAGTCAGGTATTCATTCGTGGCGTGGCCAAGAGGGCAGAAGGACTGGCGGTGCGAGGACAGCGGATAGAGCCTTATGAAGAGGATTTCTGATGGCCAATGTATTGCAGAGCAAGAGGGAAAGCTCTCGTTTTCAGATTCTGGTTGAGATTGCTGCCCATCAGCCCAACCTCCGCCAAAAGGAGGTGGCAAACAAGCTTGGTGTCACCCCTCAGGCGATCTCCGAGTACATCAAAGAGCTGGTGGTAGACGGCCTGGTAACTACAGACGGCCGCATGCGCTACAGCATCACCAAAGAGGGCGTGGAGTGGCTGCTGGAGAGCGCTGCTGAGCTGAAGCGATATGCTCGGGTTGTGATGGAGGAGATCATCAGCCATGTGTCCGTCTGGACGGCGATAGCTGAATCCGATTTGGTCGAGGGAGAGAGTGTCTCCTTGGAGATGAGAGGCGGCCTATTGTATGCCAACAAAAAAGAAAAGATCGAGGCCAGCGGGATTGTCATTGCCAGTGCCAGCGAAGGGGAGGATGTGGGCATCTCAGACTTGCGGGGATTGATAAGCCTGGAGGAGGGGAGGATAACCCTATGCAAGGTTCCGCGAGTGCAAGCAGGCGGATCGAGAGGGGTTGACCTGGAGGTTTTGAAAGGCCTGCTCTCAGAGGAGAGGATGGTGGGGTGCCTGGGAATTGAGGCCCTGGTGGCTCTGAAGAAGGCCGGCAGGAAGCCGGATGTGCTCTTCGGTGCCAAGGAGTTCGCGGTGGAGGCGGCATACCATGGAGTCAGCTCTCTGGTGGTGAGCGTGGACGAGCAGATCCCCGGCCTTTTAACTCGCCTGGAGTCCGAGGGCCTGAAGTACGAGCTCATAGATCTCACTCTTGGCTGAATCGAACTCGCAGATTCAAAGATGACTTTTCAGGTTCTTGCTCAGGCGGACAGGTCTCGCATACAGTTATTGCCCCAGAGCGGGGACAAGGTTCTCTTCGAGGGCCATTTGCGCTTGAAGGATATGCCCCAGGGGCCAAGGGTCTTCAAGTTCCTGGTCAAGAAGGAGAATGAGGCCGAGAGGTACCTTCCTCCAGAGGATGCTATGAGGCTGCTTCGCAAAGCCGGGGCCATCTATCTTGTCAGGGGGGACTCGGCTCTGGAAAAAAGGTTCATGGAGCTATTGGAGTCCTACCAGCTGCAGTACCGCTTCGTCCAGGTCTGCGGCCATTGTCTGGGGCAGAAGAGGGTGACCTATGTGGGGCGAGATGCCATAACCTACAAGGGCGCCCGCATCTGCGAGAACTGTGCAGCAGCAGAGCTTCTCCGAGAGGCTGATTTTCATCATCTGAGCCGTCCTGCCAAGTCCCATCTGGCCAGGATCCTGAAGAAGAGGCGATCTTTGGATGATGTCATCGGCCTGCTATCTTTGCAGAGGCTTGAGCCTGAGCTAACCCGGTTTGATTTCATTCCCGCCAGCCATGAGGAAACTGGTCTGCCCCTGGATTCAATCGACCTGCCTGGACCCCTTAAGGAGCTGTTGCGTCGCAGGCTGACAAGACTCCTGCCCGTCCAGTCCAGGGCGATCTCCGCCGGTCTCCTGGAAGGAAAAAGTCAGCTGGTTGTATCAGCTACAGCTACTGGTAAGAGCCTGATCGGAGAGATGGCTGGGATAAAGAACCTTTTGCAGGGAAAGGGCAAGCTACTGTTTCTGGTGCCTCTGGTGGCCCTGGCCAACCAGAAGTACGATCAGCTCTCCGCTTATAATGAACTGGGCTTTCAGACCTCCATTCGGGTGGGAACAAGTCGCATCCGTCTGGGAAAGAAGAGGAAGATCGTCCAGAGCCTTAATGCCGACATAATATCCGGCACCTACGAGGGCATAGATCAGGTGATCCGCACTAAAAAGAGCCTGGGGCGGGTGGGAACGGTGGTGATCGATGAAGTTCATATGCTGGAAGATGCTGAACGCGGCCATCGTCTGGCCGGGATGATCGCCCGCCTGAGAAATGCTGCCCCAGAGGCGCAATTCATCTTCCTCTCCGCCACAGTAGGAAATCCAGGGGCCCTGGCCAAGCAGTTGAATGCAGCTTTAGTGGAGTACGAGGTGCGGCCGGTGCCCATTGAGCGCCATCTCATCTTCTCCTCGGGAAAAGAGAAGCGAATGCTCTTGCGCCAGTTGGTCGCCCAGGCGGAGAAGCTGATATCGTCTACCGGCTACCGTGGCCAGACCATAATCTTCACCAACTCTCGCAAAAACTGCTATAACCTCGCTCAGGCAATCCCCGGGGCGGCAGCTTATCATGCCGGCCTGCAGTATCCAGAGAGGAAGAGAATCGAGGAGCTATTTGGCCAGGGAAAGATCAGCACTGTGGTGACGACCGCAGCGTTGGCCGCCGGGGTAGACTTTCCCGCCTCCCAGGTGGTCTTCGAGTCCCTGGCCATGGGCATCAACTGGCTGAATGTGCACGAGTTCAACCAGATGCTGGGAAGGGCAGGCAGGCCAGGCTATCATGACCTGGGATTGGTCTACATCTTGGCCGAGCCAGGCCGACGGTTCTCCTCTGGTCGGGGGGAGTCAGAGGATGAGATGGCACTTGCCCTTCTGCATGGCGCTATGGAGGATGTGGCCCCGGAGTTCTCGGATGAGCAGCAGCAAGAGGAGGTCTTAGCCAATGCGGTCGCCTCCAGATCCCGTCAGGAGCTGGAGAAGCTGCATGATCTAACCCTGGGTCTGGATGATCTGGATAGCGCCCTGAATTCTCTCGAGAGGGCCGGTTTGGTCAAAGGCTTTGAGCCCACCCGCCTCGGAGCGGCAGCAGCAGCCCATTTTCTTACCCCAGATCAGACAAATCTCATCGCCAAGAGGATTGGTAAAGGAAGATCCGCTTTGGAAGTGGCAGTTGAACTGGAGGGTTTTGAGGCTATTTATCTGAAGTTCGCCGAGCATATATCCACCAAGCTGCATATGCAGGTCTCCCAGAGGGCTCTGCATGGCTCATTCCTGGATCTATTGAGCAGCTCCGACCTGAACCAGCTGGAGAGGAAGATTCAGAGATACTGCCTGGACTTCGTCCGCGACTTTCTCCGCTGCACCTGCAAGGAGTCTCCCTACTGCGGCTGCGTCCAAAAAAGCATATCATTGTCCATTCTCGATCTGAGGGCGGAAGGCAAGAGCCCGGAAGAGATCATCGATTACTTCAGCGAT
The DNA here is from genome assembly GCF_000204415.1 of Methanothrix soehngenii GP6. Taxonomy (NCBI): domain Archaea; kingdom Methanobacteriati; phylum Methanobacteriota; class Methanomicrobia; order Methanotrichales; family Methanotrichaceae; genus Methanothrix; species Methanothrix soehngenii. Next base: position 2,424,859 of record NC_015416.1, on the reverse strand, counting down.
AGATATGGAATGTATGCCTACCAGGGCGATCTGATCAACTATTTAGACCAGATGGTACGCTATCTGGAGGCCATAGGATCTGTGGCCAGAGTGCTGGGAAAGCCAGAATTAGCGAAGGAGGCGGAGGAGTGGAAGAAAAAGATCGAGGGGGAGTGATCTGATTTCCAAACCCGGAAGTTTCAGGGATAAGAAAAAAGGTCCTCTTCGACATTTGAAAGATATTGCAGGATTTGTACGTGTTTAGCTCACACTTGCTTTTTAAGATTTAGCCACCAAGCAGAAATAAATTGGACCAGAAAAATTAAGTAATATTATGGTAATATTCTTTTATTGAGAGTATGGACGAATCCGAGATTATCCGGCAACTTCGAGAGCAAAATGAGCTATTAAGGCTTGAGAATGAAATGCTCAAAGCCAGGATCCGTGAGCTGGAAGCCCGATTAGCTAAATACGAGAATGCCCATACTCCGCCAAGCCTTCGACGTGGCCGCAATCTCAAAAAGGATAAGACCAACAAGGGAAAGCCCGGCCAAAAGGTCGGGCATAAAGGTATGACCAGACCTTTGGCTATCCCTGATCGCCAAGTGGAGGTTACAGCCGATCGATGTCCGGATTGCGGAGCAAAGCTTAACCTTCCTTTTCGATTTGAATCTAAGGTTATCGAGGAAATTCCCGAACCACAACCGGTCATAGTCACTGAATACAAAATAGCCCATTACATATGTCCATGCTGCCGGAAAGAAGTCGTTGCTCGCGATGCAAATTGCCCGCATGAAGGCAAATTCGGAAATAACGTTATCGCGCAAGCGACCTTGATGAGATACGAAGATCGGCTGCCTCACAGAAAGATTCAGGATACACTGAAACGAATTCATGGCCTGGCATTGAGCCCTGCCACGATATTCGATTTAACTCGCCGTGCTGGCGAAGCAGTTCGGCCGGAATACGATGCTATCTTGGAACGGATTCGTGGCGCTCCGATCCTTTACGTGGATGAAACGGGAATTCATGTCCAGGGAGAAAAGCACTGGATCTGGACATTCACTACGCCATCTGAGACATTTTTTGTGATTCGGAAGAGCCGAGGAACGAATGTCCTGATAGAAGTCTTGACGCGTAGATTTAAAGGGATAATCGTATGTGACGGATGGAAACCGTATGCTAGATTCACAAAGAACTTGCAGCGATGTTGGGCCCATCTACTTCGAGAATCGAAAGATCTTTCTGAGACGTTTGGTGAAGCGGTTCCTTTGCATGAAGCACTCAAGGGGCTCTATGAATCGCTGACCAAGTCTCTAGAATGCGAGCCTCCACCAGAGGTCAGAATGAATATCTGGCAATCGGCACGAGAAGTGCTACAGCATTGGATCGACAGAGAGTACTTGGAAGTTAAGGTCAGGAAATTCATTGGAAAAATCAGCAATGGCTTTGACTACTGGTTCACGTTCATTCTTAATCCAGGTGTGGAGACAACCAATAATAGGGCAGAGAGAGCTTTGCGGCCACATGTTGTGCTGAGAAAAATCTTGGGAACTTTGAGAAATAGAAAGGGAACTGCTATTCATGAGCTAATCATGACAGTGCTGGCAACATGGGGACAAAGAGGATTGGATTGTCTCCAAATGTTAACCATAAGACTAGCCAGCTAAACACGTACCAGGATTTAAATGATGCCTTTTGACTTGAGGGCCACCTTCATTTCTGCTACCTCGCTTTCCAGCTTATCGAACCTCTGGTCCATGCGGCCCTTTATCTCTTTCCTGGATTGCCTCACCTCTTCGATGAGAGTCTCCTGGCCGGATAGCGTATCCTTTTGCAGATCGATCATGACATCCATCTTGCCGCTCAAATTATCATTCATTTGATCGATCTTATCGCTTAAATTATCATTCATTTGATCGATCTTATCGCTTAAATTATCATTCATTTGATCGATCTTACCGCCAATATTTTGATTCATATTATTCACGGCGACGATCAGATTTTTGAGATGGTCTGCTGCCGTATCCAGCCGAGAATCCGTCTCTCCTCTATCCACCAGCTTATAGAACCGATTGACGTCGTCCCTTGGGGTGGAATACTCCTTCTCTATGCTGGATACATCAATCAGGGTATTCTTGATGCAGATGGCCTCTTCAAACCACTTCAGCTTATCCTCATCCCCTTCGGCTATGATCTTGACCCGGCCATCATCCAGGTTCTCAACCGTCCCCTTCAATCCCAGCACCCGGGCTATATCCGTGACCCTGGCACGGTATCCCCTCTGATGCACGTTGCCCGAGACATAGGCAGTAAGCCTCTTCATCAATATGAGGATTTTATGCTCTTTGTATATGATTATATCGTCTTGCCTGAAAAATCAATGCAAAGTGATGGATGAAGGGCATGGCCGAGGGTTCGGACCCGGAGCGTTCTCGGGGCGCTAAGATGATATAAATAAAGTGCAAACAAAGCCATGGGAGCCTGCTTGTATTAATACATCCGGGCATCATAAACATGAGGAGAATACATGAAGATATCAGCGTTAATACCGATTGGCATGGTCTTTATAATGATTATAGCAGCCCTGACCATCAGCGCATCAGCTGGGTGCTCAACTTGTTCTAAGGAAGGGGACTGGACCCTAAGCGCAACCAGCTTCCTGGAGGGTATTCCCATTAATGAAACCCAACAGGATTATGGACCAAAGGCAACGCGCATGACCACTTCTCAGTTTGAGAAAGAATCCGGGGCAGAGAAGGAGAACCCAGAAGGCACAGCAATTGCCGCTCCCGCTCAGATTGAACCCACTGCTAACACGGGTTCCGGGCCAGCTATATTCCTGGTGAGCATCAATGCCGATCCGATAAATGTGACAGCAGGCAGCACCGTCAATATCACTGCTTTGCTTGCCGCCGCTGGTGATGGACTGACTACAAGCGACAATAATAGCACTTCTGACAGCCAGAGCAGAATCACCGCCAGCGCCACTATAATTAATTCTACAGGCATCAATTCGGGAAATGCGGTCTTGATCAAGGGCTCTGGGAATGAGTATACCGGCATTTGGAATGCCAATGTCCCTCCAGGCAAATACAGCGTCAACGTGTCTGCCGCATCATTGCAGGGAAGTGAGACCTTCAATGGTGTTCTGCAGATAAATGTGCTCGAATAGGGCCTTGAGGCCATGCGGGTGGCAGGCCCATTAAAGAAGCTCGGATAACATCCGCCTTCGAGGCAGATCGGTCTCCATAAGACGAAACTTGGGACGGAGCCTTCCCCTGAATTTGCTCCAGGTGAAGAGGAGGATGGTGTTGGCGCTATCCGTCTCCATTTGTTTATTTTTCAGGCTCTCCAGATCCTCTTTCTCCTCTGCTGTCAGGTCGATATCGAACTCTCTGCCGGTCTTCCAGTTGAAAAGTCGGGCCAGAAATATAGTTCGAATGTGCTCCTGTCTACCTCTGGAGAGCTCCTCTTCGGCAAACAGATCTGCAGCATACTCCACCGGGCTTTTTATCCTCTGGCACTTCTCATCCGGCTGGCATAGCTCAAGATCCTCAATGCCCAGGTCGGGATAGCCCTTGCTCTGCCGCTGCATAGTCTCGCACTTTGGGCAGTTCATATTCCCAAACCATTTCCTGTAGATCCTCTCCTCTGTAGATATAGCACCCCGCCAGAGGGATCCTGCCTCCTTTTCGTTCCAACCGCATTGGCCCAGGAATGAGGCCAGGATCGCTCCTCTCCTGTGCATTCCCTTTTCGCCTCCAGGCCCTCTAATTATATTCTTTATGCAAGGAGGGAATTCGCTGGCTGAAATTGCATTTAAAGAGATCCAGATCGTCTCCTCATGCTCTTCTATTGCCAGCACTGATATGGGAATCTCCTCCTCGACCTTGGCAGAAGGATGTGATCTGGGTGGTGGTGGCATTTTCTGCTCAATCTCTTCTCATTCTCGCTTGTGGCCTCCCTCGAAGTAATCGTGGGTATCCTTATCCGGCCGGGCCTCCTGAGGTGCGGGGACCAGACCCTTTTCCACCTCATAGCTCATCCTCTTCTTGAGAATGCACCCTCCTTTGCGCAGCCCTCCTAACGGATTTTTGGGAGTGCCCATGGAGTTCATGCATCGAGCCATCACCGCTGCTCCTCTGGCCAGGCCATCGTCCACGAAGACCACATTTCTGTCCGTATGATCATACAGCCCGAGCTTATCTATCTCCTCTAAGATCAGGCGGGGCTTGTTGCCTGTGATACCCGCCCTACCGGTCACACCAATGGCGGTCTTGCCGGTGACTATGCCCTCCTCGACCCCAACCTGGACCAGCCTGCGGGCCACCCGGGCCATGGCCAGGTCCAGAGCACCAAAGAGTACCTTCAGATCTCGGCTTTTGGTGCTATTGATATCCGCGCCGATTCCGGAGAGCTTCTCCAGGTCGCTGCCGTTTACCCCCACGTCGCAGCCGATAAGGACCACATTGTTCTTGGCCGCTGCATCTGGATTCACCGGAACGAGGCCGTATTTTTTGCGATTTAATGGAACCTTTTCGATGATCACCAGCTCGTCGATCCGGTCGGCATAGGCCTGGGCCTCCTTTCCATAGTCGGGCTTCAGGCCGGCGTCGAATATGTCCAGGGTCGCCCCTATCTTCCTGTCCACCAGCCCTGTGCCCTGGACCACGGCATCAGGTATAGCACCAGCTAGGCCCAGTAGGTTGCCAATGGTATGGGCATAGGGCAGCTCTTCGCTCGTCACCCTGCCGTCCAGGGTGGTGCCGAAGTCCATGGAGAGGCAGGGGTTTCGAAAGTCCACGTCTGTCCAGCGGCTGCCCTCCTTGATTCCGGCGGTGGCAAGCTCTCCTTCCATCTCATTGGCCACCACCTCTACTCCGGTGGACCCCTGGGGCGGGAAGCAGGAGGCCACTGCTCCCATGAAGATGACCTTCTCGATCATGGTATATCTCTTGAACTTCTCCAGGATGTTGTGTATGCTCATCGCCGGGGTCATGAGCCGGGGAGGGACGCCGGCATCGAGGCAGCCCTGGGCCAGGGCTTGAATGAATATTCCTACCTGCTCGGGAGAGTCCAGCTCGGCCACTACGCCGGTTGAGCGCACCACGAAGTTCAGATCGGTCTTGATGTCCAGACGGGCTCTATCGTGGCTCTCGATCAGGGTGTTTTTCACCAGCTCGGCAACGGACTCCTTGGTGAGGGGGGTGCCATTGATGGTATGGGCAAAGATCTCTTCTCCTGGTTTTGGCGGCCTCACATCTCTGGTCATCTTTACCGTCTTGTTCACGATGTAGGTCTTGCCGGTATTCAGATCGGTAGCAGTAAGTATGCTCTTAGTGGTGGTATTGCCCACCTCCACCGAGGCCACGATGTAGAAGGGCTTGCTCCTCAGTTCCAGGTAGTTGAACGGCGGGCTTTCCGCTATGCGTGGTGAAAATTTCGGCTTGAAGAGGCGACCAAGGTTCATGGCAGAAAAGAGAGCGCTGGAGACATTAAAGCTTTGGGTTGGGTATCATTTCCTCCAAATTCATGTTTGGGTCAAATCCGCATGCATCTGGCTGTAATTCACAATTTTTTTGGGATGGCAAATCATGGTTCGCCATAGATTCTGATAGCATCATTTCCAGATAGTTTGTTTCCAGAAGCTCCCTCAAATTCTATGTCCCTTCCCCAGTGCCAGCTCTTTGCCTGGTTAGCAGATATACGGTTATTTTCGGATTGAAGGATCGCAATGGCCTGACCTATTGGACCATAGCAGCACAAACTGTTATCATCTATTGTGTTATTGTGAGAGAACATAAGGCGAATACCCTGGCCAAGGATGCCGTTTGAGGCGACGGTATTATTCTCGATGAGACAGTTATTGCTTTCGAGAAGAGCGACTCCCATTCCACTAAACAAGCCGCTGCCAGTAATCTCATTATCATTTACGGAATTGAACTCCGAGCAATAAATCATTATTCCCCCGTTAATTAGCCCTCCAATGTCGATTATATTTTTGCGTATTATGTTGTGATTGGAGGAATTCAGAAGATATATGCCGTAACTAACCCCAAGACTATCCTTCCCATGGCTGCTTATCTCATTTCTTTCGATGGTGTTATCGCATGAGTTCCTGAGAAATATTCCCGTTCCTCCGTTTCTCGCGTCATTATAGAAAATTTTGTTGCCAGATGACTCTTGGAGAACGATGCCAGTGCGACTATCTTTTACTTCATTTCTATGGATGACGTTGTTATTCGAAGTGATCCTGATTCCGCCCTGATGCCAGCCGCTTGAGTTTCCAGCATCTATTCCCTCGATTAAGCAGCCGTCTGCAGTGATGTTGATGGTGCTTCCACTGTGCTTTGCCCATATCACCGGCATATCGATCCCTTTCACTGTCAGCTGTTTATCGATCTCGATGTTCTCGGTATAGGTCCCATTGAGCACTCTAATTGTGTCACCTGGATTGGCTAGATCAATCGCCTTCTGGATGCTTTGGCCAGGATTGACCTCGATTACGGCGGCATGAGAGAGCCCCACAATGAAGATAATGGCTATTGGAAGATAAATTGATATAATTATACTGTCTCTTATATTACCTCTATCCATATTCATTATATTCATAGGTTATTGAATAAATTTTATGAACTTAAAATTTTCGTCTACAATGGAAATTATGAGGCCCATGCAATCCGATAGATTAGGCATTAAGCCGATGTCGGATCCCTCTGGCTAGCTCCTCATCCCTTTGAATATTATAGACAACTTCTTGTCACAATCGTCTATATCTATAGAGTTGCTAATGGAAGTGGACGATCCGGGAGCACTGCTCCTTGCCTCCTGCATCCTCGGATCACCCCCTCCTCCCTCACCTTTTCTTTTTCATCTGACCGACGTTCCCGTTCCCGCGTTCAGTCCTTCAATCCGTCGGTTGTCACCGAGAAGACCGCTTCCCCATCAGGCAGGTTGGGCGAATCCACCAGGCGAGCGATGCGTTTCTCCCCTTTGGATTTTCGCAGGTAGAGCCGGAAGGTGGAGGTATGGCCCAGGACATGCCCTCCCACCGGTTTAGTCGGATCTCCGAAGAAGGTGTCCGGCTTGGACATGACCTGATTGGTCACCAGGATCAGGGCGTTGTTCAGGTCTCCAAAGCGCATCAGGTCGTGAAGATGCTTGTTGAGCTTCTGCTGGCGGTCGGCCAGGGTCCCCCGCCCCACATACTCTGCCCGGAAATGGGCAGTCACCGAGTCCACGATGAGCAGCCGGACCGGCCTCTCAGAATCTTTGACCTTCTCCGCCAGGTCCATGGCGCTCTCCGCCAGCAGGATCTGGTGATTGGAGTTGAAGGCCCTGGCCACGTTGATGTTCTTTAAGAAATCCTCAGTCTCCCAGATCCGGCCGTCGGGTGCAGGCGGCAGCCCCTTGACCATCTGGTCGATGCGCTCCGGCCGGAATGTGTTCTCAGTATCGATTATGATGACGGAGCCATTCAGCCCGCCCATCTCCACCGGCAGCTGGATATTCACTGCCAGCTGGTGGGCGACCTGGGTCTTGCCGCATCCGAACTCTCCGTAGAGCTCCACAATGGCCTGAGTCTCCATACCTCCGCCCAGCAGCTCATCGAAGCTCTTGCAGCTTGTAGTGACCTTACCCACCTGCTTTCTTCTCTCCAGGATGCGGTCACCGGTCTCAAAGCCGCCTACGTCTGCCGCTTCCCGTGCCCCGGCTATGATCTTGGCGGCAGTGGCCTCACCAACCTCCGCTGCGCTCACCAGCTCTCCAGGAGAGGCAACGGCAATGGCTTCGATTGAGTTGAATCCCGCCTCGCGCAGCTTTTCGGCAGTGGCCGGACCTACGCCCGGCAGGTCTTCCAGTAGTTTTATTGCCATCTTCACAGTTCCTCTGGTAGGTGTTCTCATAACTCACATAACTTCCTTACTCAGGCGGGGCGAAAGTAATCCTGGTGCGCCATCCGCAGGAGAGTTCCAATCCCTCATTCCAGCCGCTCTTGACCTGCGCATCGATAATCTCCGCCCTGTATCCAAGATCAACCTCCACCAGTCGATCGACATGCTCTCCCCATAGAGCTGCCCGGATCCGGCCGGAATCATCAGAGATGTAGATATTCGCCACCCGGCCCATTCTGCCATCATCCCTCTGAAACTCCCGCACCTCCCCCAGGCCGGATACAAAGCCGGAAACGCTAGAGAGCATTCCCTCTTTCAGCTCCGCTATTGGGGTCATCCTCTCTGAGAAGTCCAGCTTTTTAGTGCTCTTGCGAATAGCGGTGCTCCCACCGGTCTGGATCTCCAAGAGGCCGTACCTCTCCCGGACTGAGCCGCCGACGATCTCAAGCGTCTCCCCCTTAAGAAGAGGCATCTGGGCCTGCTCATCCCAGAGGGTGAGCCGGACCTTGCCGGTCTCATCTCCCAGCGTCACCCCTCGAACCTGGCCCTTGCCCCCATCTCGGCGCTCAAACTCCCTCATCTCTCCCGGATCCACAACCGCCGCCAGAAGGTTGACATCGCTCATGTCCCTCTTCAGCTCTCCAATCTTGTAAGGCGCGACGCGTGGATGAATATCCTGATCTATCTCCTCGAACCCGCCACCGCGGCCAAGGCTGACCTCAGTCCCCGCAAATCCCTCTTTGGCCAGTCCCCTCACCTTGAGGCACTGGTCCACAGCGAGGTCCCCTGACTTGATTAGCTCTGCTGTCTCGTCCCAGAGGGCGACACGCACCGACCCGGTCTCGTCCGCCAGGGTGATGTTTGCCACCCTGCCAAGAGATCCGTCTGATCGCTGAAACTCCCGCACAGGAGATACGGCGATCACCCTGCCGGTGAATGTGACGTTCCCCATCTCAGGCCGGATGCTCCCGATCTTGGTCAGAAGATCAGGGCTGCCCAGGTCCCTGGCCACCAGCATGGCCGCGGTCCGGGAGTCGCATAAGCCGGCCATAAGGGCCACCTTCTCTTTCACCCTCTCCTCGAATTCTTCAGGTGATATGCTGTCTGCAACCTGACGGTAAATCTCCTCCAGCTCTGAATCCATCAACGATCATCCATGAATGGCATAACGCTCCTGCGTACTTCTCAGGTAGGGGGCATTGCATCGGGAGAGGAAGGCATTAGAGACTTCAATGGGATCTCCGTCTGCAACCAGCGCGCCGTTCTCCATCAGTATGGCCCGGTGAGATACCTCTTTGACGAAATCCACATGATGACTCACCAGGATAATGGTCGTACCAAACTCCGAGTTGATCTTCTTTATGGCATTGGAGACCTCCCGCAATGTGATGGGATCGATATCTCCAAACGGCTCGTCCAGAATCATAACCTCTGGCTGGGCGGCAAGGAGAATGGCCAGGGAGGCTCTCACCAGCTCCCCGCCGGATAGCTGCCTGGGAAGCTTCCACATGACACTTCTGTCCAAATCCAGCAGGTCGAATATGGGCTCAGCGAACTTCTGGGCCTCAGTGTTTGGAAAGCGGGGGAATAGATCTTTGAATATATCCCTCGTCAGCCCCAGAGACTCCAGAGCGGACTTTGCATCCTCTTCAGACATATCCGCCATGGCATAGATGATATCCAACACCTTTTCGCTTATGCCCATCTCCTCGGCTACGGAACGGGCATATCCAATCACATCGGTGCTCTTGATGCCCATCTGATATGCGATCTGATCGATGATGGTCTCCCCGGCATAAAGGGCGAACTCCTGGTACATGACACCCAAAGTTCGACGCACATTCATCCTATGGGGTGAATAGGTGAGCATATCCACCCATTCATCGCCATAGCGGTAATAGACCGCTCCAGCATCCGGCATTCTGACTCCTTGCATGATCTTGAGAAGGGTGGTCTTTCCTCCGCCGCTGTTGCCTATGAAAGAGGTGATCTCCCCTTTGTTGATGTCGAAATTGAGATTCTCTATCCTGAGGACGTCTAAAACCTCTCCCTTGCAGACCTGGCAGCTCCTCTTGGACAGGTCTCTCACCTTGATCAATGGTCCCAGGTTTCTTCTTGGCGCCAAAGGCTCGGGCTTTCCAATTCCCGCCATAAACCTGTTCAGGATCTCTCGTGGCTCTCCAACAGCTACGATCTCGCCCTTCTCCAGCCAGATCAGCCTGTCCGCCAGATAATTGTGGACCTCCGGCAGGTGGGAGACGACGACTATTGTCAGGCCAAGCTTATCCCGAACGTTCTTGATGGCATCTAAAACCTCCTGCTTCGTGGCCGGGCAGGCCATGGTGGCCGGCTCGTCCAGCAAGAGGACCTTGGGCTTTTTGGCCAGCTGTCTGGCGATCACAAGCCTCTGCTTCTCACCGCCGCTGAGGATGGTTGCCAGGTGGCTGGCCTTCTTTTCCAGGCCCACCAGGCCCAGGTAAAAGAGCCCCTCTTTGTACATTTCATCATAATCAGCATTCTCGGGTATGGGCAGGACCTCATAGCCCGTCTTGCGTGAATGAATTCGTCGCACCACGTTATTGAGAGCGGACTCCGTCCAAAGGGCAAAGTCCCTTTGCAGGTGTATGGCGGTGGCCGCCATCCGCGCCCTTATCTCCTCATCGCTGGAGTCTGGGGTGATGGTAATGCCGTCCATGGTGATCTTGCCGGAATCAAAGCGATCCATGCCTCGCAGGATCTTCATCAGGGTACTCTTTCCGCCTCCGCTCTTGCCCACTATTCCCAAAATCTCGCCCGGCTGGGCGGTGAAGCTTATGGCTTTAAGGGCTTCGATATCCCTGTCGTTTAGCCTGTAAGTCTTGGAAAGATTCTCTATCTGCAGCAAAATCATACCTCCTAACGTACTTTTGTTCCCGTTTCCACTGCCTCTCTCGGCCTGAGAAGCACTGCCCTGCCTTCCACATCAGCCGCCAGGAGCATGGCCTGTGATTCTATTCCGAAGAGCTTGGCCGGCTTCAAATTGACCAAAACCACCACCTTCGTGCCCACAAGGTCCTCTTTTGCATAGGACTGGGCGATGCCTGCTACCACCTGGCGGATCTCTCCTCCTATATCCACATTGAGCTTGAGGAGCTTGTTTGAGCCTTTAATGGCCTCTGCATTCTTGATCTCCCCTATTCTTATATCCATGGACTGGAAATCCTCAAAGGAGATCTCTTCTTTCTTCTTATCTTGCGTTCCCTTGCCTTTGGATCCGGCCTCTTTTATCCTATCCATGAAGATCTTCTCCAGTTCTTTGACGAATTTCTCCTCCAGGCGGTCAAAGAGGATCTCAGGGGTTCCCAGGCTCTGGCCGGAGTCCAGGGGCACAAGAGCATCTTCTAAAGCGATCTTACTGACCTCTCCTGGCATGCCCAGCTGCTTCCAGGCGTTTTGCATCTTTGCGGGCATTACCGGTTCCATCAGAATTACCAGCGCTTTGGCGATCTGCAGGCAGCTTCGAAGGACAGAGCCTGCGGCATCCTTGTCGCTTTTGACCAGCTTCCAGGGCTCATGGCTCTGGAAGTAGGTGTTCCCATAATCGGCCAGGGTCATCACGCTGTCTGTGGCCTTCTTGAACTCGTACTCCTCCAGGCCGGATACAACCTCAGCCATGGTCTCTTCGATCCGGGCCAAAACATCAGCATCGATCTTGCCCTCAGGCACCTTTCCCTCGAAGTTTTTCACGCTGAAGGTGAGGGCCCGGTTGATGAAGTTGCCAAAAGCCCCCACAAGCTCGGAGTTGACCTTATCGGCAAATATGTTCCAGGCGAAGTTGACCTCTTTATTATGAGCGGTATAGCTGGCCAGGTAATAGCGCAGAAGGTCGGGATGCAATCCTCGGTCCATGTAGTCGTCCTTCACCCAGATGACATTGCCCCGGGATTTGGAGAACTTCTTGTCATCGATCTTGAGCATGCCGCTGGCAACTACTGCCGAGGGCAGGGTGTATCCCGCTCCTTTGAGCATCGCCGGCCAGAAGATGCAGTGATGATAGACGATATCTCCGCCGATGAAGTGAATGATCTGGGAAGGTTTTTTCCAGTAGTCCTCCCAGTCCCGGCCAGACCTGGCGCACCACTCCTCAGTGAAGGCGATATAGCCTATAGGAGCGTCCACCCAGACGTAGACTACCAGGTCGTCGCTGCCTGGAAATCTGACCCCCCAGGCCATATTGCGGGTTATGCACCAGTCCTTGAGCTCCGAGCGGACCCACTCCGTGGCATAGTTCCTGGCTGAGGCGGTCCCCCCCAGGGTCTGCAGATGCTCGAGCAGGAAGTCCCGGAATCCAGAGAGGCGGAAGAAGTAATGAGTCTGTTTGCGGTACTCTGCCCGGCCGCCGCAAACCTTACAGATGGCATTCTTGATCTCTCCCGGCTCCAGGTGGCGACCGCATCCCATGTCGCACTCGTCTCCCCGGGCGGGCTTGCCGCAGTAGGGACACTCCCCTTCCACATATCTATCCGGCAGGAAGCGCTCGCATTTGGGGCAATAGGCAAGATCGATCTCCCTGGGATAGACGTAGCCGTTCTCCATGAGAGCTTCTACCATCTCTTTGGTGCGATTGTGGCAAGCAGGATCGTCAGTATCGCCAAAGAAGTCGAAATCAATCTCCATTCCCTGGAAGATCTCATCGAAGTGCTGGTGATACTTGATGGACAGAGCCTTGGGGGTCATTCCCTGAGCCTCGGCATTGACCACGATCGGGGTTCCATGGGAATCCGAGCCGCAGACGAAGAGCACCTCTTTGCCCATCTTTCTCAATCCTCGGACGAAGATGTCCGCTGGTACATAGGTTCTTAGGTGGCCCAGATGACAGGGCCCGTTGGCGTAAGGGAGGCCGCAGGTTACAAGGATAGGCATTGACAATTAAGAACACCGCCGCTGGATATGAAAGAACAGGGAGATATAGGTTTCCCAATAGCTCTCGGGGGCATGGTACAGGGATCCTGGTCGGAAGAATCCTGGATAAAATGTATATAACCGGATGATAAAATACAGACAATAGCAGAATGCAATTTAAATGCGAAAAAGCATGAAGTCAGCCATTTCATGAGAGATGATGGCAAAAGTGGGGATATTCAATGAATAAGATGTGTTTAATTATTCCGGCCTTCTTACTGGCACTGGCTATGGGCCCGGCAGGAGCCTACCCTCTGCAGGCCAGCGATGGAAATGCTACGGTAGTCCTGTTTGGTTCAATCAGGATGCCATTTGAGTTAAATGATAGTGAGGAGGTCCTGAAGGTGGATACCGGGCTTCTGAACGCCTCGAATGCCACATATCAAATGATGGATCAGTATGATGCTGTTTACGATCCAGCGATGTACAAACCCCTGAACGAGGGAAGGCAGCTGGTCTATTTCGTGGTTCCAAAGGACAGCCTCTTCAAGTTGATTACTGCGACTCCTGAGGGCGGAAGGCCGATCAACATCAACTGGTGGGCTACACCAAAAGCCGGCAATGAGTTTCTGCTGATAAGGTACTATGGGATCACAGACTGGCTGATAAATCCCGACGAGCAGGGAATAGTGGTTCAGGTCCGTGGCCAGAACAATGGCACCCAGGATGTAGTATTCAGTCCAGAGAATTTCGTCCTTCTTGATCAGTGGGGCTGGCCGTATAGTGCAACTGCGGGATTCGATACCGAGGTCATAACTACTGGAAACGCGAGCCAGGATCGTGCGCTGGTGGGCTTCAGCGGCATCTCTTTGCAGAGCAGGCCTGTGTCTCTGGTGTATGGCTACTATACCGATAGTCCCATTGTCATTGACTTTAATAGCGACTATCTGCAGCTCACAAATGAGCAGGTCTATGGGACGGCGGGAGCACAAAATGTCTCCGCAGCTCAGCCTGCCGGGCAAGCAGTCCAGCCGATTGCATTGGCCGCTGCAGCGACAAACGAGAGTGCTGTAGCTGGAGCTGCGGCCAACAACACCACAGCCCAGAACGCAACCGTGGCCTCCAACATCAATTCCAGCGTCAGCTCCACCAAGGCCAGGCTTGCTGCCGCGAGAGAGAGGCTCAAACAGCAGACCAAGGATGATACATCAGCGGAAACACCAGCGGGCAATGCTACCCCCGGCACTGTCGAGCCTATAACCTCGCTAAACACAAACGATATCATGTAGATATAGGGCTGAAAAAAGATCCAATGTCGATCAAGCTGAGAACAATGGGCAGCAGCGAGGGGCTTTTGCCCTCCTGCCCCATCAATTCTGCTCTCCAGATAGATCCTATATTTCCTGCAGCTTCTGCAATCTTTTTAATACTGCAGCGGCATGGCCATCCACTTTGACCCTCCTCCAGATGTATGCTATCTTTCCCTCTGGATCGATGAGGAAGGTGGACCTGACAGTCCCATAGCTCTCTTTGCCGTACATCTTCTTCAGCGCCCAGGCCCCATAAGACTCGGTGACCCTATGGTCCGGATCGCTCAAAAGCGTCACCTTCAGGCTGTGCTTGGCGGCGAACTTCTCGTGGCTTGCAGGACTGTCCCGGCTGATTCCCACCACCTCTGCGCCTAGCTTGCGAAAATCCGGCAGATGGGCAGTGAAGTCCATAGCCTCTCGGGTGCAGCCGCTGGTGTTATCCTTGGGATAAAAGTATAAGACCAGCCATTTGCCGCTATGGGCATTAAGGCAGATCTCCTGACCCCCTGCTCCGGGCAGACAGAAGTCCGGGGCAACATCGCCAATCTCTATCATATTTAGCGCCATCCTCGATGATTCTAATAATTGATAGGATTGGAGAAGTGAAAATAAAAGGCTATGGGAAGAAAGATAATATAACTGTAGGACGCGCAGATTTCGCACATTAGCCAGATTCTATCCAAAGGGCTTTCATAGGAAGATTAAAATTGTATTATCTCATCTATAATGCTAATAGCATGAAGGTGGAATTGTGAAGGCAGCAATGGCAGTATTAATTGTCCTTGGAGCGGCATCGCTTTCCCTTCTGGCCGCGGATGGCATCGAATCTGAAGGGCTTACTATCACCGGATCTGCTACACCCATATCTGGCCCAATGAATATGGATGCTCAGGGCATGGAGGATAAGATCGCTGATTTGCAGAGCGGTTCCGTATCCAACGCCAACCAGTCAAATAACAAGCACAGCACATTCTTTAGCATCGGTATTGATACTGTCCAATCGAATGGCTCAACTGTCGATCTATCAAAGCTCATCAATCTATCCTCCAATGATTCCACAAATTCCAGCGCTGAAAATGCCTCGATCATTAAAACAAGAACACTGAACTGGACTGCGCTCAACACCACTGCTTTTAATGCAACCGCAGTCAATGCTTCTGACCGGATCGGGTCCGGCAAAGATTCAATGTATTCATCATCCCAGGGCGGATTGGGCAAGAGCAAGATCGGATCCAGTATGTCCCTGGAAGGGGATTTCGAGGTTCAAAGATCGTCGAGTTATTAAAATATTTATTTTTTTAAATTTTGTATCTAAATTCAGACTGGTATCCCCCTCGCTAGCCAGGAAAATTTTTGGGCAAGTTGAAAATGCGTGATCTAAACAAAGAACTGGTAAAATAGGAATCTTTATATGGTATTATTGGTTTTCTGCCAACATCAAGAGGAATAATTGAAGAAATACAAGATAGATGTGGGCGATAGCTTGGAGCTGGATGAGGTAGATAGGACCATTCTCACTAACCTTCGAGAGGACAGTCGCATGAGCCTGCAGGAGATATCGCGGAGGTCAGGCATTGCCGATGCAACCGTCCAATTCCGTCTGAAGCGCATGAAGTCCCAGGGGGTCATTGAGCGGTTCACCATCAGCGCCAGTCCCGCGGCCACTGGCTATACAGTAACCGCCATCATGCTGGTCCAGACCGACTCCGAGAGCCATGATCGGGCGGTTCGGGCTCTGGTTTTGATCCCGGAGATAACCGAGGTCTACGGAATATTAGGAGAGTACGACCTCTTCCTCAAGGTCTGGTCTCGTGGCCTGGAAGAGCTGAAGACCATCATCAACGACCGCATCCGTTCCGTTGAAGGGGTTAAAAACCTCCTGGAGATCGTGGTCATGGATCGGGTGAAAGAAGAGAGCCCTCCTGTCTAGGATGCATTGAGAATATCGAGCAGATTAAGCTAGCAGAGAATTGAGCAGTTGAGATTGAGCTGTTAAGGAACTGAGGTGATATGTGGCGCACATCCAGGGGCATCGCTGAGAAGATCACAGCCACCGGCCCCCTTTGGGTCAAGGAGGCAGCAACAAATGGATTCAATCGGGTAAGCTTCTTCAGCCAGCTGCAGGGAATGAAGATCAGCGATCGGGAGGGAAATGCTGTGGGCAAGCTATCAGACCTCGCCCTCCAGCCTGGGGATACCCTGCTGGAGATCTCGCGCATCATCTATACCTCCAACATCCTGAGAGAGAAGGTCATCCTACCCATATCCAGCGTTGGCAGCATCAACGGCGATATCCGCCTGGATGTGTCCAGGGACGAGATCCCTCCGGGAAGGCTCTCTGAGAATGAGCTCCTGGTTACCGAGACCATTCTTGACCGGCAGATCGTGGATATAGACGGCTTGAAGGTGGTGAGAGTAAACGACATCCTCCTCGGCCAGGTAAAGAGATCCCTCTGCCTGGTAGGGGTGGACGTCGGTTTCAAGGGGATAATCAGGAGGCTGGGACTTGGCGGCCTTTCTGGCGGCCTGATGGCAAGACTGCCCAACCGCATTGTACCCTGGTCTTATATCGATCCCCTCGATCCCAACCTGCGAAGCCTTCACCTCAAGATCTCCAGAAAGACCATCAATGACCTTCATCCCGCGGATATAGCCGATATCCTGGAGGAGCTGAACAACAGGGATCGTCTTCTCATTCTCGACTCCCTGGGCGAGGAGACAGCCGCCGAGACCATGGAAGAGGTGGACCCGGAGGTCCAGGCCACCATGGTCAATCAGATGGAGAGCGACGATGTGGCTGACATCCTGGAGAACATGAATCCCGACGATGCAGCCGACCTCCTGGGGATAATGCCCGAGAACAAGGCCTCTGAGGTGCTGGAACTGATGAACGAGGTGGAGGCGGAGGAGGTCAGAGAGCTGATGGCCTACAGCAATAGCTCTGCGGGAAGCCTCATGACCACCGATTACGTTGCCGTCCCCTCCGGATGCACGGTATCGAATATCTTCTCCATTCTGAGGAGATCGGGAAAAGAGGTGGATATGATCTATTACATCTATGTCCAGAGCGATTCAGGTCAACTCTTGGGAGTCATGTCTCTTCGCGACCTGCTCTTGGCCGAACCCGATGATATAGCGAGCACCGTCATGAAAAAAGAGGTCCTGAGCGTACTTCCCACCTCGACCATCGAAGAGGTCACTAACCTCCTCTCCAAATACGATTTCCTGTGCGTGCCCGTGGCGGACGAGGAGGGCAGGATCCTGGGGATAGTGACCTTCGACGATGCTTTAGATGAGATAATTCCCGAAGACCTCAGGAAGCGCATGCCCTGGAACTACCATAAGCTGCGCAGGATCCGAGGGATGGACTGATGCAATTGGGTATTGGCCTGAGGGGCAGAGCTCCCCAGATATCCCTGGCCAGGCTGGCCGTGTTCCTGGCCATCATCGGGCCGGGGATAATCACCGCCAATGTGGATAACGATGCCGGCGGAATCACAACCTATAGCATCGCCGGGGCTCATTTTGGATACTCTCTCCTCTGGCTTCTCATACCCATAACCTTCGCCCTGTTCGTGGTGCAGGAGATGTGCGCCCGGATGGGCGTGGTCACGGGCAAGGGTCTGGCCGATCTCATCCGGGAGCGATTCGGGGTCAAGCCGACGGTGGTCCTCCTCCTCGGTTTCATTATCGCTAACCTCTGCACAACTACTGCGGAGTTCGCCGGGGTGGCGGCGAGCATGGAGATATTCGGAGTGAGCAAATATGTATCCGTTCCCGCGGCCGCGGTCCTGGTCTGGTCGATCGTGGTCATGGGCAACCGCCGCTCTTTAGAGAAGGTATTTCTCATCGCCAGTTCGGTCTACATCACCTATATCATATCCGGGTTGA